>NZ_JBXAON010000001.1:1082740-1163514 GCF_058802865.1 Caulobacter sp. GW822-FHT01G02
CGCGGAGCCACTCTTTCCAGACTTGCGATCGACGATGTTTGGTCGTGGCAAGTCGAGGCCGCCTGCGAAGACTTTCGAAGAGCTCAAACCAGGCCTCAGTCCCACGAGGGCTTGGACCGAATGATCAGCGGCACGTCGCCCTCGGTGCGCACGGCGACGCGCTCGCCCTGCCGTTCGAAGATCAGGTCGACGGTCAGGGCGCCGACGCGCAGGCGCTCGACGGCCAGACGATCGATGCCGATCGGCAGGCGCGGGTCCACCAGGACGATCTCGCCGCGATTGGCGTCGATGGTGATCCCCAGGCACGCCTGCAACATCATGAATACCGACCCCGCCGCCCAGGCCTGGGGCAGGCAGGCGACCGGATAGGCCACGGGCGGCTCGCCCGGCGAGCGCGGGAAGCCACAGAAGAGCTCAGGCAGGCGCATGCCCATGCGGCTGGCGGTCTCGAAGAGATCCGCCGTCAGGTTCACCACCCCGTCGCGCTCGCCGTAGCGGGACAGGCCCATGACGCACAGGGCCGTGTCGTGCGGCCAGACCGAGCCGTTGTGGTAGCTGATCGGATTGAACCGGGCCTCGCCGGTGGCCAGGGTCCGCACGCCCCAGCCGGAGTTGAAGCTGGCCGATAGTAACTGGTCGCTGACCTTGCGGGCCCGCTCGGGCGAGGGCAGGCCGCAGAACAGCAGATGGCCCGGATTGGACGACAGGGTCCGGCACAGCTGGCCCTGGCCGTCGACGGCGATGCCGTAGAAGCCGCGCTCCTCGATCCAGAACAGCGCCTCGACCTTCTCGCGCAGCGTCTCGGCCTTCTGTTTCCAGATCGCGGCCTGACCGATCTCGCCCCGTCGTTCGGCCAGGCGGGCCATGCCGCGATAGGCGGCGAAGGCGTAGCCCTGCACCTCGACAAGGGCGATGGGCCCCGTGGGATAGCGGCCGTCGGTGTGGAAGACGGAATCCTCGCTATCCTTCCAGCCCTGGTTGGACAGGCCGCTGTCCTGGCCGCGGGCGTAGTCGATCAGGCCGTCGCCGTCGCTGTCGCCGTCGTTCTCGATCCAGTGCATGGCTTTTTCCAGCGCGGGCCATAGCTCGTCGATCAGGCTGTCGTCGCCGGTCCGCTCCTGGTAGGCGCCGGCCAGGGCCACGAACAGCGGCGTGGTGTCGACCCCGCCGTAGTATCGGCCGAATGGCACCTCGCCCAAGGCGGGCATCTCGCCCTTGCGGGTCTCGTGCATGATCTTGCCGGGCGCGCTGTCGCGGAAGGTCGAGCGCTCCTGCGCCTGATGGGCGGCCAGATAGCGCAGTACGCCCTTGGCCAGGGACGGCTCGAACCACAGGATCTGCCAGGCGGTGATGATCGCGTCGCGCCCGAAGGCGGTCGAGAACCAGGGGATGCCGGCATAGGGGTAGGGGCCGGTCTCCATCCGGGTGGTCAGCAGGGCCAGATCCGCTCGCGACTTGCCCAGCCACTCGTTGAACAGGCGGCCGGAGCTGTTCAGCCGCGCGCCATGCCGGCGGCGGGCGCGCATGTCCCAGCGGGCGTGGGCCGCGGCGTCGCGGAAGCGCTCGCGGCTGGGAATATGGCCGTCGACCACGCCGATCTCGATATAGAGCTCGGTCTGGCCCTCGGCGTGCAGCGAGAACATGAACTCGGCCCTGTGGGCCGAGAGGCGGAACGGCGCGTCCGAGAAGGCGATGACCGAGGTTCGCTCGACGTCGTCGAGGCCGAGATAGCTGAAGGCGACTCTTCGGCCGTCGATATGCGGCGGCCCCTTGGTTCCCCGCTTGGCGCGATGGCTGCCGCGCACCTCGAACATGTCGCGGAAGTCGGCGTCGAACTCGATGGTCATCGGCAGCAGCACGGTGTCGCGACTGTAGTTGACGCAGCGAATGCGCTCGAACAGGCGCTCGCCCCACAAGAAGCGCTTGCGCTCGATGTGCAGCACGCCGGGAGGCCCCATCCGTTCGCCAGGATAGGGCAGGGCCTGGTTGGTGCTGTTGCAGGTGAAGAAGACGTTGTCGTGAGCGACCGCGGCCGACAGAAGCGACGGCATGCGACCGCCCAAGGTCAGTCGGTAGAGCGACAGTATGCGAGTGTCGTTGTGGAACAGCCCATCGCCTTGGCCGGCGATATCCCCGAACTCATCGGCGACGATAAAGGTGTCCTTGTCCTTGAGCGCATAGAGATTCTGCGGTGCGCGGACTTCCGCCGTCACGCCGTAGTCGACCGGCGCCTCCATGGCCGGTGCAAGACTCTCCATGGCCCCTCCTTCAATTCATGCGCTAGCCGCCATATCGACCAAGGACGGATAGACGGCCGCGCCATTGCACAGCCGCTCGTAGAGGGCGACATAGCGGCGGGCCATCGCCTCGGACGAGAACCGTTCCTCGAAACGCGCACGGACACGCTTTCGATCCAGGCTTTCGACCTTGAGAATGGCGTCGGCGGCCTGGTCGTCATTCTCGACGATGAAGCCGGTCAGACCGTCATCGATGACTTCGGGCACCGAGCCGCAAGCATAGGCCACGACAGGCGTGCCGCAGGCCATGGCCTCGATCATCACCAGGCCGAAGGGCTCGGGCCAGTCGATCGGGAAGAGCAGGGCGTCGGCCCCGCCCAGAAAGGCCGATTTGTCGCTATCGCCGATCTCGCCGATGAACTCGATCAGAGGCTCGCCGCGCATCATCGGCTCGATGACGTCCTCGAAATAGACGCGGTCGGCGGGATCGACCTTGGCGGCGATCTTCAGGCGCTTGCCCAGGCGCTTGGCCAGGTTGATGGCGCGGTCGGGGCGTTTCTCCGGCGAGATGCGGCCCAGGAACGCCAGGTAGCCCTGGCTCTTCTCGGAGAAGGCGTAGATGTCGGCGTTCATGCCGTGGTGCACCGTGCCGGCCCAGTTGGCGAAGGGCAGGGGTCGCCGCTGGTCGTCGCTGATCGAGACCAGCGGGAACTGCGGCCAGCGTTTGTAGACGGCGGGCAGGTCCTTCAGGTCCAAGCGACCGTGAAGGGTGGTCAGGGTGTTTTTCGCTCGGTCGGCGAAGAACGGGAATTGCACCATGTCGGTATGGAAGTGGACGATGTCGAACTGGTCGGCCATGGCGCGCACCTCGGCCAACTGGGCGAGGTGGGCCGCCAGATCCGACTTTAGCGGCGCGGGGTCCAGGCGGATGGCCTGGTCGCGGACGGCGATCAGTCGGGCCTTGGTCCGGGCTTCGGCGCTGGCGAACAGGGTGACCTCGTGGCCCAGGTCGACCAGGGCGTCGGTCAGGTGGGCGACCACGCGTTCTGTGCCGCCGTAAAGCCGCGGCGGAACAGCTTCGTATAGCGGGGTGACTTGGGCGATCTTCATGGCGCGGACCTTGACGGGGAGGAGCTGGAACGCGGCGCGGGTCCGCCACAGATCAGTTCCGATCGCCGCTATTGGTTCCGCAGCTCGCCCTTTTGCGGCCTCAATGCGGCTAAGCGCGTCGTTGCAATTGCTCCCGACGTTCCCGTTCCTGCCGCAAGGCGCGCTGGCGCCGCCGATAGCGTCCGTAGAGCTTGCGGCCGGCCGCGGTCAGGCGAGGCAGGAAATAGATCACGATCAGAGCGCAGATCGTCGTCACGATCACAACGGGCGCACTCAACATGGCGGTTTCCTATGAAGCCTAGATTTCCGGCTTCCTCCCCACTCGGCGGGTGAACCGCCGACAGCCGCTTATTTACCATACGGCGAAGCTGATCAATCAAGGTTACGTGACAGTCGCCGCCATGGGGTCTGATGACCACCTTTTGATCTTTGGGAGCATGCCCTCAGAAGGCGATGACGCTTTTAGGGCGCTCACCGGGCGACAGGCGAGCGAGCGCGGCTTCCGATCGCATTGCGTTTCGGCCGGGCGCGGACCTATAAGCCTGCTCGAAAGTCCAGTCCTTCGAGGGATTCCATGAGCACCGACTTCGCCGCCGCGCGGCTGAACATGGTCGAGAGCCAGATTCGCACCGCCGACGTCACTGACCTGCCGCTGCAGGACGCCCTGCGGGTGGTGGCGCGCGAGCGCGTCGTGCCGGCTTCGAAGGCCTATCTGGCCTATGCCGACGCGGACATCGAATACGCGCCCGGCCGCTGGCTGCTGCGCCCGCGTGAAGTGGGCAAGCTGCTGCAGGCCCTCAAGCCCCGGGAGGGCGAGAAGGCCCTGGCCATCGCCGCGCCGTACGCCGCGACCGTGCTGGAGACCATGGGCCTGGTCGTCACCCGCCTGGAAGGCGACGATCTGAAGGCCGTGCCGACCGGTTCCTACGACGTGATCATCTGTGAAGGCGCGGTCGCTGTGGCTCCCAAGGCCTGGCAGGACGCCCTGGCCGTTGGCGGCCGTCTGGGCGTCATCGAGCGCACCGGCCCGGTCGGCCGGGCCGCCGTCTATCTGCGCGCCGAGGACGGCGTGGGCCGTCGCCAAGCCTTCGACGCTTCGCCGCCGATGCTGGCCGGTTTCGAGGTCGAGGCCGGTTTCAGCTTCTAGACACCCTTGGGCGGTAGCCTGCCGCAACGTCTGCGTGAAAAAAGCTTAACTAGCGGCGTCTGGCGGCTGGACTTACACGCGGTCATATTGTGGCGAGCGCGCGCTTCGCGGGGATTGGGGATAGAACTTTGATGTCGAACCGTCGACGGGCCGGGCTCCTGGCCGCTGCTTGCTGCGCCAGCCTGCTGGCCGGCGCGTTTTCCGCCGTCTCGTTTTCCGAGGCTCGGGCTGACACCCTGGCCGACGCGATCTCCCTGGCCTATCAGACCAATCCGACGCTGCAGCAGCAGCGCGCCAGCGCCCGCATCACCGACGAAGGCGTCGTGCAGGCCAAGACGGGCTTCCGCCCGACGGTCGGCGCCGTGCTGGACGTGACCGGGGCGAACGTCAACCCGGCCGGCTCCGGCGCCACGGTCAAGTCCTCGGGCAGCAGCGCCACGGTCTCGGTGACCCAGCCGCTCTACACCGGCGGCCGCGCCAGCGCGACGCTCAGCGCCGCCGAGGCCGACGTGCTGTCGGCCCGCGAAAGCCTGCGCTCGGTCGAACAGAGCGTGCTGGTCAACGTGGTCCAGGCCTATGTCGACGTCCGCCGCGACCAGGAACGCCTGCGCATCGCCAAGGAAAACGTCGCGGTCCTGCAGCGCCAGCTCGACGAATCCAACGCCCGCTTCGAGGTGGGGGAGATCACCCGCACCGACGTGGCCCAGTCGCAGGCGCGCCTGGCGGCCGCCAAGGCAGGCCTGTCGGGCGCCCAGGCCCAACTCGAGGTCAGCCGCGCAGGCTACGCCGCCGTCGTCGGTCAGACGGCGGGCGATCTGGCGCCGGAGCCGACCCTGGCCGGCCTGCTGCCCGCCTCGGTCGACCAGGCCTTCGAAGCCGCCCAGACGACCAATCCGGGCGTGACCTCGGCCCAGTACAACGAAGAGGCCGCCGCCGCCCGTGTGGCGGTGGCCAAGGCCGGCTATCGCCCGACGATCTCGGCCCGCGCCGGCCTCGGCTTCGACGCCGGTCGCAGCGCTGGCGTCGGCAGCCAGTTCGACGACTATTCGCGCACCGTCTCGGGTTCGGTCACCGCCTCGGTGCCGATCTTCACCGGCGGCCTGACGACTTCGCAGGTCCGCGCCGCTACGGAGCGCGAGAACGCCGCCCGCAGCGCCACGGAAAGCGCCAAGCGCACCGCGATCCAGCAAGTCTCGAACGCCTGGAGCAACCTCCTGGCCTCGCGCGCCCAGCTGGGTTCGAACGAGGAACAGGTCCGCGCCACCCGCATCGCCTTCGAAGGCGTGCGCCAGGAGCAGCAGGTCGGCCTGCGCACCACGCTGGACGTGCTGAACGCCCAGCTGGAGCTGTCGAACGCCGAACTGGCCCTGGTCAGCGCCCGTCGCGACGAATACGTGGCCAGCGCCATCGTCCTGCAGGCCATGGGCCAGCTGGACGTCAGCAAGCTGTCGACGGGCACGACCGCCTACGATCCCAAGGTTTCCTACGGCCGCGTGACGCACAGCGTGGGCTGGGTGCCGTGGGAGCCGGTGGTTCAGGCGATCGACAAGATCGGCGCGCCCTCGACGAAGTTGCCCTCTTCAACCAGCGTGGCGACCTCCAAGTAGCCTTAACTCCGCGTCGATTCCGCTCAGGCGTGGACTTACGCTTGCTTAACACGCGTAAGTCTGCACCATCGCGGCCAAGCGTGTCCTAGGGCGCGCAAGGATTCGTACCCTTTACGACGGCCCCGCACATGTCCGATCAGAGCTCTCAAGAACCGACGATGGAGGAGATCCTCGCCTCCATCCGGCGCATCATCTCGGAGGATGACGCGCCGGCGGAGCCTGCGGCCGAGGCCGCGCCGCCTCCGCCGCCGGAGCCCGAGCCCGAATCGTTCGACGACGACATCCTCGAGCTGACCGATCCGATCATTTCGGAGCCGGAGCCCGAGCTGCCGCCGCTGGAGACCGTCGGCGACATCGACGTCTATTCGCCGCCAGAGCCCGCGCCCGAGCCGGTCTACACTCCGCCGCCCTCGGCGCCGGCGTTCAACCGTGACGAAATGGCCGACAACCTGGTCGGCGACCACGCCGCCTCGGCCGCCGCCAGCGCCTTCGGCAGCCTGAGCTCGGCCCTGCTGATGCCCAAGGACGGCCGCACGCTGGAAGACGTTGTCCGCGAGCTGCTGCGCCCGCTGCTCAAGGAGTGGCTGGACCAGAACCTGCCGCGCATCGTCGAGACCAAGGTCGAGGAAGAAGTACAGCGCATCGCCCGCGGTCGCGGCTAAACGCGCTCGATCTTCGAAAAATCGAGGCGGTCGCCGCGGCGGCCGCCTTTCTCGTTGTGAATTACCCCACAAATCCAGGCCCGCCGGTTCCCCGCGCGGGCCGCAGATGGCATATCCGCTCCGCCATGCTTGAAAAGACCTTCGATCCCAAGTCCGTCGAACCCCGCCTGTACGCCGCCTGGGAGGCCTCCGGGGCCTTCAAGCCGAGCGAGGATCCGAACGCCGAGCCGTTCGTCATCGTGATCCCGCCGCCGAACGTCACGGGCAGCCTGCACATCGGCCACGCGCTGAACAACACGCTGCAGGACGTGCTGACCCGTTTCCACCGCATGCGCGGCAAGGCCGCCCTGTGGCTGCCGGGCACCGACCACGCGGGCATCGCCACCCAGATGGTGGTGGAGCGCCAGCTGGCCGCCGCCGGCAATATCGGCCGCCGCGACATGGGCCGGGAGGCCTTCGTGGCCAAGGTCTGGGAATGGAAGGCCGAGAGCGGCGGGACCATCACCAACCAGCTGCGCCGCCTGGGCGCCAGCTGCGACTGGTCGCGCGAGCGCTTCACCCTGGACGAGGGCCTGTCGGCCGCCGTCCGCAAGGTGTTCGTCCAGCTCTACAAGCAGAACCTGCTGTATCGCGACAAGCGCCTGGTCAACTGGGACCCGCAGTTCCAGACCGCCATCTCCGACCTCGAGGTCGAGCAGAAGGAGGTCGACGGCGCCTATTGGCACTTCGCCTATCCGCTGGCCGACGGCGTCACCTATCAGCATCCGATCGCCTTCGATGATGAGGGCAAGGCCACCGAGTACGAGACCCGCGACTACATCGTCGTGGCCACGACCCGTCCGGAGACCATGCTCGGCGACACCGGCGTCGCGGTTCACCCCGACGACGAGCGCTACAAGGGCCTGGTCGGCAAGTTCGTGACCCTGCCGATCGTCGGCCGCCGCATCCCGATCGTCGCCGACGACTACGCCGACCCGACCAAGGGCTCGGGCGCGGTCAAGATCACCCCGGCCCACGACTTCAACGACTTCCAAGTCGGCAAGCGCGCGGGTCTGGCGGTCATCAACATCCTGACGGTCGAAGCCAAGCTCAACGAGGCTGTTCCGGCCGAGTACCAGGGCATGGACCGCTTCGTCGCGCGCAAGGCCATCGTCGCCCGCGCCGAGGAAGAGGGCTGGCTGAAGGAGATCGAGAAGACCAAGCACATGGTCCCGCACGGCGACCGGTCGGGCGTGGTCATTGAGCCCTTCCTGACCGACCAGTGGTACGTCGACGCCAAGACCCTGGCCCAGCCGGCCCTGAAGGCGGTGGAAGAGGGCGAAACGGTCTTCGAACCCAAGCACTGGGAAAAGACCTACTTCGAATGGCTGCGCAACATCGAGCCGTGGTGCGTCTCGCGCCAGCTCTGGTGGGGCCATCGCATCCCGGCTTGGTTCGGGCCGGATGGCGCGATCTTCGTCGAGGAAACCGAGGAGGCCGCCTACGCCGCCGCCAAGGCCCAGTTCGGCGAGAACGTCGTCCTGAGCCAGGACGAAGACGTCCTCGACACCTGGTTCAGCTCGGCCCTGTGGCCGTTCTCGACCCTGGGCTGGCCGGAGAAGACCGCCGACCTCGCCAGGTTCTATCCGACCAGCACCCTGGTCACCGGCTTCGACATCATCTTCTTCTGGGTCGCTCGGATGATGATGATGGGCATCCACTTCATGGGCGAAGTTCCGTTCAAGCAGGTGTTCATCAACGCCCTCGTCCGTGACGAGAAGGGCGCCAAGATGAGCAAGTCCAAGGGCAACGTGATGGATCCGCTGATCCTGATCGACGAGCTGGGCTGCGACGCGGTGCGCTTCACCATGACGGCGATGTCGGGCCAGGCCCGCGACATCAAGCTGTCGAAGCAACGCATCGAGGGCTATCGCAACTTCGGCACCAAGCTGTGGAACGCCTCGCGCTTCGCCCAGATGAACGAGTGCGTCCGTATCGAGGGCTTCGATCCTTCGACCGTGCAGCAGCCGATCAACAAGTGGATCCGCGGCGAGACCGTCAAGACCGTGGCCGAGGTGACCAAGGCCCTGGACGCCCCGGCGTTCGACGAGGCCGCCGGCGCCCTGTACCGCTTCGTCTGGAACGTGTTCTGCGACTGGTACCTGGAACTGGCCAAGCCGATCCTGAACGGCGATGACGCCGCCGCCAAGGCCGAAACCCGCGCCACCGCCGCCTGGGCGCTGGATGTGATCCTGAAGCTGCTGCACCCGGTGATGCCGTTCATCACCGAGGAGCTGTGGCAGAAGACCGCCGTGTTCGGTCCGGCCCGCGACTCCATGCTGATCTCGGCCCAGTGGCCGCAACTGCCGGACAGCTGGATCGACGCCGACGCAGAGGCCGAGATCGGCTGGCTGGTCGAGACGGTCGGCGAGATTCGCTCGATCCGCGCCGAGATGAACGTGCCGCCGTCGGCCAAGCCGGCGCTCAGCATCGTCGGCGCCGGCGCGGAGACCAAGGCTCGCCTGGCCCGTCACCGCGACCTGCTGCTGACCCTGGCCCGTCTGGACAGCCTCCGCGAGGCCGAGGCCTCGCCGGCCGGTTCGGTTCCGATCGTCATGGGCGAGGCCACCGGCGCCCTGGCCATCGCCGACTTCATCGACCTGACGGCCGAGAAGGCGCGCCTGACCAAGGAGATCGCCGGTCACGCCGGCGAGATAGAGAAGGTCAACAAGAAGCTCGGCAATCCCGATTTCCTGGCCCGCGCCAAGGAAGAGGTGGTCGAGGAAAATCGCGAGCGCCTGGCCGAGGCCGAGGCCGCCAAGGCCAAGCTCCAGGCGGCGCTGAGCCGGTTGGAGTCGGTGGGCTGACAACATCCCATCTTGTCATCCCGGAAGCCTCGTAGAGGCTGTCCGGGACCCAGGGGCAACCGCGGTGCGCCGGCCCCTGGGTCCCGGCTCTCCGCTTCGCTACGGCCGGGATGACAAGCATTTTTTAGAAGCTCAGCGCCCCGGAAGCCGTCGTCCTGAAGGGGCCATAGCCCGTCACCCCCGGATGCGGCGTTTCCAGCGCATGGCTGTGGGTGGCGGTGATCACCACGATGCTGGCTCCGGCCGCTTCGGCCGCGGCGATGCCCGCGGGGGCGTCCTCGAACACCAGGCAGTCCTCGATCGGATGGCCCAGCCGCTGGGCCGCCAGCAGGAAGCAATCGGGCGCCGGCTTGCCGCGCTCGACGTCCTCGGCCGTGACCAGCACGGCGGGGAGGGGCAGGCCCGCCGCCGCCAGCCGCACCTTGGCCAGTTCGCGTGGGGCCGAGGTGACGATCGCCCAGCGATCGTCGGGCAGGGCGGCCAGAAACGCCTTCGCGCCGTCAATGGCATCCACTCCGTCGACATCGGCCATCTCGGCGGCGTTGATGGCTCGCGCCTCGGTCTCGGGATCGACGCCGGGCAGGGCCAAGGCCTGCAAGGTCTCGATCATGCGACGGCCATGGATGGTGGGCAGGAAGGCGTCGACATCGAGGCCATGCTCCCGCGCCCAGGCGCCCACAACACGCTCGGCGGCGACGATCGAGGTCAGGACCGTGCCGTCCATGTCGAACAGGAAAGCGGCGAATTCGCGATCGGGAAACAGCAGGGATTCGGCCAAGGCGGCGCTCCGAAGTCGGGAAATGACGCTAGGTCATCGCCCCTCGAAAGCATGGTGTCCAGGCCCGTATCGCGCGTCTAGGTTATCAATGTTCTCCTAGGGTCAAACGGACGTTTGCATCCGGCTTGCGGCTGTGCTCTCTGGTCGGCGAACGCGCTCGATCAAACAGGGCGCGACACCTAACCGGGAGAGTAGAATGAGCCAGGCCGCCCCCGTCACCGCGTCCGTTCCGTGGCCAGCGATGTCCGTCCAACAGGCCTATGCCCTGATCACTCAGCCCGGGACCCCCGGCGAGATGGAGGAGATCGAGATCCGGGGCGTGAAGACCCGGGTCTGGAAGCACGCGCCGCCGACCCTGCGCGAGACCCTGCTGATGGGCCGCACCCACGGCGACAAGATCTTCATGGTCCACGAGGATGAGCGCGTCAGTTTCGAGGCCTTCTATCGGGCCGTCACCGTCTTCGCGGCGGAGCTGGCGGCCAAGGGCGTTCAGAAGGGCGACCGGGTCGCCATCGTCATGCGCAACCTGCCCGAATGGCCCGTGGCGTTCTATGCCGGCCTGTCCCTGGGCGCGATCGTCACGCCGCTGAACGCATGGTGGACCGGCGCGGAGCTGGAATATGGCCTGCTCGATTCCGGCGCCTCGGTCCTCGTGGTCGATGTCGAACGCTATGAGCGCCTGACCGAGCACCTGCACAACTGTCCCGAGCTGCGGACTGTCTATGTCAGCCGCTCTCCCGAGGAGATCAGCCACCCGGCCGTGATCCACCTCGAGGCGGTGATCGGCGGTCCCAACGACTGGGCCGGGCTGGAGGAGAAGCCGCTGTCGACCACGCCCCTGGCGGCGGACGATGACGCGACGATCTTCTACACCTCCGGCACCACGGGAAAGCCCAAGGGCGCCATCGGCACCCATCGCAACATCAACAGCAACATCTTCGCCGCCGCCGCCGCCGGGGCGCGCAGCTTCCTGCGTCGCGGCGAGGCCCCGCCCGAGCCTGATCCCAGCCTGCCGCAGAAGGGCTCGCTGATTTCCGTGCCGTTCTTCCACGCCACGGGCTGTTTCGCGGTGCTGAACCCTTCGCTGTTCGGCGGCGCCAAGCTGGCCATGATCCGCAAGTGGGATCCCGACAAGGCCATGCAGTTGATCCAGGACGAGCGCCTGACCTCGATGGGCGGTGTGCCCACGATCGCCTGGCAGATCATCGAGCATCCCAACCGCGAGAAGTACGACCTTTCGTCCATCGAGGCCGTGGCCTATGGCGGCGCGCCCTCGGCCCCGGAGCTGGTGCGCAAGATCAAGGAAGTCTGGCCCAAGGCGGCGCCCGGCAACGGCTGGGGCATGACCGAGACCTCGGCCACCGCGACGTCCAATTCGGCCGAGGACTATGAGAACCGTCCCGACTCGTGCGGCCCCGCCGTGCCGGTCACCGACCTGAAGATCATGACCGTGGAGGCTCCCTATCGCGAGCTGCCGATCGGCGAGGTCGGGGAACTGTGGTGCAAGGGCCCGCAGGTCGTGCGCGGCTACTGGAACAAGCCGGAAGCCACCAGCCAGACCTTCGTCGACGGCTGGGTGCGCACGGGCGACCTGGCGCGCCTCGACGCCGAGGGCTTCTGCTTCATCATCGACCGCGCCAAGGACATGCTGATCCGCGGCGGCGAGAACATCTACTGCATCGAGGTCGAGAACTGCCTCTACGATCACCCGGCGGTGATGGACGCGGCCCTGGTCGGCATCCCGCACAAGACCCTGGGCGAGGAGCCGGCGGCCGTCGTCACCCTGAAGCCGGGCGCGGAAGCCACCGAGGCCGAGCTGCGCGCCTTCGTCGCCGACCGCCTGGCGGCCTTCAAGGTGCCGGTGAAGATCGTCTTCTGGCACGAGACCTTGCCGCGCAACGCCAATGGCAAGATCATGAAGAACGACCTCAAGAAGGTGTTCGTCGAGGGGTGATCTCTCGGCGTCCGCCGCGAGAAGGAAGGGCCCGCATCGGTTGATGCGGGCCCTCTTGGTTTACAGGCTCACCGGCGGTTTGCGGTGCGCCCACGGCTGGGCCTCCTCCAGCTGATAGGCCAGCTGGAATAGCAGCGCCTCGCCGCCCGCGCGGCCGGCCAGCTGGACGCCCACCGGCAAGCCGTCCGGCGTCCAGTGCAGCGGCACGCTCATCGACGGCGCGCCGGCGACGTTCTGGACCGGGGTGTAGCCGACATAGGTTGTCAGTCGGGACTGCAGCTCCTGGAACGGAATCCAGCCGGCGACATAGCCCAACTCGACCGGCGGCTTGCCCAGCACCGGCGAGAGGATGACGTCGTACTTGGTCAGCCAGGCGTCATAGGCCTTCGTGTTGGCGTTCAGGCGCTCAATGGCGGCGGGCAGGGCGCCTTGCGGCAGTTGGCCGACCAGTTCAGCCATGCCCAGGCTGAAGGGCTCCAGCACGCTGGAATCGGGCTTGTGGCCGATGGCCTTGCCGATCCCGGCGACCAGTTCGGCCGCGCCGCTGGCCCACAGCACGGTGAAGTCCTGGCCGAACTGGGCGCCGTCCATGGGCCAGGCGGTCGGTTCGACCTTGTGGCCCAGGCTCTCCAGCAGCTTGGCGGCGTTGTTGACGGCGGTCTGCACCTCCGGATCGGGCGTGACGCCCGTGCCCGTCGCCATGACCAGCCCGATCTTCAGTTTCTTCTTCAGCGGCTCGGAGACCACGCCGATCGGCTTGAACACCGCGTCGGCGCCGGTGCGTTCGGTGGCGGCGAACAGGGCGGCCGAGTCGCGGACACTGTGCGAGACGCAGTGCGAGACCGAGATGTCGAGGCCGCGCGCGACGGGACGGCCTTGCAACATGCGGCCCCGCGAGGGCTTCAGGCCGAAAAGGCCGCAGTTGCTGGCCGGAATGCGGATCGAGCCGCCCCCGTCGGTGGCGTGGGCGAGCGGGATCATGCCCGAGGCCACGGCCGCCGCCGCGCCGCCCGAGGAGCCGCCGGACGAGCGGGCCGTGTTCCAGGGATTGCGGGTCGGCTGAAAGCCCATCGGTTCGGTGGTCGGCAGGAAGCCGTATTCCGGCGTCGCCGACTTGCCGATCACCACGAAGCCGGCCGCGTCGAAGGCGTCGACATATGGGGTCTGGGTGGTCTCGGGCGGGGCGCGCAGGCCGCTGCGCGAGCCGTTGCGGGTGGGCAGGCCCTTATAGGGATCCAGGTCCTTGACCATGAACGGCACGCCGGCGAACGGACCCGACAGCTGGCCGGCCTTGGCCTTGGCGAGCGCCCGGTCGAAGTCCGAGGTGACGATCGCGCCGACCTGCGGCTGCAGGGCCTCGGCCTTGCGGATGGCGTCCTCGACCACCTCGGCGGCGCTGACCTCCTTGCGACGGATACGGCCGGCCAGCTCTGTGGCGTCGGGAGTCCAGGGCGCGGGTGCGGACATCGATTTGGGCGTTGCCTCCACTGAAGATGCGGCCGCCACGGCGGCGGATGCGGCCAGCAGGCCGCGACGGGTGAATCGCATCGGTTTCTCTCCCCCAAAGCGTGGTCTCGCCACGCTCAGTCAAATGGCCAGCGTCTGATGCGCCGGTGATCGGCGTTCAGTTGAACCCGAAGAGACCTGGGCCGCAAGCCCATGCTAGACGGCGGTCTGAACTTTCGAGGAGGCCGCGTGGCCCGCAAGCGTATCGATCTGTTGCTCGTCGAGCGGGGTGTCGTCGACAGCCGCGCCAAGGCCCGCGCGGCCGTCGAGGCTGGCCTCGTCACGGTCAATGGTAAGCTGATCACCAAGCCGGCCGATACGGTCGACCAGCACGCCGAGATCGTCGCCGAGGCCGCCCATCCTTGGGTCGGGCGTGGGGCGTTGAAGCTGGTCCACGCGCTGGACCTGTGGCCCATCGTCGTGGAGGGGCGCTTGGCGCTCGACGTCGGCGCGTCGACAGGCGGCTTCACCGAGGTCCTGCTGTCGCGCGGCGCCGAGAGGGTGTTCGCGGTCGATGTTGGCCGCGATCAGCTGCACGCCAAGCTGAGGGACGATCCGCGCGTCATCGACCTGTCGGGCGTCGACGCCCGGGCGCTGGACGAGACGGTGATTTCGACCGCGCCGACTCTGGTGGTCAGCGACGTCAGCTTCATCGCCCTGACCAAGGCCCTGCCGATGGCGCTGGGCCTAGCGAGGCCGGGCGCGGACCTGGTGGCGCTGATCAAGCCGCAGTTCGAGGCGGGCCGCGACTTCGTCGGCAAGGGCGGGCTGGTCAAGGATCCCGAGATCATCGCCCGTTGCGAGCGCGAGGTCGTGGAGTTCCTCGAAGCCTCCGGTTGGACGGTCAAAGGCCTGACCGAAAGCCCGATCACCGGCGGCGACGGCCAGGTCGAGCGGCTGGTCTGGGCGACCAAGGCCTGAAACGAAATCGGCCGCCCCATTTTCCACTAAAGGAGGAGGGGCGGCCGATCGTCTTCCACACAAGCTAGGTCGGTGACTTAGTCGACGACCTGGTACTTGCCGTTGCCGTCCGGGCAGACGCGCACGAAGCGCTTCTGGACGCGGCCGTCCGGCAGGTAGATCGGGCTCTCGGCCAGGGTGCAGCCGTTGACGTCGGCCCGACCGCCGACGCGGTCGTTCACGCGGTAGCCGTCGCGATGCTCATACGATTGCTCGTAGTAGCTGTCGCGCTGGGCGTCGCGACGGACCTGATCGTAGGGGACCGGGCGGTAATCGTCGTCATAGCCGTCGTTGTAGGCGCGCGGCGGCGGGGGAGGCGGCGGCGGGGCGATGTTGCTGCCCGGGGTGCAAGCCGCAGAGGATTTGCCGGCCATGCCGCCGACCACAGCGCCCAGCAGGCCGCCGACGACCGAGCCGTCGGTGCGGTGACCGCGGGCGGCGATGCCGCTGCCCAGCGCCATGCCGATCGCGCCGCCAGCGAGGGCCCCGCCGGTGGTGCGGTTGGTCGTCGAGCGCTGGCATTGGTCGTAATAGTAGCCCTGATTGTTGTACGCCCCGCCGTAGCTCGAGCCGTAAGGCTGCGAGCCGTAGGATTGGGCCGAGGCCAGGGTCGGCGTCAGCACGCCACAAACGAGGGCGGCGGTGACGCCCAGAACGGTCTTGATCATCGGAGTCCTGCGCGTTGAGGCGGTCATGGTCATAAGAGAGCTTGTCTTTTTGTGGGCGTCCGGCTCGCGCCGGGCCGCCGAGGCCCATCCGTTATGTAGGGTGTGACATCGCCAACATGAACGATCGCTGACGGGGCTATTCAGCTTCACTGATATCGCACTGAAAATCGTTCGCGGCCCGCGCTCAAGCCCCGGTTTTAGGGTATGGACGCGCGATGCAAGACATGATGATCACCGCCATCGGCGCGCAAGGCGACGGACTCTCTCGTTTCGACGATGGCAAGCCAGCCTTCGTGCCCCTGACCCTGCCGGGCGAAACCGTGCGGGCGCGGATGGAAGGTTCGCGCGGCGAGGTCGTGGAGATCCTGACCGCCAGCGCCGACCGCGTGACGCCGCCCTGCAAGTATTTCGGCCATTGCGGCGGGTGCGCGCTGCAGCACTGGGCGGCGGAGCCCTATCTGGGCTGGAAGGCCGAGCAGATCCGCATCCAGCTGTCGATGGAAGGCCTGGAGACAGAGATCCTGCCAACCTTCGCGTCGCCGCCGGCCTCGCGCCGCCGCGTGGCGCTGCACGCCCGCAAGGGCGCCAAAGGGCAGGGCGCGCTGCTGGGCTTCAAGGAGCGGCGCTCCTGGAATCTCGTGCCGATCGAGGAATGCCCGGTCACCGATCCGCGCCTGGTCGCGGCCTTTCCGGCCCTGGCGCGGTTGGCCGAACCATTCCTGGAGCATCCGAAGTCGGCTCCGACCCTGCACGTCACCTTGACCGCCACGGGCCTCGACATCGACGTCACCGGGGTCGAGCGCAAGAGCGGCGGGCTGTCGGCGGACGCTCGCATGCGCGCGGCCATGGCGGCCAGCGAGGGCGACTTCGCGCGGGTGACCCTGGCGGGCGAGACCGTCTATGGCGCGCGCCAACCGATGGTGAGGCTGGGCCCCGCCGTGGTCGCCTTGCCGCCCGGCGGCTTCCTGCAGGCCGTGCCGGCCGCCGAGCGCGCCATGGTCGAATTCGCCGTCGCCCAGGCCCAGGGCGCGTCACGGATCGCCGATCTCTATTGCGGTGTTGGCACCTTCACCTTCCGCCTGGCCGAGATCGGCGCGGTCTACGCCGCCGAGATGAGCCCGCCGGCCATCGCCGCCCTGAAGTCCGCCCTTGGCGCGGCGTCGGGCCTGAAGCCGATCACCGCCGAGGCCCGCGACCTGGTCAAGCGCCCGATGCTGAGCACCGAGATGGCCAAGACCGACGTCGTGGTCATCGACCCGCCCCGGGCCGGCGCCGCCGAGCAGACGGTCGAGATCGCCAAGTCCAAGGTCGCCAAGGTGGTCAGCGTCTCGTGCAATCCTGGCACCTTCGCCAAGGACGCCCGCGCCCTGGTCGACGCCGGCTTCCGGCTGGAGAAGGTGCTGCCGGTGGACCAGTTCGTCTGGTCGCCCCATATTGAGCTGGTCGGGGTCTTCACGCGCTGAGGCCCATGGGGAACCAAGGATGGACGAGCGACGCAGGCGGTCCGCCTTCGCGGTCGACGCGGTAGGCCAACGCGCCAGGGCGGCGGTCAAGGCGGCCTGGTGGACAGCAACGGGCTCGCTGGCCCGCTCCATGACCCGGCCGACCCAGGGCGAGCAGGCGCGAAGCTTCGAGCCAACGGCCGCGCCGCCGACCAAAGGCGGCCTGCGCCGCGCCTATCTGGAGGCGTTCGAAAAGGACGCCCGCGACGTCGCCGCGGGCCTCTACCCCGCCATTGAGGACGGTCCGGTCCGCCCCTCGGCCGCCGTGCGCGAGGCCGCTGATCTCATTGCCGACGCCTTCGAGGTCGACCAGCGGCGTCGGCGCGGCGATGGCGTCGAGGTGCGCGACGAGACCAATAGTCAAGTTTATCCAAGCTATTATCGCCAGAACTTTCACTTTCAGTCGGGCGGTTGGTTCACGCCGGAAAGCGCGCGCCGCTACGACGCCCAGGTCGAGGCGCTGTTCTCCGGCACGGCCGGAGCCATGCGGCGGCGCGGCCTGTCGCTGCTGGCGAAACACTGGCGCGGCCGCGATCATCGCGACGCGAAAATCATCGATGTGGCCTGCGGTTCGGGCGCTTTCCTCAAGGATCTGAAGGCGGCCTTCCCGCGCGCCGCGATCGCGGGCCTGGACCTCTCGGAAGCCTATCTGGCGCAGGCTCGCAAGCGGACGGGCGCGGGCGGGATCAAGGCCAATGCCGAAACCTTGCCGTTTGGGGATTCCTCTTTGGACGCGGTCAGTTGCGTCTATCTCTTCCACGAGCTGCCGCCGCGCGTGCGGCCCGTCGTGGCGGCCAGCCTGGCGCGGGTGCTCAAACCCGGCGGCGTGCTGGTCTTCGTCGACTCCGTGCAGCCCTCCGACACGCCGGACCTAGCGCGCCTGCTGGAGGCCTTCCCGGTCTATTTCCACGAGCCGTACTATGGCAGCTATGCCGAGACCGATCTGGTGGCTTTGTTCGCCGAGGCGGGCCTGAAGCTGATCGGCGAGGATCGCGCCTTCCTGACCAAGGCCTTGCTGCTGGAGAAACCCCTCAGCTAAGCAAGGATGGGGGGACGGCGTTTTGCAGGCTTACGAGTCGGGACGACGGTACGAGGCGCTGGACGGCCTGCGCGGCGTCGCGGCCGTGGGCGTCATGCTCTACCACATCGGCGGTTGGACCGGCCGGCCATGGCTGGTCAGCCACGGCTACCTCGCCGTCGACTTCTTCTTCTGCCTGTCCGGCTTCGTGCTGGCCCACGCCTATGGTCGGCGCGAGATCGGCTGGCGGGGTTTCCTGCGCCAGCGGCTGGTGCGGCTGTGGCCGCTGATCGCCCTGACCATGCTGGCCGGCGCGACGGTGATCATCCAGCATCGCGAGCGCGTGCCGGAGTGGCTGGTCCTCGGCCTGCTCATGGTCCCCCGGCTATGGGCCGAGGAGCCGGGCTTCGCGCCGATTTTCCCTTTGAATCCGCCCGCCTGGTCGCTGTTCTTCGAGCTGGTGGTCGGGGCGCTGTGGTTCCCGATCCGGCGGTTGGGCGTCATGGGGCACGTGCTGATGATCGTGCTGCTGATCCCGGTGATGGCCTATATCGCCCATGGGATGGGCGGGGTTCTGACCGGCTGGGACCGGGCGACGTTCGTGATCAGCTTTCTGCGGACAGTGTTCTCGTTCCTGCTGGGCTGGGGCTGCTACCGGATCCAGCCGTTCACCGGCTTCACGGCGCCCGCCTGGCTGCTGGCCCTGATCCTGGCCGCCATCCTGTGCTTCCCGTGGACGCCGCTGAACTGGGTCTACGACTATGTCTGCATGAGCCTGGTCTTTCCGCTGATCGTGCTGGCTGGGCGGCGTGATCCGGGCGGCCTCCAGGGAAGGCTGGCCCGCGTCTCCGGCGCGATCTCCTACCCGCTCTACGCGCTGCACTGGCTGGGTTGGGAGCTGATGTTGCGGCTGTTCCGCGCCTTGGGCGGCCACGGCTATCCACTGGGCTTCGCGGCGGTGGCTATCCCGGTGATCCTTGCGTTCGCCTGGGCGGTGTTGAAGCTCTACGACGAGCCCGTTCGCCGGCGGCTGCGGCGTCTCTAAAATTGTCTAGAGCCGATGTCGGATGCGGGCATAGTTCGCCGTCCTAGGGATGAGAGACGAGGATCGCCCATGCTCTACGCCATACTCTGCTACAACTACGAGGATGTGATCTGCGGCTGGTCCAAGGCGCACGAGGACGGCGTCATGGAGAAGCTGGGCGTCGTCCAGGAGAAGCTGGCGCGCGACGGCCGGCTAGGCCCCGTCGCCCGTCTGATGCCGACCACGGCCGCCACCACCCTGCGCAAGGACCGCGAGCCGCCGCTGGTGCTGGACGGTCCGTTCGCCGAGACCAAGGAGCAGCTTCTGGGCTTCTATGTCGTCGATTGCGACAGCCTGGACGGCGCGCTCGACATCGCCAAGGACCTGGGCAAGGCCAATCCCGGCGGCTCCTACGAGATCCGCCCGATCGCGCTGTTCAATCCGGCGCCGAACCCGGCGTTCGCCGGCCAGGAGTCCGGTGGAACATGACCGAGCTCGGTTGGATCGAAGGGGCGATCAGCGCCGCGCGGCCTCAGGCCATGGCGGCGCTGCTGCGCTACTTCCGGGACATGGACGCGGCCGAGGAGGCGTTCCAGGACGCCTGCCTGCGCGCCCTGAAGGCCTGGCCCAAGAACGGTCCTCCTCGCGATCCGACCGCCTGGCTGATCATGGTCGGCCGCAACGCCGCCATCGACGCCGTCCGTAAGACCAGCCGCCACGTGGCCCTGCCGCCCGAGGAACTGCTGTCCGACCTGGAGGACGCGGAGGCGCAGGCCGCCGAGCGGCTGGACGGCTCGCGCTATCGTGACGACGTCCTGCGGTTGCTGTTCATCTGTTGCCATCCGGATCTGCCGGCCACCCAGCAGATCGCCCTGGCCCTGCGTATCGTCTCGGGTCTGTCGGTGCGCGAGATCGCCCGCGCTTTCGTCGTGACCGAAGCGGCCATGGAACAGCGCATCACGCGCGCCAAGGCCCGTATCGGGGCTGGAGACTCGCCGTTCGAAACCCCGGGCCCGATCGAGCGCGCCGAGCGCTTCGCGGCCGTTGCGGCCATGCTCTACCTCGTCTTCAACGAGGGCTATTCGGCCAGCGGCCAGGCGGTCGAAGCCAAGGGCGGCCTCTGCGACGAGGCCATCCGCCTGGCGCGCCTGCTGCTGCGCCTGTTCCCGGCCGAACCGGAGATGATGGGCCTGACCGCGCTGCTCCTGCTGCAACATGCCCGTTCGGGCGCGCGCTTCGCCGTCGACGGCGCGGCGATCCTGCTGGAGGATCAGGACCGAAGCCTCTGGAATCGCAAGATGATCGGGGAGGGGCTCGCCTTGATCGACAAGGCGATGTTGAAGCGCGATCCCGGGCCATACCAGGTCCAGGCCGCCATCGCCGCCCTGCACGCCCGCGCCGCCACGGCCGGTGACACCGACTGGGCGGGTATCGACGCGCTCTACGCGACGCTGGAGATCATGCAGCCTTCGCCGGTGGTCACGCTGAACCGCGCGGTGGCGACGGCCAAGGTTCGCGGGCCAGATGCGGCGCTGGCGATGATCGAGCCGCTGGGCGCGCGGCTGGACGCCTATTTTCACTATCACGGCGCGCGCGGCGCCTTCCTGCTGCAGGCCGGTCGCCAGGTCGAGGCGCGTCGGGCTTTCGACCGCGCGATTTCGCTAGCCAACACCGCGGCCGAGGCCGCCAACATCCGCCAGTATCTGGACCGCATCGCGATCGAGGCGGAGGCGCCAAACACCGAATGATGTTCTTGTTTTGTTCGAGTGGCCGGCCC
The DNA here is from genome assembly GCF_058802865.1 of Caulobacter sp. GW822-FHT01G02. Classification (NCBI taxonomy): domain Bacteria; kingdom Pseudomonadati; phylum Pseudomonadota; class Alphaproteobacteria; order Caulobacterales; family Caulobacteraceae; genus Caulobacter; species Caulobacter sp. GW822-FHT01G02. The sequence goes on from NZ_JBXAON010000001.1 coordinate 1,103,537, forward strand.
ATAGTGGCTGCATGGCCGAGGCAATGAAGTCGGCGCCGGCGCCCAGGGGGCGAGGCGCGAAGTCCAATCGAACGGGGCGGTTCGAGGCGAACGAACGCGAGGCGTTCGACGATGGCTGGGGTGAAGAGGACGAACCCGGGCAGCTGAAGACCGAGCTGCAGCCGATGAAGTCGCGGACGATCATCGCCCGCAACCAGAGCCCGGACGTAGGCTTCGATCGCTCGATCAATCCGTATCGCGGCTGCAGCCACGGCTGCATCTATTGCTACGCCCGACCCAATCACGCCTATCTCGGCCTGTCGCCGGGCCTGGATTTCGAGAGCAAGATCTTCTTCAAACCGCACGCGGGCGAGCTGCTGGAAAAGGAACTGGCCAAGGCTTCGTACAAGCCCGCGACGATTCACATCGGCGGCGACACCGATCCCTACCAGCCCGATGAGAAGCAACTTCGGGTGACGCGGCAGATCATCGAGGTGCTGGACCGCGTCAGCCACCCGTTCACGATCATCACCAAGTCGGCCCTGATCCTGCGCGACCTCGACGTGCTGAGCCGGATGGCCGAGCGCAAGCTGACGCGGGTGGCGATCTCGATCACGACCCTGGACCGCAAGTTGGCCCGCAGCATGGAGCCGCGCGCGGCCACGCCTGGCAAGCGGATCGAGGCGGTGCGCCGACTGACCGAGGCGGGCGTGCCGGTGACGGTGATGTTCGCGCCGGCCATTCCGGGTTTGAACGACCACGAGTGCGAGACCGTGCTGGAGGCGGCGGCCAAGGCCGGCGCGTGCGGCGCGGGCTATGTCGCCCTGCGCCTGCCCCGTGAGATCGCTCAGCTGTTTCAGGAGTGGCTGGAGACCGACCATCCTGACCGCGCCAGGAAGGTGATGTCGCTGGTTCGTCAGATCCGCAAGGGCGAGACCTACAGCGCCAGTTGGGGCGAACGGATGGTCGGCGAGGGTCCAGTGGCCGAGGTGCTGCGACAGCGGTTCCACCTGGCGGTCAAGAAGTTCGGGCTGGACCAGCCGTGGGCGCCGCTGGACGCGACGCAGTTCACGCCGCCGAGGAAGCCGAGCATGCAGATGGACTTGTTTGGATAGGTTCGCCCTTCGACAAGCTCAGGGTGAGGTTTCTAGTGTGGGGCCGCCACCTTGGTCCTCATCCTGAGCTTGTCGAAGGACGAGGATCACGCGGGGCCTTGACCGCGCCGCCCCCGCTGGCCAAGCAAGGCCATGATCTCCGTCGTCCTCGTCGCCTCCGAAGACCTTCCGGGCCTGGCCGCCCAGATGGCCATGCTGGTGCCCGCCGCCGTGGACGGGCTGGTCAAGGAGGTGGTGCTGGTCGCGGGCGGCGAACCAGGTGTCGAGGCCCTGGCCGAGGACAGTGGGGCGCGGCTGGTGACGACCTCGGGTGATCGCCTGGCGGCGGGCGCCGCGGTGGTTCGGGGCGACTGGATCCTGACCCTGCGTGCGACGCCGATCCTGCGCGAAGGCTGGCGCGAGCCCGTCGAGAAGCATCTGACCGGCGGGGCTGGGACGCCCGCGGTTCTGACCGCTCCGGGTGGCATGCTCAGCAAGCTTTCGCCACGCCTGCATGGCGTCCTGGTTCGACGGCTCGACTGGCCCGCGAGCGGCGGTGACGAGAAAGCTTTAGCGAAGACGTTGCGGGTTAGGCGGCTGACTTACTAGGTAGGTTCCCCTCCGCATGGTTCTCCCGCCTTCGCGGGGACAAGCGTGTCAGGGCTGAACCTGCGCCAGCTGCGTCATGAGCTGGTCGATCGAGGTCGGGGCGGCGACCTGCGGGTCGAGGCGGAAGTCGACCGTCCGCGCGCCGCTGGCCACGGCGTCCAGGGTCTTGTTCTCCGCGCCCATCAGCCGGCGATAGGTCCAGTAGCTGGCCATCACCTTCTCGACGTAGTTGCGGGTCTCCTTGAACGGCAGGCTCTCGATCAGCAGCAGGGTGTCGCAGTCCGCGCCCAGTTGAGCCGCCGTGCGGTTCAGGGTCGCCGGCCCGCCGTTATAGGCGGCGACGGTGCGCAGCAGGTCGGGACTCTTGACGCCGCGGTCCATCAGCCAGGTGAAATAGTCCTGGCCGGCCCGCAGGTTGTAGGCGGGATCGAATAGCGGGCTGTTGTCGGCCAGCAACTTGTCATCGCCGACCACGTCGGCGGCCGAGGCTGGGCGCACCTGCATCAGGCCCATTGCGCCGGCGGCGGAGAGGGCCATCGGGTCGAAGCGGCTTTCCTGGCGCACCAGCGCGTAGACCATGGCCTTGTCGATGGTGAAACCGCCGACCGGATCCAGCGGGGGTAGGGGATAGTCCTCGCCACCGACCCGGCGCACCGGGCGGCCGGCGTTCAGCGGGGCGTTGGCGTTCAGGGCCAGGGCCAGCGCGGTCCAGTCATTGCGCAGTTCCTGGGTGTCGGCCAGCGACAAGCCGGCGCGCAGCTCCATGCCCGCCTCGCGCCAGCGGCCAACCTGAGCCAGAGCGGTGGCGCGACGGGCGCGCGGGTCGTTCTTCACGAGCTGTTCCAGCGAGGCCGTGTCGGGACCGACATAGCTGGCGCGGGTCAGCAGGCTGGCGATCGGGTCGTAGTTGTCTTCAGCGATGGTGACTCCGGCCATGGCCAGCTGCCGCACGGCGATCATGCCGTAGAAGGTGTGCGGCGAGCGGGCGGCCTCGTTCAGCAGGGTCCGGGCGTCGCGGCCGTGGCCGGCCTGGCTGGCCACGCGGGCGGCCCAGAAGGCGCCGGCTGCGCGCAGCCACTCGTCCTCGTGTTCGTCGTGGGCGACCTGCTCGAAATAGGCCTGGGCGGCTCGATAGTCGCCCAGGCGATAGGCCGAAAGGCCCGCGATCCAGGTCTCGCCGCCAGCCACGGCCAGGCTCAGCGCCTTCTGTACGTCGCCGGAATAATAGGCCTCGCGGGCGGCGCGGCCTTTGTCGGCGGGCGGCGGGGCTGTCTCGTCGCCGATGAACAGTTCGGGAACCGGCGCGGCGGCGACGCGCTTGCCAGCCGGCTTGCGCTTGACGGCCAGGGCGTAGACGCGGTCGGCGCCGGCCTCGTCGGCATAGGTGCGCAGCCAACGGGTCAGGTCGTCATAGCTGGCCGAAAAGCGAGTGGGGTGCATGACCTTGGCGAAGGCCAGGCGGCCGGCCAGGCTGCGGTCATGGGTGTTGGCGAAGGCCGCGGCGGCGGCGTCGAAATCACCGCGATCGGTTGCGGCGAAGGCGGCGCGATAGGCGCGGACGTCTTCCGGCGACAAAGGGTCAAGGGCGCCCGCGTGCGCGACAGACACCGTCGCGCACAGGAAAAGGGCCGATAACACGGCCAAAGGGCGAGCCCAAATCCGCAAAAACTGTTCCGCGCTCCCCCGCAGGCGCGCGTCCCCTGTTCCGACTGGTCGAACGCAGTTCTAGTGCGGGCGGTCCGGGCGATCAAGTCGCTCGGTCAGCGTCAGCAGATCCTGCCAGGCCTTCTTCTTCTGGGCGGGCGTGCGCAGCAGGAAGGCCGGGTGCAGGGTCGGCATGGCGGGCAGCTCGATGGACTTGTCCTCGGACAGCCATTCGAACCAGCGGCCGCGCATGGACAGGATGCCTTCCTCGCGCTTCAGCATGGCCTTGGCCGAGGCCCCGCCGGCCAGCAGCAGCATCTTCGGCTTCACCAGCGCGATGGCGCGCTCGACGAACGGAGCGCACGTCGCCTGCTCCTGGGGCGTCGGCGTGCGGTTGCCGGGCGGGCGCCAGAAGACGGTGTTGGTGATGAAGACGCGGCCTTCCAGGCCGGCGGCCTTCAGCATGCGGTCCAGCAGCTTGCCCGCGCGACCGACGAACGGCTGGCCTTGGGCGTCCTCGTCGGCGCCGGGGCCTTCGCCGATGATCATCAGCGGCGCGTCGCCGACCCCGCGCGAGAACACGGCCTGCTTCGCCCCCTGCATCTTCAGAGGGCAGCCGTCGAACGCGGCGATGGCGGCGGCCAGGCTTTCCAGGTCGTCGCAGGCGGCCGCGGCGGCCTTGGCGGCGGCGATGGCCGAGCCGACATCGGGACCGCGCGCCAGAGCCAGGCCGGGGCGGGAGACCGGCGGCGGGGGAGGTGGCGGCTGGCTGCGAGCCCGCAGCATCGCCGCGCCCTCGGCCAGACGATCGATCGGCGCGTCCGCGTAGGACGTATCGACGCCCGCATCGGCCCAGAAGGCCAGCAGGCTTTCGACGGCGCGTTGATCGACGGCGAGGCTCATGAGACGGTAATTAGAGCGTGGCAGCCAAAAGTGTGAGCGGTTTTGGCGCCCGCCACGCTCAAAAAGTATGAGATCGAGCCTGCCTTGCGCAGGCTTGGTCGCGGAATGTCGCCGGGCTCCACGCTGCGTCGCAGCAAAAAAGAGGCGCTAGGCGCTTGACCGCCACTGCGTCACGTTCGGATAAGCTCTGATTCAAACAGTCATAAGACGGGCGGCCGAGCCCCCTTTACCGGGAGACCCCATGAGCGAAGACCTCGAACGCGAGTCGATGGAGTACGACGTCGTCATCGTCGGCGGCGGTCCCGCCGGGCTCTCCGCGGCTATCCGTCTGAAGCAACTGGCCGCCAAGGCCGGGACCGAGATTTCCGTGGCCTTGCTGGAAAAGGGCTCGGAAGTCGGCGCCCACATCCTGTCCGGCGCGGTGATCGATCCCAAGGGCCTGGCCGAACTCTTCCCGAACTGGAAGGAAGAGGGGGCGCCACTGGAGACGCCGGTCACCAAGGACCGCTTCAAGCTGCTGGGTCCGCAGGGCGAGCTGTCCCTGCCGATGTTCGCCATGCCGCCGTTCATGCACAACCACGGTTGCTACATCGCCTCGCTGGGCAACCTGACGCGCTGGCTGGCCGGTAAGGCCGAGGAGCTGGGCGTCGAGATCTATCCGGGCTTCGCCGCCTCGGATCTGGTCTGGAACGAGGACGGCTCGGTCAAGGGCGTCGTCGTCGGCGTCGTCGGCATCGCCAAGGACGGCCACCACAAGCCGGACTATCAGCCGGGCATGGAGCTGCACGGCAAGTACGTCTTCATCGCCGAGGGCGTGCGCGGTTCGTTGGCCAAGCAACTGATCGAGAAGTTCGACCTCTCGGCTGGCAAGTCGCCGCAGAAGTACGGCATCGGCATCAAGGAGCTGTGGCAGGTTCCGCCCGAGAAGCACCAGCCGGGCTTGGCCGAGCACACCACCGGCTGGCCGCTGGACAACCAGACCGGCGGTGGCAGCTTCATGTACCACTTCGGGGATAACTACGTGGCCATCGGCTACGTCGTGCACCTGAACTACAAGAACCCGTGGATCTCGCCGTTCGACGAGTTCCAGCGCTTCAAGCAGCATCCGGGCGTGCGTCCGTACCTGGAAGGCGGCAAGCGCATCGCCTACGGCGCGCGGGCCATCACCGAGGGCGGCTATCAGTCGGTGCCGAAGCTGACTTTCCCCGGCGGTGTGCTGATCGGCTGCTCGGCCGGCTTCGTCAACGTGCCGCGCATCAAGGGCAGCCACAACGCCGTCAAGACCGGCATGATGGCCGCCGAGGCCGCCTACGAGGCTGTCCAGGCGGGCCGCGCCAGCGACGAACTGACCGGCTACCAGACCGCCTATGACACGTCGTGGGTGGCCAAGGAGTTGAAGGTCGTCCGCAACGCCAAGCCGATGCTGGGCAAGTTCGGCACCGCCCTGGGCGGCGCGGTCAGCATGTTCGACATGTGGTGCACGCACCTGCTGGGCGGCTTCTCGTTCTTCGGCACCATGAAGCACGAGAAGACCGACGCGGCCTCGACCGGCCTGGCCAAGGACTACCAGCCGATCGTCTATCCCAAGCCTGACGGCGTCATCAGCTTCGACAAGCTGAGCTCGGTGTTCCTGTCGGCCACCAACCACGAGGAAGATCAGCCGGCGCACCTTAAGCTGAAGGACCCGTCGATCCCGATCTCGGTCAACCTGCCCAAGTACGGCGAGCCGGCGCGCCTCTACTGTCCGGCCGGCGTCTACGAGGTGCTCTACAACGAGCAGGGTCAGGATCCGCGCTTCCAGATCAACGCCCAGAACTGCGTCCACTGCAAAACCTGCGACATCAAGGACCCGTCGCAGAACATCGTCTGGACCACGCCGGAAGGCGGCGGCGGACCGAACTACCCCAACATGTAAATGGAATAGCCTCCCGGTCCCGGACCGGGAGGCTTTTTCTTGCGACCGACCTCGAAACCGCCGAGGGTGGCGGGATGACGCGTTTCAAAGTCCTCCTCGCCTGCGTTTCCGTTTCGGCCCTGGCGGCCTGCGCCCAGGGACCCAGTACGGTGACGCTACGAGGCCCCGTGGCGGGCTCGCCGCTGTTCGACACCCGCTCCTCGTACGGCCAGTTCCTGGCGGGCCAGGCGGCCCTGCGCGACGGCAAGTCCAAGGAAGCGGCCAGCTATTTCGGCACGGCCGCGGTGCTGGGCGACGACCCCGGCGTGATCGGCGAGCGCTCGTTCTCGGCCTTGCTGCTGGCGGGGGAGATCACCCGCGCCGCCGCCGCGGCCCCCACCGGTCCGGACGCCACCGAGGCCGTCCAGCGCATGGGCGTGCTGACCCGCGTGGTCGAGGCGCTGGCCACCAACAAGGGCAAGGACGCTCAGGCGCTGCTGAAGGCCGAGCCGCTCGGCTTCCCGCACCAGCAGGCCGCCGCGCTGCTGGCCCCGTGGGCCGCCGCCGCGGCCGGCGACAAAGAGGGCGCGACCGTTCAGCCGGCCCTGCGCACCGACAGGCTGGTGCAGTATTTCGGCCAACAGGGTCAGGCGCGCCTCTATGAGCGCGCCAAGCGCTATGACGAGGCCGAGACCGACTACAAGGCCCTGACCGGCAACGCCGCCACGGCCAGCATCTTCACCTTGGACTACGGCGCGTTCCTGGAGCGCCGCAAGCGCCACGACGACGCTGTGGCCCTTTACGATACGGCGCTGGGCGCCGCGCCCAACGATACGGGCCTGCTGCGGGCTCGCGCCCGCGCCGCCGCCAAGGGCGCGCCGCCGCCGATGCCGACCCTTCGCCAGGGCGCGGCCGAGGGGCTGGTGGCCTGCGCCGCCACCTTCGCCGGCGAGCACCAGGCCCAGTTCGCCCTGGCCTATCTGCGTCTGGCCCTGCGCCTGGATCCGGCCCGCGACGAGGCGTGGGTGCTGGTCGGCGACCTGCTGAACCAGGGCCGGGACCCACAGGGCGCGATCGAGGCCTATGGGCACGTGCCGGCGGGCTCGCCGCAATACGCCTCGGCTCAGAGCAAGATCGCCTGGGCCTGGAACGACCTCGGCGACAAGGCCAAGGCGCTGGACGTGGCCCGCGCCGCCGCGACGGCGGCGCCCGGTGATCGCGACGCCCAGCTGGCCCTGGCCGATCTGCTGCGGGCGGGCAGCCAGTGGGACGAGTCGGTGGCGGTGCTGGACAAGGTGGTCGAACGCGAGAGCGCCAGCCCCGACTGGCGCGTGCTCTATCTGCGCGCCGTCTCCCTGGAGCAGGCCAAGCGCTGGCCCGAGGCCGAGCGTGACCTGCAGGCTGCTCTGAAGATCAACCCGAATGAGCCGGAACTGCTGAACTTCCTCGGCTACAGCTGGATAGACCGCAACGAGCACTTGGCCGAGGCCATGGGCATGGTCCAGAAGGCCGTCGCCGCTCGCCCGCAGTCAGGCGCCATGCTCGACAGTCTCGGCTGGGCCTACTATCGCCTGGGCGACTACAAGGCCGCCGTCGAGAAGCTGGAAGGCGCCGTCGAGCTGGAGCCTGGCGATCCGGACGTCAACGGCCACCTGGGCGACGCCTATTGGCGGGTCGGTCGCAAGACCGAGGCTCAGTTCCAATGGCGGCGCGTTCTGAGCCTTGAGCCCGACGAAAAGCAGAAGGCCGAGTCCGAAGCCAAGCTGAAGAACGGCCTGGCCGCGACCGGCGCGGCGGCGACCGCGTCGACGGTGGCCCACAACTAGGCTATCGGGCTTTCGTCCTTTTCAGCTGAGTTCGAGAGATCATGCGGCTTTCCGCCTTCGCCCCGGCCAAGGTCAATCTGTTCCTGCATGTGGGCGGGCCGGACGCGGAGGGTTACCACCCGATCTCCAGCCTGATGGTCTTCGCCGATGTCGGCGACCGGGTGATGATCCAGCCCGCCGACGCCCCGGATTTCGAGACCTCGGGCCCGTTCGGCGGCGCGATCCCGGCCGGAGGCGACAACCTCGTGGTCCGCGCCGCGCGGGCCTTTCACGCCAAGCTGGGCGGGCCGATCCCGCCGTACCGGCTGATCCTCGAAAAGCACCTGCCGATCGCCGCCGGCCTGGGCGGCGGCTCCAGCGACGCGGGCGCGGCCCTGAAGCTGCTGCGCGACGCCCTGGCCCCGAGCCTGTCCGACGACGACCTGGAGCCGCTGGCCGCCAGCCTGGGCGCGGACGGCGCGGCCTGCCTGCGGGCCACGGCCCTGATGGCCGAGGGGCGAGGGGAGATCCTGTCGCCGGCCCCGGCCTTGCCGGAGTTGCATGCGGTGCTGGTCAATCCAGGCGTTCCATCGCCGACCGGGGCGGTCTATCGCGCCTATGACGCCGCCGTGCATCCGGACGGCGCCGAGCGCCCGTTCATGCCGTCCGACCTCGAAAGCGTCGAGGAAGTCGCCGCCTGGCTGTCGGTGGCCACCCGCAACGACCTGGAGGCGCCGGCCGTGGCCCTGGAGCCGCGCATCGGCGAGGTGCTGGACGTTCTGCGTGATGAGCCTGAAAGTCTGCTGGTCCGGATGTCCGGTTCCGGGGCGACCTGCTTCGCCCTCTGCGCCGGCGACATCGAGGCCGAGGGTCTGGTCGACCGTCTTGAGGCGATGCGACCGGACTGGTGGGTGCGGCGCTGCCGCCTGAGCTGAGGAAATGGACATGAAGCGCCGTGACGTTCTCGCCGCCCTCGGTCTAAGTCCCATTTGGGGCCTGGCCGCCGCGCCTGGGCGGGCCAACGCCCAGATCCTGAACCTGGCCCCGACGCCGATCGTGCCTGGCCCCGGCGACGTCGTGGTCAGCCTGGACACCAGCCTGGGCGGCATCATCATCGCTCTGAAGGCCAGGCAGGCGCCGCTGACCACGGCCAACTTCCTGCGGTATGTCGACGGCAAGCTCTATGACGGGGCCAGCTTCTGGCGGGCGGCCAAGGCGCCAGGCTCGACCACCTACGGCCTGATCGAAGGCGGCCTGGCCGGCGATCCGAAGAAGGTGCTGAAACCCGTCGCCCACGAGCCGACCACCCAGACGGGTCTGCGCCATGTCGACGGCACGCTGTCCCTCGCCCGCCGCGAGCCGGGCAGCGGCGACAGCGACTTCTTCATCTGCGCGGGTGACGCCCCGTATCTGGATGCCAACCCCGCCGCCGAGGGGGACAACCTGGGCTTCGCCGCCTTCGGTCAGGTGATCAAGGGCATGGAGATCGTCCGCGAGATCCTGAACCTGCCGACGCCGGGCGAGGCGATCAATCCGGTGATGAAGGGGCAGATGCTCGATCCGGTCGTGCCGATCGTCACGGCGCGGCGGCTCTAGATCAGCCGCGCGAGGAACACGACGGCGCCGGCCGCCGGGACTAGCAGCAACTGGGCCAGCACGGTGCCTGCCACGCGGCTGCCGGCGAACCAGACCACGGCGCGGCGGAAGGCCGGCTCGCTCACCCGGCCGTCCATCACGTCGTCGGTCATGATCGACAGCGCCGGGTCGATCAGGACGAACAGCAGGATCGTCGCCACGCCGTTGATCACCGACGACAGGCTGACGGCCGTGACCCGGAACTGCGGATCCAGATAGCCCGCGTAGAGCGAGGCGAAGACCCCGACGGTCAGCAGGGCCTGGGCCAGGACGTTCAGCACGATCACTCGGGCGGGGACGTCGATCTTATGCTTCAGCCCGTCGAGGTGGCGCGGCGAGGGCAGGGCGACCGCGTCGCGGATATAGCCAACACCGCCCTTGGCGAAAGCGTGCATCAGGAGCTTGGGCACGGAACGGTGGATCTGGAAGTGGGCGACCGCGCGGGTGAACAGGCGCTGCGCGGTCGGGATCGCCAGCGCTCCGATGATCGCCGCCAGGCTGGCGCTGGCCATCAGCCATTGGAAGTCGGCCAGCAGGTTCTGGCCCGTACCATGCAGCAGGTCGCTCTCGATCCGTTTGGACAGGAACGGGCCCTGGAAGGCGTTCGAGGCGCGCGACAGCAGCACCAGCACGTTGAACAGCGCGAACGACATGGCGATCCGCCGCGTGCGAACGCCCGCGATGCGCACCGCGTAGGCCAGGGCTCCGATCAGGTGAATCACGAAGGTCAGGACGCAGAGCAGGAACAGTTGGGCGTCCACGGCGGTCTCCAGGCGGGGCGGGGCGAGCTTGGCCGATCGCTTCATCGTTTGGAAAGGGCCAAAGAGAAAGGGCGCGGAGGTTGCCCTCCGCGCCCTTCGACTAGGTGCTTACGCCAGCCTTAGCTGTGATAGGCGCGTTCGCCGTGTTCCGAGATGTCCAGGCCTTCTTCTTCGGCTTCCGGCGAAGCCTTCAGGCCGATGATCAGCTTGATCACGAAGAAGACGATCAGCGAGGCCACCAGCGACCAGACGACCGTGACGCCGACCGCCTTCAGCTGGGCGATTACTTGCGCGCCCAGGTCATAGACGGCGTTGTCGCAGGTCGACAGGTCGCCGTCCTTGCCGCAGCTCGTGTAGTCGACGATGCCGGCGCCGCCCCAGGCGGGATTGACCAGTAGGCCGGTGCCGATGGCGCCGACGATGCCGCCGATGCCGTGGATGCCGAAGGCGTCCAGGCTGTCGTCATACTTCAGGGCGTTCTTCACGACCGAGCAGAAGAAGATGCAGATCGGCGAGACGACCAGACCCAGGATCACCGAGCCCATCGGACCGGCGAAGCCGGCGGCCGGGGTGACGGCGACGAGGCCGGCGACGATGCCCGAGGCCAAGCCCAGGGCCGACGGCTTCTTGCGGGTGACCCACTCGACGACGATCCACGACAGACCGGCGGCGGCGGTGGCGACGAAGGTGTTGATCATGGCCAGCGAGGCGTAGCCGTTCGACTCGAGGTTCGAACCGGCGTTGAAGCCGAACCAGCCCACCCACAGCAGGCCGGCGCCGACCAGGGTCAGGGTCAGCGAGTGCGGGGGCATCGGCTCCTTGCCGTAGCCTTGACGCTTGCCGAGGATCAGGGCGCCGACGAGAGCGGCGATACCCGCGTTGATGTGGACGACGGTGCCGCCGGCGAAGTCCAGGGCGCCGAAGCCCCAGATCAGGCCCGACTTGACCGGAGCGGTCGGGGCCAGGGCGATCGCGTCAGGACCCGGCCACCACCAGACCATGTGGGCCATCGGATAGTACGACAGCAGCGGCCACAGGACGGCGAAGGCGACGATGGCGGCGAACTTCATGCGCTCGACCAGTGAACCAACCACCAGGGCGGCGGTGATGGCCGCGAAGGTCGACTGGAACGAAATGAAGGTGAACTCGGGGATCACCACGCCGGTCGAGAACGTCGCGACGTTGCTGGCCGGGGTCACGTCCTTCAGGAAGAGACGGCCGAGACCACCCACGAAGCTGTCCCAGCTGCCGCCGTCGGTGAAGGCGAAGCTGTAGCCCCACAGCACCCAGGCGACGAAGCCGATGATGGCGACCGTCGAGACCTGCATCATGACCGACAGCATGTTCTTGGCCCGCACCAGGCCGCCGTAGAACAGGGCCAGGCCCGGGATGATCATCAGCAGGACCAGCAGCGAGGAGGTCAGCATCCACGCGTTGTCACCCTTGTCGTTCTTGTCGACGATGGTGGGCGCGGCGGCCGGGGCGGGAGCCGGCGTGGCGGCCGGCGCGGCCTCGGCGGGCGCTGCGGCGGTCATGGCGGCGGCCGGCGCGGGCGCGGCCTCCTGGGCGAAGGCGGTGGCGCCCAGCGGGGCCCCCGCCAGGGTCGCGGCGAGCAACAGCCCGGCCAGCGGTTTGAAGGTGAGTTTCATCGTCGGTATCCCCTTTTCCCGATGCGTTACAGAGCGGCCGAGCCGGTTTCGCCGGTGCGGATGCGGACGGCTTCTTCGACGTTCAGGACGAAGATCTTGCCGTCGCCGATCTTGCCGGTGGCCGCGGCGGCCTTGACGGCTTCGACGGCCTTGGCCGCGGACGCGTCGTCGACAACCGCTTCCAGCTTCACTTTCGGCACGAAATTCACCTGGTACTCGGCGCCCCGGTAGATCTCGGTCTGGCCTTTCTGACGGCCGTAGCCCTTCACTTCCGACACCGTCAGACCTTCGACGCCGGCGGCGACGAGCGCTTCGCGCACCTCGTCCAGCTTGAAGGGTTTGACGACCGCTATGATCAGTTTCATCCGCCTTGCTCCGACCCGTTGAGCTACGGGCTTGCTTTGCTTGGTTGTTCGGAAGCGTTCTCGCCCCCGGTGCGATCACCGCCGACGCCGCCATCACGCGCTGCATCGTTCCCCGGCTTGGCCACGCTATCGGCGACGGTTCCATGACGGGCGGCGCGGGCAAGGTTTTGGAAAGGAAATGGGCAAGGCGCCCAAAATATCAGCACGTAGCGCTGCTACTGCGTCAGAAACCGGCGATTTGGCCTGACGGGAAGTTCTGGCCCCGACGGGCCGGCTTGTCCTAGGTTGGCGGAATCCCCAACGCCCCGCTTCGGAGCCCGCCCATGTCGCCGCTGGTCATGAAGATCGCTCCCTGGCTGATGCTGGTCATGTCGAACGTCTTCATGACCTTCGCCTGGTACGGTCACCTGAAGGGCAAGCCGATGGCCCTGCCCGTCGCGATCATCTCCAGCTGGCTGATCGCCCTGCCCGAATACTTGCTTGCCGTGCCGGCCAACCGGATCGGACACGCCGTGTATTCGACAGCGGAGTTGAAGGTCGGTCAGGAGTTCATCACCCTGATGGTCTTCATGCTGTTCTCGTATTTCTATCTCGGTGAAGCGATCAAGTGGTCGACCGTCGCCGGATTTGGTCTGATCGTCGCCGGCGTAGCGGTCATATTCTATTTCCGGTGACGCTTTGTGTGATCACGTGCCCGTGATCACGGAACCGACTCCCCGGTCCGAGCGTACTCCGCTCGAACCGAGAGGAACTCGATCATGATCACCCAGCGTCTCCTGACCGCCGCCGCCGCGGTCGCCCTGATGACCGGCTTCGCCCACGCCCAGGACGCCACGGCGCCCGCCGCGCCAGCGCCGGCCGCGTCCTCGCCCGTCGTCGCCAAGGGCGACCTGATCCAGACCGCAGAGGCCTCGGGTCAGTTCAACACCTTCCTGAAGGCCGTCGGGGCCGTGAACCTGACCAGCGTCCTGAAGACCAACCAGAACCTGACCCTGTTCGCCCCGACCGACGCGGCCTTCGCCGCCCTGCCGGCCGGTGAGCTGGACAAGCTGATGCTGCCCGAGAATGGGCCGATGCTGCAGAAGGTGCTGACCTATCACCTGATCAACGCCAAGGTGGACTCCACCAAGATCAAGGGCGCCAAGGGTGAAGTGAAGAGCGTCGAGGGCTCGCCGCTGCTGCTGGATGGCTCGGGGGCGATCCCCATGGTCGACACCGCCACCATCACTCAGACCGATGTGATGGCCACCAACGGCGTGCTGCACGTGGTTGACAAGGTTCTGATCCCGAAGGACGTCCCGGGCCTGCAGGCCGCCGCCTCGGCGACCGACGCCAATGCGACCATGCAGGTCTCCGCCAACGAGCAGCAAGCGCCGGCCGGCCAGGCCATGACGCCGGCCCCGGCCGCCGCGACCGACATGGCCGCCGACCCCGCCGCCAGCCCCGCCATGCCGGCGGCCACGGCCGCTCCGGACGCCGGGGTGAACACCTCGGTGGTCGTGCCGGTGTCGTCGCAATCGCCGGAGGCCCAGGCCTCGCTGAAGGCCGGCGACGCCAATGTCGTCTCCAACCCGCCGGTCGCCGACACCAAGGCCAACCGCGCCAAGTACGGCGCCCCGGAGTCGAACGCCGGCAAGCACACCGTGCCGAAGGGCAACTAAAGCCCTTACCGTTCCGGACATCGCTTGAAGCACCGGTCGGCGGGCCCTATGGTCCGCCGACTTTTTTCTAGGCCTGCTTCGATTGATGTCGCGCGAAAAACCCAAGTCCTTCCAAAGCCTGATCCTGACGCTCCATGACTATTGGAGCCGGCAGGGTTGCATCATCCTGCAACCGCATGACGTGGAAGTGGGGGCGGGGACCCTGCACCCGGCCACGGTGCTGCGCGCGCTGGGTCCCAAGCCGTGGAACGCGGCCTATGTGCAGCCCTCGCGCCGTCCGGGCGACGGTCGCTATGGCGAGAACCCCAACCGCCTGCAGCACTATTATCAGTACCAGGTGATCCTGAAGCCGAACCCCGAGAACATGCAGGACCTGTATCTTGGCTCGCTGGAGGCGATCGGCCTGGACCTGCGCACCCACGACATCCGCTTCGTCGAGGACGACTGGGAGAACCCGACCGTCGGGGCCTGGGGCCTGGGCTGGGAAGTCTGGTGCGATGGCATGGAAGTGTCGCAGTACACCTACTTCCAGCAGGTCGGCGGCCTGGATGTCTCGCCGGTGGCCGGCGAGCTGACCTACGGCCTGGAACGTCTGGCCATGTATGTGTTCGGGGTCGACAACGTCTACGACCTGCCGTTCAACGACCCGGACTCGCCGCTGGGCGCGACGACCTATGGCGACGTGTTCCTGGAGAACGAACGCCAGCAGTCGGAAGCCAACTTCCACGGCTACGACGTCGCGGTGCTCAAGCAGCAGTTCGAGCAGATGGAAGAGCAGGTGCCGCTGATGCTGGCCCGCTCGTACCACAACAAGGCTCTGGTCCTGCCCGCCTACGACATGGTCCTCAAGGCCAGCCATCTCTTCAACCTGATGAACGCCCGCGGCGCGATCGCCGTCGCCGAGCGCGCCAGCTACATCGGCCGCATCCGCGACCTTTGTAAGATGTGCGCCAGCGCCTGGGTCGATCAGCAGGAAGCCGCGTAAAGTCTGATGCCCCAACTTCTCCTCGAACTGTTCTCGGAAGAGATCCCCGCCCGCATGCAGGCCCAGGCCGCCAAGGACCTGGAGCGCATGGCGCGCGAGCACCTGGCCGCCGCCGGCTTCCTGCCCGAGGCCTTGAAGACCTTCGCCGGCCCGCGTCGCCTGACCCTGGTGGCCGAAGGCCTGCCGCTGGCCCAGGCCGACCGCAAGGAAGAGCTGAAGGGCCCGCGCATCGGCGCCCCGCCGCAGGCCATGGAAGGCTTCCTGCGCAAGGCGGGCCTGACCCAGGACCAGCTGGTCGAGCGCGACGGCGTCTACATGGCCTTCATCGAGAAGAAGGGCCGCCCGACGCCGGAGATCGTCGCCGAGATGGTCGAGGCCATCGTGCGCGGCTTCCCCTGGCCCAAGTCGATGGTCTGGGGGACCAAGAAGCTGCGCTGGGTGCGGCCGCTGAAGCGCATCCTGTGCGTGCTGGACCGCGAGGTGGTGCCGTTCGCCATCGAGGGCATCCCGAGCGGCGACGTGACCGAAGGCCACCGCTTCATGGGCGACGCCCAGCCGTTCGTGGCGCGGGACTTCGATGAATACGCCGCCGGCCTGGAAGCCCACTACGTCGTGCTCGACGTCGAGGAGCGCAAGCAGCGCATCCTCGAAGGCTGCAAGACCCTGTGCTTCGCCCGTCACCTGGAACTGGTCGAGGACCAGGGGCTTCTGGACGAAGTCGCCGGCCTGGCCGAATGGCCGACGCCGGTGCTGGGCGATATGGACCCGGTGTTCCTCAGCCTGCCGCCCGAGGTGATCCGCACCTCGATGCGCACGCACCAGAAGTACTTCGCCGTCCGCAAGGCCGGGGAAGAGGGGCTGGCGCCGCACTTCATCACCATCGCCAACATCCAGGCCGCCGACGGCGGCGCGGTGATCGCGGCCGGCAACGCCAAGGTGCTGTCCTCGCGCCTGTCCGACGCCCGCTTCTTCTGGGACGAGGACGTCAAGGTCGGCTTCGAGCCTTGGCTTGAGAAGCTGAACGGCGTCACCTTCCACGCCAAGCTGGGCACCATGGCTCAGCGCGTCGAGCGCATCGTCGCCCTGGCCGGCGAGATCGCCCCGCTGGTCGGCGCGGATGTCGAGAAGACCAGGGAAGCCGCGCGCCTGGCCAAGGCCGACCTCGCTTCGCAGATGGTCGGGGAGTTCCCTGAACTGCAGGGGATCATGGGCGGCTATTATGCCCGGACCTTCGGCCTGGATGGCGAGATCGCCGATGCGGTCCGCGATCACTACAAGCCGCAAGGGCCGGGCGACTCCGTTCCGACCACGCCGGTGAGCGTGGCGGTGGCGCTGGCCGATAAGCTGGATACGCTGGTTGGCTTCTTCGCGATCGACGAGAAGCCGACGGGGAGCAAGGATCCCTATGCGTTGCGCCGATCAGCGTTGGGGATCATCCGTATAGTCCTCGAAAACAAACTGTCGCTGCCGCTGAACTCTACGATCAACAGGTCGATGGAAATTCTGACTGGGCAAAAGGCGATGGATTCGGCCGATAGTGCTGCTCGCCTCATCAGCGTTCGTATCGACCTCAAGGCCTTCTTCGCTGACCGCTTGAAGGTCACCCTGCGCGACCAAGGCAAGCGTCACGACCTCGTCGACGCCGTCTTCGCCCTGGGCGACGACGATCTGGCGCGCATCGTTGCGCGGGTCGAGGCCCTGGACGGTTTCCTGAAGACCGACGACGGCAAGAGCCTGATGGCCGGCTACAAGCGCGCCTCCAACATCCTCAAGGCCGAGGAGAAGAAGGGCGCTCTGCCGGTCGGGGCGCCCGAGGAGCCGGCCGCCGACAGCGCCGCCGAGGTGGGGCTCTACAACGCCTTACGCCTGCTGGACAAACCGCTGAAGGACGCCCTGGCCAAGGAAGACTTCACCGGCGCCATGACCCAGCTGGCCGAGCTGCGCGGCCCGGTCGACGCCTATCTCGACGGCGTGTTCGTCAACGAGCCCGAGCACCGCGACAACCGCCTCAAAACCCTGGCCGCCGTCCGCGACGCCATGGGCCAGGTGGCGGACTTCGGACTGATCGCGGGGTAAATCCGATCTTCCGATTTCCCCGGCGAATGCCGGGGCCCAGACGAACCAAGAGCGCCGGGCGGCTTCGCTCGGCGCTCTTTCGCATTCACGGCTGACGTTCAGGATGGATCTGGGCCCCGGCATTCGCCGGGGAGATCGGGTGTTTTGGTTCGAAAGACCCCTAAGCCGCCGCCGCGTCGAACTCGGCTTTCCAGCCGGCGAAGGCGGCGCGGTCGTCCTGGTCCCAGGGGTGGAAGCCGGGGCGGTACCAGGCGAAATAGGTCTTCCAGCCCCGGCGGAACAGACCGGGATTGCCCCAGACGAACGCGTTGACCGCCTTCAGCGCCGCCTTGGGCGAATAGCCGTCGGCCTCCAGCAGGCGGGCGGAGTAGCGGCAGATGTTGCGGGTGAACATGATGGTCACGAAGAACATCGCCCGGCAGCGCGTGAAATAGCGGCGGCGGGCCGACCAGTCCTTGGTCGCGACCATGAAGACATCATAGGCGACCGCCTTGTGCTCGGTCTCCTCCATGGCGTGCCAGCGCCACAGCTTCTCGACTTCGGGATGGGCTTTGTCGAACAGGTCCTGATGACGCGCGTGGGTCTCGGCCATCATCGCCGTGAAGTGCTCCAGCGCGATGGTCGACAGCAGCATGGCCATCTGGCCGCGCTCGCGGGCCATCTTCACGCGGCCCCGCACCGTCTCCTCGATCTCGGCGACCGGATAGCGGTCGCGGTCGATCAGGCTGTTCAGCTGATGGTGCTCGCGCGAGTGGATGGCTTCCTGGGCGATGAAGTTCCTGGCGTCGTCCAGCAGCTTGCCGGTCAGCAGGTGGCGGTAGTTGCGAACCGCGTCCATGAACAGGCGCTCGCCGTCCGGGAAGGTCAGGGACAGGGCGTTGAACACCGCCGTGCCGACGGGATCGCCGCCCAGCCAGTGGCCCTTCTGGGCGTCGGCGAGGTCGAAGCGGATGTCGCGCGGGGTGACGTCCAGGTCGGCCGGGGTGGTTTTGGTGTCGATCATGGCGTTCTGCGCTCCGCCGGTTTAGGGCTGTCTAAGCCGCTCGATGGCGCAGAGTGAGTTGTACTGACAAAAATGTCAATAGAGGCTTCAGCCCCGAAGACCCGCGTGCGTCGTACGCCCGAGGCCGCGCGCGAGAACATCCTCGCGGCCGCCGAAGTCCTGCTGGTCGAACACGGCCCCCAGGCCATCAAGCTGGCCGATGTCGCCAAGGCCGCCGGTGTGGTCCACGCCAATGTCATCCACCACTTCGGTTCGATCGCCGGGGTCGAGACGGCGCTGATGGAGCGGATGATCCGGCAACTGGCCGACAAGATCATCGTCGGGTTCAACGCGCAGGGCGTTTCGCCGGGCTTCGGGGCCCAGGCCCTGTTCGACGCCTTCGAGGCCAAGGGCGTGGCGCGGCTGGCGGCGTGGCTGGAGCTGACCGGGGAAGGGCGGCGCATGACCCTGGTGCGAGGGGTCGTCGACGAGGTGGTTCAGACGCGGCTGGCGCGCGACGTCGGCGTCGAGCGCGACAAGATCGTCGACTTCATCCTGGTCAACATCATCCTGGCGATCGGGGTGGGCCTGTTCGGGCCGACGCTGAGCGAGCTGCTGGGCCGGCCGTCGGGCCGCGCGCGTGAACTGGCGCTGGAGATGGTCGCGGGACGGATCACCGCCATGGGCGGCAAGGCCTAGGGCCCTTTAGCTTTAGATGGAATCATCTAAAGCGTTCAAAAGGGCTCTAAATGTTTGATTCTAGAGCCTGTTTATCCCGTTTAGATGGCTCCATCTAAACGGGACAGGCTCTAGGCGCGGGCCAGCAGCGCCGGCAGGACGGCCTGCGTCAGCAAGGGCGCCAGGCGGAGGTCGCCCGGCGCGGCCGGGTCGATCCAGACCAGTTCTTCGATCTCGGCTTGAGCGGCGATGTCGCCCTCGACCGTGGCCAGATAGGTCGCCGACTGGACGGTGAAGCCGGCCTCGTTGGCGGCCGGGGCCGAGAAATGGCCCAGCAGTTCGGCATGGACCAGCCGGCAACCCAGCTCCTCGTCGAGCTCGCGCGCCAGGGTGGTGAGATCGTCCTCGCCGGCGTCGCGCTTGCCGCCGGGCTTCATGAAAGTGGCGGTACCGCGCTTGCGGACCAGCAGCATGCGGCCGTCCTGGTCGCGGATCACGGCGGTGACGATGTCGAGGACGCGGCTCATCCCGGGAAGATAGCCGCGTCCCCGATTCTTTTCCGGGCTTCGCGGCGCTATTTCTCGACCGCCGCCAGGATGTGCTCGGTCAGCAGCTTCTCGGCGATGACGTGCGGCTGGCGGACGCCGAAGTTGGTGGTGGTGATCACCGCCACCAGGTCGAGGTCCGGTACGATGGCGACCTTCTGGCCGCCCGTGCCGCTCATTACCCAGGCCTTGTGGCCGGCAAAGGTCTGCAGCCAGATCAGGTAGCCGTAGTCGGTGTTCTCCCGGGCGTTGGCGTGGGGCGCGACGGCCGCCTTCACGAAGTCGGCCGGCAGCACCGGCTTGCCGTCCCACTGGCCGCCATTGGCATAGAGCTGGCCCAGCTTCAGCAGGTCGCGGCTACGCAGGCCCAGACCGCCGCCGCCCATGGCCAGGCCCTTGGGCGATATCTGCCAGTGTGGGGCCTCGATGCCGAGCGGCTTGAACAGCACCTCGTCGGCGAAGGCGGGCAGGGGCTTCTTCACGGCGTTCTGGACGACCTGACCCAGGGTCACGACCCCGGCGGTGCAGTAGCTGAAGCTGCGGCCATACGGCGAAGCCTCCGGCTTGGGCATCCAGTCGGGGAAGCCACGCACCGGCAGGTCGAGGTAGAAGCCGACCCAGTCCTCGATCAGGTACATCCGCTCCTCGTTGCCGCGCGAGAACTCGTTGTCGTCATCGCACTCGGCGATCGAGCTCATGGTCAGCAGGTCCTCGACCGTGACCTTGTCCTTGCGCGGGTCAGGATTGGCGACCGGCGGGCGGTCCTTCAGGTAGGCCTTGATGGGCGCGTTGACGCCGGGCAGGGCGCCGCGGGCGATGGCGGCCCCGGCCAGCATGGCGGTGACGGTCTTGGTGGTGGAGCGGGTATTGCGCCGCGCCTCGGGACCGCCGTCCTTCTGATCGGCGTCGTAATAGGCCTCGAACACCAGCTTGCCGTGGCGTGCGACCAGGACGCTGGTGATCTGCTGGAACTGTCCGGCCTTGATGGCGGCCGACATCGCGTCGAGCTTGGCGGCGGAAAGGCCCTCGGCGGCGGGCGTGGCCGTGGACCAGTCGGCGGCCTGGGCGCCCAGCGGTGTCAGGACGAGGGCGGCGGCGAACGCGAAGGCTTTCAAGGCGTGAACTCCAAAAGGAACCTCCGCCGTCTAGGCTGAGCCGGCCGCCTCGTCTTGGACGCTTGAAACTTCCGGCCGGCGACCGCACAGCCGGGCGAACTCGCCAGGCGTGACGCCATAGGCCTTGAGGAACTGGCGATTGAGGTGGCTCTGGTCGCAGAAGCCGGTGGCCAGGGCGATCTCGCCGATCGGATCGCGGCCGCGCATCAGCAGGTCGGCGGCCCGCTCCAGCCGGCGGGTGCGCAGGCGGTCGCCGGGCGCCGCTCCGAGCCAGCGGCGATAGCCGCGCGCCAGGTGGACCGGATGCACCCCGGCGATCTCGGCGAGATCCGCGACGCTGATCGGCTGGTCGAACGTGTCGGCCAGATAGGTCTCGGCGCGGTCCAGCCAGGGTGGGCGGCTGTCGCCGTCCGAGGCCGGCGTCAGCGCCTGGGCGGCCAGCTCCAGGCTCAGGCCCTCCAGCGACAGCGTCTCGGCGTCGCGGGCCAGCAGCGATCGGGTCAGGCGCAGCGCCGCGCGGCGGGCGGCGGGACCGGTCAGCCGCAGAGCGTCGATCGCCGCGCCGCGTCCGGCGTCGGCCAGGGTCCGCCAGTCGGTGGGGGCGAAGCTGACGGCCAGGAAATAGCCGCCGACATCGACGAAGCGGTCGCGATGCACCACGCCCGGCGGGTTGAAGACCAGCACCGGCCCCTCCGTCTCGGGGCCGGCGGCGGTGGTCAGGTAGCGGCCGTGGGTGGCCAGCACGAAGTGGGCGTCGTCGTGGCTGTGCTCGTCGACATGCTCGGCGCGCTTGGTGGCCTCCAGGTGCGCCAGGCGCACGCCGTGAAGCTGGCGCTCGACGGTCGGCGCGCCATAGAACCGGCCTTGGCTGAAGGCGGTCCTCGGCGCGGCCACGTCAGCCCAGCTTCTCGGCCGCCCAGGGGGCGAAATAGGTGATGACGCCCGCCGCGCCGGCGCGCTTGAACGCTGACAGGCTTTCGAGGATGGCGCGGTCCTGGTCGATCCAGCCGTTCTGGGCGGCGGCCATGATCATCGCGTACTCGCCCGACACCTGGAAGGCGTAGGTGGGCATGCGGAACTCGTCGACGAGGCGCCGGACGATGTCCAGATACGGCATGCCCGGCTTGACCATGACCATGTCGGCGCCCTCGGCGATGTCGAGCGCGACCTCGCGGATGGCTTCCTCGGTGTTGGCCGGGTCCATCTGGTAGGTCTTCTTGTCGCCCTGGCCGCCGGCCAGCTTGGCCGAGCCGATAGCGTCGCGGTACGGACCGTAGAACGCCGAGGCGTACTTGGCCGCGTAGGACATGATCATCGTGTCCTGGAAGTTCGCGCCTTCCAGCGCCGCGCGCAGCTTGCCGATACGGCCATCCATCATGTCGGACGGAGCCAGGATGTCGGCGCCGGCCTCGGCCTGGATCAGCCCCTGTTCGACCAGGCGCTCGATGGTCGGGTCGTTGAGGATCTTGCCGCCCTCGATCACGCCGTCGTGGCCGTGGTCGGTGAAGGGGTCCAGGGCGACGTCGCACATGATGCCGACCTCGGGGGCGGCGTCCTTCATGGCCTTGACGGCGCGGGGGATGACGCCGTCCGGATCGGCGGCGATCGAGCCGGTCGCGTCCTTCCGCGAGCCGTCGATGTGCGGGAAGATGGCGATGGCGGGGATGCCCAGGTCGCGGGCGCGGACAGCGGCCTTGGCGGCCTCCTTGACGGAAAGGCGCTCGACGCCCGGCATCGAGGCGACGGGGATCGTCCCTTCGCCCTCGTGCACCACCATCGACCAGATCAGGTCCGATGGTCGGACCTCGGTCTCGCGGACGAGGCGACGGGTCCAGTCAGCTTGGCGCAGGCGGCGCAGGCGGGTGGCGGGATAGGGAGCGAGGGGCGGAACGGTCATGGCGTTGATTTGGACCGCGCCGCCTCTCTAGGCAAGTTCATGGGACCCTTAAGAGGCTCAAGAATAGCGGAACGCCGGATCGTCCAGGTCGAGGGTCGGGAAGAGGTCCTTCTCGGTCCAGTAGTCCTGGGTGTGTCGCCACTCCGGCTTGTCGCCGGCCTTGGGCAGCAGATGCATGTTCCGCATCAGATAGCCGGGATTGAAGTCCTCTGGATCGATCCATTCGCCGATCTTCATGTCCGCGTCCTGCGGCCGCAGGGCGACTTCGACCTGTCGCGCGCCTTTGGCTTCCATGTGGGCCAGCAGCCGGCAGACGAAGTCGCCGATCATGTCGGCGCGCAAGGTCCAGCTGGCCCGGAAATAGCCGAAGACCCAGACGAGGTTCGGCAGGCCGGTGAACATCATGCCGCGGTAGGTGACCGTCTTGGCGAAGTCGAGCGGCTTGCCGTCCACCGCGAACGCGATGTCGCCCAGGACGCTGAGGTCGAAGCCCGTCGCCGTGACGACGACGTCCGCCTCCAGCGTCTTGCCGGACTTGAGCAGCAGCCCCGTCTCGGTGAAACGGTCGATCTCGTCGGTCACCACCGAGGCCTTGCCGGAGGCGATCCCCTGAAAGAGATCGCCGTCGGGCACGAAGGCGATGCGCTGCCGCCACGGACGATAGCGCGGCGTGAAATGGGTCTTGATGTCGAAGTCGGGACCCAGGAAGGCCTTCACGCCTTCCAGCAACTCGGCCTTGACCACTTCGGGCTCCTCGATCGAGCGCCGCGTGAATTCGTTCTGGTCGAACAGCACCTTGCGGCGAACGATCTCGTGGATCCAGGTCTCGTCGATCTCCAGCTGGCGCAGGACATTGGCCAGCTCGTTCTCGTTGCGGCCAGGCACGAAGTAGGTGGGCGAGCGCTGCAGCACGGTGACATGGGCGCAGTCGCCGGCGATGTTGGGAACCAGCGTCGCGGCCGTCGCGCCAGAGCCGATCACCACCACCCGCTTGTTCTTCAAGTCGAGGTCGTCGGGCCAGGTTTGCGGATGCACGATCCGGCCCTTGTAGTCCGACATGCCGGGCCAGTCGGGCGTATAGCCCACCGAGTGACGGTAATAGCCCTGGCACATCCACAGGAAGTTGGTGGTGTAGCGCTCGGCGCCGTCCGGGCCAGCGACCTCCAGCGTCCAGAGCTTGTCAGCGGACGACCAACTGGCCGAGACGATCCGTCGCCGATAGCGGATGTGGCGCGCCAAGTCGTTCTCGGTGATCACCTCGCTCATGTAGTCGAGGATTTCCGCGGCGGTGGCGATCGGTGGCCCGACCCACGGCTTGAAGCGATAGCCGAAAGTGTAGAGGTCGCTGTCCGAGCGGATGCCGGGGTAGGTGTGCGTTAGCCAGGTGCCGCCAAAACTCTCGAGCGCCTCCAGCACCGTGAAGGTCGTCCCCGGTCGTTGCACGCCAAGGTGATAGGCGCTCCCGATCCCGGAAATGCCCGCGCCCACGATGATCACGTCGAAATGCTGTGTGGCCGCGCCTGACGCGGTCTTCGAAAGCGTCGCCGCCTCGGTCATGTCATTCCTCCCGTGCTGGCCGACAGACGGCCAAGTCGCCCCCGGCGTCTCTTCGGACGCCTGGGTTATCAATGTACACTTAGAGGGTGCTGCGCCGTTTGAGCTGAATCAAGCGGCGTTTGCGCGTTTGGGCGAAAAGGTCAGGGCGCCGTGCGGGCGGCCAGCATCGACGGTCCGTCGATGCGTGTCCACAGCTGCGACTTGCACAGGAAGTTGCCGATCACGCAGCCTTTGGCGCGCATGGTCTTGGGGTCGATGATGTTGGCCGACCCCACGAGGGTGACCTTCAGGGTCGGGACCCACACGCGCCCCTTCAGAGAACCGTCGCGCTGGCTTTCGAAGTCACGCAGCAGTTGCTTGCCGATCAGGGTGTCGGCGCCCGCCTTGCGCGCGTCGGCCTCGGCCTTGGCGCTGGCCCACACGACGACGCCGCAGGTGCTGGGGCCGCAATCCTTGATTTCCAGGTGCACGGTGTTGTGCGGGTTACGCCACACGCCGTAGCTACGCGCGATGTCGCCGCCCTCGGCCGCATGGGCCGGGACCGCGGCCGTGGCCATCCCCAGGGCCGCGACAAGAGCGGCGAGTGCAAGTTTCACGAAACGCATGATCGTCGATGCAAATGTTATTGTTGAGAACGCCCAGACTCGAGATCGGCATTTGGGCCGAAAGGCGATGGTTATCAAGGGGGTGCGACGCCTGATCCGCTACACACCGTGTAACGGAGGATTTCAGGCCACACTTGGAGGCCCGCGCGACACGCGTTGACAGCCGGCGCACGGCGCGGCACGTCAGCGGCCAAGAAGGTGAGGGCGGCTTTGCCCCGAACGGGAGGAAGTGCGCATGGATTTCGCGCTGAACGAAGATCAAGTCGCAATCCAGGATGCGGCTCGCGCTTTCGCCGAAGGACAGCTTGCCCCGTTCTCGGCCGAATGGGACGAGAAGAAGCATTTCCCCGTCGAGACCCTGCGCCAAGCCGCCGAGCTGGGCTTCGCCGGCATCTATGTGAACGAGGATGTTGGTGGCAGCGGTCTGTCGCGCCTAGACGCCTCGATCATCTTCGAGGCGCTCAGCTACGGCGACGTGCCGACCGCCGCCTATCTGACCATCCACAACATGGCCTCGTGGATGATCGATCGCTTCGGCTCCGAGGATCTGCGCAAGCGTTACCTGCCGCGTCTGACGACCATGGAGCTGATCGCCAGCTACTGCCTGACCGAGCCGGGCTCGGGCTCGGACGCGGCCAACATGCGCACGAGCGCCCAGCTCGACGGCGACCACTATGTCCTGAACGGTGGAAAGGCCTTCATCTCGGGCGGCGGCGTGTCGGACGTCTATGTCGTCATGGCGCGTACGGGCGGCGAGGGCGCCAAGGGCGTTTCGGCCTTCGTGGTCGAGAAGGGGACGGAAGGGCTCAGCTTCGGGGCCAACGAGCGCAAGATGGGCTGGAACGCCCAGCCGACGGCGCAGGTGAATTTCGACAATTGCCGCGTGCCGGTCGAGAACCGCATCGGCCAGGAAGGCGAAGGCTTCCGCTTCGCCATGATGGGCCTGGACGGCGGTCGCCTGAACATCGCCTCGTGCTCGCTGGGCGGGGCGCAGTTCGCCCTCGATACGGCCAAGGCTTACATGGAGACCCGCAACCAGTTCGGCAAAGCGCTGAAGGACTTCCAGGCGCTGCAGTTCAAGCTGGCCGACATGGCCACCGAGCTGGAGGCCGCCCGCCTGATGGTGCGCCGGGCCGCCCACGCCCTGGACAATCGCCACCCGGAAGCGACCAAGCTGTGCGCCATGGCCAAGCGGTTCGCCACCGACGCCGGTTTCCAGGTGGCCAATGACGCCTTGCAGCTGCACGGCGGCTACGGCTACCTCCAGGATTATCCGCTGGAGCGCATCGTGCGCGACCTGCGGGTGCACCAGATCCTGGAAGGGACCAACGAGATCATGCGCGTCATCATCGCCCGAGAGATGTTCAGGCAGTGATCTATCTCTGTCGCCATGGGGAGACCTTCCACAATCGCGAAGGCCGTCTGCAGGGGCGGTCGGAGTCGGACCTGACGCCGCTGGGCCGCGCCCAGGCGGGAGCCATGGCCGACCTGTTGTTCGACCTGGTTCGCCGCGACCCGCCGGCCGGCCCCCTGGGTGAGTGGCGCATCGTCGCCAGCCCGTTGCGCCGGGCGCGCGACACGGCCGAGACCATCGGCGCGCATCTGGGGCTGTCGGTCGCGACCGACGAACGCCTGGTGGAGATCGACGTCGGCGAATGGTCCAACCGCCTCCGCGAGGAGGTGAGAGGCGAGAATCCGCATCTTCACGGCGACGACGCCTGGGGCTTCCACGCGCCGGGCGGCGAGACCTATGAGGCCATGATGGCCCGCATTACCCACTGGCTGGGCGAACAGGCGGCCGAGCCCGAGCGCCGGCTGATCGTCGTCAGCCACGGCGTCGCCGGCCGGCTGCTGCGCGGCGCCTATGCCGGCTTGTCGCAAGCCGAGACTCTGGCCCAGGACATCCCGCAGGACGCCGTCTATCGCCTCACGGCCGGTCAGATCGACCGCTTCGACTGCGCGCCCGTCGCCGAACCCGCCTAGGACCTATCGATGACCGACGAACCCGAAGTCCTGATCCGCGTCGAGAAGAACGTCGGCCGCATCACGCTCAATCGCCCGAAAGCCCTGCACGCCCTGACGCTTGGCATGTGCGAGACCATGATCGGCGCGCTGCTGGACTGGCGGGAAGATCCCGAGATCTACATGGTCCTGATCGACCATGCGGGCGAGCGCGGCTTCTGCGCCGGCGGCGACATCCGGATGCTGGCCGACAGCGGGGCCAAGGACGGCGTCGAGGCGCGACGGTTCTTCCACACCGAGTACCAGTTGAACCACCTGCTGTTCACCTATGACACGCCCGTCGTGGCGGTGATGGACGGCATCGTCATGGGCGGTGGTGTCGGCATCTCGATGCCGGCCCATGTGCGGATCGCCACCGAGCGCACGACCTTCGCCATGCCCGAGACCGGCATCGGCCTGTTTCCGGATGTCGGCGGCGGCTGGTACCTGCCGCGCCTGCCGGGCAAGGCGGGGCTGTGGCTGGCCCTGACCGGCGCGCGGATCAAGGGCGCGGACTGCATGCGCTTGGGAGTAGCCACCCACTTCGTCGAGTTCGGCGCCGTGGCGGGGCTGAAGAAGGCGATCATCGCCGATCCCCGCCGCATCGAAGAGATCCTCAAGAAATACCGCGCCGACGCTGGCAAGGCGGCGCTGCTGGGCTTCGAGCAGGACCTCAACCGCCTGTTCGTCGGCGAGACCGTCGAGGAGATCGTGGAGTTCCTGACCCTCGACTCCAGCGACTGGGGCAAGGCCCAGTTGGCCGTGATGCGGACCAAGTCGCCCCAGACGATGAAAGTCGCTTTCGAGCAGCTGAAGCGCGGCGCGGCCATGACCGACTTCGCTGACAACATGGTCATGGAGTACCGGATCGGCTCGCGGGTGGTGATGAAGCACGACTTCATCGAGGGCGTCCGGGCCGTGATCGTCGACAAGGACAACGCCCCGAAGTGGAATCCCGCGACCCTCGAGGGGGTCACGGACGCCATGCTGGAGGAGATTTTCGCTCCGCTTCCCCGCGGGGAGGAATGGAGGCCGCTGACGTAGCCGTCACGCTAGGTTAGGGTCGCACAACAAGAACACGTCGGTTCGGAAGGATTGCCATGCGTAAGCCGCTTCTCAGTCTCGTCGCCGTGCTGGGCCTCGCGGCCTGCGCCACCCAGCCGATGATGGGACCTCCGCCGCCGCCGCCTTCGGGCCCGGCGGCCGCGGCCATCTCGCCGAACATCGCCGCCGCGCTCAGCGATCCGTCGCGTCCGGCCGCCGACATGGTCCGAGACGCCAACCGGCATCCGGGCGAGGTCCTGACCTTCGCCGGGGTGCGCCCGGGCGCGAAGGTCGCCGATCTGATCCCCGGCGGCGGCTACTTCACCCGCATCCTGGCCAAGTCGGTCGGCCCCAGGGGCGTGGTCTATGCCTATGTGCCGGACGAGCTGACCAAGCTGGCCAATCGCGAGCCCGCGGTGAACGCCATCGCCCGTGATCCGGCCTATTCGAACGTGAAGGTGATCCTGAACACGCTGCCGAACTTCTCCACGCCGGAGAGGTTGGATCTGGTGTTCACCGCCCAAAACTATCACGACATGCACGACAAGTTCATGGGACCGGCCGACCTGTCGGTCGTGAACCGCCAGATCTTCAGAGCTCTGAAGCCGGGCGGCGTGTTCCTGGTTATCGACCATTCGGCCGAGGCCGGCTCGGGCCTGCGCGACACCGAGACCCTGCACCGCATCGACTCGGC
Organism: Caulobacter sp. GW822-FHT01G02; assembly: GCF_058802865.1. Lineage (NCBI taxonomy): Bacteria > Pseudomonadati > Pseudomonadota > Alphaproteobacteria > Caulobacterales > Caulobacteraceae > Caulobacter > Caulobacter sp. GW822-FHT01G02. The sequence continues at coordinate 1,131,715 of NZ_JBXAON010000001.1, forward strand.
GGTGGTGAGGTCCGAGGTCACGGCCGCCGGCTTCATCTTCGAGGGCGAGAGCCGCGTGCTGAAGGATCCGGCCGACTCCCGCAAGGCCAACGTCTACGACCCGTCGATCCGCGGGAAGACCGACCAGTTCGTCTACAAGTTCCGCAAGCCGGCCACGGCGCGCTGAGCCGGAAAGCGCCAGGATATTCAATGATAAGAGCCGCGCCCATGAGGCGCGGTTCGCCTTTTCTGGGAGCTCCACAATGACCCGCATCGCCTTCATCGGCCTGGGCAACATGGGCGGCGGCATGGCCGCCAATCAGGCCAAGGCTGGTCACGAGGTCCACGCTTTCGACCTGTCGGCGGCGGCGGTCGAACGGGCGGTTGCGGCTGGCTGCCAGGCGGCTGGCTCGGTCGCCGAGGCGGTGGCGGACGCCGAGGTGGTGATCACCATGCTGCCGGCCGGTCCGCACGTGCGCGCCGTCTATGGCGAGCAGATTCTGAAGAGCGCGCCCAAGTCCGCCTTGCTGATCGACAGCTCGACGATCGACGTCGAGAGCGCCCGCGCTGTGGCCGGGCAGGCGGCCGAGGCCGGTTTCCGCTTCGCCGACGCGCCGGTGTCGGGCGGCGTGATGGCCGCCGAGGCCGGCGCCCTGGCCTTCATGGTCGGCTGCGCGGCCGTGGATTTTCCGGCCATCGAGGCGGCGCTGGACCCGATGTCGCGCGTGACGATCCACGCCGGCGACCACGGGGCGGGGCAGGCGGCCAAGATCTGCAACAACATGCTGCTGGGCGTCTCGATGCTGGGGACCTGCGAAGCCTTTGCCCTCGCCGAGAAGTTGGGTCTGGACGCCGATCGCTTCTTCGAGATCGCCAGCAAGTCATCGGGCCAGTGCTGGTCGGTGACCAGTTACTGCCCGGTCCCGGGCGTGGGGCCCCAGACTCCGGCCGACCGCCACTACGAGGGCGGCTTCGCCTCGGCCATGATGCTGAAGGACCTGAAGCTGGCCCAGGAGGCCGCCGCCAAGGCTGGGGCCAGCACGCCGATGGGGGCGCAGGCCGAGGCGCTGTACGCGTTGTTCGACGGCAACGGCTTCGGCGGCAAGGACTTCTCGGCCATCATCCAGTTACTGCGCGGAAAGCTGGCGCAGCTTGGATGAATCGCCGAGGACGCCGCATCCGCGACGGAGTTCATTGGCGAAGTCGATGCGGCCAATCGCGTACTTCAATTTGCTAGGTAAACGTCCCTAGATGGACACCAACGGCGCTTGGTGCGAAAAGCCGAGCCATGAACTAAGGGGACCCCCGGACCATCCGGCCGGTGGTTTAGAGATCGACATGGACTACAAAGCCGCGTTCCGCAGCGCCGTCGACCAGATCCGCGAAGAGGGCCGCTACCGGGTCTTCGCCGACCTTAAGCGACAGCGTGGACAGTTCCCGCGCGCCACCTGGACCCGTCAGGACGGCTCGGAACGTGAAGTCGTGGTCTGGTGCAGCAACGACTATCTCGGCCAGGGTCAGAATTCCGTCGTCATGGACGCCATGAAGGCCGCCGTCGACGCGCATGGCTCGGGCTCGGGCGGCACCCGCAACATCTCGGGCACCAACCACGACCACGTCCTGCTGGAGCAGGAACTGGCCGACCTGCACGGCAAGGAAGGCGCGCTGCTGTTCACCTCGGGCTACGTCTCCAACGAGGCCAGTCTGTCGGTGGTGCAGAAGATCCTGCCCGGCCTGATCATCTTCTCGGACGAGTTGAACCACGCCTCGATGATCGCCGGCATCCGCAATGGCGGCGGTCCGCGCAAGGTGTTCCGCCACAACGATCTTGAGCATCTCGAAGAGCTGCTGGCGGCGGCCCCGGCCGACGCGCCCAAGATGGTCGCCTTCGAGAGCGTCTATTCGATGGACGGCGATATCGCCGACATCCGCGCCACGGCGGCTCTCGCCAAGAAGTACGGCGCCATGACCTATCTGGACGAGGTCCACGCGGTCGGCATGTACGGCCCGCGCGGCGGCGGCGTCGCGGAGCGCGACGGCCTGATGGGCGAGATCGACATCATCGAAGGGACGCTCGGCAAGGCGTTCGGCGTCATGGGCGGCTACATCACCGGCGACGCCGAAGTGATCGACGCCATCCGCCTGATGGCTGCGGGCTTCATCTTCACCACCTCGCTGCCGCCGGCCTTGGTGGCCGGCGCGCTGGCCAGCGTCCGCTGGCTGAAACAGCACCCGGAAGTGCGCGAGATCCACCAGGAGCGCGCAGCGACCCTGAAGGCCATGTTCAAGGCCGCCGGCCTGCCGGTGATGGAAAACGAGAGCCACATCGTTCCGGTGCTGGTCGGCGATCCCGTCCACACCAAGCTGATCAGCGACATGCTGCTGGCCGATCACGGCGTCTATGTGCAGCCGATCAACTACCCGACGGTGCCACGCGGCACCGAGCGCCTGCGCTTCACCCCGACTCCGTTCCATACCGACGACATGATGCGCAAGCTGGTCGCGGCGATGGAAAAGCTGTGGGCTCACTGCAATGTCGCCCGCATGGGCGGCTACGCGGCGTAGAGCCTATCCGTTTTGGATTTTATCCGAAGCGGATAAACAGGCTCTATCTCAAACATTTTGAACGTGGTCTTCGCCACGTTCAGGGGATCAGACGCACCTTCAGCTTCGACCAGACCGCACATCGTCGAACCGAAAAACGCCGCCGGAGTCCGGCGGCGTTCGCGTGCCCGAACGGCGAGAGGCGGTCAGCTTCCCCGTCGCACGCCCTTGCCCAGGCCGATCTTCTTGGCGAAGTCCGAGCGGCGGGCCGCATAGGCCGGCGCCACCATCGGATAGTCGGGCGGCAGGCCCCACTTGCGACGGTATTCCTCGGGGCTCATGTCGTAGTGCGAGCGCAGATAGCGCTTGAGCATCTTGAGCTTCTTCCCGTCCTCCAGACAGACGATGAAGTCATGCTGCACCGAGCGGCCCACCGGAACCGCCGGCTTGGCCTTTTCGGCCGGTTGCGGAGCCTCGCCGCCGTTGCCCAGCGAGGCGAGCGCCTGGTGGACCGTACGGATCAGGTCCGGAATGGCCGTCTGAGAGACTGTGTTCTGACCTACATAAGCCGCCACGATCTCGGCGCTGAGCCCCAGAATATCGACGTTGTTGTCGCTCGTCGTGTCCGTGCCGCCGCCTTGAGACGCCATGAGATACCCCATTCCCGTTGTTGTCGTTGGAACTCCGCGGGGGTTGAGCACCGCCCTGCAGGACGGCAACGCACAAAACAGGATGCGGTTCCTACATTGATCGCCGCGCCCATCCCGTTAAAGAGGGCGCCTCTGCCGACTCCCCCAAACGCCCGGAGAGCGAAATGACCCAAGCCAACACCAGCGCCTTTTTCGGCGCCGACCTCGCCACCGCGGACAAGGACATCTTCGACCGCATCGGTCGCGAGCTGGACCGTCAGCAGAACCAGATCGAGCTGATCGCCTCGGAGAACATCGTCTCGAAGGCGGTGTTGGAGGCCCAGGGCTCGATCCTGACCAACAAATACGCCGAGGGTTATCCGGGCAAGCGCTACTACGGCGGCTGCGAATATGTCGACGAGATCGAGACGATCGCCATCGAACGCGCCAAGTCGCTGTTCGGCGCCGGTTTCGCCAACGTTCAGCCGCACTCGGGTTCGCAGGCCAACCAAGCGGTGTTCATGGCTCTGCTGCAGCCGGGCGACAGCTTCCTGGGCATGGACCTGGCCGCCGGCGGCCACCTGACCCACGGCTCGCCCGCCAACCAGTCGGGCAAGTGGTTCAAGCCGGTGTCCTACACCGTGCGCCAGCAGGACCAGTTGATCGACTACGACAACGTCGCCGAGGTGGCCGAGCGCGAGAAGCCCAAGCTGATCATCGCCGGCGGCAGCGCCTATAGCCGCGAAATCGACTTCGCCCGCTTCCGTCAGATCGCCGACAGCGTCGGCGCCTATCTGATGGTCGACATGGCCCACTTCGCCGGCCTGGTGGCCGGCGGCGTGTTCCCGAGCCCGGTCCCCCACGCCCACGTCGTCACCACCACCACCCACAAGACCCTTCGCGGCCCGCGTGGCGGCATGGTGCTGACCAACGACGAAGCCATCATCAAGAAGGTCAATTCGGCCGTTTTCCCGGGCTTGCAAGGCGGTCCGCTGGAGCACGTCATCGCCGCCAAGGCCGTGGCCTTCGGCGAAGCGCTGCAGCCGGCGTTCAAGGACTATGCCCGGCAGATCATCGCCAACGCCAAGGCGCTGTCGGAAGCCCTGCTGAAGTCGGGCGTCAACATCGTCTCGGGCGGCACCGACAGCCACCTGATGCTGGTCGACCTGCGTCCGAAGGGCGTGACAGGCCGGGACACCGAGCACAGCCTCGAGCGCGCCCACATGACCTGCAACAAGAACGGCGTGCCGTTCGACACCGCGCCGTTCACGATCACCTCGGGCGTTCGCCTGGGCACGCCGGCCGGCACCACGCGCGGCTTCAAGGAAGCCGAGTTCACCCGCGTGGGCGAGCTGATCGGCGAAGTGGTCAACGGCCTGGCCGCCAACGGTCCGGAAGGCAACGCCGAGGTCGAGGGTAAGGTCCGCGAGGAAGTGCTGGCCTTGACGGCCCGCTTCCCGATCTACAACTAATATGGTCTAGGCGCCGCGGGAGGGGCCACATCATGCGCTGCCCCTTCTGCGGACACGCCGAAAGCCAGGTTAAGGACAGCCGCCCGTCTGAAGACGGCGCGGCCATCCGCCGTCGCCGCATGTGCCCCGAGTGCGGCGGTCGCTTCACCACGTTCGAGCGGGTGCAACTGCGCGAGCTGATCATCCTGAAGCGTTCGGGCCGGCGCTCGCCGTTCGATCGCGACAAGCTGGTGCGTTCGATCGCCCTGGCCACCCAGAAGCGGCCCGTCGAGGCCGAGCGCGTCGAGCGTATGATCAACGGCATCGTCCGGCAGCTCGAAAGCATGGGCGAGACCGAGCTTCCGTCCTCGACGGTGGGCGAAATGGTCATGAAGGCGTTGAAATCGCTCGATGACGTCGCCTATGTCCGTTACGCCTCCGTCTATCGGGATTTCAAGGAAACCAGCGACTTCGCCAAGTTCCTGACCGAAGAAGGTCTGAGCGACAGCGTCGAAGAAGAGCTATAGTTCGTTAATCCCTGATGTGTGTTTGTGTGCGCGCGGCAAGCGCGGCCGTGGAGATTCGAAGCTAGATGGTTGAAGACAACATCCGCTTGCTGATCGTAGAGGGCCGAAGCCATTCGGGGATCTCCGACGAGCTGCTGCGCGGAGCCGTGCAGGCGATCGAGGCCCAGGGCGCGGAATACGACGTGATCACCGTCTCCAGCGCCCTGCAGATCCCGACGGTCATCGCCATGGCCGAGGACGCGGCTCGCCGCCCCGTGGGCGTGCGCTACGAAGGCTATGTCGCGCTCGGCGCGGTCATCCGGGGCGAGACCTACCATTTCGAACTGGTCGCCAATGAAACCGCCCGCGGCCTGCAGGATCTGGGCATCGGCAAGCGGCTGGCGATCGGCTTCGGCGTCCTGGCCGTCGACGACGAAGCCCAGGCCTTGACCCGAGCGCGGGTCAGCGAAGGCGACCGCGGCGGTTCGGCCGCCAAGGCCTGCCTCGAGACCATCGCCCTGAAGCGTCAACTGCTGGGACAGGTCCGATGAGCGGCAACCGCATCCAACCGCGCTCGGTGGCGCGTCTCGCCGCCGTCCAGGCCCTGTACCAGATGGAAGTCTCGGGCGCGGGCGTCGACGCCGTGGTGCGCGAGTTCGGCGAGCACCGCTTCGACCGCGATGTCGAGGGCGAGCGCCTGGCCGCCGCCGACGAGACCTTCTTCGCCGAACTGGCCAAGGGCGTGGTGACCAACCAGTCCAAGATCGACCAGGGCATCGTCAAGCGCCTGGCCTCGGGCTGGCGCCTGGAGCGCCTGGACGCCACGGCCCGCGCCGTGCTGCGCGCCGGCGCCTACGAATTGATGTACCGGCCGGACGTTCCGACCGAAGTCGTCATCAACGAGTATGTCGAGATCGCTAAATCCTTTTTTGAGGGTCCCGAGTCAGGCTTCATCAATGGCGCCCTCGACGCGATCGCCCGTGATGCACGAGACTGACGAAGACGACTGGTTCGCTGACGATGACGCCGCGCCCGCCGCGGCGGAGGCGCCCCCGACGGAATTCGACCACATCGCGCGCCTGCTGCGTCCGCTAACGCGTGGCGACCCGGCGGCGCTGGACCTGCTGGACGACGCGGCCGTGCTACCGTCGCGTCCTGGCTACGACCTGGTGATCACCAAGGACGCCATGGTGGCTGGCGTGCACTTTCTGGCCGACGAGGCCCTGGACGTCGTCGCGCGCAAGCTGCTGCGCACCAATCTCTCCGACTTGGCGGCCAAGGCGGCCGAACCCTACGGCTATTTCCTGGCCATCGGCTGGCCCTCGGGCTCCGACGTCACCTCGCGCGAGACCTTCGCCCGGGGTCTGGCCGAGGACGGCGCGCTGTTCGACATGTCGCTGCTGGGCGGCGACACGGTCACCACCTCAGGGCCGCTGGTCGTTTCGGCCACTTTGCTGGGCTGGGTTCCCGAGGGCGGGGCCATCCTGCGACGCGGCGCCAAGCCGGGCGACCGCCTGATGGTCTCCGGCACGATCGGCGATGGCTGGCTGGGTCTCCTGGCCCAGTGGGGCGAGGTGGTCGACGCCGACGGCGCCATGCTGCGCCGCTATCGCCAGCCCGAACCGCGCGTCACCCTGCGCGAGGCGATGCGTGTCCACGCCAAGGCCGCCGCCGACGTCTCCGACGGCCTGCTGGCCGACAGCGCCCATATCGCCAAGGCCAGCGGCTGCCGGGTGCGCGTCGACCTGGAGCGCCTGCCGCTGTCGCCGGGCGGTCAGGCCTGGCTGGACCAGCAGCCAGAGCAGGTCGAGGGCCGTATCTCGCTGGCTTCCGGCGGCGACGACTATGAGATCGTCTGCGCCGTCGATCCCAGCGAGGCCTGGAACTTCCGCGTCGCCGCCGCCGCGGCCGGCGTGAAGGTCAGCGAGATCGGCGAGTTCGTGGAAGGCGAGGGGGTCTCGGCCTACTACAAGGGTCGCGACGTCACGCCTTCGCGCCTGGGCTGGTTGCACGGCTGATCCCGCCCGAGGCCCCTGCAAGGAGCCGGTTAGGTCAATATCAAGCCCTGTCGGTTATGGATGATGGCCATGATCGATCTTGCCACACCCTCGCGCCGTATCCTGCTCGCGGCCGCCTTCGCCGCCCCCTTCGCCATCGGGGCCGCGCCGGCCTTCGCCAATAGCGGCAAGAAGGAGAAGAAGGAGGGCGAGGGCCAGGCGCTCGACCCGACGTACAAGCTGGGCTCGATGACCATTCCGATCATCGCCAACGGCCGGATCGTCAACTACGTCTTCGTCGCCATGACCCTGAAGCTGAAGGAGGGCGCCGACGCCGCGGCCCTGAAGGACCAGGAGCCGATGCTGCGCGACGCGATCGTACGGGCCGCCTACAAGACTCCGTTCACGCGCGCCGACACCTGGAAGGAAGTCGACGGTCCGCGCCTGACCAGCTTCGTCCTGAGCCAATGCGGCGTACTGATGGGCAAGGGCAAGGTCGCCTCGGTCGAGATCGTCAAGCAGATCCCCCGCCAGCAGCTGATGCCGCCCAAATCCAGCGCCGCCAAGCCGGTCGGCCAGGGCGAACTGCACCCCTGATTCCATGCCCCGCGCCAAGCTTTGCCGCTGCAAAGGCTTGCGCCGACGCGGGTTGCGCGCCCCCCGACCATCTGACAGTCTCTTTCGGATGACGCCGTTCGGCTGTCATTTTGGGAGCATCGAGGGGGCACGAGGCCAAAGGCCCGCCCGTCGATCCGGGCGGCGGTTTGACGTGCGTCATTACCTCCAGCCGCCGGGACCGGCATCCCCCTCGTGATTGGAAGCGCGAAGGGGCGAAGAACCTAATGAGTCTTTGGCTTTATCTGGCCATCGGGGCCGGGCTGCTGGCGGTGCTGTACGGCGCCGTGCAGACGGCCAGTCTGATGCGGGCGTCGCCCGGCAATGCGAGGATGCAGGAGATCGCCGCGGCGATCCAGGAAGGGGCGCAAGCCTACCTGCGTCGGCAGTACCTCACTATCTCGGTCGTTGGCGCGGTCATCCTCGTCGCCGTCTACCTGCTGATCGGCCAGTGGGCCGCTCTGGGCTTCCTCGTCGGCTCCGTGCTTTCGGGCGCGGCCGGCTTCGCGGGGATGCTGATCTCGGTCCGCGCCAACGTCCGTACGGCCCAGGCCGCTTCCGAGGGGCTGGCCAGAGGGCTGTCGCTGGCCTTCACCTCCGGCGCCATCACCGGCATGCTGGTGGCTGGCTTCGCGCTGCTGGGCGTGGCCGGCTACTATTGGGTGCTGACGGGCCCGCTGGGCCTGGAACCAACCGGCCGCGGCGTCGTCGACGCCCTGGTGGCCCTGGGCTTCGGCGCCTCGCTGATCTCGATCTTCGCCCGTCTGGGCGGCGGCATCTTCACCAAGGGCGCCGACGTGGGCGGTGACCTCGTGGGCAAGGTGGAAGCCGGCATCCCGGAAGATGATCCGCGCAACGCCGCCACCATCGCCGACAACGTGGGCGACAATGTCGGCGACTGCGCCGGCATGGCCGCCGACCTGTTCGAGACCTATGCGGTGACCACGGTCGCCACCATGGTCCTGGCCGCCATCTTCTTCCGTGGCACGGAGGCCGTGGGCGCCATGATGCTGCTGCCGCTGGCCATCTGCGCGGTCTGCATCGTCACCTCGATCATCGGCGCGTTCTTCGTTCGCCTGGGCAAGAGCCAGAACATCATGGGGGCCCTCTACAAGGGCCTGATCGTGACGGGCCTGCTGTCGATCCCGGCCGTCTGGTACGTGCTGCACGACCTGATCCCGGCCCCGGTCGTGACGGCCGCGCGCACCTATACCGCCGATGGCCTGTTCTATTGCGGTCTGGTCGGTCTGGCGGTCACCGCCGCCATCGTCATGATCACCGAGTACTACACGGGCACCAACTTCCGTCCGGTGAAGTCGGTGGCGCAGGCGTCGGTCTCGGGTCACGGCACGAACGTGATCCAGGGTCTGGCCATGTCGCTGGAATCCACGGCCCTGCCGGCCCTGACCATCATCGTCGGCATCCTGGTGACCTATAATCTGGCGGGTCTGTTCGGCATCGCCATCGCCACCACGACCATGCTGTCGATGGCCGGCTTCATCGTCGCCCTGGACGCCTTCGGTCCGGTCACCGACAACGCCGGCGGCATCGCCGAGATGGCGGGCCTGCCGCCGGAAGTCCGCGTCACCACCGACGCGCTGGACGCCGTGGGCAACACCACCAAGGCCGTGACCAAGGGCTACGCCATCGGTTCGGCCGGACTGGGCGCCCTGGTGCTGTTCGCCGCCTATACCGAGGACCTGAAGTTCTTCTCGGCCAATGCGACGCCGGGCAGCTTCTTCGACGGCATGGGGCCGGTGACCTTCGACCTGTCGAACCCCTATGTCGTGGTCGGCCTGCTGTTCGGCGGCCTGCTGCCGTTCCTGTTCGGCGGCATGGCGATGACCGCCGTCGGTCGCGCGGCCGAGTCGGTCGTCGCCGAGGTGCGTCGTCAGTTCCGCGAGAACCCGGGCATCATGACCGGCGAGGTCAAGCCCGAGTACGGCAAGGCCGTGGACATCCTGACCAAGGCGGCCATCCGCGAGATGATCGTGCCCAGCCTGCTGCCGGTCGTCTCGCCGGTGGTGCTGTTCTTCGTGATCAAGGCCATCGCCGGCAAGGTCGACGCGTTCGCCTCGCTGGGCGCCATGTTGATGGGCGTGATCGTCACCGGCCTGTTCGTCGCCATCTCGATGACCAGCGGCGGCGGCGCTTGGGACAACGCCAAGAAGGTCATCGAAGAGGGCTTCACCGACAAGAATGGCGTCCTGCACACCAAGGGCGGCGACACCCACAAGGCCGCCGTCACCGGCGACACCGTCGGCGACCCCTACAAGGACACCTCGGGTCCGGCCGTGAACCCGATGATCAAGATCACCAACATCGTGGCCCTGCTGCTGCTGGCGGTGCTGGCCCACGGCTAATCTTTCGAAAGCAGCCTGAAACTGGAACGCCCCGGAGTTTCCTCCGGGGCGTTTTTGTCTTCGGGGCCTGCCGTCGAGGACCTTAGTACACGTCCTCGGGGTCCATCTGGGACAGGGCGTCCGTGATCTCGTCCGGCTGGCCTCCCCGGCGTTCGACGCCGGAGAATTCGTGGTCGATCCGGCGACGCCGACAGGGGCCGAAATACTCGCTGGCCCGCACGAACGGTCGGGGGTTGTTCACGATCTCGTTGATCCGGTGCATGACCCCGCGCGCGGTTAGTGGCTTGGCCAGGAACTCGGTGACGCCGGCCATGCGCGCGGCGGTCAGCGTGCGCTGGGTGGCGTGGCCGGTCATCATGATGATCGGCACGTACGGATTGGGGCTGGCGCTCGAGGTGCGGATCCAGCGGATGAAGGCCAGGCCGTCGACCGGATGCATCATCAGGTCGGTGAAGACGATGTCGATCTCTTGCGTCTGAAAGATCTTGAGCGCGTCGAGGCCATCGCCGGCCTCGCGGATCCTGCGAACGCCGGCGGCCTTCAGGATTTCGGCCACGAGCTTGCGCATGTTCGCGTTGTCGTCGACCAGAAGCACCGATACGTCACGAAGGTCCATGCCTTCCACAGTGCGTCTCCCACCGCCGTCGAGAATTCGCCGCGCCACGACTTAGGTGGCTTGAGTCGAGTGTGACCCGTTTTGGGTTTATGAAGTGTTTAGGGGTGAGTATTCTATCCGAATTGGGACGGTGAATATCAAATTCACAGTAAATCGGAGAAATTTACTTTACCGTGTCGGGCGGCGGCGCGGGGTTCGGCGTCTGGCGCGCGAAAAAGCCGCCCACCTTGCAGTGGACGGCTTTCTTGATCTGTCGAGCTGTCGACTTACTCTGGAGCGCTTTCCGATCCGACTGGATCGGTGAAATGCTCCAGTTTCCTGCTCTTACGCATTTTTTCGACGGCGAGCCGGCGGCCCTCCATCGGAAAATGCTCTAGCGACCGCCGGGGCGCTGGCCCGGGGCCTCGTCGTCCTGCGGGAGCATGCCGCCGCGACCGACGTTGCCGAGCAGCTGTTCGAGGATGGTCATCTCGCGGCCGCGGGTCGGAGTCTCACGGCCGTTGTAGGCGATGACCTTGCCGTCCTTCAGCGTATAGGTGTTCACCGAGGCGACCTTTTCGTCGGCCTGGTTGAATTTGATGGCTACGACGTCGCGCTTGATCACGCGCGGCATGTAGAAGGCCACACGGTCGGTCGTCTGCGAGATGTAGTACCAGGTGTTGTTGTCGAAGGTCGAAACCGCCGACGGCGAACCCAGCTTTTCCATCAGGGTCGACTTGCTGTCCTCGCCGACCTTCATGTCGGCGGGCTTGGCCTCGATGGCCTGAAAGCCGGAGTAGCTGGTCAGCGGCGTACAGGCGGACGTGGCGATCGCCAGGCCCAGAATGGCGGCGGCGAAAACGGCGGGGCGAGACATCAAGGCTCCGAACCGGAAAAATGCAGACTTTGACCTATCGCCCGCGGGAGCTTAGTTCAATGCCCGCGTGAAAGCGGACCCCGCGTCTAGCGGGATGTCGCGGCGAAATCGAGGCGTTTCATGTTTCTGGATCGGTGGCTCAAGCCCAGGCCCGCCAAGGCGGCGGGAGCCAAGCTCTATGCGGGCGCGGTGGCTCAGGCGCGGTCCGCGATCTTTTATCGTGACTTCGGCGTCCGCGACTCGATGGAAGGCCGCTTTGAACTCTTCAGCCTGCATGTGATATTCCTGATCGAGCGACTGAAGGGGCAGGGCGACGCGGCGGCGGAGACCTCGCAGGCGGTTTTCGACTCGTATGTGAAGGGCTTGGACGACGCCTTCCGCGAGATCGGCGTGTCGGACACGGCGGTCGGCAAGAAGATGAAGAAGCTGGCCGGCGCCTTCTACGGCCGTCTGAAGGCCTATGACGAAGCCGTCGCCACCCTGCCGGATCTCGCGGGCATGACCGGCTTCCTGGCCCGCACCGCATTCGAGGAGCGCGGCGAGGGCGACATCGCGGCCCTGGCCGCCTATGTGATCAAGACGCGCGAAGCCCTGGCGGAACAGCCGCTGCAGGGCCTGCTACAAGGAGACGTGACATGGCCGAACCCGTGACCGCGCCCTGGCCGTGTGAGATTTCGCTGGCCCAGGTCGACCGTGGCGCCGTCAAGCTGCGCCTGGAACCCTCGGCCGACCAGCGCAAGGCGATCGCCAAGCAACTGGATCTGGTGAGCCTGGAAGAACTGAGCGCCGAGGTGTTCCTGACCTCGTGGCTGGACGGGGCCGAGGTCTCGGGCATCTTGCGCGCCCGCGTGGTCCAGACCTGCAGCGCGACGGCCGACGACTTCGAAACGCCGATCGACGCGCGCTTCGACTTGCGCGTTCTGCCGGCCAACAGCAAGAACGCACCGCAGGACGAGGACAGCGGCGACCTGGGCGTCGACCCGGACGCCGACGATCCGCCGGACGTGCTGGACGGCGACAAGATCGACGTCTCGGGTTACGTGATCGAGCACTTGGCCCTGGAACTGGATCCGTTCCCCCGCAAGCCGGGCGCGGTGTTCGTCCAACCGCCCGAGCCGGTCGAACTTTCCCCGTTCGCGGCGCTAAAGAGCCTCAGAGGCGACAGCGAGTAGGGCGAAAGCGCCCGACTCGACCGCTTGCGTGATATTCACGCGGATGTATCGTCCGCCGCCCGGCGAGACCGCCTCTCGGAGCTCACAGCGCCACGTGTCCCAATCCGTAGTCATCTCGGTCGACGCCATGGGCGGCGACCACGGCCCCTCCATCGTCGTGCCCGGCGTCGCGCAAGCGGCCCAGGCGCTCCCGGGTGTGCGGTTCCTGCTGCATGGCGACGGCGCGAAGGTCGAGGCTGAACTGGCCAAGCATCCCTCCGCCAAGAGCGTGAGCGAGGTGCGCCACACCGACAAGGCCATCGGCATGGACGAAAAGCCCGCCCAGGCCATGCGCCGGGGCAAGGGCTCGTCGATGTGGAACGCGATCGAGGCGTTGCGCGAGAATCAGGCCCAGGCCTGCGTCTCGGCCGGCAACACCGGCGCCCTGATGGCGATCTCCAAGCTGATCCTGCGCATGGGCGCGGACCTGGAGCGCCCGGCCATCGTCGCCAACTGGCCCAATATGAAGGGCGTGACAACGGTCCTGGACGTCGGCGCCAATGTCGAGAGTGACGCGGCCCAGCTGGTCGAGTTCGCGATCATGGGCGCGGCCTTCCACCACGCCGTGCATGGCTCCAAGCGCCCGACCGTAGGGCTGCTGAACGTCGGTTCCGAGGACGAGAAGGGTCACGAGGAGGTCCGCGAGGCTCACGCCGTCCTGCGCGATACCAAGCTCGATTTCGACTATCACGGCTTCGTCGAGGGCAATGACATCGCGTACGGCACGGTTGACGTCGTCGTCACGGACGGCTTCACCGGTAATGTGGCCCTGAAGACCGCCGAGGGCATGGCGCGGTTCTTCTCGAACGAGATCAGGGCCACCCTGACCTCCGGACCGATGGCCATGCTCGGCGCCCTGATCGCCTCCGGCGCGTTGAAGAAAATGCGCCAGCGGCTGGATCCGAGCCGGGTGAACGGAGCCCCGTTGCTGGGTCTCAATGGAATCGTGGTCAAGAGCCACGGCGGCGCGGACGCCAACGGCTTCGCCGCGGCCGTCCGGGTCGCCACCAACCTCGCACGCAGCGATTTCCGCGCCGAGGTCGATAGAAATCTGAAGCGTCTGACCGCCGTGGCGGCCAAGAGCGAAGCCCCGGAGCAGGGGCAGGGAGCGGCCGAGTGAGCGTAACTCGCAGTGCAGTGACTGGCGTCGGCGCGTATCTGCCGCCGAAGATCGTGACCAATGATGACCTGGCCAAGTTCGTTGACACCAGCGACGCCTGGATCGTCGAGCGCACCGGTATCCACCAGCGCCACCAGGCCGCCGACGACCAGCCGGTCTCGGACCTGGCCGTCGAGGCCGCCAAGGAGGCCCTGGCGGCCGCCGGCAAGTCCGCGGCCGACGTCGACCTGATCATCGTGGCCACCACCACGGCCGACCTGACCTTTCCCGCCGTCGCCACCATCGTTCAGCGCAAGCTGGGCGCGCCCGTCGGCATCGCCTTCGACGTCCAGGCCGTCTGCTCGGGCTTCGTCTACGCCCTGAGCGTCGCCGACGGCTTCGTGGCGCGCGGTCACGCCAAGTGCGCCCTGGTGATCGGCGCCGAGACCATGACCCGCCTGATGGACTGGAGCGACCGCGGCACCTGCGTGCTGTTCGGCGACGGCGCCGGCGCCGTCGTGTTGGAGCCGAAGGAGGGCGAGGGGACCACCGGCGACCAGGGCTTGCTGGGCTTCGCCCTGCGCGCCGACGGGACCAAACAGGACCTGCTCTATGTCGACGGCGGCGTCTCGACGACCGGCACGGTCGGCAAGCTGCGGATGCTAGGCAACCAGGTCTTCAAGCACGCCGTGATCAACATCTCCGAAGCCATCCACGCGGCCGCCGCCAACGCCGGCGTCGAGGTGGCGGACGTCGACTGGTTCATCCCGCACCAGGCCAACCAGCGCATCCTCGCCGGCGTCGCCCACCGTTGCGGCATCGACGAGGAAAAGGTGATCTCGACGGTCGCGACCCACGCCAACACCTCGGCCGCCTCGATCCCGCTGGCCCTCGCGCACGGCGTGAAGGATGGTCGAATCAAGAAAGGCGATCTGCTGCTGCTGGAAGCCATGGGCGGCGGCCTGACCTGGGGCGCCTGCGTTCTGCGTCTTTAAGGCGCAGCTTGCGCGATCTTCTCGTCGGGCATGAACTCCTGACGTTGAGCCTTTGACTTCATGCGATAATCACGGCATGAGGTCGTCGGTGAATTTTGGGCGCGGTCCGTTGAGGGCGGTCGCGGCATACTCAGGTTCGCCGCGAGTGCTCCATCGGAGGTGGTCTATCGGACCGCCAAGATACGCGTGAAGGGGGTTGCATGAAGGGCGCTACTTTGACCCGGGCCGACCTGTGTGAGGCGGTCCATGAAGAGGTCGGATTGACCCGTCAGGACTGCGCCGGCCTGGTCGAGCGCACCCTGGATCTCGTGGCCGAGGCGCTCGAAGAGGGCGAGACGGTCAAGCTTTCCGGTTTCGGCGTCTTTCAGGTCCGCGCCAAGCGCGCCCGCATGGGGCGCAATCCCAAGACTGGCGAGCCGGCCGAGATCGAACCCCGTCGGGTGATCGGCTTCCGCGCCTCCCAGGTCATGAAGGCGCGAATCGACCGCGCCTTGGGCGACTAGGGAATCGATGCGGTGGCGAAGGGGCCGAACGCCTTCCGCACGATTTCAGAGGCCGCCGATGAGCTGGGCGTGCCGCAGCACGTGCTGCGCTTCTGGGAAACCAAGTTCTCCTTTATTCGCCCGATGAAACGGGCCGGCGGGCGACGCTTCTATCGCCCGCAGGACGTGGCCGTGCTGAACGGCGTCCGCACCTTGCTGCACAGCGAAGGCCTGACTATCAAAGGCGTGCAGAAGCTGCACCGCGATCAGGGCTTGGCCCAGGTGATCGCCGCCGGCATAGGCTCGAACGGCTCCGCCAGCCTGGATCCCAATTTCGACTATGAGATTTCGGATGCGCCCGCCAAGCGTCTGGACGCGCATGCGCGCGATCGTCTGGCCTTCGCGCTGGACGACCTGACGGCCATCAAATCACGCCTGGACGGTCTTCTCGTCAGGGGTTGAATTTCGTCCGAAATCGCTGTTGCCCAATGGGGGAGCGGCGCCTATAAGAGCGCCTCTTCCGTCGGAGCGTGGCGCAGCCTGGTAGCGCACTTGACTGGGGGTCAAGGGGTCGCAGGTTCAAATCCTGTCGCTCCGACCATTTCCTTAGGGAAACCCTTTTCCTTCGGGAATGGGGCGGAAGACGAAAGGCCGCCCTTCGGGGCGGCCTTTTTCATTTCGGGGGCAGCGCTGGCCGCGATTATCTTTGGCCGACGTCGAGCGGCTTGTCGGCCTTGCCCATCCAAGAGATCAGCGGGATCACCGGCAGCACCCAGCCCATGCCCAGGACCACGAAATAGACCAGGTGCACGAAGCGGTTCTGCGGCAGGTGGTCGTAGAGGCTGGTGAAGGCCCAGATCCAGGCGAACAGGACAGCCATCACGGCGAACGCGCCGATCAGCTTGCGCAGTCTCGCGGGTATCTGGCGGGCCGGCTTCATGGGAGCGCTCACGCGGTTCTCCGGAAAAGGCCGAGCACGGCCAGGAACAGGATCGCGCCCACGCTGGAGACGATCAGCTCGCCGACGAAGCCGGCCAGGTGCAGATCGATGCGCGAGGCGATGAAGGCTCCGATGAACGAGCCGATCACGCCGATCAAGAGCTTGATGAACAGCGAGTGGTGGCGACCCAGCACGATGTCGGCGATCCAGCCGGCCAGGATGCCGATCACCGCCGCCGCGAATACGCCCATGCCGCTCATTGTTTTCTCCGTCCCGCCTCGCCCAAGACGCCCGTTTCTCGCACGAACCCGCGGCGCCGTCATGCCGAGCCACAGAAACATTGATGCGGGCAAGCGTCGGGCGTAGGGAGGTCTCGCCGCATTTCGGCCCAGTAGTGACGCTTTTCAGGCCCCATGACGTCCTTCCTGCGTTCCGACCGTTCGCGCCCCGTCGCGATCTGGCTCTTCATCGTCGCCGCCATGGTGTTCGCCATGGTCGTCGTGGGCGGCGCGACCCGCCTGACCGACTCGGGTCTTTCGATCACCCAGTGGAAGCCGATCATGGGCGCGCTGCCGCCCCTGTCCGAGCAGGCCTGGCGCGAGAGCTTCGAGCTCTACAAGAAGATCCCCCAGTTCCAGCTCGTGAACCCGGACATGACCCTGGAGGGTTACAAGGGCATCTTCTGGTGGGAGTGGGCGCACAGGCTGCTGGGGCGGACCGTGGGCGTGGCCTTCGCCATCCCGTTCGCCGTCTTCCTGATCCGCCGCGACATCCCGCGCCGTCTGATCTGGCGCTGCGCCGTCATGCTGGGATTGGGCGGCCTGCAAGGTGTGGTGGGCTGGTGGATGGTGTCGAGCGGCCTCTCCGAGCGCGTCTCGGTCGCGCCCGAGCGGCTGATGACCCACCTGGGCCTGGCGCTGGCCCTGTTCGTCGTCTTGATCTGGACCGCGCTCGACGCCTGGAATGGATCGCCGCGCGTCGAGGAGCGCTCCGCCTGGCGCGGCTGGGCCCTGGCCTTCCTGGGCGCGGTGTTTTTCCAGAGCCTGCTGGGCGCGCTGGTCGCCGGCAACGACGCGGGCCTCGTCTATAACGACTGGCCGCTGATGAACGGCGGCTTCTTCCCCGCCGAATATCTGGGCAAGGGTCTGTGGGGCACGCTGGCGCACAGCCAGGGCGCCGTACAACTGCACCACCGGCTGACGGCTTACGCCCTGTTCGCGGCCGGTCTGGCGATCGCCTTCCTGGCGCAGCGGGATCGTCCGCTGGCGCCGGGCAGCAAGGCCGCGGCCGTGGCCGTGGCGATCGTCGTCACCTTGCAGGCGGGACTGGGGATCTGGACGCTGATGGCCAGCGTGCCGATCGCTTTGGGCGTGCTGCACCAGGCGGGCGCGGCCGTGCTGCTGGCGACGGCGACCGTCTTCGCGTGGCGGGTGCGCAGGCCCTGAATTTTGAGGGGCTGAAACAAAGTCCCGCAACAACTGTCACACGCGGGGCGCAAATCGGGCCGATTCCTCATGGAGCTTGGCCTTGATCCGCCCCATTGTTCTCGCGCTGGTCGCGTCCGTCGCCTTTCCTGCTCTAGCGTTCGCCCAAACGCCGAACGCCGCCGTCAGCGCCGCGGACGCCTATTACAAGGCCGGCGAAGCCGCCCTGGCCAGGCAGATCGCCGTGGTCCCGAACACGGGCAAGGCCAAGAACGTCATCCTGTTCCTGGGCGACGGCATGGGCATTTCGACGGTCACGGCCGGCCGCATCTATGACGGCCAGCTGAAGGGCGTCGATGGCGAGTCCAATTCGCTGGCCTTCGAGAAGCTGTCCTATTCGGCGCTCTCCAAGACCTACAGCCATGACACCCAGGTCACCGACAGCGCCGCCGGTATCACCGCGATCATGACCGGCGTGAAGACCCGCAACAAGATCATCGGCCTGACCGGCGCGGCGATTGGCGAGAAGTGCGAGACCGAGAAGGGCAATGGCGTCGACACCCTGGCCGAGCTGGCCAAGGCGCGCGGCAAGGCCGCCGGCGTCGTCACCACCACCCGCGTCACCCACGCCACCCCGGCCGGCGCCTACGCCCACACCGCCTATCGCGACTGGGAAGGCGACGGCGACATGCCGGTCGAGGCCCTGCAGGCCGGCTGCAAGGACATCGCCCGCCAGCTGATCGAAGCGCCCGACAACCTGCGGCTGGACGTCGTCATGGGCGGCGGCCGCTCGCGCTTCCTCCCCGACGACAAGGACGGCAAGCGCGCCGACGGCCGGGACCTGACGGCCGAGTGGCTGAAGGCGGAAGGTCCGGGCTCGTCCTACGTGACCAGCGTCGACCAGTTGAAGGCCATTCCGGCCGACACCAGGCACGTGCTGGGCCTCTTCGCGCCCGAGCACCTGCCGTACGAGGTGGAGCGCGCAGTGCTGGGGCAGGGCGTCCCGACACTGGCCGAGATGGCGACCTCGGCCGTCGACGTGCTGTCCAAGAACCCGAACGGCTACTTCCTGCTGGTCGAGGGCGGCAAGATCGACATGGGCAGCCACCTGGGCAACGCCAAGCGCACGCTCAGCGAGACGGTCGAGTTCTCCAAGGCCATCGCCGCCGTGCTGGCCAAGGTCGACCTGAAGGACACCCTGGTCGTCGTCACGGCCGACCACAGCCACGGTCTGGTGATCTCAGGCTACGCCGCCCGCAATTCGCCGATCCTGGGCATGGCCGGCAACGAGGGCGACCCCGCCATCGCCGGCGATGGCAAGGCCTATACGACCCTGATGTTCGCTACCGGCCCGGGCGGGCCGACGGGCAACAACACGCGCAACGACCCGGCCAAGGAAGACTTGGACGACGTCGACTATCACCAGCAGGCCACGGTGAACCTCGCCAGCGCCGCTCACGCCGGCGAGGACGTGGGGGTGTTCGCCGACGGCCCGCAGGCCTTCCTGCTGCGCGGCGTGGTCGAGGAGAGCTACATCTTCCAGGTCATGCGCCACGCCTTCGGCTTCGACGCCCCGGCGATCGCGCCTGCCGCCGCCCCGTCGGCCGAGGCGCCCAAGACCAAGAAATCGTGGTTCAAGCGCGGCTAGGGAAGATTGCGTGATACGGTATCTGAATACCGTATCACGCAAGCCTTTGTAAAGTAAGGGTTTGTGTACTTTCTTGCTTCCGCATTGTTGACAGCGCGCGAACCCTCCCGTACATGCCGCGCCTCACACGGACGAAACCGGATTTCTCGGGGTCGGACGCCTAGAAATTACGGATCAATCCCATGCAAAAGATCACGGCTTCGTTGAAGCCGGCCGAGGTCGAGAAGAAGTGGATCGTGGTCGACGCCCAGGACGCCGTTGTCGGCCGTCTGGCGACGTTCATCGCCATGCGTCTTCGCGGCAAGCACCGTCCTGACTACACCCCGCACGTCGATTGCGGTGACTTCGTCGTCGTCATCAACGCCGACAAGGTGAAGTTCACCGGCAAGAAGATGGACGATAAGGTGTACTACCGTCACACCGGTCACCCGGGCGGCGTCAAGGAAACCACCCCGCGCAAGGTGCTGGGCGGCAAGTTCCCGGAACGCGTCCTGGAGAAGGCCGTCGAGCGCATGCTGCCGAAGGAGAGCCCGCTGGCTCGCAAGCAGCTCACGCACCTGCTCATCTACAACAACGGCGAGCACCCGCACCAAGCGCAAAGCCCTGAAGTCGTCGACTTCGCGGCCCGCAACGCCAAGAACACCCGGAGCCTCTAAGCCATGACCGACGCACAAGGCTTTGAAGCGCTGGCCAGCCTGTCCAGCAACCCGGAAGCTGCCGCTCCGGTCGAACCCAAGATCGACGCCCAAGGCCGCTCGTACGCGACCGGCAAGCGCAAGAACGCGATCGCTCGCGTCTGGATCAAGCCGGGCAAGGGCTCGATCACGATCAATGGTCGTGACCAGGAAGTCTACTTCGCCCGTCCGGTGCTGCGCATGATGATCGCCCAGCCGCTGGAAGTGACCGACCGTCTGGGTCAATTCGACGTCATCGTGACCGTCGAAGGCTCGGGTCTGTCGGGTCAAGCCGGCGCCATCCGTCACGGCCTGTCCAAGGCTCTGACCTACTACGAACCCGGCCTGCGCCCGGTCCTGAAGCCGCACGGCTTCCTGACCCGCGACAGCCGTGTCGTCGAGCGTAAGAAGTACGGCAAGGCCAAGGCCCGCCGCAGCTTCCAGTTCTCGAAGCGCTAATCGCGACGATTACGTCTTACGGGAAGGGGCGCTTCGGTCAGGCCGAAGCGCCCCTTTTCATTTCTGTCTCTGTTTTCTGCTTCCTCTGGCTAGAGCCAGGATCGGAGTCCGCATGACCAGCGCCCCCAAGGTCTTCATCGACGGCGAAGCCGGCACCACCGGCCTGCAGATCCGCGAGCGCCTGACCGGCCGCACCGACCTGCAGCTGGTCTCGATCGACCCCGACAAGCGCAAGGACGCCGACGCCCGCGCCGAGATGCTGAACGGCGCCGACGCCGTGATCCTGTGCCTGCCCGACGATGCGGCCAAGGAGGCCGTGGCGCTGGTCACCAATCCGAACACGGTGATCATCGATGCCTCGACCGCCTATCGCACCGCCGAGGGCTGGGCCTACGGTTTCCCCGAGCTGGACAAGCAGCAGCGCGGCAAGATCGCCAAGGCCAAGCGCATCTCCAACCCGGGCTGCTACCCGACCGGCGCCATCGCCCTGACGCGGCCGCTGGTCAGCGCCGGCATCCTGCCGCCGGAACTGCCGGTCTCGTACAACGCCGTCTCAGGCTACAGCGGCGGCGGCAAGGCCATGATCGCCGAGTTCGAGGACGAAAGCATCGGAAGCTTCACCAAGGTCCCGTACCGGATCTACGGCCTGTCGATGGGCCACAAGCACGTGCCGGAAATGCAGATGCACGGCGGTCTACTGAGCCGGCCGATCTTCATGCCGGCCGTCGGCCGCTATCGCCAGGGCATGCTCGTCGAGATGCCGCTGCACTTCTCGACGCTGAACGGCGCGCCGTCGCTGGGCGACATCCACGCCGCCCTTCACAAGCACTACAAGGGCGAGAAATTCGTCGAGGTCGCCTCGCTCGAGGAAGCCAAGAGCCTGACGACCCTGGATCCGGAAGGCTTGAATGGCACCAACCGCCTGAAGCTGTTCGTGTTCGGCTCCGACAGTAGCGGCCAGGCGCGTCTGGTGGCGCTGCTGGACAATCTGGGCAAGGGCGCTTCGGGCGCGGCCGTTCAGAACATGAACATCGCCTTGGGCCTCAAGGAGGACGCCGGTCTCTAGGGACCGGTCCTCAGACCCGCCAGCGATAGTGCCCGGCGGGTTTGTGCAGCTTGAACATCCAGAGGGGCTCCTCGCGGACGCCTTCGCCGATATTGTGCGTTACGCGGACATGCTGCGGGCCGTCGACCACGACGCCGAGGTGCGGACGGCCGCCAGCCAGTCGCCAGGTCAGGACGTCGCCGGGCAGCGGCGACTCGAACCCGTCGCCGCCGAAGGGGCGCCGGGCGGGCAGGGGTAGGCTGGCGCCTTGCCGCGTCAGGAAGGTCTCCAGGTTCAGCACCCGCCGGTGGTCGATATTGGCGTCAGGCTTGGTCAGGCCCCATTCGCGGCGTGACGGATAGGCCGAGAAGGCCTTGAGCATGTCCTCGTGCACCTGCCGCTGCAGGTCGATGTCCCAGGCGTCGCGGGCGGCGCGGACCAAGACGTCGGAGCAGACGCCGCTGGTGCGCAGCACGTCGCCGTTGGGATAGCCGATATTGCGGTAGCTGGGATCGTAGTCGACGGTGACGCCGACCTGCTGGCGGGCGGCCATGGCCAGCTTGCGGCCGGCGTCGGGAATCAGCGCGTGACTGACGTCGCTCGCCGCCGCGAAGGGCGCGACGACGGCCATCCCCAGAACGGTGCGGCGATCCAGCGTGAGCATGGCGCGGAAGCTTCGCCACGATCGCGGCGGCATTTGGGCGAACGTGGGTCTTGAAGGCCTCAGTCGTCGATCAAAACGCGCTGGGCGCCAACACGCGCGCTCTAGTCGTCGGACCTGACCAGGACGAACGAGCCCGGCGCTTCCTCCAGCGGCTTCAGAGGGCCCTTGGTCGGGTCACGAGCCGGGACCTGATCGCCCGAGCGCGCCTTCAGCCAGGCCGCCCAGTGCGGCCACCAAGAGCCCGGATGCTCCTGCGCGCCCGCGATCCATTCACTGACGTCGCCGGGCAGGCTCTCGTTGGTCCAGTGCTGGTACTTCTTGGCGTCCGGATGGTTGATCACGCCCGCGATATGGCCCGAACCGGCCATGGTGAAGGTCACGGGGCCGCCGAACGCCTTGGCCCCGCGATAGACGCTGCGATAGGGCGCGATGTGGTCGTCCTTGGACGACTGGACGTAGATGGGGATCTTCACTTTCGACAGGTCCAGGCGTTCGCCGCCCAGCGACAGCTTGCCCGTCGTCAGGGCGTTGTCCTTGTAGAAGTTGCGCAGATAGAACAGGTGCAGCGCCTTGGGCATCCGGGTCTGGTCGGCGTTCCAGAACAGCAGGTCGAACGGCCGCGGCTCCTTGCCCATCAGATAGTTGCTGACGAAGAACGACCAGATCAGGTCGTTTCCGCGCAGGGCGTTGAAGGTGTCGGCCATCGACTGGCTGGGCAGGAAGCCGCCGGCCTGGTCCATCTGCTGCTCGATCGACTGCAGCCATTCCTCGTTGGTGAACAGCAGAAGGTCGCCGGCTTCGGCGAAGTCCTGCTGGGCGGCGAAGAAGGTGGCCGAATTGATTCGCTTGTCGCCCCGCGCGGCCATGTGGGCCAGGGCGACCGACAGCAGGGTGCCGCCGATGCAGTAGCCGACCGTGTTGACTCGATCGACGCCGCACTGGGTCATGACCTGTTGAGTGGCGTCGTAGATACCTTCGAGCATGTAGTCCTCGAAGGTCTTGGCCGCGAGCTTCTGGTCCGGATTGACCCACGAGGCGACGAACACCGTGAAGCCCTGGCCGGTCAGCCAGCGGATCATCGAGTTCTCGGGCCGCAGGTCCATGATGTAGAACTTGTTGATCCACGGCGGGAAGATCAGCAGCGGGATCTCGCAGACCGTTTCCGTGGTCGGATCGAACTGCAGCAGTTGCAGGATGTCGTTCTGGTAGACGACCTTGCCGGGCGCCGTGGCGACGTTCTCGCCGACCTTGAACTTGGCCAGATCCGTCTGGCTGATCGCCAGCTGGCCGCCGCCGCGCTCCAGGTCGGCGGCGAAATTCTCCATGCCGCGCACCAGGCTCTGGCCCTGGGTCTGCACCACCTCGCGCAGGGCGGCGGGGTTGGAGATCAGGAAGTTCGACGGCGAGAAGGCGTCGGTCAGCATCTTGGTGAAGAACTCGACCCGGCGCTTGGCGCTAGGATCGACGCCCTCGACCTCGGCGATCAGGCCGTTCAGCCAGTTCGATGACAGCAGGTACGACTGCTTCATCAGGTCGAACATCGGGTTTGACGCCCAGTCCGGGTCGTTGAAGCGCTTGTCGCCGGCGGCGGGGGCGACAATGGGGGTGACCGCCTCGCCGGCGGCGCGGCGAGCGGTCGACTGCCACAGGTCCATGTACTGGCTGAAGAGGTCGGCCTGAGCCCGCATCAGCCGGTCGGGCTGGGCGGCCAGGCGGGTCATCACCTCGTTCAGGGCGGGCGCGACATGGAATGGGTCGGGGGTCAGGGCGGCCGGGCGGTCGGCCTGGCGCAGCGCGGCTTCGGCGATCGCGCCCTGGGCGGTGACGGCGGCGCGGGCCAGGTTGGCCGAGAGGGTCTCGACCATCTTCAGTTGGTCGGCGGAGAGCACCTTTTCGAACGGCGGGAAGGGGGGGGGAGTCTGGCCGCCCTGGAAGCCCTCCGAAGTCTTGCTAGCCGATTCGGTTTTGGGCGGCGCCTCGGGAGCCGCTGGCCTGGACTTGGCCTTGCTGGTCTTGGGCGGGGCCTTGACCTTGGGGGCGGCGATCTCGTCCTTGGGGGAAGCTTTCTTCCGGGCCTTGGGAGCCGCCTTCGCCGTGGCCATGAGGTTTCCTCCGCGTGCTATTGTCTTGTTCGCGAAAAGCGGCGCCGAACGCCTTTCGCTCGCCGCGATCATCGCATAAGACCAGAACCAATGAACGGCGAAACCCGCAAAATCGTACGTGTCGCTCTGATCGTCGGCCTGACGGCCGGCGTGGCCGCGTGCGCGACGCCGTTCTCGACCGCCAAGGTCGATCCCAGTTCGCCGATCGCCGCCCGCGCCACCGCCGCGGCCAAGGCCAAGGGCGAACGCCGCAAGTTCTCGGACATCCCGGCGATCCCCACGGACGTGCCGACCGCCGACCAGGTGCGCGCGGCCGTGGTGCAGCAGCAACGCGCCGGCGACGCCCTGACGGCGGCCACCGCGCCCAGCACCTGGGAACTCAAGGACAGCGAGACCTACGCGGCCAAGGCTCGTCGCGACGCCAAGCCGCCCGCCTTCGAGGCGCCGACCGACGCCGATCGCGCCGCCACCGAAGCCTTCGCCCGTGACGCACGCGGCCGAGCTAGCGCGCCTCCGTCCCAGCCCAAATAGGCCGACGGAGGCATAATCGTCCTTGAACTGGCTTGGCGTGGCCCCGCTCGGGGTCTATCCATGCCCGACTTTTCGCTCCCAGAGCGCCGACGCGGCGCATAGAGCCCCCATGAGCACCGATTTTCACCGTATCCGCCGCCTGCCGCCTTACGTCTTCGAAGAGGTCAACAAGATCAAGGCGCGCCTCCGCGCCGAGGGGACCGACATCATCGACTTCGGCATGGGCAATCCGGACATGCCCACGCCCCAGCACATCGTCGACAAGCTGATCGAGACGGCGCGCGACCCCAAGGCGGGGCGCTATTCCGCGTCCAAGGGCATCCCCGGCCTTCGCAAGGCCATGGCCAACTATTACGGCCGCCGCTTCGGCGTGAAGCTGAACCCCGACACCGAGGTGATCGCCACGCTCGGGTCCAAGGAAGGCTTCGCCAACCTGGCCCAGGCCCTGACCGGTCCGGGCGACGTGATCATCTGCCCGAACCCCGCCTATCCGATCCACGCCTTCGGCTTCATCATGGCCGGCGGCATCATCCGCCATGTGCCGGCCCTGTCGCCGGAGGAGTACCTCTCCAACATCAGCCGCGCGGTGAAGCACTCCGTGCCGCCGCCCAGCGTGCTGATCCTGTCCTATCCGTCGAACCCGACCGCCCAGTGGGTGGATCTGGACTTCTATAAGGACGCCGTGGCGCTGGCCAAGAAGCACGACCTGCTGGTGATCAGCGACGTGGCCTATGGCGAGATCTATTTCGAGAACAATCCGCCGCCGTCGATCCTGCAGGTGGATGGGGCCAAGGACATCGCGGTCGAGGTCAACTCGCTGTCGAAGACCTACGCCATGGCCGGCTGGCGCGTGGGCATGGTGGTCGGCAACGCCCGCATCTGCGCGGCCCTGGCCCGCGTGAAGTCGTACCTGGATTACGGCGCCTATACCCCGGTGCAGGTGGCCGCGGCCACGGCGCTGAACGGCCCGCAGGATTGCGTCGACGAGATCCGCGGCATCTACAAGAGCCGCCGCGACACCCTGATCAAGTCGATGAAGGGCGCTGGCTGGGACATCCCCAATCCGCCGGCCTCGATGTTCGCCTGGGCCAAGATTCCAGAGGCCTATCGCGAGGCCGGCTCGATGCTGTTCTCGCGCCTGCTGATCGAGGAGGCCGGCGTCGCCGTCGCCCCGGGGATCGGCTTCGGCGAGTATGGCGAGGGCTATGTCCGGATCGGCCTGGTCGAGAACGAGCACCGCATCCGCCAGGCCGCGCGCAATGTGAAGAAATTCATCGCCAACGCCGACTCCATCCTGGCCAAGGCTCACAACAAGATGGAACAGGCCTGAGGGCTGGTTTCGACTCCAAGGACTCGAAGATGACGAAGAAGACCTGGCGCGTCGGCGTCGCGGGCCTCGGCACCGTCGGCGGCGGACTTCTGCAATTCCTGGCCGAGCGCCCGGACTTCGCGCCGGCCGGCGACCGGGCGGTGGTCACCGCCGTCTCGGCCCGCAACAAGACCCGCGCCCGTCCGGTCGACATCTCGAACCTGGCCTGGTTCGACGACCCGGTGGCCCTGGCCGCCTCGCCGGACGTCGACCTGTTCGTCGAACTGATCGGCGGCAGCGACGGCCCGGCCAAGGCCGCCGTCGAGACCGCGCTGAAGGCCGGAAAACCGGTCGTCACCGCCAATAAAGCCCTGATCGCCGTTCACGGCGCCGAGCTGGCCGCCCTGGCCGAATCCCAGGGCGTGCCGCTGCTGTTCGAGGCGGCCGTGATGGGCGGCACCCCGGCTGTGAAGATGCTGCGCGAGGCCATGGTCGGCGACGACGTCGTCTCGGTCGCGGGCATCCTCAACGGCACCTGCAACTTCATCCTGACCGAGATGGAGAAGACTGGCCGCTCGTTCGCCGACGTGCTGCGCGAAGCCCAAGGCCTGGGCTATGCCGAGGCTGATCCGACCACGGACGTCGGCGGTTTCGACGCTGGCCACAAGATCAGCATCCTGGCCGCCCTGGCCTTCGGCTGCGCCCCGAACTTCGAGGCCGCCGAGATCGAGGGCATCAGCGATGTCGAGCTGCTCGACATCAAGCTGGCCAAGGACCTGGGTTACCGCATCAAGCTCGTGGCCAGCGCCGCCAAGACCGACGATGGCGTGGCCGTGAAGGTGCATCCCTCGCTAACCCCGCTGGACCATCCGCTGGCCCAGGCGGGCGGCGCGCTCAACGCTCTGTTCATCGAGGGCAAGCGCATCGGCCGGATCTTCATCCAGGGGCCGGGCGCGGGCGCGGGTCCCACCGCCGCCGCCGTGGCCGCCGACATCGCCGACGTGATGACCAAGGCCGTCCGCCCCGTGTTCCAGGCTCCGGCCGGCGCTCTGGCCCCGTTCATCGCCATCGATCCGGCCCGCGCGGTGGGCAAGGCGTATCTGCGGATCATGGTCAAGGATCAGCCGGGCGTGATCGCCGCCATCTCCGAAACCCTGGCCGAATGTGGCGTTTCGATCGACAGCTTCCTGCAAAAGCCCGTCGAAGGAGCGGGCGGCGTGCCGATCGTGCTCGTTACCCATGCGACGCCGGAATCGAAACTTCTGGACGCGATTAGCCGCATCGAAAAATTGCAGACCGTGCTAGAGCGTCCCCGCCTTCTGCGCGTCGCGCGCATCTAGACGACCCAGAAAACTGAGCGTTGAAGGCGACATTGGGAACAAGGCCGCCTTCTTCCGGGGCGGTCGGGAGAGACGGATGAGTTCGAACACCCTGGACCGCTCGCTGGTCCTGGACGCCGTTCGCGTAACCGAAGCCGCCGCCATCGCGTCGTGGACGATGCTGGGTCGTGGCGACGAGATGGCCGCCGATCAGGCCGCCGTCGACGCGATGCGCAACGCCTTGAACACGCTGGATATCGACGGCGAAATCGTCATCGGCGAAGGTGAGCGCGACGAGGCGCCGATGCTGTACATCGGTGAGAAGGTCGGCACGGGGAAGGGGCCCAAGGTCGATATCGCCCTGGATCCGCTAGAAGGCACGACCCTGGCGGCCAAGGCCCAGCCCAATGCTCTTACGGTCATGGCCTGGGCGCCCAAGGGCACGTTGTTGAACGCGCCCGACACCTACATGGACAAGATCGCCTGCGGTCCGGGCCTGCCCGCAGGGGTGATCGACCTGGACCGCTCGCCGGCCGAGAACATCAAGGCGATCGCCGACGCCAAGGGCGTGGCGGAGACCGAGATCACCGTCTGCGTCCTGGATCGTCCGCGTCACGCCGATATCATCGCCAAGGTCCGCGCCGCCGGCGCTCGCATCCATCTGATCACGGACGGTGACGTGGCCGGGGTGATCAACACCACCGATCCTTCGACCGGCATCGACCTCTATCTGGGCTCGGGCGGCGCGCCGGAAGGCGTCCTGGCTTGCGCGGCGCTGAAGTGCGTCGGCGGACAGTTTCAGGGTCGCCTGCTGTTCCGCAACGCCGACGAGCGCGCCCGCGCCGCGCGCTGGGGCGTGACGGATCTCGACAAGAAGTACGACCTGCACGAGATCGTCCGGGACGAGGCGATCTTCGCCGCCACCGGCGTGACGCGCGGCGGGCTGCTGGACGGCGTCGTCTTCCGTGACGGCTGCGTCCACACCCATACCCTGGTGATGAACTCCTCGACGGGCACCGTCCGCGAGGTCCGCATGAAGCGGAAGGTCTGAGACCTTTCTGTCATGGCCGTCCTGTAGGGCGGCCGTTCTGCTTTCGATTTCGAGGATTCCAGATGACCGCCTTTGTCGACCTGGCCGCCCGGCTCGCGGCCGAGCCGGCCGACGCCGCTCTCAAGGACGTGGTCCAGACGATCGCCGCGACCTGCGCGCGGATCAGCCGCGTCGTCGCTTCCGGCGCGCTCTCGGGCAGCCTGGGCGCCGCGGGCAGCACCAACGTCCAGGATGAGGAGCAGAAGAAGCTCGACGTCATCACCAACGACATGCTCAGCGACGCCCTGAAGGCCTGCGCCGCCGTCGCCGGCCTGGCCTCTGAAGAGCTGGAAGAAGTCGAGCCGACCGGCCGTGTGGGCGGCTATCTGGTGACCTTCGACCCGCTGGACGGCTCCAGCAATATCGACGTCAACGTCTCGGTCGGGACGATCTTCTCGGTGCTGCCCGCGCCAACGGGCCACGCGCCGACGGAAGCTGACTTCCTTCTATCGGGCAGAAACCAGGTCGCCGCCGGTTACGCCGTCTACGGCCCGCAGACCATGCTGGTCCTGACGCTGTCGGGCGGCGTCGACGGCTTCACGCTCAGCGCCGACGGCCAGTGGCTGCTGACCCACCCGAATCTGGCGATCAAGGCCGACTCGGCCGAGTTCGCGATCAACATGTCCAACCAGCGCCACTGGGCGCCGCCGGTGCGCCGCTACATCGACGGCTGCCTGGCGGGCAAGGACGGCCCGCGGGGCAAGAACTTCAACATGCGCTGGGTGGCTTCGATGGTCGCCGACGTCCACCGCATCCTGATGCGCGGCGGGATCTTTCTGTACCCGTGGGACGCCCGCGAACCGGCCAAGCCGGGCAAGCTGCGTCTGATGTACGAAGCCAACCCGATGAGCCTGCTGATCGAGCGTGCGGGCGGCAAGTCGATCGAGGGCGTTACGGATATTCTCGACATCCAACCTACCAAGCTGCACCAGCGCGTGCCGGTGGTGCTGGGTTCGGCCAACGAGGTCGAGCAGGTTCGCGGCGAGGTTCAGGCGGGCTAAGCGATAGCCGAAAGTGGTCGCCGGTTTTGGCGGCCATCGCGCGCCAAGCAAAGACTCCCTGCGTCCGGGCCTGTCGTCTCGGCGCCGCATGGTCCGAATCCACGTGACCAGCTACTCTCCAGCGATGCCCGCCGATGGTGTCACCGATATTTCCGCCAGCGCCTTGCCCAGCGCTTTTCTGGGCGTCGAACGCTCGCTGAGCGGCCGCGCCTGGCGCGAGCGGCCGGCCGACATGGCCGTGGTGCGCGACATCCAGCAGCGTCACGGCCTGACCGAGCCCCTGGCCCGGGCCCTGGCCTCGCGCGGCGTCTCGCTGGAGCAGGCTGAGCACTATCTGCGTCCGACCCTGAAGGCGCTGTTTCCGGACCCGTCCAGTTTCACCGACATGGACCGGGCCGCCGAGATCCTGATCGACGCCCTGGAGCGAGGCCGCCCGACCATGGTCTTCGCCGACTACGATGTCGACGGGGCCACCAGCGCCGCCCAACTGGTCCGCTGGTTCCGGTATATGGGCGTCGAACTGCCTATCTATATTCCCGACCGCCTGACCGAGGGCTATGGCCCCAGCCCGGCGGCGTTCAAGACGATCCGTGACGGCGGGGCCGAGCTGGTCGTGACCCTGGACTGCGGCGCGGCGGCCTATGACGCCATCGCCAGCGCCGCCGAAATCGGCCTGGAGGTCGTGGTTATCGACCACCACCTGATGCGCGAGGATCCGCCAGCCGCCGCCGCCGTGGTCAACCCGAACCGTCCCGGTTGCCAGAGCGGGCAGGGGGTCTTGGCCGCCGCCGGGGTGACCTTCGTGCTGCTGGCCGCCCTGAACCGCGAGGCCCGCAAGCGCGGCCTGTTCTCCGATGAGCGGCCGCAACCGGACCTGCGCCAGTGGCTCGACCTCGTGGCCCTGGGCGAGGTCTGCGACGTCACCCAGCTGGTCGGCTTCAACCGCGCCCTGACGGCGCTGGGCCTGCGGACCATGGGCGCCTGGGCCAATCCAGGGCTGAAGGCCTTGTTCGAGGTCGGCAAGGGCTCGGGCGAGCCGTCCGTGTTCCACGCCGGCTTCATCCTGGGGCCGCGTATCAACGCCGGCGGCCGCATCGGGCGCTCGGACCTCGGCGCCAAGCTGCTGTCGACCGACGATCCTCTGGAAGCCGCCGCCCTGGCCGAGGAGCTGGACGGTCTCAACACCGAGCGCAAGGCTGTCGAGGCGGCCGTGGTCGAAGAGGCCGCGGCCGTGCTGGAGCGCGGCAACTTCAACACCGACGCGCCCGTCATCGTGGTGGCCGGCGAGGACTGGCATCCCGGCGTCATCGGCATCGTCGCGGGCCGTTTGCGCGAACGCTATCGCAAGCCGGTGGTGGTCATCGGCGTCGACCGCGCCGCCAATGTCGGCAAGGGCTCGGGCCGCTCGCAGCCCGGCGTCAATCTGGGCCGCGCCATCCAGGCCGCTTTCGAGGCGGGCCTGCTGATGGCCGGCGGCGGCCACGCCATGGCGGCCGGCCTGTCGATCCGTCCCGAGATGATTCCAGAGTTCCGCGCCTTCCTGGAGGAACGCTTGGCCGGTGAGATGGAGGCTGTGGGCGTCGAGTCGGTCGAGATCGACGCCCTCGTGCAGCCGCGCGCGGCGAATCGGGCGCTGCTCGACGACTTCCAGCGCCTGGCCCCGTTCGGCCCCGGCAATCCCGAGCCGATGTTCGCGCTTACCCAGGTGAGGCCCGACCGGGTCTCGGCGCTGAAAGGCGGCCACGTGCGCATGGACCTCGTGGGCCCCACGGGCGACCGCATCAAGGCCATCAGCTGGCGCAGCGCCGAAACGCCGCTGGGCCAGCGTCTGCTGGCGGGCGGCGGCGCGCTGGATGTCGTCGGCAAGCTGAAGCCGGACGATTACATGGGCCGCAACGGCGTCCAGTTGGAGATCGAGGACGCCCATGATCCCAGAGCGCGATACTCAGAATAGACCCTTTGCCACAGGCGTCGTGGGCGGACTGAAAAAATGACTTTCGCCCGCTTGCGCACCCCTAAGGTCGCGGCTATACACCCGCTTCCTCGCGGGGCCGTGGTCCCTTCGTCTATCGGTTAGGACGCCAGATTTTCAATCTGGAGAGAGGGGTTCGACTCCCCTAGGGACTGCCACCCGCGAGGCTATATATCGGCTATGTTCCGCTTCGGCGACGATGTGGTCCCTTCGTCTATCGGTTAGGACGCCAGATTTTCAATCTGGAGAGAGGGGTTCGACTCCCCTAGGGACTGCCAC
>NZ_JBXAON010000001.1:1163612-1191024 GCF_058802865.1 Caulobacter sp. GW822-FHT01G02
ACTTTCGGCTGTATTTCAGAATTGTTTCTGTGTTGTTTCTGCGACGAAATGTCGCGGAACGCCTTTGTGCGCCGTTTTGACGTGATTTCGTCATTGACGGCTCTCCTCACGCGAGAACACTGTTCTCGTAGTGCTCGCTCCGATGGGCTGATTGGGCGAGCCAGAGGGGTGGGATGTCTGGTTTCGATTTTGAGGACGCTGCGGCGCACGAAGAGTTCGTGCGCATCAGCGGGAGGGTGAAGTGGTTCGACGCCGGCAAGGGTTACGGGTTCATCGTACCGGATGATCCGGGCCAGACCGGGCTTAAGGACGTGCTTCTGCATGTGACGTCGCTGCGCAACTGCGGCCGCGAAACCGCCATGGAGGGGGCGGTGATCGTGTGCGACGTGGTGCGAAGGCCCAAGGGCTGGCAGGTCAGCGAGGTCGTCAATCTCGACGAAAGCTGCGCGGCCGCGCCGATCGAGCGGCAGAGGCGCACCTTCGCCGACGGACCGCCGCGCCGCGATCCCCTGCGGGAAGGCCATGGGCGCCACGCCCTGGAGCCCGAAGGGCCGGCCGAGCACGCCAAGGTCAAGTGGTTCAACCGCACCAAGGGCTACGGCTTCGTCATTCGCGACGCCGAGCCCGGGGACATCTTCGTGCATATCGAGACGCTCCGTCGGGGCGGGCTCGAGGACCTGCAGCCGGGCGACGACGTCCTGGTGCGGTTCGCGCGGGGCCCCAAGGGCTTGGTGGTCGCGGAAATCACCGCCGGCGACGCCTGACTTTCGCCATCTCGGGGGGAAGGCTAGTCTCGACCGAGATTGGCTTTTCCCGAGGTGATGCGTGGCGGAACGGATGATCGGAAGGCGGGCGCTGCTCGCCGGGCTGATGCTGGGCGTCAGCGCGGACGCCAACGCTTGGGCCGCGCCTGGGAGTAAGCTGGAGACGGTGGAAATCGTCACCCTGCGCGGTCGCCAACGCTTCCAGGTCGAGATCGCCGCCACCCGCGCCCAGCAGGAGCGGGGGCTGATGTTCCGCAAGAGCCTGGCGCCCGACCACGGGATGCTCTTCACCTACGCCAAGCCCCAGCGCGTGGCCTACTGGATGAAGAACACCCTGATTCCGCTCGACATCATCTACATCGCGCCGAACGGCAAGATCCTGTCGATCGCCCGCAACGCCCGGCCGCATGACGAGACGCCGCTGGCGTCCGGGGGGCTGGTTCTGGGCGTTCTGGAGCTGGCTGGCGGTCGCGCGGCGCAGCTGGGCATCCTGCCCGGCGACCGCGTTCTGCATCGAATCTTCCCGAAGGGGTGAATTGCGGCGTCCGGATCGTTGATCCGCGCTTCGAACCCCTGTAGAGCACGCGCCTGCCGATGTTTCGGAGCGTAGCGCAGTCTGGTAGCGCGCCTGGTTTGGGACCAGGATGTCGCAGGTTCAAATCCTGCCGCTCCGACCATCGGTGAGGTATTCTGGGAGAGGTCCATGCTGGCCCGCATTTATCGCCCCGCCAAGAACGCCATGCAGTCCGGCAAGGCCAAGACCAAGGACTGGGTGCTGGAGTTCGAACCGGCCTCGGCCCGCAAGCCCGATCCCCTGATGGGCTGGACCACGTCCAGCGACATGAACGGCCAGATCCGCCTGACCTTCGAGACCCGCGACGAGGCGGTGGCCTACGCCCAGCGCCACGAGATCGCCTTCCAGCTCTTCGAGCCGAAGACTCCCAAGCGGATCATCAAGGCCTATGCCGACAACTTCGCCGCCAACCGCAAGCAGCCCTGGACCCACTAGGGCCGCCGCGGACCAGGCCGGCCAGCGCGCGCCCTTAGCTCAGCTGGATAGAGCACTCGCCTTCTAAGCGAGCGGTCGCTGGTTCGAATCCAGCAGGGCGCGCCATTCCCGTACAAAACCCGGCACCGCTAGAGCCGCCGATTCTACGCCGTTGTTCGACGCGATGGTGCGCAGCAGTTCCACCCGCGATCCGCAGATGCGCACCTCCATTGGGGACACCAGTTCAACTTTCTGCGCGACGGCTCGGATCAAGTCGCGGCGATAGGCGCCATCGGCGCTTCTGAACATCTCGCGCGTGGCTTCGGCGAAGCGGCGCAGCAGGTCGGGCGTCAGGGCGGGCGTGATCTTGTCGATGGCCGCCGCCGCCCGTTCAGCGTCTCCCTCGGCCGCGTCGCGGATCGAGGTGAGTTCCGCGATCCGCTGTTTCAGCGTGCGGTCGGTGGGATCGGCGATGCCGTTTTCGATGGACTGGAAGAGTCTTTGAAGGCGCTGGTTGGCTTCGGTCGCCCGCTTGCGGAGATCGGCGACATGGCGGTGGCGGCGCTCGATCCACTCGGAGCGTCGGTCGAGGATGTTGTCCATCATCGTCGCCAGACGCTCGGGATTGAGCAGGCGATTCTCCAGGTGATCGATAACCGTGGCGTCGAGCACGTCCATGCGCACCGCCATGCCGTCGCAGCCGGCGGCTCCCTGACGGGCCTTGGTGCAGCAGGTGTAGTAGCGATAGGCGCCGCCCTTGCCGGTGCGCAGGGTCATGGCCTTGCCACATAGGCCGCAGAAGCAGATCCCGCCCAGCAAGATCGGGCTGGTGACGAACCTTGGTGGCATGGCCCTTGGATTGCGACGCGACATGGCGCGCTGCACGGCGTCGAAGGTTTCTTGGTCGATCAGAGCGGGAACCGGCATGATCACTGCCTCTGAAGCCTCCTTCTGTTCCTGGCTTCTGTAGTGGCGCGTGTTGAACCGGTGCTCGCCGATGTAGCTGGTGCGCGTCAGGGTGTGATGCACCGTGCCGACGCCCCAGCGTCCGCCGCCGCGCGTGTAGATGTGGTTGTCGTTGAGATAGGTGGCGATCGCCTTGACGCCCATCGGGCCGCTGCCGTCGACGCCGTTGAGCGCCAGGCGGAAGATCTTGCGCACGGTCTCGGCCCCGATCGGATCGACTTCCAGCCTCTTTTTCACGCGATCGCCACGCTGCTCGGCGGCCACCACGCGATAGCCCAGCGGGGGATGCGAGCCGTTCCAGAAGCCCTGGCGGGCATTCTCCTTCATGGCCCGCAAGGTGTGCTTGGCGTTCTCCCGCGACTGGTACTCGTCGAAGAGGTTCATCATCTGCCGCACCATCACCCCCATCGGGTCGTCGCCGACCTCCTGGGTGATCGACACGATGCGCACGCCGTTCTTGGCCAGCTTGCGGGCGTAGAACTCAAACAGGAACTGGTCGCGGAAGAAGCGCGAGAACGAGTGGACCAGGATGACGTGGAACGGCGGCGGCTTGGTCAGGCCAGCATCGATCATCCTCTGGAAGGCCGGACGCTTGTCGTCCGTGGCCGTGTTCCCCGGCTCGATGAACTCCTCGGCGATGGGCCAGCCCTTGGCCTCGCAATAGGCGCGCAGCTGGCGGCCCTGGTCGGGAATGGACAGGTCGCTTTCGGCCTGCCGTCCGGTCGAGACCCGAAGATAGAGCGCCGCGCTGGGCAGGGCGGGCGGAGGAGGCGTCTTGCGTTTGGCCATCGGTCGATTGTCCCTGCGGATCAGGGCAGGGGTCCGAACAGCTCGGCCAGCACCTTCTCCAGATAGGCCTCGGTGATCTGGATTTCGGCCTGGCCAATGGGGACCTGACCGGACCAATCGTCCGTGACCTTGAGGGGGACACGCGGGGAGGGGGGCGCGGGTAGTCGCTCCGGAAATATATTTAGGTAGTCGAAGAAATCAGGGGGCGTGTCAGGCGTCGGAAGCTTCCTGGGCATGCGATAGGCTTGCGCTGATCGCCCACGACCGCAAAGTCGATGTCGCTTCGTTCGTACCCTGGCGTGCAAAGACAGGCGTTCGGCGGTTCCAACGCCTGGCTCCGGCTCGCCTTTCGGCGAGCCTGCGCGCCTTCGGCGTCGGGTGAGCCCCCGGCGGTCACGCTCGGTCCCGCGGCTTTCGCCGCTCCCTCGGGCGCGACCCTGCGGGCAGGCCTTGGCCTGCCGCCGGCGGCTCGACGCCGCTTCCCGCCACGCGCAGTGCGCGGGCTCCTTGCAGGCTTCATCTTGGTGGGCGGCCTGGTGGCCGCGCGGCTTAGGGCTCCGCCCTCGGCGCGCTTCGGATCGGCTTCCGCCCAGCTTCGGCCGCTGGCGCGGCCTGCAGCCGGGTCCCCGCGAAGCCGCCCCTCCGCTTGCACACCCGGTCTCGCCGACGGGCGCCGGGGTCAGGCGCGCCTTTGCGCCTGACCCCGAACCCCTGAGGAGAGACTTCGATGACCGAGCAAGAGCATGTCGCCGCGATCGCGGCCTTGAATGACGCCTGCCGGGCCGAGCCCGGCGCGGGCTGGATGCTAACGGCCGGCGTCCAGGCGCTGGGCGCGGCGGCCGTGGGCCACCTGGTGGCCGCCGTGAAGGACTTCGACGCCTTCACCGACGACAACAACCCCCACGGCGAGCGTGACTTTGGCGCGTTCGAGCTGGGCGGCCAGCGCCTGTTTTGGAAGATCGACTACTACGACCTGGACCTGTGCATGGCCTCGCCCGATCCGGCCGACCCGGCCGTGACCAAGCGGGTGCTGACCCTGATGTTGGCCGAGGAATACTGACGACAAGCGCCGCCGCGCCCGGTGGGCGCGGCGGGCGGCTTACGAACCTTGACCACGGCGGGCCCGGCGCGGCCGATCCTTTGGGATCGGCCGCCTTTTGCTCCGACGGGTCACCGGCGGGCTTGTACTCGCGCGCCGGGCGAGTAGGATTCGACATCGCTGGCGCTCAATCGGTGGATTTCATCATGGTCGAGTGGATCGCGGGCTTGGTGCTGCTCGCCATAGGCATCGCGGGCATCCTGTGGATCGAACGCCGGCGCTTTTACCGGCGCAATCCCGCCGGCCTTCAGGTGTATCGGTCGTTCGGCGCCTCGCTGACGACCGGGACGTTCGAGACCGTGGCGCTGCTGATTTTCAGGCTCGTCGCCCTGGCCGGTCTCTCGGGGCTCGCGCTTGGCGCCTTCAAGACGTTCGGGTGAAAGCTGCTCCCACGCGACCGGCTATGTCATGAGCGAGCGCCTTGATGGGTATGCAGGCGACACGAACCTCAGCGTGACCCTGATCGACCGGAGGTCGCCTGCGCCTTGTTCGAACGCTGAATGGCGCCGGGGGCAATGTCGCGAAGCCCAACCCGGCGCCGCCTTGCGCGTCATCCGTTGACGGCGTCCTTCAGCTGCTTGGCCGGCGTGAAGGCGACCTTTTTGCTGGCGGCGATCTCGATGGTGGCCCCGGTCGAGGGATTGCGGCCGGTGCGGGCGGGCTTGGCCTGGACCTTGAACTTGCCAAAGCCTGGGATCGAGACTTCCTCGCCCTTCACGGCCGCTTCGGTCAGCGACTTGAAGACGCCGTCGATGATGGCCTTGGCCTGGGTCTTGGTCAGCTTGGGTTCGGCGGCGATGGCGGCGTCGACGAGATCGGAAACGTTCATGGCGGCTCCTGGTGTGGGAATCGAAAACCCGAGCCTGCTTCGCCTCGGCGAGCCTGTCACCTTTCGTCGTGGCCGTAGGTCGCCGCCTCGATTTCATCGAGCACAGCCAGGTTAGCGCGCTCCCACCCGTCGGCGCCCGTGCGTAGGGCCTCCCGAACCTTGGCGATCCAGGCCGCGTCGGTCACGGGGTTCTCGGCCAGCCGGCGCAGGGTCTCAGGCGAGATCTCACCCTCCGCAGTCGACAGGTGTAGCGCTTCGTCTTCAGCGGCGGCCTCGGCGTCGCTCTCACCCCGATCGGAGACGGCCAACGCTTCGCGACGGAGGGGCGGGCGCAGCTTGGTCTCGTCGAGCGGCCAGGTGCGCCAAATGTCCTCGCGCGAGACGCCTCGCGCCTTGGCCCGGTGGCGCGCGACGGCGTCCATCATGGCCGGGTCAAGGGCTGGCCGGTTCCAGGACTGAGCGCCCATCAGCATCATGAAGGGTTCTGGATGGGTGAGCACGGTGTAGACGCGATCGACCACTTCGATCATCAGCGCCTTCATCTCCTCGTCGTCCAGTCTCGAAAGGCGCGCCCAGGGGATGTCGCCGTAGGGCGTCACCACCTTCACGTCGCTGTAATCGCCCGTGGCGCTCTCGGGCGAGATCCCCGTGTGCAGTTCCTCGAGCCGGGAATTGCGCACGGCGGTTTCCACCAGGGCCAGGGTGAAGGCCGCGCGCCAGTCGTCGTCCGAGGTCTTGGTCTTCCGGGCCATGGCCGCGTCTATAGCACGCCCATCGCCTGGCGGCGTGCCGACGCTGTAGCGCTGTCGGAGCGAGGGACCATCTCTGCGAAGGCCGAGCCTGACGGCCGGCCATCCCATGCAACGGGAGCCTGGCCCTGTTGCGGCGCCTAGGGCGGGACCGTCCCTACGAGGGTCCATCTCTGCGAAGGCCCGATCCGATTGGCGGGCGGCGAGGTCATGTCGCGGTAGGTGCCTGCCCGAAACGCGCGGCTCGCAGAAAACACGCCTTGTCCTTGTCGCCGGCCGCTTGCGCGGCCGGGTGGCTTGGGGCTCCGCCCCCGGCGCGCTTTGGATCGGCTTCCGCCCAGCTTCGGGCGACGCGTGAAGAGCGGGACGCCGTCAAGGACGCCCTGCAGCCGGGTCCCCGCGAAGCCGCCCCTCCGCTTGCACCCCCGGTCTCGCCGACGGGCGCCGGTTTCAGGCGCGCCTTGCGCCTGAACCCCAGCCCCCAAGGAGGCAGACATGACCACCCAGCAAACCCCGGCCCCGCAAGCGGCCCAGACCCCGGCGGGCCTCGTCGTCCAGTACGGCGAAGTCCGCGACATCCCCCTCAACCGCCTCAAGGCCTCGCCCAAGAACGTCCGCCGCGTCGGCCATAGCGCCGAGGTGATCGAGTCCCGCGCGGCCTCGATCAGCCACAAGGGCGTGCTTCAGCCGCTCGTCGTCGAACCCGAGTTCAAGGATGGGCGCGAGACCGGCTACTATCTCGTCAGCGCGGGCGAGGGGCGCCGCCAAGCCTTGCGCCTGCTCGCCAAGCGCAAGGCGCTGGCCAAGGGCGCGCCGGTTCGGTGCGTGGTCGATACGACCAACGACCCGGCCGAAGTCTCGATGGACGAGAACCTGAGCCGAGAGCCCATGCACCCGGCCGACCAGTACGAAGCCTTCAATGACCTCGCCGAGCGCAAGGGCTACAGCGCCGAGGAGATCGGCGCGCGCTTCGGGATCAATCCCGACATCGTGCGCAAGCGGCTACGCCTGGGGGCGGTGGCCCCGGCGCTGCTCGATCTCTATCGCGAGGAAGTCCTGACTCTGGATCAGGTGACGGCCTTCGCCGTCAATCCCGATCCGGAGCGGCAGATGCAGGTCTACGCCCAGCTGCCCGCCCAGAACCGCCTGCCCTACGCCATTCGCCGGGCGATGACCGAGACCAAGGTCGCGGCCGACGACCGGCGCCTGCGGTTCGTGGGCCTGGACGCCTATGTGGCGGCGGGCGGTCCGGTGCTTCGTGACCTCTTCACCGAGGGAAACGACGGCTGGGCCGAGGATGTGGTCCTGCTGGACCGGCTCGTGGCCGAGAAGCTGGCCGCCATCGCCCTGGAGGTCCGAGACCGCGAAGGCTGGAAGTGGGCTTCGGCCCATCTCGACTTTCCGCACGGCCACGGCTGCGGGCGCATCTTCGAGCATGTGCTGACCCGCACGCCCGAGGACGTCGCGGCCATCGGCGCCCTCCAGGCCGAGGCGGCGGCCTTGACCGACCAGTGGGCGGACGTCGAACCGCCGTCGCCTGAGGTCGCCGCGCGCCTGGGGGCCATCGAGGCCGAACTTGAAGCCCTGGGCGACGATTACGGCCACACGGC
The DNA here is from genome assembly GCF_058802865.1 of Caulobacter sp. GW822-FHT01G02. NCBI lineage: Bacteria > Pseudomonadati > Pseudomonadota > Alphaproteobacteria > Caulobacterales > Caulobacteraceae > Caulobacter > Caulobacter sp. GW822-FHT01G02. The sequence goes on from NZ_JBXAON010000001.1 coordinate 1,171,407, forward strand.
CGAGGAGAAGGCCCGCGCCGGGGTGCTCGTCATCCTCACCCAGTATGGCGAAGTCCGGATCGACCGGGGCTTCGTGCGTCCCGAGGACGAGCTCGCGCCCGAAGCCGAGCCGGAGGACGACGGCGACGCCGAGGAGCGTGACTATGACGGCCTCGGCGAGGAGGAGGAGCGATCCGACGCGGACGACGCGGACGACGCGGCGGCCGAGGCCGAAGACGAGGAGAGCGTCAACGAACCGGCCGGTGACCCGGCCGCGCCGCTGCCCGAGCGGGTGGTCGCCGACCTCACGGCGCATCGCAGCGCCGCCCTGCGCGACGCCCTGGCCCAGGACCCGGACCTTGCCCAGGTGGCCCTGGTCCACGCCCTGGTGAGCCGGGTGTTCGGGATGGGCGGCGCGGCGACCTGCCTCGACATCCGCTGGGGCTCGCGCGACCTTGGCCAGTTCGGGGAAGGCGTCGAAGACAGCCCCGCCGGTCTGGCCATCGCCGAGCGCCATCGCCTCTGGGCGCGCCAGATGCCGACGCAGGCCGAGGACTTCTGGGACTTCGTCGTCGGCCTGGACGGCGACAGCCGCGCCAGCCTCCTGGCCCACTGCGTGAGCCTGACGCTCGACGGCGTGAAGTCCTGGGAGCGGCGTCCGCTGACCGTCATGGCCCATGTCGAGACCCTGGCCACGGCCCTCGATCTCGACATGCGCGCCTACTGGAGGCCCACGGCGGCGCGCTATCTGGACCGCGTCACCAAGGCCCAGATCGTCGCGGCGGTCACTGACGGGGTGTCGGCCGAGGCGGCCGGGCGGCTGTCGGGTCTCAAGAAGCCCGAAATGGTCGCCGCCGCCGAGCCGCTGCTGGTCGAGGCGGGCTGGCTTCCGGCGGTGCTGCGCACGGTCGCGCCGAAGGCCCTGCCGGGGAGCGACCCAGACCCGGCCGGGCCGGGGGCGGCGGCTGGGTCGGACGACGAGGACCGGCCTGCCGATGCGGCTGGGGTCGAGGCGGAGCCTCCCGCCGCAGTCCCGGCCGAAGCGTTCGGGGCGGCTGACGCCCTGACCGACGAGGCCGAGCCCTTGGCCTCGCTGGATGGCGTCGGTCAGGAGGAACTGGCGCAGACCGAGGCCGAAGCGGCCGAAGTCGAGGCCTTGGCCACCCTGGTGGCTTAGACTGGACGGGCGGCCTTGGGGCCGCCCGTCACCCATGGCGGCGCGGCCGATCCTTTGGGATCGGCCGCTTTCCCATACCCGCTGACGACCTGAAACCCTTAAGCTCTGGCCTGGCGCGAGCGCTCATGAAATCCTGCCATCGAGGGAGGAGCCATGACCCAGCCGCCGTGCCCGCTCGCCGAGGGCGACCGTGTCGATCATCGCAAGTTCGGACTGGGGACCGTGGTCGCCATCGATGGCCCGCCGTCCGTCGGCGCGCCGCGCGGTCCAGGCTCCCCGCCGCCGAACGCCTGGAAAGTCACCGTCGCCTGCGACGACCCCGCGCGCGGCGAGATCAGGGTCCTCAGCACCTTCCTGACCAAAGTCGCCTCGCCGGATGCACGCCCGTTCGTTTACTGGGATCGTCAATGGCGGCCGCTGCGTGACCGATGGCTGCAGGCCCGCGATGCGGTCAAAAGGCGCTGGAGACATTCCGGCCCTTGCCCGATCCGGACGTCTTGGCCCGGTTGCGCGCCGCCGAGCAGGAGGCGCTGGACTCGCTCGAAAGGTTTCTGGCCGAGGAGCGTGCTGGTGCGCACGGTCCGGGCTGAGGGCCGTCAGCGCAGGCGACGCGGGGCCGCCCCTGGCGCCCAAAAGCCGCGCGCGGCCGTGCGGGCCTCGTCCTGGGCGGCGGCGTAGGCGCCCTTGCTGTAGGCGCGCCATTCGGTCGTCAGGCCCGAGCGGATCATCGCGGCGTTGAGATCGGGGCTGGCGCTCGACCAGCAGCGCGCCACCTTGCGGCCATAGCGATCCTCGTCGACCACCCGGCATCCGACGCGTCCGCGCGTCAGTTTGATCAGCAGGTCGCGGGCCTCATAGGCGAGCGGTTCGGCCGGAGTCTTGCCGCGCCGCACCTCTGGCGCATCCACGCCGAACAGGCGGATCCGGTCGGCGCCGCAGCGCAGGGTGTCGCCGTCATGGACGGTCGGCGCGGTGCAGGCGATCACGGCGCCGGCGAGGAAGGCAAGGGCGGTCATGGCCGCCCTATAGACCGCTTCGCTCGTGCGGCCACGTTGACGGTCATGGCTAGGACAGTCGCGCGCCGCGCCCGCACCGCCGGATCGGTGGGGTGGCTGGCTGCTGTCAGTCTTCCTTGGGGCCGGCGCCGCGCGACCAGACCACGGTGTGGGCGCCATCCATCACGACCAGGGCGCTGGGGATCGCCACGCCGAAGGGCCGACCGTCCAGCCGGACCGACAGGTAGTCGTTCTTGCCCTTGCTGGTCTTCTTCCAGGCAGCGCTCCGGTCGCCGTCGCGGCCATAACCCAGAAATTCGACGCCGGGTCACTGGCCTCCCGACGACAGGACGGAACTGGAACTTCATGCGATCGACGGCCACAGCGTGGATGGCTGCCCGTGAACCAGCCGCCAGCCTGGCGGCGAAGGCGCCTCCGATAGCCAGGCGGTCTCTCCGGGTGATCTGAGCCGGGCGCGTCGACCGCGTCCTCTTCTGGCCTGATCTGACCGGGGACCGGTCCGTCCCCGCAACCTTGGCCTTGATCTTTCTTCCCCTGGGCTGGCTGCTCGCGCGCCGGGCCCATTCCTCGCGAGGCAAGAAAAACCACGCCTTCGGTCCTCCGCAAGGCTCCGGGAGCGCGCCCCCATTCCTCTGGACGGCGGCTGGGCGCGCTCTGCGGGGCGGACTTTAAGCCCCGGTCCAGCGATCGCCATCGAGGCCGCGATCGGCGCGGCCCGGTTCAGATCGGAGAGACCACCATGGCTACCATCGGCACCTTCGCCGCCAACGCTGACGGCTCGTTCACCGGCGCCATCTACACGCTGGCCATCAATCTCAAGAAGGTCCAGTTCCGCCCCGTCGCCGAGAAGTCCAGCGACAAGGCGCCGGATTTCCGGGTCACGGCCGGCAACGCCGACCTGGGTGCGGCCTGGAAAAAGACCAGCAAGGACAAGAACGACTACCTGTCGGTCCGGCTGGACGATCCGTCCTTCGGCAACGCGATCAACTGCGCCCTGGTGGTGATGGACGGCGTCCACACCCTGGTCTGGTCGCGCAGCACCGGCCCCAAGGAAGACTGATAGCGGCCAGCCCGCCCCGCCGATCCGGCGGGGCGGGCGCGGCGCGCGCGGCCTTTGGGGGTTTGGTCGGCGGCCGCACGCGAGCGCGGACCCGCCGTTTCTACGCCAGGGCCTGTCTTTGTACGACCGGCCGGCTGGACGCCTTGAGAGCCCGGCGCGGGCGGCTCAGAACGGTCCTGCGGGGTTCGCGAGGACGCTTCCAACCGCCCGCCCAGGCGTCCCCATCGCACCCGCGCCGTCGCCGCGCTCTCGTCCCCCCGGAGCACGGCGAGGCGGCGGCTCGACCGACCAGCTCAACTCCCCCCAGCTGGTCCTCGAGCCGCCGCCGGACGGGCCTTCGCACCGATCAACCGGGCGGGCGCGACCACAGCCTCGAAGGATGCTTCCATGACCACGATCGGACATTTCCGCCGTGACGGCGACGGCTTCAGCGGACGTATCGACACGCTGGCCCTCGACGTCACCGTCAGCTTGACGCCGGCCGAGAAGTTCTCGGCCAAGGCGCCGGACTACATCGCCACCTCGTCGCGCCCGGGCGGCGTCGCGCTCGAATGCGGCGCGGCCTGGCGGGTCAGCGACGCCAGCGGCGCGGTGCTGAGCCTCAAGCTCGACGACCCCAGCTGGCCCGAGCCGATCAGCGGGCGGATCATGGCCGCCGAGGACGGTGTCCTGCCGCTGGTCTGGTTCCGGCGCGCCGATCCGCCACCGGCCGCCGCGCCGGCGCCAGCCTAGCCCACCGCCCCGTCGGGGCCTCCTTCGTCATCATTGTCGGCGGCGACATCGTCCTCCTCATCGCCGTCGTCATTGTAGATGTCGGCCCAGGCCTTCTCGAGATAGGTCTCGGCGCTCGCGGCATGGCGGACCAGGTACTCGTCGATCTCCTCGGTCATCCGCCGCATGCCGGACAACACGAGCCTGGGCGGCACGACGTTCAGGCTCGCCCCGACCTTGTTCATCAGCTCGAAGAAGGCTATCCAGAACGTCATCGGCAGCTTGCTGTCGATCGTGTACAGCGCCACCTCCGGGCGCTTGAAGAACAAGGCCAACTGCAGGGCCACGGGGTCGGATCGCGTGGCCCGGGCGAACAGTCGCAACTTGCGCAGGTCCAACGCGCCGCTGCCGGCCTCGAAATCCTGATAGGTGCGCAAAGGCATGCGCATGCTGTCGGCGACCTCCTGCTGGGACATCCGCCGCTCCTTGCGCACCACCTTCAGGATTTTCTTCAGAAGGCGGGCTTGTCGGGCCAGCGGTGTCGACGGCGGGCCAGACATGCCTCACTCCACACGGCTAACAACTCTAGATGTGTATTAGCCCTCTGCTAGCGGTTGAGTGCAATTGCCGATTGTTCTTCCGTGCCCTGACGACGCTGCAGCGCAGTGACAATGGGCGCAGGTCCGAGCGTTTCGGCTGCCATTGGCCGAGGCTTGCGGGTTTTTACGCAGCGATCGCGGACACCATCGGCAACGATCCGGAATTGTCCCCCGGAAAACCTGCGGGTCCAGGCGGGTGAGTCGGCCGTTCGAGGCCAATTGTATCTTCGCGGCTCAGCCACGCTCGACGGGGCGGCGGCGCGGCGACAGGCTCGCAGCTTTTGCTGGGGGCGCCGGTTGGGCCGAGATCGCGATCCGTTCGAACGCACTATCGACGCCCTTCGCCAGCGCCTGGTGGCCGCTGGACCGCTTCAGGGCGCGCCGCTCCTGATCAATCTGCTGGCCGCCGACCTTGGCGTCAGCCAGACGCCCGTGCGCGAGGCGCTGGCCTGGCTGGCCGGCGAAAGCCTGATCGGCCGCACGCGCAGCGGCTATGTCGGCGCCACGCACGAGGCCGAAGATCTCGCCCATAGCTACGAGTTGGCCCTGCTGCTGGTCCTGGCCGCGTTCCGGCGCCGGCCCGCCGGCGTCGCCCCCGCCGGGGCGAACGACGCCAACGCGGTGCTGGCCGGCGTTATCGACCAGGGCGGCAACCGGGCCTTCAGCCGCGCCTTCGCACGGGTCCAGACCGAGCTGGCGCCGCTGGCGGTCGACGAGGCGGCTGTCTGCGGGGATGCGGCGGAGGAGGGGGCGCGGCTGGCCTCCGCGCTCGGCGAAGGCGGACCCTCGTTCGTCCGGGCCGTGCGGCGACACTACCAGCGGCGGATCGAGCGCAGCGCCGACATCCTCGCTCACGGGCTGCTGCGGCGCTCTCGAATATAGCGTTGAATATACTCAACTAAAGGCGCCCGATGGTGACACCGCAACCCGCGGTGAACATCGCCAGAAGGAGGCGACCATGACCACCACCATCCGCCTGATCCGTCTCGGACACGCCAAGCACCTGACCCAGGGCGGCGGGATTCCGCTGGTGCCCGAGGAGGCCAACCCGACCCAGCGCTACAGCGGCAGCTGATCGGGATCGGCGCGGGGCGCGCTCGCCGTCCCGCGCCACCTTTCGCTCCGGCCAGGCGAACGCCACCGGCCGGAGGACTTTCACTTCAAACCCAGGAGCACGCCATGCACGTGCGATTTCATCTGATCCGCCTGGGCCGGGCTGTCACGCTGACCAAGGCCGGCGGCGGCATGCTCGTGCCCGAGGATTTCGGGCCGCTGCGCTGGATGTAGCGCCGGCCGCTGGCCGCCAGCCATTGGCGGCCAGCGCTCGCGTTGCCGACGAAGGGCGCACCGCCCCCAGAAAACGGAGACACTCGATGATCTCGACCTATCGTCTCATACCCTTGGGCCAAGCCAGCCGCCTGATCCAGAGCAAGGGCGTCACCTACCCAGAGGACGTCAGTCCGATCCACCGTTTCGACCTCTGAGCGCCAAGGGGCCGAGCGGTCAAATATAGGTTTGAATATAGTTGAACGGCCCGGCCTCCTTGAGGCGCCGCAATCCTCGCGGCGACCCCTCATGGAGACAGTCGATGACGCGCACCTTCGTTCTGACCCGCGTGGGCAGGGCCTCGGCTCTGACCCAGTCCGCCGGCGGCACGCTCTTTCTCGAAGACAACATGATCTTCCGATACGACCCGCTCTGACCCTCGGTCGGGCCGCCGCCGGGGCGTCCGGCGGCCCATTGTCGATCCTCCAATTCCCAGAGGTCCACGATGCAGCTTCGTCTTGGCGAGGACATTCACGGCGTGATGATCGACGGCGACGCCGTCTTTCTGGACGTCAAGGCGGACGCCTATTTCTGCCTGCCCCAGATCGGCGCAGCCCTCATGATCGACGGCGCGCTGCTGTCGACGGCCGAGCAAGCCCTGGCGGACGGGCTGTGCGCCTCGGGCCTGGCGACGACCGACACCATCGCGCCGCGCCGGGTGACGCCGACGGCGACGCCCGTGCGCACCGCCCGAGCCCTGATCAGCGGTGATGACCAGGCGGCGGCCCGGCCGGCCTGGCGTCACTGGTGCGCCATCGGCAAGGCGGCGATCGTCGCCGCCCGCGGACGCCGCCGGGCTTTCGATCGGCTCCTGCCCGACCGGACGCCGGGGGCGCCGCCGCCAAGTCCGGACCTGCTGCGGGACCTGGCGGTCTTTCGACGGCTGGCGCCGTGGCTGCCGCTGGACGGGCTCTGCCTCTACCGAAGCCACCTGCTCAGGACCTACCTGGAGATGCTCGGACATTCGGTCGACTGGATGTTCGGGGTGCGGACCTGGCCGTTCCGGGCCCATTGCTGGCTGCAGGCCGGTGACGTCGCGCTCGACGACGAGGCCGAGCGGGTGGCGGCCTATCACCCGATCATGGTGCGCTAAAGATGGCGTACCTGGTCCTCGTGCACGAGCCTGGCCAGCCGGGACAAGTATTCGACGCCATGGTCGCCGATCTGCAGGCGCGTGGATGGCGCGTCGCGCTCCAGGCTTTCGCCCTGGCGGTCCTGGTCCAGGGAACGGCCCCGCCGCTGCTGGCGCTGGGCGGAGGGCAGGGCGTCGGCGGCGTCCTGGTGGGACGCGTGCATTCCCGGGCCGCGCCAGCGGCTGGACCGCTGGCCGCGGCCGACCTGGCCGGCCTGGTCGAGCACGATCCCGCGGACGCCTGCGCCTGGCTGATCGAGCGGACCTGGGGCGGCTACGTGGCGGTGCTCGCCCGCGATCGCCGGACGCCGCCGACCGTCCTGCGCGATCCGACCGGTTCGGTCGAGGCGTTCGTCTGGGGCCGCGATGGGGTGACAGCGGTCGGGTCGGTCATCCCCGACGGCCTGGCCGCGCCGCCCGACTTGGCCTTGGACTGGGACCGGATCGGCGACGTGCTGGCCGATCCCGCCGTCAGCGGCGGCGCGCTGCCGCTGCGCGGCGTGGCGTCGGTGGACCCAGGCTCAAGCCGGTCGGGGACAGCCGGGCGGATCGAGCACCGGCTCTGGTCGCCGGGCCGGTTCGCGCACCGGCGAGACCGGCACGCCTGGGCGAGCCGGGAGGAGCTGCGCGCCTGCGTCGACGGCGTCGTCGCGGGGCTCGCCGCCGACGCCGGCAAGATCCTGTGCGAGATTTCGGGCGGCCTGGACTCGGCGATCGTCGCCACGAGCTTGGCCGCCGTCGGCCGCGCGCCCGACCAGGCGATCAACTTCTTCCGCGACCAGGCCGAGGCCGACGAGCGCGCATACGCCTTCGCCGCCGCGCAGCGGGCCGGCGTTCCGCTGGAGATGGTGCGGCGAACCCCCTTCGCCCTGGACGCATCGACCTTCGCGCTCAGCGCCGCATCCGCGCGTCCCAACTTCAACGCCCTGGATCCTGGCTACGACCTGGCCTTGAGCCAGGCCTTGGAGACGGCGGGCGCGGACGTCCTGTTCACCGGCCATGGCGGCGACGTCGTCTTCCTGCAGGTCGGGGCGGCGAGCCTGGCCGCCGATCTCCTGGCGGGCGCGCCGTGTGAAGGGTCGCGCCTGCGGCGGCTGGCCGAGGTGGCCCGGCGTACCCGGCGATCGGTTTGGAGCCTGTCGCTGGAGGCGCTGCGCCGCAAGCCCGGCCGGTTCGCGCCGGAGGCTCAGATATCGTCATCCGGGATCGTCCGACGTGGCGCGGCCAATGCCAAGCACCCGTGGATCGAAGACGGCGCGGGCGCGGCGGCGGGCAAGCAGGCCCAGATCGCCGGCCTGGTGATGAGCCTGACCCTGAACGGGGCGACGCGCCGCGCCGAACGCGCCCGGCTGGCGCACCCCTTGCTCAGCCAGCCGGTGATCGAGCTCTGCCTTGGCATACCCGCAACGGTGCTGAGCGCCGGCGAGACCGAACGCAGTTACGCCCGCACCGCCTTCGCCGATCGTTTGCCCCCGTCGATCCTCGAACGGCGCTCCAAGGGGGACATCAGCGTGTTCCTGGGTCGAAGCCTCGCGGCCAGCCTCGATTTCCTCCGACCATTCCTGCTCGATGGGCGACTGGCGGCCGAGGGGCTGATCGACGCCGAGCGTCTTGAGGCGGCTCTGAGCGTCGACGCCATGGTCTGGAAGGACGCCACGGTGGAGATCCTGGCCGCCGCGACCCTTGAGGCCTGGGTCGGCCACTGGGAGGAGAGGATCGCGGCGGCCCGCCGTCAGGGCGCAGAGGGGGCGCCGGTGACCGCCTCGGGACCGCCGAACGCCTCCTCCAGGAAGGCGAAGGCGCGGTGATAGGTGTCGCGGATGTTTCCAGGGCTGATCGGCGCATGCTGTTCGCCGCGATAGACGACCAACTGGGCGTCCTTGCCCCCGCGGGCCAAGGCCGAGATCATGCCCAGCGCCTGCATGACGCCAAAATCGTTGTCGCCGAAGAACATCAGCACTGGAGCTGTGATCTTTGCAGCCTGGTATCGCGGACTGTTGGCCCGGTAGAGCTCCGGCGCGTCCTCGGGCTTGGCGCCCAGTCGGCCCTGGCCGGACTCCGTGTAGGCCGCAAACCCGCCCAGCGTCGTATAGACCTCCGGGGCCGCCAGGACGCCGGGACGTAGCGTGTCGTGGATCCAGCCCGGATCGGTGATCGGGGCCGAGGCGATCAGCGCCTTGAAGCGCGGCGATTCAGCGCCCGCCAGCAGCGTGCCTGTCCCGCCAAAGCTTTGCCCCCACAAGGCCAGCTTGGTCGCCGAGAGACCCGCTTGCTGGTGGCGCGCGGCGTCGACGGCCAGCAAGATGGCCTCGGCCAGCCGCGGCGCGGGTGGTTCGTCCTGCGCCAGCGGCAAACTGGGCGCCAGCACCGCGTAGCCTTTGGCGACGAGCAGCTGGACGCTGGTGAAGAGGTTCGCCGAACCGGGCGCGTAGCCGGCCGGCGCGACGTCGTAGCGCGTGCCGGGGTAGGGGATGATCACCAGGCCACGATCGTCCGTTGCCTTGTGGCCCGCCGGCAAATAGAGCCACGAGGTCAGGGGCTCGCCGTGTATGCCCTTGTGCTGGACGCCGATCGCCTCGGCGAATTGGACCTCCGCCAGCGGCTGGTTGATCGTGGTCACCGCGACCGGCGCAGCGTCACGGCGAAGCAGTGTGACGCGGGTGACGCCGTGCGGATCCTGGGACGCGGCCAGCACGGCGCCCGATCGGGCCGAAAAGGCCAGGACTCGAAGCGCTGGATCGGTGGCGGCGGCGCGGTCTCCGGTCCCGCCGGGGCTCAGCCACCGCGTCCGGGCGCCGGCTTGGTCGAGCAGCACCGACGGGCGTTCGCCGGGCTGCAGCTGGCCGGGGGTGAGTTGGGCGCCCACGTCGGCGACACGAACCGGCGCGGTCCGTCCGTCGAGCCGAAACACCCCGTCGGCGGTGCGGATCAGGGCCGTCTTGCCATCGGAGGCCAAGGCCAGGCCAAGCGGCTTGCCCAGCTTGGCTGTGAGGTTGCGCGGCTTTGGCCCGAGGCTCCACCAGTCGGCGCGAGCGTCGCCGGCCCGTCTCGCCAGGACTGCGGGCTGGCCGCCAATCCACGCCGCCTGACCCTGAGGCTGAACCATGACCTCGCGCCAGCCGACGTCGACGGCCAGGTCCGGGGCCAGGGGCAGGGCCCGGCCGTCAAGGGAGAACCGCCAATAGCCGTAGGGCTTGCCGTAGCGGTCACCCTCACGCGCGGCCGCCACCAGGGCCTTGCCATCCGGTGACCAGGCCCAGGTCCTGCGCATCAGGTCACACCGCGCGCAAGGCGCGGTTCGCCGGCCCGTTTCCAGATCGATCAGGCTGAGCCGCCGCCAGCGCGCCAGTTCGCCGCCCAGCGCCTTGGGGACGCTGGCGTCGGGCTGGACGAGGCCGTCTTCCTCGATCATCGCCGCGTAGGCGCCGCCGGGAGAGAGCAGCATGTCGACGTAGGCCCCCTTCGCCAACGGCCTTGCCGCGCCGGTGGTGGCGTCGTAGGCGACCAGCGAGAGCGGCGGCGGGGCGGGCGTCAGGTCCCGGTAGCGACCGCTGCCGATCACGACGCCGGAATAGAGGCCACGGCTCTGGTCGGCCCAGGCCGCCGTCATTCGCGCCTGGGTCTGCCATCCGGCGCCCAGCAGCGGCGAGGCGATTTCCGGCGGCTTGTCGACCACGATGACCTCGCGGTCGTTTCGCCACCGCGCGAAGGCGGTCCAGGCCTCGGCCTCCACGGTCAAGCCCGACCACCGGGTTTCCCCGGTGGCCAGGGTGACGACACCCATTTCGCGGCGATGATCCTTGAGGCGAAACACCAGCACCCGCGCGCCATCGGGCGAGAACGCGCCGAACGTGTCGCCGGCCCGGGGATCGGTGGGCAGGAGGTCGCGCGGGGGTCCGCCCGACGTCACGTCTATCACCAGCAACCGGCTGATCGTCTGGCTGTGAAGCCACTCGTGATCGAAGTTGGGAGCGTCCTTGAAGGGCCCCTGTCGCTCGAGAACCAGCCATCGCCCGTCGGGCGAGAAGGCGGCGCGGCCAAGGTCTTCGAGCGACAGCAGGTCCTCGACGGTGTACGGGCGCTCGGCGCGGGCGGGCGAAACGCCCAGCGCGCAGGCGAGCGCAAGCGCTGCGAAGGTTCGCATCACGGAACTCCGGGTGTTTAGGGAGGGATCGGGGCCTACCAGGCCTTGGTCAGTTGCAGCGCGACGACGCGGCCGGCCGGATCATAGTTGGCCGGGTCATAGCCGACCCCGACCGGGGAGTCGTAGAACGGCGGATCGCGGTCGAAGAGGTTCTGGACGCTGAGCGCCACCGCCAAGCCCTTGAAGGGACCGCTCCGGGCCCGCGCCGCGTACTGGATCTCCAGATCGGCGGTCGTCTGGGCGGCGATGCGACCACCACCGACCGTGGCGAGGTCGCCGGTGTGGTTGAGGCTTCCGGTGAGGCTGTAGGGGCCATGGGTCCAGGTGGCCGACACCCGGGCCCGCAGGTCGGCGGGGTTTTCAGCCGTCCCAGCCAGTTCGACGCTCTGGGCGGCGGCCGTGATCTTGCGCTTGTAGGTCAGCAGCCATGAGAGATTGGCCGAAATCACCACGGGATCGTTGGCCACGCGCAGGCCGTAGGTTCCCGATAGGTCCAGGCCCCGGACCTGAAAATCGCCGGTGTTGACGTAGCGGGCATCGGCGATGGCGAGATAAGCCTCCGGCGCGTAGAGCCCGGCGACCGTGCTTGAAGCCTGCTTGAGCAGGTCCTTCACCAGCGCCAGGTCCGCCGGGTTCGTGGTCGGGCTGATGAACTGGCGAAACGGCGCCAGGTCCGGCGCGGTCAGCACCGTGGAGAGGTTGTTGATCGCCGGCTGGCCGATGCGGCCCTTGAAGGCGGTGTCCCACAGGGTGGCGTTCAGGCGGATATCCGGATTGGCCGCGGGCGCGTACTCCAGGCCCGTTGTCCACGACTTGGCGGTCTCCGGCTGCAGATCGGGGTTCCCGCCATAGCGCAGCAGGGTCAGGACCGTGCCAGACCCGACGCTGATGTTGACGGGCGTGACGCGCTGGGCGTCGGTCAATTCGCCCAGAGACGGCGCGCGGAAGGACTCTCCGTAGGTGGCCTTGAGGCTCCAGTCCCGTACCGGCGACCAGACCAGGCCGAGCTTGGGCACGGTGCTCGTGGCGCCGCCTTCGTAATGCTCCCGGCGGACGGCCAGCGACAGGTCCAGCCGCTCCAGGCCCAGTCGCCGGTTGTCGGGTCCAAACAGCGGCGCACGCGCCTCGGCGAAGACGGCGCCGACCTTGCGATCACCGTAGCGGGAAAAGTTGGCGACCGGCGCGAGGCCCGAGGCGAACGACAGGCCGATGGTCTTGAGGTGCTCCTCGCGCACCTGGGCGCCGACCGCCAGCCGGACCTGTCCGGCCGGCAGGCGCAAGAGGGCGCCGTCGGCGGTCATGCTGGCCGTGTCCAGGCGACCGACCGTACGCCGCGTCTCCCAGCCGGAGGTCACGAAGTCCAGGACCGTCTGGTTGTTGCGGCCCGTGCCGATGAAGGGGTTGAAGTAGCCGTCGCGGGCGGCGCTGAAGGACGTCGCCGGGTTGTCGGGGGTGTTGCCCAGCGCCTCGTTCAGAAAGGTCGAGTTGAGCATCGTCGTGGAGCGGCTGATGCCGATCTCCTCGGCGTGCTGGACATAGGCGTCCAGCCGCCAGTCGCCCGGCAGACGCACCTTGGCGCCCAGCGACAGCCCCCGGCTCTGGACGCTGCCGGCCGTCTTGAGGCCCGTCGTTTCGTTGAGGAACGAGTAGGCCAGATAGTGTGACGCCGAGCCGTTTGGCGAGACGAAGTAGGGGTTGTTACGGCCCACCGTCAGCGTCGTCTGCGGCGCGACCGAGTAGTCGGTGTAGCGCCGATCGCTGTAGCGTGCGTCCGCCGTCAAGGTGACGCGCGAGCCCACGTCCTGGGTGGCGGCGACGTAGAGGCTGCCGCGCTCCTGGGTGGGCAGCAGGCTCATGGGTTTGCGCCAGTTGGCCAGATTGCGCTGGCCGGGCAGGAAGTCGCTGGGCTTGAGGTTGGTGCCGTCCTGACCGGCTGGGATCGCATAGATCGGCACGAGCGAGAACGTCACCGGATCGATCCCCAGGACCGTGGCCGGCTGGCTGTAATAGAGCCGGTGGTCCGTGCCGCCGAGGCTCCGCAGATCAGCGTCGGCTGTGTAGGCGCGGCGGGAGGCCATGAGCATGTCGCGCCTCTGGTATTCGCCGCTGAGCAGGATCGAGCCGCTGCCCCAGCCGTGCCCGAAGGTCTGGGCCAGCTGCTTTTGGCCAAGATCGCCGCGGGTCGAACCGCCGATCCGCGCTCGGGTCTCGGCGCCGTCGTAGCGGTCGCGCATGACGATGTTGACCACGCCCCCGACCGCGTCCGACCCGTAGAGCGCCGAGGCCCCATCGAGCAGCACCTCGATTTTCGCCACGGCGGCAAGCGGAATGGAGGAGATGTCGGCGAAGTCGCCCATCAGGCCGGCGCCCGCCATCCGGCGCCCGTTGATCAGCACCAGAGTCGCGTCCGCGCCCAGGCCTCGCAGATTGACGGCGGTCGCCCGGTTGGCGTTAGTGGTGGTGGGGTCCGATCCGGTGGTGCTGGCGTCGTCGCTGGTTGTGCCGCCAAACGCCTGCGGAAGGTTGCTCAGGGCGTCGGCGACGGTGGCGTAGCCGGCCCGGTCGATCTCAGCGCGGTCAACGACCAGAACCGGCGCAGCCCCGTCCTTGACCCCGCGAATATGGGAGCCGACCACGATCTCGGAGAGCTCGGTGACGGCCTCGGACGGCGCGGCGTCGCGCGCGCTTGTCGAAGGCCTGAGTGGCGCTGTGGCGGTGCTGGTCCGATCGCTGATCGGCACGGCCGGACGCGGCACGGTGGACACAGGCTGGCGAGCGGCCTGCAGGATCAGCACGCCGCGGCCGGCCTGCCGCGCCTCGATCCCGGTGCCGGCCAGAAGCTGCTCCAGCGCCTGCCGGGCGCTATAGCGGCCTTCCAGCGCCGGCGCGCGGCGGCCGGCCACCAGGTCGCCTGAGAAAAGGATCCGGACCTGGGTCTGGCTGGCCAGGCTGAGGATCGCCGCATCGAGCGGGCCCGCGCTGACTTTCACCGGCGCGCGGGTCTCTGCCGGGTCGGCCGCCCAAGCCGGCCCCGCCGCCAGCATCGCCATCGCCGCGCCGCCAAGCAGCAGTTCCTGGAACCTATCCATTCTCATCCCCCAGGCTGACGGGCGCCGTCTTGGCGAGGCGCTCTTGCCGTCAGCGGTGGAGGGGGGACGCGCAACAGGGGGGGCTCGGGTAGTTGGCTCGTGAAAAAATTATGACGTCACGTCGGAGCGGCCTTGGCGCTCAGCGCGATGTCGCCGTTCTCCAGGGGCGTCGCCTTCAAGCCGAACAGCATGGTGGCGGCCGACACGAACTCGGCCACGTCGCCGGCCTGGAAGGCGCCATTGACGACCTGGCCTCGCGGCGCGGAGTCCTCCAGGACGATCTTGGTCTTGCTGTAGCGGTTCAACTCCTCGACCGTTTCGGCCAAGGTCGCGCCATGGAAGGTGAGGGTCCCGGTGCGCCAGCTGGTGGCCGCCGCGACGTCGACCGTGATTGGGGTTGGCGCGCCCGACGCGCCGCCGAGCACGAGCCCCTGGCCCGGGGCGAGCGTCCAGCTGTCCTTCCCCGCCTGCCGTCCGGTGACGGCGACCCGGCCCTGGGCGAGCACGACCCGGACTTCTTCCCCCGTGCGCCGCACATCGAACTGAGTGCCAACCGCGCGCACGTCGGCGAGGCCAGCGGCGACCACGAACGGACGCGCGGTGTCATGCGCGACTTCGAAGTAGGCCTGACCGCGCACCAGCTCCACGCGGCGCAACCCGCCTGAGAACCGCACCCGTAGCTTGCTGTCGGTGTTGAGCCGGACCTGGGTCCCATCGTCCAGCCGAAGGCTGGAGATCTCGCCGATCCGAGTGCTGTACGTTTCGTCGGTGAACGGCTTGAGCACGACGATGGCCGCCCCGATCGTCCCGGCCAGGGCCAGGCCCGCGCTCCAGACGCGCCAATCGGCGGCCACGGCGCGGCGCGGGCGTTCAGGCGAGCGCGCCAGCGCGTCTTTCGCCGCCGCGCGCAGGGCCGGGTCGTCGCGAAGGTCCCGCACGGCCCGGCTGATGTCTTCGATCTCGTTGTATGCAGCCAGATTGGCCGGGTCGCGGCTCCAGCGCTGGAAGCGCGTCAGCTCCTCGGTCTCGATCGGCGTGCGGCTCAGGCGCGCGAACCAGTCGGCGGCCTCGAGGTCGCGCTGCTCGGTTTCTGGCGTGTTGGCGATCATGACGAGGCGTTCGTCTCTCGCAATGCCCGCCGTGTCAGTGCCAGCGCTTCGCGCATGCGATGGTGAACCGTCGTCACCGGAATGTTCCTGAGCTTTGCGACATCGGCATAGGACAGGCCCTCGATGTGGGTCAGGACAAAAACATCGCGCAACTTAGACGGCAGGGCCAGCACGATTCGAGAAAGGTTCGTCTGGACCTCCTGCTGGGCATGCTCGGCAGCGCCATCGATCACCCGAGCGGACTCGTCCGGGCCGATCTCGCGGCGGCGACTGCGGTACCAGTCGCGCGCAAGGTTGTCGGCGATTTCCATGAGAAACGCCTTGGGGTGGCGGATCTTGCCGGCGACCTCGTACGGCGCGGCGCGCAGGTAGGTGTCTTGCGCCAGATCGTCAGCGAGCGCCGCGCCATAGCGGACGCGAAGCTTGTTGCGCAGCCAGCGGTCGTGACGCCGGCAGAGTCGTTCGAGCGCCGCGTTGACTTCCGCCAAACTCGGCGTTGGGGGTAGCGAACCGTCCACGGAAATTTCCAACCAGAGATTGCCCCACAGAATCCCGCAGTTGATACGACGTGTGAAGGGGTAAAATGCGGAAATACGATGTACTGCGTCCTCAGCACAGGGGGTGGTCCGGCTGACATTCCAGACTTGTAAGTCTGGGGTTTCTCGATTCATGTCGACACTGCGCCGTCAGATTGGAGCGATGGTTCGTCACCACCGCGAGCTGGCGGGTCTCACGCAAGCTGAGCTTGGCGACAGGGTCGGGAAGGCGCTTGAGTCCATCGGACGGATTGAGCGCGGCGAGATTACGCCGAGCTTGAAGACGTTGGAGGAGTTGGCGGCGGCATTGAAGGTGGACGTCCGCGACTTCTTCGGCGCGGGCGAGTTTGCAGTCAGGGGAAGAAAGGGTGATCCGCTCATTCGGATCTTGGACAAGCTGTCCGTTCTGGACGCTGACGACCTCGACTGGATGGACAGAATGATCGCGCTTGCTTTGAGCAGGAAGTTGCGCCGCTAGTCCTGCGTAAATTGACGCGGGGATCGCGCATTCATCGCACGGCGACTTACGCGTCGTCGGCGATCCAATGCGCAAAAAGCCACGACATCGGGACTTGCAGCAGCTCTTCCATGTCGGAAGCAATGGCCAAGCTGTGCGCTTTGGTGGCGCTTCTGGCGCCATGGCGTCATGGCCGCGCTCGCGTCTTCGACGGGATCGAGACAGCCGCACGGCGGAAGCGCTGATGGCGGCTGGCGCGCCTACACCAACCTCGTGGTACCGCAGTTCGCGTGGGAATTCCTTCGCCGTAATCCGATCTACCGGCGGGAGTTTGCCGTCGGCGCCGCGCGCGGATCCGCTGCGATCGATACGCGCTGGGGGCTGAGGTTTCCTGCGGATCCAGACGTTGGTTCTGGTGAGGCCGACGTGTTCTGGCGGCCCGAGATCGCACCTGGGATCGTTGTTCCGCTGACGCCCAATCCTATGCCGTGCGGATCGATCGTCCTGAAATTGCCACCAGGCCGGTCGCGCGCCGCTGAGGAAGGACTGCACATTCGCCTGACGGCGGGCCTTCAAGTACTGCTGCGCGGGCTCGAGGATGCGTCCGGGCCGATGGCGGTACTGCTTGCCTACGACGCTGACTACGGCCTGCGGGTGCGCGCCGCCGAGGCGCTGGATCGCGCCACGAAGGGGCGCCCACCAATCGCGTCCCGGCTCACCGTCGTGCAGCGCATGCGCCTGGCGCGGTGCCTCGTCGCGCTTGATGGGCGCCTTCGCGGCGACAGTTACCGGACGATCGCTGCGGCGTTGTTCGGCGAAGCCCTCGTCGCCGAGGAGGCGTGGCGCACCGCTTCATTGCGCGCCACGACCATCAGGCTGGCCCATGCCGGCCGAACGCTAATGGAGGGCGGCTATCTCAAGCTCCTCCGTGGGGGGCTCTAGGAGGTGACGAAAATAGAGGGGGCGGTCTTCGTCATCCCCCGCATCGCCGTTTGCCCGCCAGCCTATCCGAACGACGCCGGCCTTATCCGGGCGTCGCCGAGGGTACGCCATGACCAGCAACGGCGCCGCGGGACCGCCGCGACATCTGAGAACACCGGAGGCGGCGCGCTTCCTGGGTCTTTCCGACCGCACCTTGGAGAAGCATCGGTCGTACGGAACAGGTCCGATCTATCGCAAGATCGGCGGGCGCGTCGTTTACGCCCTGGCCGATCTGCAGGCTTGGTCCGAGCGTGCGGCGCGCACATCGACCAGCGATCCCAACGCCCAGGTCGTGTCGCCGGCCAAGCGGCATTCCGCAACAGCGCCCGCTTTCACGACGCCCGGCCCGCGTGATGATGGAGCCGGCCGATGAACACCCAGGTCGAATTGCTCTGGCTGGACGGCCAGATCGAACGGTGGATCCGGTTCGGACGCATTGCTTGTGAAAGGATCATTGATCGACGCCGACGCGTTGTCGAGTTCGCGCCAGGCGCCGTCTTCGCCTTCGTGCGCTGGCGCAGCGGCGAGTACGGAACGATCGAGTCCCGCATCGCGGTTCTGCGCGCGGTCAGGCCAGGCGAGGCCCTCACCACCTATCCCTTCGTCGCGCCGGGCGCGGAGATCCTGCTGAACATCAGTGGCTGGGTCAAAGTCCAGGCCGTGCTCGAAGCGATCGACGCCGTGGAGCAGGTGGGCGTGGCGGCCGTCACGGTAGCGCCGGACTATTGGCGGCATGTCGGCGCGCGCATCGCGGTCGGACTGGCGCCACGTCCTTACGTGCGGCAGCGCCATCGTGCATGGCTGCTGCGCCGGAGGCTGGCGCGATGAGCCGCCGAGCCAGGCTCCTAGCGGCGGCAGTCGTCGGTTGCGTGCTGACGATCGCGCCTGCGGTCATGCCATTGACCCGGCGTCTGATCTTCAACACCACCGCGAGTGTTCCGGTGGGGTTCTATTGGCTGGAGGAGCGCTGGCCCGGCGCAGGTGGTTTGGCGCTCGTGCGGCCACCGCCTCGCCTCGCGCGGTGGATGGCAGAGCGCCATTACCTGCCGCTCGACGTGCCGCTGATCAAGCACATCGCCGCGACCGAGGGGCAGGTGGTCTGTGTACAGCGCGACCAGGTGCGCATCGATGGAGCGGTGGTCGCGCAGGTGCTGCACCACGACAGGCTGGGCCGCCGGCTCGTCCCTGCGCCGCTGTGTCGGCGCCTGACGGCCGATGAGGTCTTCCTCCTTAACCCCGAGCGTCGAAGCCTCGATGGGCGCTACTTCGGACCACTGTCCCGCCGTTGCGTCGTTGGCCGCCTGACACCGCTTTGGACGTGGGCGCGCTGACATGGCTCACCCCGCTCATCTTTCCTGGTTCGGCCGGCCTTCAGAGTCTTTCCTCGTCCCGGCCGAGGACATGTCGGCGGTCGCGCGCAGGCGCGGTCAAGGGCGGCTGTCAGGCCGGCGCGCCTTGCGCGCTTCCCTTGACGGCGCCGAGCACGGCCGCACTCTTGTTCATACCGGGACCTGGGTGTGGCCTGGGCGATTTTCCGGCCAGCGAGTCCTTGTCGCGGTCTTGGCTCTCGCGCTGTGGGTAGTCGACCCTTCGCTCGGATATGGCGCGGCCTGGGCCGCAGAGCCCTTACCGGTGGCACGGTTCGTTGAAGAGGCGTCCGCACGATTTCAGCTGCCTCCGATCTGGCTCGATGCAGTCATTTCGGCCGAAAGCGGCGGGGACTACCGAGCGATCTCGCCCAAGGGCGCGATGGGTCTCATGCAGCTGATGCCGGGGACCTGGCGCGATCTTAGCGCACAGCACGGGCTTGGCGACGATCCGTTCGACCCGCGCGCCAACGTGCTGGCCGGGGCGGCTTACCTGCGCCAGCTGTTCGACCAGTTCGGTTACGAAGGCTTTCTGGCCGCCTATAATGCGGGGCCGACGCGCTACGCAGACGCGCGCGCCGGAAGGCGGCGGTTGCCACCGGAAACGATCGCCTATGTCGCCCGGGTGGAGCGGTCGATCGCGGCTGGCGAGACAAGAGCAGGGCCCAGCATGGGGCCGGCCAGGATCGACTGGCGGCGGTCGCCGCTGTTCGCGGCTCCGCCTTCCAACAGCGGCAGCACGTCGAACCTCGGTCTATTCGCACTCCCGGCGGGCGAGGTGTCGCCGTGATGTGCCGGACGCTTTGGAACATTACGGAGGGAGATGTTGGGCGCTGGGGTAGGGGCGTTTTCAAGCTCGTATGCGTCCGGCCGCTGCACGTCCGTCAGGTGTTGACGTGATTTCCGCTCTTCCAGGCCCAGGGCAGCAGCTCGTC
>NZ_JBXAON010000002.1:0-424317 GCF_058802865.1 Caulobacter sp. GW822-FHT01G02
AAGTCGGCGCTGCGGTGCTCGACGAACATGTCGAACTCCTCGAACGAGCCCTCGTCCAGCAGCAGGTCGATCCGCTCGCGCGCCGTCAGCTTGCCCTTGGCGTGCTGGGCGGCGACCCGCGCCTCACCGCCGCCGGCCCTGGCCTGCGCGCGACGGCGGTCGAGTTCCTCGAGAATTTGCTGCAACGCGCACGCCCCGGAAAAGAAGATGGTCGCCCCTGGAGGAGAGGCGAATCCAGACATGGAAGATGGAGTGGCAACGCCATTCACACATCGCAATTTGGCGAAGTTGAGAAAATCGTCCAGACTAACCCTCATAGTTTCGGGCATTGTCGGATCGGCTGCGATGGCGATTTCTGCAAAATTGCAAAGTTGCGAAGATGCGTGAAAAGCTTTTCATTGGTCCGCGGCTGAGGCTGCTGCGCCAGGCGCGGGCCTGGACGCTGGAGGCTTGCGCCATCCGGCTGGGCCTGTCGCCAAGCTATCTTTCTCAGATAGAAGCCAATCAGCGGCCGGTCACCGCGCGGGTGCTGATCGACGCCATGCGCGTGTTCGAGGTTGACGCCACGGCCCTGGACGCCGCCGATGATCAGCGTCTGATCGCCGACCTGCGCGAAGCGGTCGCCGATCCCGTCAGCGGCGGCGACACGCCAGGCTTGGGCGAGATCAAGCAGGTCGTGACCAACGCCCCGCAATTCGCGCGGACCTATCTGGCGCTGCATCGCGCCTACAGACAGCTGGACGAGCGCCTGAAGCAGACCGAGGAAGCCGTGTCGCTGGATGAGCGTGTCGCCGCCAGCGCCCAGCTTCCTTATGAGGAGGTGCGCGACTTCTTCCACTACAAGGACAACTACGTCCACGCCCTGGATGTCGCCGCGGAAGTCCTGGCCGGTGAGCTGGGCCTGGAGGAAGGCGACGGCGAGCGAGCGTTGGAGCGTCACCTGGCCCAGCGCCTGGGCGTGACGGTGGAGCGTTCGCGCGAGTTCGACCTCCTGCGCCGGTTCGAGCCGGAGACGGGGCGGCTGCTCCTGGGCGCGGCGCAGCCGGCCGCGACGCGCAGCTTCCAGATGGCCTATCAGATCGCGGCCATGACCCTGGCGGATGTCGTCGAAGCCGAGCTGAAGGCCGCGTCGTTCCGCAGCGAGAGCGCCGCCCAGGTCTGCCGCACCGGGCTGCTGAACTATGCCGCGGGCGCCCTGCTATTGCCCTATGGCCGCTTCCGCGAGGCCGCGCGGCGCGAGCGCCACGACATCGAACAACTGAGCCTGATCTTCCAGACGAGCCTGGAGCAGGTGTTCCATCGGCTCAGCACCCTGCAGCGGCCGGGCGCTCGGGGCGTGCCGTTCTACTTCGTGCGGCTGGACCGGGCGGGCAACATCACCAAGCGCCACAGCGCCACCCGTTTCCAGTTCGCCCGCTTTGGCGGGACCTGTCCGATGTGGAACGTCCACGACGCCTTCAGCCGGCCCGACGCCTGGATGGTGCAACTGGCCGAGATGCCAGACGGGCTGCGCTATGTCTGCGTCGCCAAGGGCGTGGTGAAGTCGTCCGGCGCCTATCTGCAGGCCGATCGCCGCTACGCCCTGGGTCTGGGGTGCGAGGCGCAATACGCCGATCAGCTGGTCTATGCCGACGGCCTGGACCTGACGGGCCCCTCGGCGCCCATCGGCGTCAGTTGCCGGATCTGCGAGCGGACCGACTGCCCACAGCGGGCGTTTCCGCCCGTCGATCGGGCTTTCGAGGTTCTTGAGAACGACCGCCGCTGGGTGCCATTTTCGCTGAAGTGAGCGGATGAGGCCGGCCGCCGCAACGGATCGTCGCGGGGCCGGTCGCCGAGCAATGGGCCTACATCGGGCCGACGCCGCCGGGGTTGGTCTGGAAGTCGAAGGCCGGCTCGCGGCGTCGGCGCGGGTCAGGGGCGCCGGTTCCGCCGAAGTTGTAGGTGACGCCGACGAAGACGGCCCGCAGGTCCAGGTCGAGGGCGCGGCGGCCCTTGAGGGCCGGCGTGTCGATGACCAGCTTGTCGCCGAAGGTCTTCAGCGCGTCCTGCACCGTCACGACGCCCGAGACACGGTCGTTGAACTTGTGGCGATAGCCCAGCAGCAGCATGCCGGTCGGCTCCTTGTAACCCTGTGGAGTCAGGCGCTTGCCCGTGGCGAAGCCGCTGATCTGCAGGAAGTCCTTGGGCGTGGCCTGCACGTTCAGGGCCGCGTAGCCGGAGACGGTCCAGGCCGAGCGCTTGTCAGGGAAGCCGAGGTCGGTGGCGCCGATCTCGTTCCAGAACGCGTTGCCGCTGATCGTGTACGAGATCTTGGGCGTCAGGCGGGCGTTGGCGACCAGTTCCAGGCCGCCGCTGCGGCTCTTGGCGAGGTTGGCCTTGGTGGTCAGCAGGACGCCGTCGCCGATGTCGCGGATCACGTCGGTGACGCCGTCGCGAGCCTCGCGGTAGTAGAGCGTGCCCTGGTAGTAATTGTAGCCCTTGCGCAGCTGATAGCCGACCTCGAACGAGTCCGTGGTCTGCGGTTTCAGGCGCGGGTCGCCCTGCCGGTAGCTATAGGGGTCCTGGTAGATCCGGTACGGGTTCAGGTCCTGGGCGGTCGGGCGCTGGATGCGGCGGCTGTAGCTGGCGTTGATCTGGCGCGTGTCGTCGAGCTTGTACTGCACGTGTAGCGAGGGATAGGCGCGCAGGTAGTCGTAGCTGTCCTTCAGCTTCGAGGTGACCTGGTTGGTGTCGATCGTGACCTCCTCGATCCGCAGGCCCGGCATGATGGTCAGGTCGCCGATCGGGCGGCTGACCGTGGCGTAGACCGCGTGGACGGCCTGATCGTACTTGAACTGGTTGGTTAGGGCCGGATCGACCGCCAGGGCGCCGCCCGTCGGGCCGCGAGCGCCGTAGTTGTCGTAGTCGTTGTTGTCGACCTGCAGTTCGTATCCCGCCACGAGCTTGGCGCCGCCGGGCAGGGGACGCTTGTACTCGGCCTTCAGGCGCCTCTGGACCAGTTCGTCGCCGATGCTGACATGCTCGACATAG
Organism: Caulobacter sp. GW822-FHT01G02; assembly: GCF_058802865.1. NCBI lineage: Bacteria > Pseudomonadati > Pseudomonadota > Alphaproteobacteria > Caulobacterales > Caulobacteraceae > Caulobacter > Caulobacter sp. GW822-FHT01G02. Next base: position 3,031 of record NZ_JBXAON010000002.1, read on the forward strand.
TTCGAGACCGTCGGCAGCTGGTTGAAGCCGTTGGCGTCGGTGAGCTGGCGGTCACGGGTGCGCTCGACGCTGGTGTGCAGGGTGAACTCATGCTCGTCGCCGGAGAGCTTGCGGCGCAGGTCGCCCGACAGGCCGGCCACCGACTTCTTCATCTTGCCGTCGCTGAGGCGCTGGTAACGGACGACCGGCGCGCCATTGACGTCCTTGCCCTCGTAGGACGAGCCGGCCCTGGAGCTGTAGGAGGTGTCGTTGTAGCGCGCCTCGGCGCTGAGGCGGGTCTGCCTGTCGAGGTCGTAGTCTACGCCGGCGCGGGCGTTATGCGACTGGCCGTGGCTGTTGAAGCCGACCTTCTGGCGGCTGTCGGCGTAGCGGCCGGTGACGGGATCCAGGCGCGAGCGATCGTCCTGGATGCCGCCCTTGGCCTTGTCGCGACGCCAGCCGGCGTCGGCCGACAGGGTCAGCTTCTTGGTGTTGCGGGCCAGGCTGATGCTGGCGTTCTTGCGACCTTGTGTGCCCATGTTGGCGCGGACCGAACCGGTCGTGCCGACGCCGCGCTGCTGCTTAGTGATCAGGTTGATGATCCCGGCCGAGCCCTCGGGACTGAAGGCGGCCGAGGGATTGGTCATCACCTCCACGCGCTCGAACGGGCTGGCGGGGATCTGCTGCAGCACCTGGCCGCGATTGTCGCCCCGGAACATGCCGGAAGGCTTGCCGTCGATCATGATCGTGACGTTGGGATCGCCGCGCAGGCTGACATTGCCTTGCACGTCGACCTGCACCGAGGGGACGTTGCGCAGCATGTCGGCGACCGAGCCGGTGGTCGCCTGCAGGTCCTTGCCCAGGCTGTAGCTGCGACGGTCGATCGCGGTCTTGATGTCCTGGGCCGAGGGAGCGGTGATGGTCACGCCCTGAACCTGGGTCGACTGCTCCTTCTTGGCCGGCGCGGGCGTCGTCGGGGCAGGGGTCGTGGTCTGGGCGACGGCGGCCGTGCTGAGGGCGGCCAGGCCCGTGGCGGCCAGAAGGGCGGCGCGGCGGGTCGTGAAGGTCATGGAAGGTCTCCTCTGTCGCGAGGACCCTGCCGGAACGACTCAAAGCGTTGCAGTGCCGGGCGTCAGGCGCGCGAGGTGACGTTTGTCATGTCGGGCCTCAGTTGGCCGCGTCGACCGCGTCCAGCGTCTGGGGGAGGGCGGCTTCGGCGCCGTTGAACACCAGGGTGCGGGTCACGCCGAGGCGGCGGATGTTCACTTGGTTGGCTTCATCGCCATAGACGTCGGCGAACATCGCGGCCCGGACCTCGACAGCGGCGCCGGCGTCCGCGGGGGCGATCTTGCCGGCATATTCGAAACGCACCTCGTCCGCCCCCAGGGTCATGTCCTTTAGGACGAGGTCGACCGGAGCGTCGTTCACCGCCACCGCGAAGGTGCGCAGCATGTAGGTCTTGAGGGCCTCGATAGCCTCGGGATCGTCGAGGCTGGCTTGGGCGTCCGGGGCGATCAGGGCCAGGGCTGGTTCGGCGTCGTGCACCGGGATCCGGTGGCTGACCCTGACCGCGCCGGTCTTGGCGTCGATCTCCACGACGCTCAGCGCGCCGTGGCCGCGATGCGCGGCCGCCGGGAGCGGGGCGAGCGCGAGGCCCGCCGCCGCGATAAGGGCGACCGCGCGCGCGATCACTTCGGACCTTCGTCCTTCTTGTCGCCGTCCTTCTTCGGATCGGGGGCCGGGAAGGTGGCGAGGCCACCGGGCTCGACCTTCAGATTGGCGTCCTTCATGCGGTTGCCCATCTCGGGGAACTTCATGATCTTCAGCGTCGTCGGCGTGATGGCGCCGTCATAGACGTTGTTGCCGCGATCGGCGTCGGCGGTTTCCCACAGCGGGTCGAGCTCGGCGCCCTTCAGCTCCTTGCCGGACACGTATTGCCACGTGACCTGCTTGGAGCTCTTGCGCCAGATCTCGGCCGGGATGCGGACCGTCTCCGTCGTGCCGTCGGTGAAGTCCATCTTCAGGATCACCGGCATCACCAGGCCGCCGATGTTACGGAAGGTGAAGCGGTAGAGGTTGTCCTTGAAGTCCTGGGCGGCCAGCTCTTCCGGGGTCATGTCCTCGCGGGCCGACTTGGCCTTCTTGCGGGCGCTGTCGAACACGGTGAACTCGTCGGTCTGATCGTAGAAGTCGCGAACCTTGGGGTCGCGATCAATGACCGTCGGCGCCTTGTTGTTGGCGGCCGTGCGCGATTCCGGCTCCGTGCCCTGGCGGGTCTTGCGGACGGCGGCCTCGGCGTCCGGATCGCCGCTGTCGAGGCGGGCCTTGACGATCTTGTCCAGCGAGATGTCGACGTGGTCGGTCGAATAGAACCAGCCGCGCCAGAACCAGTCGAGATCGATGCCCGACGACTCTTCCATCGTGCGGAAGAAGTCGTACGGCGTTGGGTGCTTGAAGCGCCAGCGGGTGGCGTACTCCTTGAACGCGCGGTCGAAGAGCTCGCGGCCCATGACCGTCTCGCGCAGGATGACCAGGGCGGTGGCGGGCTTGGAGTAGCCGTTCGGGCCGAACTGGATGACCGAGTCCGACTGGGTCATCAGCGGCACCTGGTCCTGACTGACCATGTACTCGACGATGTCCTTGGGCTCGCCGCGCCGCGACGGGAACTTCTTGTCCCACTGCACCTCGGCCTGGAACTCGAGGAAGCTGTTGAGGCCCTCGTCCATCCAGGTCCACTGACGCTCGTCCGAATTGACGATCATCGGGAAGTAGTTGTGGCCGACTTCGTGAATGACCACGCCGATCAGGCCGTACTTGGCGCGCTCGGTATAGGTCAGGGCGCCGGTCTTCTTGTCCTTCGTCGGCCGCGGGCCGTTGAAGGAGATCATCGGATACTCCATCCCGCCGACCGGGCCGTTGACCGACTGGGCCACCGGGTAGGGATAGGAGAAGGTGAAGTCCGAATAGACTTTCAGGGTGTGGGCGATCGACTTGGTCGAATAGGCGTCCCACAGCGGGCGGGCTTCCTTCGGGAAGAACGACATGGCCATGACCAGCGGATGGGCGGCGTCGCCTTCCTGCTTCACGCCCAGAGCGTCCCAGACGAACTTGCGCGAGCTGGCCCAGCCGAAGTCGCGAACGTTGCTGGCCGAGAACACCCAGGTCTTCTCGGTCGTGGCCTTGCCCTTCTCGGCGGCCAGGGCCTCCTCGGGGGTGACGACATAGACCGGCTCGGCGGCGGTGCGGGCCTTGGTCAGGCGGTCGCGCTGGGCGGGGCTGAGCACGGCGGCCGGGTTCTGCAGCACGCCCGTGGCCGAGACCACGTGGTCGGACGGCACGGTCAGGGCGACGCGATAGTCGCCGAACTCCAGCGTGAATTCGCCCGAGCCGAGGAAGGCCTTGTTGTGCCAGCCTTCATAGTCCGAATAGACGGCCAGACGCGGGAACCACTGGGCGCCCTCGTAGATGCAGTTGCCGTCCTCGCCCTTGCCGGTGAAGCACTCATAGCCGCTGCGGCCGCCGACGACCTTGTTCTCGACCATGGGCAGCGACCACTCGATGGTGATCTTGGTCTCGCCGCCATTGCCGCGCACGGCGGTGGGCAGGTCGACGCGCAGCAGCGTGTCGACGACGGTGAACTTCAGCGGACGGCCCGAGGCGTCCTTCACCGACTTGATAGTGAAGCCGCCTTCCCATTCCTTCATGCGCTGAATGCGGCGCACCTGGCCCAGGCTGATGGAGTCGCCCGAGACGGTCTCGGTGAGCTTGCTGATCGAGTCGCGCTTATAGTCCTGGTCCAGCAACAGCCACAGATAAGGCAGGTTGTCCGGCGAGTTGTTCTTGTAGTTGATCGTTTCCTTGCCGGTCAGCAGCTTGGTGTCTTCGTTCAGGTGAACGGCGACGTCGTAGTCGACCTTCTGCTGCCAGTAGCGATAGCCCGGCGCGCCCGCGGCGTTGCGGTAGTCGGTCGGCGTCGGCCAGTCCTCGCCTTCAAGCTGGCGGAACTTGTCGTCGAACGGCGCCTTTGTCTGCTTGATGGCGTCGGCGTGAGCGCCAGAAGCCAGAGACGTGACGGAGAGCGCGGCGGCGATGACGCCGGCCACAGCGTAGCGAATAGAATGTCTTGACAAATTCTGCCCCTCAGAACCCTGACTAAACCCCGCTGCGACCTTGGCAGGGCGCGGAAGAAAATCACCCCATTTTCGCCGTAGTGTGTCAGAAATTTATCTTCATGCCGAGGCGCGCGGCACGGGGCTCCACGGGGTGGAAATGCACGTCGTCCACGCCGTCCGCAGGTTCGCCGGGAAGGCGCGAGGCGTACGAATAGGCGATGTCGTCCTTCTTGCTGTTGGTCAGGTTCAGGACCTCGACCATCAGGCTGGCCTTGCCAAAATCCTGGACGAACAGCGCATTGACCAGGCCGGTAGGCCGCGAGCGTACGGAATTGTCCTCGATCAGCGGCGCGGCGCCGAGGCGGCGCCAGGTCAGAGAGACGGTCGAGGCCTGGCCCAGCTTCCAGCTGGCGCCGGCACTCAGCACCGAACTGACAGCGTTGGGGATGCGGTCGCCATTCGTGAAGCGGGCGTGGGTTCCGGCATAGGACGCCGTCAGGTTCAGGCGCGCGGTCGGCCGCCAATCTGCGAGAAGTTCGACGCCCTCGCGCCGGGTCGCGCCGGCGGCCTCGGTGAAGCCGCCGTCACCGACATAGACCAGCTCGGAATCGACGTGCAGCGCCCAGGCCGCCGCCGTCAGGGTCAGGCCGTCGTGCTTCCAGCGCAGGCCAAGCTCCGCGCCGTCCGACGGCGACAGCAGCGGCGCCCGCTCGGCCGGATCGCCGGTGACCGGATCGACCGTGATCACCGCCCCCCGTGCGTCGTTCGAGTGGAAGCCGCGTCCGGCGTCGGCGTAGAGCTCGAAGGTCTTCGAAAGGCGCCAGGCCAGGGCCAGCTTGGGGCTGACCAGCAGGTCGCTGACGTCGCCGGCGTTGCGTGGATCGCCGGCCTTGACGTCCGCGCCCATGGCGTCGGCGCGCAGGCCGAAGGTGGCGTCCAGCTTGCCGAAGGACTTGGAGGCCTCGCCCCACAGCGCCGTCGACCACTCAGTGAGGGCGTCCTGGCGCACGGTCTCGCGCCGCACGCGGGCGGTGGTGCGGTAGAGGCCGACCTTGCCGATGTCGTCGACGCGGGCCGAGACGCCGGCGCGGGCGCTCCAGCCGTCGCTCAGGCTCCAGCGCTTGGTCAGCGACCCGCCATAGATCCAGCGCTGGTCGACCTGCTCGAACTGGTCGCCATGGACCGGGTCGTCGAGGAAGTAGGTGAAGTTCGAATAGAGGTCGAGTTTGTAGCGTTGGACATAGACCACGGTGTCCAGGCCGCGCAGCAGGTCGCGGCGGCGGGCCGACAGGATGTAGCGCGAGGTGTTCCCGCCGTCGGTCTTGTCGACCGCGTCGAGATAGCCCAACCGCCCATCCTCGACCGCGCGGCGCGGGATCTGATCGGTGGCGTTCCAGTCGGCGTCGTAGGCCAGGGCGGTGATCGACCAGCCTCCGACCAGGGCGCGGCCCAGGAGGTTGATCTTCTTCAGGTCCTCCGGCGTCGACCAGGCGCCGCGCGCGGTCGAGACGTCTGCTGCGACCAGCAGGTTCTGGCTCAGGGCCTTGGAGCCGACGGCGCGGTAATAGTCGTTCTCGCCGACCCAGGCCTGCAGCCCGTCGCCGTGCAGGTGGTCGGCGGTCTCGAAGGCGACGGCGCCGGCGGTGGCGAAGTCGCCGTTCTCGGCCGAGTAGGGACCCTTCTTGAAGCCGATGTCGTGGACGAACTCCGGCGTCAGGACATTGAGGTCGAGATAGCCCTGGCCGTGCCCGTGGCTGGGCAGGTTCAGCGGCACGCCGTCCAGCGAGGCCGAGAGGTCCGTGCCGTGGTCAAGGTTGAAGCCGCGCAGGAAATACTGGTTGGCCTTGCCCGCGCCCGAGTGTTGGGTCGCGGCCAGGCCCGGCACGGCCTCGATCAACTCGCCCGGACGCAGCAGCGGGCGCACGGCGAAATCGGCGTAGGCGATGCGGCCCTCGCTGGCCGACGTCGCGCGGCCGAAGTCGTTGGCGCGGCGACCCCAGACCGAGATCGCCTCGACCTCCTGGGCCTGGGCGAGAACCGGCGTCGAGGCGGCGGAAAGCAGGGCGATCAGAAACGCGGAACGGATCATGCCCGGCTGTTAGGCGAGCAGGGCGCTTCGGACAAGTTCGGCGCCGTCCTCGATGTTGCTTTGAAAGTCTGCGGGAGCGGCGGCGAAGCGCTTAAGCCGTCTTCAGCAGCCCGTCGAAATACTCGATCGTTCGCATCAGGCCGACCTTCAGCGGGGCGGTCGGGGTCCAGTCCAGCACCTGCTTGGCCAGGGTGATGTCGGGCTGGCGCTGGCGCGGGTCGTCCGAGGGCAGGGGGCGGTGGACCAGGTCCGACTTGCTGCCGGTCAGTTCCAAGACCAGCTCGGCCAACTGCCTCATCGTGAACTCGACGGGATTGCCCAGATTGATCGGGCCGGTCACCTCGTCGCCGGTGTTCATGAGCCGGATCAGGCCGTCGACCAGGTCGTCGACATAGCAGAACGAGCGCGTCTGGGCGCCGTCGCCATAGAGGGTGATATCCTCGCCCTTCAGCGCCTGGACGATGAAGTTGGACACCACGCGCCCGTCGTTCGGATGCATGCGCGGGCCGTAGGTGTTGAAGATCCGCGCCACCTTGATGCGCAGCCTGTGCTGGCGCCAGTAGTCAAAGAACAGGGTCTCGGCGCAGCGCTTGCCCTCGTCATAGCAGGAGCGAATGCCGATCGGATTGACGTTGCCCCAGTAGCTCTCGACCTGGGGGTGGATGCTGGGGTCGCCGTACACTTCCGAGGTCGAGGCCTGCAGGATCTTGGCCTTCACCCGCTTGGCCAGGCCCAGCATGTTGATCGCCCCGTGGACGCTGGTCTTGGTCGTCTGGACGGGGTCGAACTGATAGTGCACGGGGCTGGCCGGGCAGGCCAGGTTGTAGATCTGGTCGACCTCGACATAGAGCGGCATGGTCACGTCGTGGCGCAGCAGCTCGAAGCGCGGGTTGGTCAGGTTCTGGGCCACGTTCTGGCGCGAGCCGGTGTAGTAGTTGTCCACGCAGAGCACTTCGGCCCCGGTCTCCAGCAGCCGGTCGCACAGATGCGAGCCGACGAAGCCGGCGCCGCCGGTCACCAGGATTCTCTGCGCATGCATGGACCGGCCGACCTTTCAGGGACTCACGGAGAGTCGTCCCTGACGTTGTACCGCTCGGTTTTCTAGGCCGTCGAGCCCTCGCCGAAGGAGCGGGGTTCGGTGACGACGGAGGGCTCGGCGATCGGCTTGGGTCGCTTGGCGGGCTGGGCCGTTTCCGCTGGACGGGGCGAGATCTGCTCGGGCGCGAAGTCGTCGACCGCGACCACGGCGGCTACCGCCTGATCGGCGGCGTCGAGCGCCGCGATCTCGTCGGGCGTCAGCAGGTTCTTGGCCAGGCCGTCCTTCCAGTGGCGCACGCCCTGGTCCTTCAGCCGGTCATGGATCGGCTGGGTGGCCACCACGCGCTCGAAGGCGTCGATCAGTTGGCCGATCGCCTCATCCTTGCCGCCGACATAGACGCCTTCGACCAGACGGTCGCGGGTGGCGGACGGATGCAGGATCAGGTCGGCGCAGGCGCGGGTGACATGGTCCGACGGACCGCGACGACGCGCGCCGAACGGCAGTACGGCCGCGCGCAGCAGCCAGCCGGCCAGGCGGTTGGGCAGGTTGGCGAACACCTCGTCCAGCCGCTGCTCGATCGTGGCGAAGGCCGTCTCGGCGCACCATTGCAGCAGCGGGAAATCCGCGTCCGGCCGGCCGTCGTCCTCCCAGCGCTTCAGGGCGCCGGACAGGAAGTACATCTCGGAGAGAATGTCGCCCAGACGCGCCGACAGCATCTCCTTGCGCTTCAGCTCGCCGCCCAGGGTCAGCAGGGCGATGTCAGAGGTGAGGGCGAAGGCGGCGCTGTAGCGGCCCAGCTTGCGATAGAAGCGGGCGGCGCGGCCGGCGTCGGGCGCGGGGGCCAGGGCGCCGTCGGTCCAGGCGCGGGCCGTGGCGCGCAGGCCGTTGCGCAAGGCGTGGACGACATGTTTCCAGAAGGTCTCGTCGAATTGCGCGAGGCCCCTGGCCTCGTCCTGATCGCCAAGGGCCAGGATCTCCTTCAGCATGTAGGGATGGGCCCGGATCGCGCCTTGGCCGAACACCATCAGGCTGCGGGTCAGGATATTGGCGCCCTCGACCGTGATGCCGACCGGCAGCGCACGATACTGGCTGCCCATGTAGTTGCGCGGGCCTTCCATGATCGCCTTGCCGCCATGGACGTCCATGGCGTCGTTGACCACGACGCGCATCCGCTCGGTCGCGCCCGACTTCATCATCGCCGAGATCACCGACGGATGCTTGCCGAGATCCAGGCCGGCGCAGGTCAGCCGCCGCGCGCCGTCGACCAGGTAGGCGTTGCCGGCGATGCGGGCCAGACGCTCCTGCACCCCTTCGAACTTGCCGATGGCGATGCCGAACTGGCTGCGCACGCGGGCATAGGCGCCGGTGGTGAGCGCGCTGTAGGCCGCCGCCGCGCCAGCCATGGCGGGCAGGGAAATGCCGCGCCCGGCCGCCAGGGCGGTCATCAGCATCTTCCAGCCCTGGCCGGCGCGCTCGGCCCCGCCGATGATCAGATCGAGCGGGATGAAGACGTCCTGGCCCCAGTTCGGACCGTTCTGGAAGGTCTGGAAAGCCGGCAGGTGGCGACGGCCGATGCGGACCCCAGGCGTGTCCGTGGGCACAAGGGCGCAGGTGATGCCGATGTCCTCTTCCCCACCCAGCAGGCGGTCGGGGTCACGCAGCTTGAAGGCCAGGCCCAGAACCGTGCAGACGGGGCCGAGGGTGATGTAGCGCTTGTGCCAGTTCAGACGGACGCCCAGGACGTTCTCGCCCTTCCACGTCCCGCGAACGACCACGCCCTCGTCGACCATGGCGCCGGCGTCGGAGCCGGCCTCGGGGCTGGTCAGGCCGAAGGCCGGAACCTCGCGGCCGTCGGCGAGGCGCGGCAGCCAGTAGTCCTGTTGTTCCTTCGTCCCGAACTTCACGAGAAGTTCGCCCGGGCCCAGGGAGTTGGGCACCATCGCCGTCACCGCCGCCGAGGTGGAGCGGGTGGCGATCTTGCGGACGATCTCGGCATGGCCGAAGGCCGAGAAACCCAGGCCTCCGAACTCTTTCGGGATGATCATGCCGAAGAACTTCTCGCGCTTCAGGAAGTCCCAGACCTCGGGCGGCAGGTCGCGCGTCTCCCAGGTCATGCGCCAGTCGTCGAGCATGGCGCACAGGGCGTTGACCGGCCCGTCGAAGAACGCCTGCTCCTCGGGGCTCAGCGTCGGCTTCGGGTACGAGAGGAGTTCGTTCCAGTCCGGATCGCCGGTGAACAGGTTCGCGTCCCACCAGGTGTCGCCGGCCTCGATCGCGTCGCGCTCGGTTTCCGACAGGGCGGGCAGCACGCCCTTGGCCCACTGGTAGATCGGCCGGGTGATGGTGTCCCGACGGAAGGAAGAGGTGGTCATGACGCTGCCTCACGGATACTCGCGCTGTGAAAACGCGAGCGCGGCGAGGGGGCTCCGCGAAAACCTGGCCTTGGATGACTTAAGGGTGACGTTTGTCATGTGGCGCCCGTGACGCGCGGCACTGATGGACCGCGTCGGACGGCGGCATGGTGGCTTCACAACGAGGGAGCCACCCATGTCATCCAGACCTTCCGAACCGATCGCGATGCTGCGCCAGGCAGTCAAGCGACGCGGCGCGACCCTGGCCCTGAACGGCCTGGATCTCGACATCCATCCTGGCCAGTGCGTCGCCCTGCTTGGGCCCAACGGGGCCGGCAAGAGCACCAGCGTCGCCCTGCTGACCGGCCGCCTGCGCCCCGACGCCGGGACCGCCAGCCTGTTCGGCGGCGATCCGCGCGACGTCGCCGCCCGGGGCCGCATGGGGGTCATGCTGCAGGAGGCCGGCCTGCCGCGCACCCTGACCGTCCGCGAGCAGGTCGACCTGTTCCGGGGCTACTATCGCAAGCCTCGTTCGCTGGACGAGACCCTCCGTCTGGCCGGTCTCAAAGGGTTGGAGCGTCGCCGCTGCGGCGCGCTGTCCGGCGGCCAGCAGCGCCGCGTGCAGTTCGCCCTGGCCATCGCCGGCCGCCCGGACTTCCTGGTGCTGGATGAGCCGACCACCGGCATGGACATCGACGCCCGTCGCGGCCTGTGGACCGCGGTCCGGGCCGAGATCGCCCGGGGCGCGGCCGTGCTGCTGACCACCCACCACCTGGACGAGGCCGAGGCCCTGGCCGACCGCATCGTGGTCATCGACCACGGCCGGGTCATCGCCGACGGCTCGCCCGAAGCCATCAAGAGCCGGGTGTCGGGCGTCGCCATTCGCTGTCGCACGCGCCTGTCGGACGCCGAACTCTCGAACCTGGCCCGGGTCACCGGCGTCAGCCGCGATGGCGGCCGGGTCACGCTGCTGACCACCTCGGCCCCCGCCACCCTGCGCGAGCTCCTGGTCCGCGACGAAACCGTCGACGATCTGACCGTCGCCGGCGCCTCGCTGGAGGACGCCGTCACCCGTCTCGTGCAGGCCGGCGCGCCTGCCTCAAACAAGTCCCCCATTGGGCAAGCCGAGGTCGCCTGAGATGCACACCCTGTTCGTCTACGTCCGTGAAGCCCGGGCCCAGGTCGTCTCCACCTGGCGCACCCCGCAGTTCATCATCCCCAGCGTGGCCCTGCCGCTGCTGTTCTATGGGGTGATGGGCCTTGGTCTCAGCAAGGGGCGCGAGGAGATCGCCCATATGATGCTGGCCAACTACGTGATCTTCGCCGCCATCGCCCCGGCCATGTTCGGCTTCGGCGCCGCTGTCGCCGCCGAGCGCGAAGCCAAGCTGATCGAGCTGAAGCAGATCGCGCCGCTGCCCGCCGGCGGCTACCTGGCCGGCCGCCTGGTCGCCGCGCTCGTTCTGGTCGGTGTCGCGATCGGCCTGCTCGGCGTGCTGGCCTGGTTCGGCGGGGTTAGAATGGTCCCCTGGCGCTGGGCCGCGACCCTGGGTCTGGGCCTGGTCTCGGCCGTCCCGTTCGCCCTGATCGGCCTGAACGTCGGCCTGCGGTTCGGTTCGCAAGGGGCCACCGCCGTCGCCAACCTGCTGTTCCTGAGCCTCTGCCTGTTCGGCGGCCTGTGGGTTCCGCTTAGCATCATGCCGAAGTGGGCCGGTGACATCGCCGAGGTCACGCCGTCCTATCACCTGGGACAGCTGTCGCAGATGTTGTCGGGCATGCGGCCGATGGCGGACGTCCCGCATCACCTCTCGATCCTGGCCGCGATCAGCATCGCCGCCATGATCGGGGCCTGGTCGGCCTGGCGGCGGCAATCGGCTTGACCGTGACGAGCCCGCCGCGCGACATCGCCGCCATGGATCAGGCGACACCCAACAAGAACAAGGCCTCGGCGACCCTCGCCGAGGCCGGCCACCGGCGACGCTGGAGCCTCGTGTTCCTCTCCTACCTGCCGTTCTACTTCGTCTCGTGGTTCAACCACCGACCCAGCTCGCTGGAAGTCGTCGCCTCAATCGCGGGCCTTCTCGTCTTCCTCGCCCTCTTCTGGACGATCTGGAACCAGCGGGGCCGACCGGCGCCATGGCAGGTGCTGGCGATCTACGGCATCGGCCTGGCGCTTTCGCCCTTCAACGCCGGCTGGAGCGTCTACACGATCTACGCCATGTCGTTCGCCTCGCGCCTGCCGTCGCGGCGGATGTCGATCCGGGTGATGATCGTCCTGGAGATCGTGCTGCTGGCGGTGGGGCTGGTCTTCTATCGCCACGTCTGGCCGATCTGGGCCTCGGGCGTGTTGTTCGGTGGCATCACCGGCTTCGCCACCCTCATGCAGATGGATGTCGAGCGGAAGAACCAGGAACTGGCCGTCGCCCACGAGGAGGTTCGGGCCCTGGCCACGACGGCCGAGCGGGAGCGGATCTCCCGCGACCTGCACGACCTTCTGGGGCACACCCTGACCCTGGTGGCCGTGAAGGCCGAGTTGGCCGCCCGCCTGGTCAGCCGCGACTCCGAGGCCGCCGAGCGCGAGATGCAGGCCGTCGCCGCCGCCGCCCGCGAGGCCCTCTCCGAGGTGCGCACGGCGGTGGTCGGCATGAAAGGCGCCTCCCTGGCGTTCGAGATCGACAAGGCCCGCCAGGCCTTGGCCGCCGCGGATATCGAGGCCGAGATCTCGGCTCTCACCGCCGACGGCTACCCGGCTCAGGAAGCCGTGCTGGCCATGGCCCTGCGCGAGGGGGTGACCAACGTCATCCGCCACGCCGGCGCCAAGCGGTGTGACATCACGCTGGAGCCCAGCGCCAAGGCGCTCACGCTCACTATCGCCGACAATGGTCCGGGGGGCAGCGGCCGGCTGGTCGAGGGCTCGGGTCTGAAAGGCATGCGCGCGCGTCTTGCCGCCATCGGCGGGGCCCTGGACATCAAGTCCGGCAAGACGGGGACCCGCCTCGTCGCCACCGCGCCCCTGAGCAACGCGAATGGGGAGACCGTTTCGTGATCCGCGTCGTCATCGCCGAAGACCAGAAGATGGTGCTGGGGGCGCTCAGCGCGCTGCTCGAGATGGAAGGCGACATCCAGGTCGTTGGCCGCGCGCCCGACGGCGCCGTCGCCCTGGAGCTGGTCAAGGCCGAGAAGCCGGACGTGCTGATCTCCGACATCGAGATGCCCAGCCTGACCGGCATCGACGTCGCCGCCCGACTGAAGGCCGGGGGCTCGACGACGCGGGTGCTGATCGTCACCACCTTCGGCCGGCCAGGCTATCTGCGCCGGGCCATGGAGGCGGGGGTGAAGGGCTACCTCCTCAAGGACGGTCCCAGCAGCGTGCTGGCCGCCGCCGTCCGCACCGTCGCCGCCGGCGGGCGGGCCATCGCGCCGGAGCTGTCCGAGGCGGTGTGGGACGCCCAGCCCGATCCGCTGACCGACCGCGAGCGCGAGATCCTGCGCCTGGCGGAGGAGGGGCGTTCGAACAAGGATATCGCCGACGTGCTGGACCTCTCGCCCGGCACGGTGCGCAATTACCTGTCGGAAGCGGCCCAGAAGCTGGGCGCGGCCAACCGGGTCGAGGCCGGCCGGATCGCCCGCTCCAACGGCTGGCTTTAAGCCGTCACGGGCTCGGGGTCGGCCGCCGGCGCTCGCGTCGTTCGCCACAGCACCAGGCCGATCACGCCGAGCGTCAGCTCGCGCAGGCGACGCAGCAGCGACAGGGCCAGGGCCTGGTCGGGCGTAAGACCCAGAGCGCCGCCCAGCAGCAGATAGCCGCCTTCCTGCACGCCGAGGGCGCCGGGTATGGCGAAGCCGACGACCTTGGCCGTCTGGGCGAGGCCCTCGACGATGAGGGCCTGAAGCAGGGTGGGATTGAGACCCAGGGCCCACATCGAGACATAGGTCTCGAACGCGCCCGCGATCCAGGCGGCCATGTGCCAGGCCCAGGAGGCGAACAGGTTTCCGCGCTGGCGGCCGATGAGGCGGAAGGCCTCGCCCAGCTCACCGGCCCGGCCGGCTATGGCGGTCCAGCGTTGCGAGAATTGACTCAGACGTCGGTGCAGGCCGGCCTTGTGGGCCAGATAGGCGGTCAGCACGACGCCGACGACGATGGCGACCAGGGTCAGGCCGGCTTGCGCCAGGCGTGGGTCGTGCAGCGTGGCGATGGCCACGAGCAGGCTGGCCAGGACGAACAGCACCAGGCCCACCGTGCCGGCCAGCACGTCGACGACGCAGCTCGCGGTGGCCTCGGCCAGGGTCAGGCCGTTGCGGGCCGACAGCTTGGCCCGCACGACATCGCCGCCGACCTGGGCGACCGGGAGAAGGGCGTTGACCGCCTCCTTGATCAGGCGGACGCGAAACAGAAAGGTCAGGGGCGGGCGGCGATCGGGCGGCAGCAGGACCTGCCAACTGACTGTGGCCAGGAAGGTCACGGGCAGGTGGGCGGCGATGACGATCAACGCCTGCCAGCCAACCTGGCCCAGGATCTCGCGGACCGCGCCGACGCCGTGCGTGGCCAGCAGGATCGCCAACAGGGCGACGCCGATCGTCAGCAACCAGCCCCGCCAGAGCGAAGGTCTGCGTTTCGCTGGCCCCTCCGGATCCATCGTCATGCGGCCGAGCGCGCCCGTCGGTCGGCGGTCACGCCCAGTTCTCGATAAACGTCCAGCACCTCGCCACAGATGGTGTTCCAGTCGTAGCGAGCGCTGGACCGGCGGGCGGCGCGGCCCAGGCGCACGCGGCGCAGGGGTTCGGAGATCAGGCTCTCGATCGCCGCGGCATAGGCCTGCGCTTCGGCGCCGGCGGCCAGTACGCCGTCCTGGCCGTCGGCGATCAGGGCGCTGGTGCTGGGCGCGCGCGGGCAGACCACGGCCAGGCCCGCGGCCATGCCCTCCAGGCTGGCGTTGCCGAAGGCTTCGGTCAGGCTGGGGTTGAACAGGATATCGGCGCTGGACACCGCGCGGCCCAGGTCGGCGCCGTCCAGGTGACCGGTCAGGATGGCCTCGGGCAGGCGCTCCTCGACGAAAGCGCGGGCGGGACCCTCGCCGATGATCAGGGCGCGGATCGGCTGGCCGCGCAGGCGGACGAACGTCTCGCAGAGGACGTCCAGGCCCTTCTCCATGACCAGACGGCCCAGGAACGCCACGACGATCTCGTTGTCATCGATACCCATCGACCGGCGCCAGTTCAGGTCGCGCTTGACCGGCGAGAAGCGTTCGCGGTCGACGCCCCGCCCCCAGACGCGCACGCGCTCGCCCAGGCCTTGTTCGCGCAGCAGCTCGGCGATCGGGGCGTTGGGAGCCAGCACGCGGTCGCAGCCGCGATAGAACCTGTCCAGATAGCGCTCGACGCTAGGGCGCAGCCAGTCGAGGCCGTAGTACGACAGGTAGGTCTCGAACCGGGTGTGCAGGCTGGCCACCACGGGCAGACCCATCTTGCGGCCCCATTTCCCGGCCTGGGCGCCCAGCAGGTCGGGCGCGGACAGGTGGACGGCGGTCGGGCGGAAGTCGGCCAGGTCGGCGCGCAGCGCGCGGTTCAGGCCCAGCGCCAGACGATACTCGCCGCGCCCCGGAATCGCGATCGATGGCGCGGACACCAGTTCACCGGCCGGTTCGAACGCCGGCGTGTCGGTGGTGGGCGAATAGACGCGAACCTCGGCGCCGTGGCGTATCAGGTAGGCGGACAGGCGATTGAGCGCCTGGTTCGAGCCGTCGCGCGTATAATTGTAGTTCCCGGAAAATAGCGCCAGACGCAGGCCTTCGGCGGAATTTTCCTCTGCGGGCTGATGAAAAGGTCTTTCCGCGAGCAGCACGACGCCTCCGTTGGTTACATCCCCCGAGGCCCCCGCCCGTCTCCGAGTATGACAATGGCCATATGGTGGAATGGTTCAGTTTCCGGAAGGGGGGAAGGACGTCCTTTTCCGTGCACGGTCGGTTCACTGTAGCGTCTGGGTTACACCCCCTAAGGCGTGTCCTTGGGGGCGCGGTCATGGAAAAACGCGCGCGGGGGCTTGCGCCGCGACGCCATGACCCGCTTTTGGCGGTCCGCTCGGACTTGCCGTGAGGCCGGTTCGTGCTCAGTTATGCGCCCGTGACCGCGAGGTGGGCGGTCCAGCGATTCCTAGAGGGGCCAAGCCGCCCCGATTTCCAGCGAGATCCCGAAACGTCATGCAGCCGGTCAAGACCCTCATTCTCAGCGCCGGTCAGGGCAAGCGCCTGTCGCCCCTGACCGACGACCGGCCCAAGTGCCTGGTCGAGCTGGCCGGCCGTACGGTGCTGGAATGGCAGCTGCGCCACCTGCATCAGGCGGGCGTGACCGAGGCGGTGGTCGTCACCGGCTTCCGCGCCGATCTGGTCGAGGCCGAGGTCGCGCGCCTGCGGTTTCCGGGGATGAGCGTTCGCACGCTCTACAACCCCTTCTACAGCGTCACCGACAACCTCGCGACCTGCTGGCTGGCGCGCGAGGAGATGCGCGGCGGGCCGTTCATGATCCTCAATGGCGACACCCTGTTCGAGCCGGCCATCGCCGAGCGTCTGATCAGCGCGCCGGCCGCCCCGATCACCGTGACGGTCGATCGCAAGGCCGACGGCGTCTACGACAGCGACGACATGAAGGTCCTGACCGAGGGCGACGCCCTGCGCGCCATCGGCAAGACGATCACCGCGTACGACGCGGAATCAATCGGCTTCCTGCGCTTCGACGCAGAGGGCTCGGCCCTGTTCATCGAGACGCTGGAAAAGATCATGCGCAAGCCGGAAGGCCTGAAGCGCTGGTACCTCAGCGTAATCAACGAGATCGCCCAGGCCCACGATGTGGTCCGCGTGCGCTCGATCCAGGGCCTGGAGTGGGCCGAGATGGACTTCCCCGAAGACCTCGTGCGCAATCGCGCCCTGACCGCCGAGTGGGCGGCGAAGGAAGCCGAAGTGGTCTGAGGGCGCCGTCCTCGTCCTTCGACAAGCTCAGGATGAGGACTACTTTTTGCGGCGGTTCATCAGAAACCTCACCCTGAGCTTGTCGAAGGGCGAGGTTTCGCTGTTCAGGTTTCGCCCACCAGTTCGCGCACGAGATCCAGATCCGATGGCTTGTCGACATCGACCGCCGCCAGGCCGTCGTGGGCGCGCACGGCGGCGGCCTTGACCTTGGCCAGCTTGCCTAGCTTCAGCACGGCCTCGTCCAGGGTCAGCCAGTTCAGCAGGTAACGGATCAGGAAGCTGGGCCCCAGCATGGCGGCGATCTTCCAGGGCTGCTTGCGCAGCGCCTCGACCTTGCGCCAGACATGGACGACGTTAAGGGCGTTCTCGTTACGCAGCAGGAAGAGGTTGCAGCCCGAATAGCGGCCGTCCTGGAAGCGCAGATAGGTCCGCTTGGTCCGCGGCGCGGCGGCCCGCACGCGGTCTTCGGGGGCCAGCAGCACGGCGACGTCGGCCCAGTCGGGCGTGTCGGCCAGGAACTGGGTGATCCACTCGGGCTTGAGCAGGGCGTGGTCGACCGTGGTCACCACCAGCGGAAAGCCCAGTTCTTTCGCGGCGTTCTCGACGCTCTGGCTGGGACCCGAGGCGGTGGGAAGCACCACGACCCTGGCGCCCTCCAGGGCCGTCTTGATCGCCTCGTCATTGGCCGCGACGCCGACGCGCTCGGGACCGGCGGCCTCGATCGCGCCCAGCACGCGGCTGAGCAGGGTCTTGCCCTCCAGCGTGATCAGGGCCTTGTGGCGGACGCCGGCGTAGGCGGCGACGGGATCGACCTCGCCGCCGCGCGAACCGGCCAGGATGAGGACTTTAAAGGAGCTCAAAGGGCTTTCTCGTAGACGCGATAGGTCTTGTAGTGCGTGCCGCCCACGTTCTCGGCGATGTGGGTCATGGCCTTGTTGGCCTCCAGCACCCACGAGATCTCGTAGCGATTGTAGCCCAGGCTCATCGCGGTATCGCGGCTGGCCTTCATCATCCAGAACGGCAGCATGCGGCCGCGCTGGGTGCTGGAGAACTTCTTCTTCACGCCCATCAGCGGGATGCGCGCCGACTTTACGCCCTTGACCTTCAGTCGCCACAAGAGCTTGGCCCAGCCGAACGGCAGCAGCTTGCCGCCAAGATCGGCGATGGCTTCGTTGACGTTGGGCAGGAAGACCACGACGCCGGCGGCCTCGCCGTCGATTTCGGCGAACCAGATCAGGCGCTTGTCGATAACCTGCTTGAGCGCCTTGCCCAACTGGGCGGTTTCGGCCTCGGTGGTGGGAGTGAAGCCCCAGTTGTCCGACCAGGCGTCGTTGAGGATGTCCGTCAGCGTCTGGACCTCCGCGTCATAGCGCTTCATGTCCAGCTGGCGCAGCGCGACGCCGGCGGGCAGACCGCGCTTGAGCCGGCGCTGGGCGATCTCGGGGATGTCGCCGTTCTCATCGGCCTTGTAGGCGAACAGGTCCTGGGCCTTGGCGTAGCCCTGTTCCTCGACCCGCTTGCCGGCATAGACCGGGTCGTGGCCCATCAGGATCATTGGCGGGGTGTCGAAGCCCTCGACCAGCAGGCCGACCTCTTCGTTGATCGACAGGTTGAACGGGCCGACCACATGAGTGCGGCCGCGCGCGCGCAGCCAGTCCTCGGCGGCGCGGAACAGCACCTGGAACACCGCCCCGTCGTCCTCGGCGGCGATCATGCCGAAATGGCCGTCCAGGCGGCCCGGCGTCGGCTGCGGCGTCAGATGGTCGATCTGGGCGCTGATCCGGCCCACGTCGCGGCCGCCGCGCGTCGCCAGGAACAGCTGGACCTCGGCGTGCGCGAAGAAGGGGTTGGTCTTCGGCGTCAGGGCCTCGGTGCGCTCCATGAACAGCGGGGTGATCCAGTTGGGATCCTTGGCGTTCAGGCGGGCGGGCAGGGCGATGAAGCGCTTAAGCTCCTGCGGCGTCTTGACCGGGATGACCGTGAGGTCGGCGTTCGCGGAGTCGAAAGGCATCACCCCTCCAGGGCCAGGAATGTGCGGATGGCGAGGGCGCCGAAGATCGCGGGAGCGGCCCAGACGGCCAGGAACGGGTCCAGCGCGCCGG
This sequence comes from Caulobacter sp. GW822-FHT01G02, assembly GCF_058802865.1. Lineage (NCBI taxonomy): Bacteria > Pseudomonadati > Pseudomonadota > Alphaproteobacteria > Caulobacterales > Caulobacteraceae > Caulobacter > Caulobacter sp. GW822-FHT01G02. The sequence continues at coordinate 21,662 of NZ_JBXAON010000002.1, forward strand.
ACTCGCCCAGGGCGGTCAGCATGCCGTTGGCCACCAGGAAGAAGAGGCCGGCGCCCAGGCCGGTGGTCAGCAGCACCGCCCCCTGGCCGCTGCGGAAGTTGGCCAGCGCCACGGGCGCGCTGAGCAGCAGCATGACCAGGGCCACGAACGGGCCGGCGAAGGCCGCGTGGAAGTGGGTGCGGTAGAAGCTCTCGGGCCGGTCCGAGCCGCCGTTTTGCAAGGCGCGCTGGGCGGAGGCGGCGGTGGGCACGGCGTCGTCGCCGAACAGGCTCTGGACGTCGCGCGGCTTCAGCGCGGCGGGCCAGGTGGTCGAGGCGGCGGTCGAAGCCTGGGCCAGGTCACCGGAGAAACGGGTGGTCTTCGGCTGTTCCAGCGTCCAGCGCTCATTGGCGTAGAGGGCTTTCTGGGCCTCGACCTTCTCGATCAGGATACCTTTGGGATCGCGGCGGAAGATGGTGACATTGTCGATCTCGCGGCCGTCGGCGGTGGCCGTGGCCCCGATGACCAGGTCGGACCCCGCGCGGAAGGTGCGCGGGGCGGGGACCTTGCGTTCCGCCACGGGGGTCGTGTTCTTCCACCAGTCGGCCAGGGCGGGATCGGCGCGGGGCGCCAGGTATTGGCCGCAGAGAGCGTCCAGCAGCATCACGAACACCGCCGCAGGCATGGCCATGCCGATGATGCGGTAGCCCGAGACGCCGGTGGCGCGCATGGCGACGACCGCGCTTTCGCGGGCCAGCTGCGAGAAGGCGAACAGGCCGCCGGCCAGCACGGCGATCGGAGCGATCTGCTCGAACAGGCGCGGCAGGCGCATGAAGGCGTAGTAGGCCACGCCCGCCATGCCCAGGCCCCGGTCGAGGATGTCGTTGGTCACGTCCAGCAGGTCCAGGATCTGCAGGATGGACATCAGGATAAGGGCCGCGCCGAGGATCCGGGTGGCGACCGTCTTCAGGACGTAGAGCTGAAGTCTCATGCGGCTTGTCGTTTCTTCGGCAGGGGCAAGAGGCGGACGAAACGCGTGACCAGCTTGTTGATGCGGCGCACGGTGCGCGAGACCGGCGTGTCGCCCGGACGGGTGCGGCTGCCCATGAACAGCCAGACGCCCAGTCCGGCGAAGATCGCGAACGGAACCCAGATGGCCGGGATGGACGGTAGCCTACCGGACGAGGCCATGCTCTGGCCCAGCAGCAGCGAGTGCTGGAAGGCCAGCAGCAGGACGCCCGCCATGATGAGGCCCGGGGCGCGATTGCCGCGCTTGGAGGCCAGGCCAAGTGGGAAGGCCAGCATCGGCAGGAACGGCAGGAAGGCCGCGCGGGCCAGGCGGCCGTAGAGTTCGCTCAGCAGCGTGGCCTTGGGAACGATCGGATTGGGCAGTTTGGACTGTCGGTAGAGCTCGCCCAGCGTCAGTTCGCGCTCGTCGCCGCCGCGCGCCCGCAGCAGCACCGCCGCGGCGCTCAAGGGGGTCTGGGTGGTCAGGCTGCTGAAAGCCAGGTTGCGGTAGTCGCCAGCGGAGTCACGCGCGATACGGCGGCCGTCCTTCAGGTCCATGGTGATGGTCTTGCCGCCCGGATCCATCTTCAGGTCGGCCTGGGCGGCGGTGATGATTTCCTCCTGGCCGCGCGCGTCCAGGCGGCGGATGAAGACCCGCGTCAGGCGCTGGCCGGCGACGTCGGCGCTGTCGGCGGTCATCAGCGAGCCCTTGTCGTCGATGAAGGCCCCGCCCGCCAGGCGTCCGTTCCAGCCGGCGTTGATCGCCGCGTGCATCACAGCGCGGTAGGCGTAGCGGCTGTAGGGCTGCATATAGCCGAACACGATCAGGCTGAAGACGCTGAGGAACAGGCCTACGGCCAGGAACGGCGCGGCGATGCGCTCCAGCGACTGGCCGCTGGCCAGCAGGGCGTCGATCTCCGAGCCGTCCGACAGCTTGGTGATGACGATGAACAGGGCCACGAAGAACGCGACCGGCAAGGCCAGGCCGAGATAGTGCGGCACCAAGTTGGCGGCCAGCTGGGCGACATAGCCGAAGCGAGCGCTGCTCTGGGACAGCGCGTCCAGCAGGCGCAGGACACGCTCCAGCAGCAGGGCCACGACCGTGACGCCCAGGCAGCCGACCAGCGGCCAGAACAGCAGACGCAGCAGGTAACGGTCGATCAGCCTCAAGGGGCCGATGCTCAATGCCTTGGCGCTCACGCTTGGACCCAAGCCTCGGCGAAGCGTTGCGCCAGGCGCTCGACACCCTCGCTCGAAAGCGCCACGGCGGTTCCAAGATCCGGGGCGGCGGGCCAGCCGGCGTCGGGGAAGCTCTGTCCCTCATACGCGCGCGCGCCCTCGTAGCGGGGCAGCACGTGGAAGTGGACGTCCTTGTCGACCATCATCAGCATCAGGTAGTTGATCTTCTCGTAGTCGACTTGCGCCTTCAGAAGGCGCTCAATGCCGGCCACGGCGACTTGCAGGTCGGCGAAGGCGGCGGGACTCACCTCGGAGAACGCCCGGACCGTTTCCTTGCACACCAGGACCAAAGACCCAAATGTCGGTTGCTTCGGACGGACCAGAATCAGCCAGTAATCGGTCTCCGCGATCTTGGAGCCGGGATAGCCGAACGCCAGAGCTGTGGGATTGGTCATGAGAAAGCCGGAACTTCAGGCTGATGTCGCCCGTGAATAACAATAGGGATGCGGCGTTTTAGATGAAAGCATGTTCCGTTCTCGTCGGCGCGATGTTGTTGACGTCCGCGACGGTCGGGATCGCCTGGGCCGAAGGCGTGGCCCGGCCCCTGACGGACAAGGAGTGCGTCGGCCGCAAGAGCGCCACGCGCCTGAATGTCCAGGTCGGGGCGCTGCGCTCGAACGCCGGCGAGGTGGTGATCACGGTTTATCCGGGCGATCCGAGCCGCTTCCTGACCCCGCGCGGCAAGGTGGAGCGGGCGCGGGTCAGGACCTCGGCCCCGATGAGCCAGGCCTGCTTCTGGCTGCCGTCGCCCAGCGACGCCTATGCGGTGGAGGTCTATCACGACGCCAACGCCAACAAGGAGCTGGACCGCAGCCCGCAGGGCATGCCGCTGGAAGGCTACGGCTACTCGAACGATGCGCCGACCAGGTTCGCGTTCCCATCGTTCGACTCGGTGCGGTTCGGCGTGAAACCGGGCGAGACCACCATCCGGGTCAAGGTGCGCTACCCGCGCTAGCCTATGTCGGCCAGATTGTAGCGGCCGAGTTCCGACAGACCTTCACGAGCGGCCTCGACGCCCCGCACGACGACACGAGCGCTGTGGCCGCCGTCCGGCTTGGGCTCGACCTCGATTACATGCCAGCGGGCGGGCGAATGGCCGCCCGGTCCCGATGAGGCCGAGGGCACGCCCAGAACCGGGATCGCCGAGCCTTTGGGGCCTGGCACCGATCCGATGATCGTCTCGTGGGCATGGCCGTGCAGGACGAGGTCGGCGCCATGCTTGGCCAGCAGCGCGCGCAGGGCCTCCTGATCATCCAGCGATTTGCGCTTCGACACCGCGCCCTTGTGCGGCGGGTGGTGCAGGACGACGAGGCGGAAGAGATCCTTGTAGGCTGGATCGGCCAGGGCCAGGTCCAGCCGCTGAAGCTGATCCTCGCCCAGGCGGCCGGTGGCCAGATGCGGCGGGGTCGGCACGGCCGAGCACAGGTTGAAGATCGCGACGGGTCCGCGCACGCGGACCTGCGGGAATTGAACCTCGCCCGCGTCGCCCAGCCACGGCGTCCAGGGCGCGAAGCGTTCGCCGCCGCCCGCGCCGGCCCTGCCTTTGTCGGAGAGGGCGTCGTGATTGCCGGGGCTGACGGTGCAGTCGCTGGCCGGTCCCAGGGATTCCAACCACTTCGTCGCCGCCGCGATCTCCGTATGCGAAGCAAAGTTGGTGAGATCGCCGCTGATCACCACATGATCGGGGCCGGCGGCCTTCACGTCGGCGACGAGGGCCGCCAGCACTTCGGGCCGGTGGACCTTGCGCTTCTTTCGCCAGGCGATGCGGCTCAGCAGCCGCTTGGTGAAGACGTCCTTCCACCCGAACGCGCCTCGCGGCGGCGGCAGGTGGGGGTCGGAGAGGTGAGCGATGCGATATATGGGCAAGACGGTTCGGGTCGTTCTGGTCGAAGCAGCCGAAGCTGCTTATCAATCGGCGCGAGTTTCAAGGGGTATATCTGTCTTTGAGTGGTGAAATCCAAAACCTCGCGCCTGCGGGACCTCGGGCTCTGAGCGTTGGCGAGAGCGGCGCGCGCATCTGGGGCATGACCTCGCGCGAGCGTCTGTCGCGCATCTATCGTCGCCTGGGTCTGGTCGAGACCCCGGCCGTCGACCTGTCGAACGCCGTGGTGGCGGTCGACGCCGGCTGGGTGTTCGACGAGTCGCTGATCAAGGCGCTGGCGGGCCGCGAGGGCGCGGTGCTGGTCGACGACTCCGGTCGCGCCGTCGCCGTCCACGCCCCGGTCGAGCTGGGCTATGCCGCCACCGAGGCGTTGGCGGCCGGGCAGGACCCCACCGGCCTGGATCCGCGCCTGACGCGCTTGACCGCCCTGGAACTGGGTTCGGCCTACAACAGCGCCCTGCGCAAGCGCGAGCCGCCGGTGCTGGAACGCCTGACGCCGCAAACCGTGCGCGCTGTCGAAAAACGCCTGTTCCAAGGCTCGTACAAGGGCGTCACCGACCTCGTCACCAAGTACGTCTGGCCCGCGCCGGCCCGGGTCGTCACCCGCTGGGCCGCCATCGCCAAGATGACCCCCAACCAGGTGACCGGCATCGGCTTCCTGCTGGTGCTGGCGGCCATGTACCTGTTCTGGACCGGCCACTTCGGCTGGGGCCTGGTCTGCGCTTGGATCATGACCTTCCTCGATACCGTCGACGGCAAGCTGGCCCGCGTGACCCTGACCTCGTCCAAGTGGGGCAACGTCTTCGATCACGGCATCGACCTGCTGCACCCGCCGTTCTGGTGGTGGGCCTGGTTCGTCGGCGTCTACGCGATCGGCCAGGAGATCCCGTATGCGGGCCTGAGCCTGGCCATTGTCATCGCCGGCTATGTGCTGCAGCGCGTGGAGGAGGGGATCTTCCTGGCCCTCTTCAAGCTGGAGGTGCACGCTTGGCGGCCGTTCGACAGCTTCTTCCGCCTGATCACCGCGCGCCGGAACCCCAACCTGATCCTGTTGACGGCCAGCGCCCTCGTGGGCCGGCCGGACATCGGCTTCACCCTTGTGGCTATCTGGACCGCGGTGTGCTTGATCGTGCACGCCGTCCAGATTCTACAGGGTCTGGCCGCGCCGAAGGGCTCAATCCAGTCTTGGCTGTCGAAATGACGCGCATCGGGGTTGTTCGCAATCCAAAGAGCCACGGCAACCGGGCGCACCCGCCCGGTCCGCCGCCCGAGGGCGTGCGGCTGGTCGAGCCCCTTGGCCGTGACGCCCTGAGAGCGGAACTCGAGAACTTCGCCCGCGAGGGCCTCGACCTGCTGATCATCGACGGCGGCGACGGCACGGTGCGCGACGTCATCAGCCTGCTGCCGCACACCTTCGGCGAGGATTTGCCGCTGCTGGCGGTGTTGCCGTCGGGCAAGACCAACGTCCTGGCCATCGACCTGGGCGCTCCCAACGACTGGCGGTTGGAGGAAGTCCTGATCGCCGCCCGCCAGGCCGATCCGCGCATCAAGGAGCGGCCGCCGCTGCGGGTCAGCTGGGCCGATGGCCGGCCGTGCCTGCAGGGCTTCTTCTTCGGCGTCGGGGCCATGGTCAAGGCCACCAACCTGGCCCAGAAGGCTCACAAGGTCGGCTTTTTCCATAACCTCGCCGTGGCCGTGACCATCCTGTCCGCCACCATGGGCGCGCTGTTCGGCGGGGCCAAGGACGAGTGGCGCGAGGGCGTGCCGGCCAGGCTGGCGATCGACGGCCAGGATCAGCCCGGCGAAGAGCGCTTCGCCATCGTGGCCACCGCCCTCAAGCGCCTGCCGTTCGGCCTCAAGCCCTTCGGCGCGCCGCGCGAGGGGTTGAAGCTGCTGGACGTCGACGCCCCGCCGCGACGGCTCATGAAGGCCCTGCCGATGGTGCTGAGCGGCAAGGCCGAACCGGCCCTGGAAGGCCTGGGCTATCGCCGGCGCGACCCGCGCCTGATCAGCCTGGCCGGCGGCGCGCCCTTCGTGCTGGACGGCGAGGTCTATGAAGGCGGCGACTTGACCATCGGTCTAGGGCCGTCCTTGCGGTTCCTCGTCGGATGAGCAGCCTTCGCGACCTCGTCGCGGCCGAGCTTTCCACGCCGACCCCCGCGCCGATCACCGCCTTCGCCGAGCGCCTGACGACGATCTTTCCGGGCGCCCAGGCGGTGCTGTTCTACGGCTCGATCCTGCGGACGGGCGACCTGTCGGGCGTGCTCGACTACTACGTCCTAACAGAGCGGCCGCCGGCCGGCTGGCGCGGCTTCTTCACCCGCATCCTGTGGCCGGACGTCAGCTATCACGAGTTTGAGCACGAGGGGCGGATGCTGCGGGCCAAGGTCGCCTCGATGACCCTGGGCCAATTCCGCAAGGCCGCCAGCGGCGCGGACCATGACACCACCATCTGGGCCCGCTTCGTGCAGCCCTGCGCTCTGATCTGGGCGGCCGAAGGCGCGCGCGAGACGGTGATCGACGCGGTGACCGACGCCTGCCGTACGGCCGCGCGCTACGCCCGCGCTCTGGGGCCGGTCGACGGGACGCCGCGCGACCTGTGGACCGCCCTGTTCCGAGAGACCTACAAGGCCGAACTGCGGGTCGAGAAGGCCGGCCGCGAGGTCTCGATCCTGAGCTTCGACCCCCAGCGCTACGACCACGTCATGGAAGCCGTCTGGCGCGACGAGGGCCGGGCGATGGAAGAGGCCGAGCGCGCCCGCGTGCGCCGTGAGTGGCGGCCGCGCAAGCTGTTGGGCAAGCCGCTGAACGCCGCGCGGCTGATGAAAGCATCCTTCACCTTCCAGGGCGCGGCGCGCTACGCCGCCTGGAAGATCGAGCGTCACACCGGCGTGCCCATCGAGGTCACGCCCTGGCGCGAGCGCCATCCCATCCTGGCCGCGCCTGGCGTGCTGCTGAAGGTCTGGAAGAGCCGTCGCAGGGCAAGCTAGGCCCTCATCTGAGCCAACCTATCTCCGATCTCCCCGGCATTCGCCGGGGAGATCGGATTTTTGGGAGACCGCGTTGACGACCAAACGAAAACGCCCGGACCGTCAGGTCCGGGCGTTTGCATTTCCAGAGAGGCAAAACCCCTAGGCGCGGGCGCGCTTCAGAGGCTCAATGACGCCCAGGGCCGCGCCGATTTCGGCGAAGGCGCCCAGGACGGCGTCGATCTGCTCGTCGGTGTGGGCGGCGCTGACGCTGGCGCGCAGCAGCGGACGGCTGTCCGGCGTGGCGGGCGGCAAGGCCAGGTTCAGGTAGACGCCGGCCTGCAGCAGGCCGTTCCACATGGCGATGGCGCGTTCCTGGTCCGGGATGGTCGTGGCGACCACCGGGCTGGCCGTCGGGCCGGTGTGGAAGCCCATGGCGGTCAGGCCGTCGTAGAGACGCTTGGCGTTGCGGTTCAGGCGGTCGCGCAGCTCGGGCTGCTCGATCATGCGGCGCAGGGCGGTGATGGTCGAGGCGACCACGGCCGGCGGCAGCGAGGCGGTGAACATGTACGGACGGCAGACGACGCGCATGACGTCGAAGTCGTCCATGTCCGAGACGCAGAAGCCGCCGATGGCGCCCAGGCTCTTGGAGAAGGTGCCGACGATGAAGTCGACATCGTCTTCCACGCCGGCCGCCTCGGCCAGGCCGCGGCCCGTGGCGCCCAGCACGCCCATCGAGTGGGCTTCGTCGACCAGCAGGTAGCCGCCCAGCTCGCGCTTCACGGCGGCGATTTCCTTCAGCGGCGCGACGTCGCCGATCATCGAATAGACGCCTTCGACCACGATCAGGCGCTCGCCCGGCGCATCGCCCAGGCGGCGCAGGCGCTTGGCCAGGTCCTCGGGATCGTTGTGGCGGAAGCGGATGACCTCGGCGTGGCCCAGACGCGAGCCGTCGTAGATCGAGGCGTGGCTGTCGGCGTCGAGGATCAGGTGGTCGCCGCGGCCGACCAGGGTCGACAGCACGCCCAGATTGGCCTGGTAGCCGGTCGTGAAGACCATGGCGTGCTTGCGGCCGTAGAACTTGGCCAGTTCCTGCTCGAGTTCGACGTGCGCCTCGAACGAACCGTTGGCGATGCGCGAGCCGGTGGTGCCGGTGCCGCGCTCCTGGACGGCCTTGACCGAGGCGGCGATGGCCTCTTCGTCGAAGGTCAGGCCCAGATAGTTGTTGGTGCCCAGCAGGATGGTCGGACGCCCCTCGACGACGCCTTCGGTCGGCGAGGTCACGGCGTCGAAGCGAACCTTGAACGGGTCGGCGCCGGCGCTCTGGATGGCCTTGTACGCATCGCGATAGGCCAGGTGCTTATCGAATAGCCCCATTAGTTAAGCCCTAGTCCGGAGATCATTGATCAGTTTGGAAAGGTCGCCGGCGGTCTCGACAGAGGCCAGGCGATCGAGAGGAATGGAGATGTCGAAGGTGTCTTCGAGCTCCATGATGATGTTCATCAGGGCCAGGGAGTCCACGGCGAGATCGCGACCGATATGCGACTCTGCACGAACCTCTACGGGTCGTCCCAGAACCTTGCTCGCCGCCACCCCGATCTCGCGCAAGCTGAGATCCGTAACCGTTTCCATTCTAAACTAAACCTCCGGGAGCCCCACCCGTGACACTACTGTAACGGCGAGTCTGTCAGATTTCCGCCATATTTGAACTAGGCAGCGACGTTTTTGGGTAACCACCCCTGTTCTCGATACCAATCGACGGTGTGCAAGAAGCCGTCGGTCAGACCGAATACGCTGGGTACTCCCTCCGCCATCGGAGCGCTAGATAGGGACCAATCGTTGTGAAGCAACTCCCTGGCTTTGCCTAAACCGAACACCGAGGGGTTGTTTGAGGCGAAAGACCAAGCATCCGCTAGGATTCCAGCCAGCAGTAGCGCGTTATCGGGCAACCGGACCAGCCGGGGGGCGCGGTTCATCACTTGGCCGGCGGCGGTCATGATTTCCGACCAAGTGTAACCATCGCGCCGCACATCGGAGAGCTCCACGAGGCCCGAAACCGGCCTGCGGCAGAAGGCGACGAGCTTGGCGGCGGCGTCCTGGACGTGGATCATGGCGATCCGCGAGCCCGGCGACAGCACCGGCAGGACCGGGCTCTTGGCCGCCAGTTCGAACAGAGCCAGGGTCTCCGTGTCGCCCGGACCATAGATGGCCGGCGGGCGCACGATGAGGGCGCTGGGGCTGGTCTCGCGCACCGCGTCCTCGCCCGCGCGCTTGCTGGCGCCGTAGCTCGAGAGCCGCGGTTCGCGCGCGGCGAGGCTGGACACCAGGATGAACCGCGCGCCGGCTGTCCGCGCGGCCTGGGCGGCGGCGCGGGCTCCGTCACGATTGACGACGTTGAAGCCGTCCAGCGAGGCGGCCTTGATCAGGCCGGCCACGTGGATCACCACCTCGGCGCCCCGGCACAGGCGGTCCAGCGCCCCGGGGGTCTTCAGATCGCCGACGACGATCTCGACCTCGAGATCGCGCCACAGCGGGTGGATCGGGTCGCGGCGGACGAGGACGCGCGGCGTCCAGCCGTCCTGGGCCAGGGCGCGGACCAGATGACGGCCCAGGAAGCCCGTGGCGCCGGTGACCGCGACGACGGATCTAGTCACCGTAAGCGCCGGCCAGGTACGCGGTCTTGGCCTTCGAGCGGCTCAGCTTGCCCGAAGAGGTCTGGGGCAGGGCGTGGGCGCCGACCAGCTTGACCTTGGCCTCGACGCCGTGACGGGTGCGCAGCAGGGTGGACACCTGCTCGACCAGGGCGGCGCGGGTGTCGGCGTCGCCGCCGCGCGCCTGGACCAGCACCACGATCTGGTCTTCCGGCTCGGCGGGGATCGAGAAGGCGCAGACGTCGCCGCTGCGCAGGCCGTCGATCTCGTGATCCGCCGTCCATTCAAGGTCTTGCGGCCAGATGTTGCGACCGTTGAGGATGATCAGGTCCTTGGCGCGGCCGGTGATGACGATCTCGCCCTCGATCTTGAAGCCGATGTCGCCGGTGTCCAGCCAGCCGTCGGCCGACAGCACGCGGGCGGTCTCTTCCGGATTGGCGAAGTAGCCGCTCATCACCGAGGGGCCCTTGGCGAAGATGCGGCCGACGCCACGCTCGGGCAGGATGTCGCCGGTCTCGTCGCGGACCTCCAGGAAGTGATCGGGCAGGGCGGGGCCGCAGCGGGCGAAGTCGCGGGCGCGGTCCGAGCCTTCCGGGGCGTCCACGGCCAGGTTGTCACGTTCCAGGCGTTCGACATCCAAGGTCTCGGCGCGCAGGCCCTTGCCCAGCGGGGCCATCGACAGGGCCAGGGTCGCCTCGGCCATGCCATAGCTGGCCACGAAAGCCTTGGGCGAGAAGCCGGCCAGGCCGAACGCCTCGACGAAGGCCTTCAGCGGCGGCATGCGGATCATGTCGCCGCCCAGGCCGGCGCTGCGCCAGTGGCTGAGGTCGTAGGCGTCCAGCGGCTGGCCCTGCACGCGGCGGGCGCACAGCTCGTAGCCGAAGGTCGGGCTGTAGGCGATGGTGGCCTTGTTGCGGCCGATCAGGTCGATCCACAGCAGCGGACGGCGCACGAACGCGCCGGTCGGCAGTAGGTCGACCGACATCTGGCAGCTGAGCGGGCTGAGCAGGAAGCCGATCAGGCCCATGTCGTGATAGAGCGGCAGCCACGAGATCGCGCGGTCGGACGCCGTCACCTGCAGGCCGTCGCGGGTGATGGCCACGCAGTTGGCCATCAGGGCCTTGTGGCGGACCAGAACGCCGGTCGGGGTGCGGGTGCTGCCCGATGAGAACTGCAGGTAGCAGGGATCTTCCGGGGTGATGGTCGGCAGCGCCGCGCCGCCGTCTTCCGGCAGGTCGGCCAGGACGCCGGCGAACTCCAGGCCCGCGCGTTCTCCGATCTCGGCCACCCAGTCCTTCAGGCCGTTCGGGCCGATCAGGATCTTGGCCTTGGCCGACTGGGCCAGGTTCTTGATCTGCTCGATATAGGCCTCGCGACCGCCCAGCGGGGTCGGCAGGGCCATGGGCGCGGGCAGCAGGCCCGCGTACTGGCAGGCGAAGAAGGCGCGTACGAAGTCGGCGTCGGTCTCGGCCAGAAGGGCCACGCTGTCGCCGACCTTGGCGCCGGTGGCCAGCAGGCGACGGGCCAGGACGAGCGCGTCCTCGCGCAGCTTGGCGTAGGGGATCGCCTCGACCAGTTCGCCGCGCAGCGAATACAGGTTGACCCCGGTCTCGCCGGTCGCGGCGAAATCGAGGGCCTGGGTCAGGGTCGGGAAGTCGGCGAACCGGACGGTACGCTCAGACGCCGTGGGGGTGATCATAAGATAGTCTTTCATCGTCTTTGTCGGTGCGCGCGGAGCCTTCCTCCGCGGCGAGTCGGGCGAGCCTGTGACGCGCCATGAAATACATGCCCACGGCCATCGCCAAAGCGGACGCAACCAGAGCGGCTCCCGCGCCGGTCAGGCCGAAGGTTTTGATCAGCGGTCCGAGGGCCGCCAGATAGGCGATAACGACCACGAGGCGTACGGCCAAGGCCGCGCCGGCGGCGCGCATGGACACCAGCATCGGCTCCAGCGGCAGGGACAGGATGGCGATGGCCGCCGCGGCCACCTGCCAGTTCATGACCCCCGCGGCCGCGCCGAACGCCTTGCCCATCACGATCTCCAGGATCCAGCGGCCGGCCAGCAGGCTGACCAGCAGCAGCGCGGCGGCCGCGCCGCCGCCGATCAGGCCGATTTGCAGGGCCAGCTTGGTCATGGCCTGCCGCCCGCCGGTGGCGCGCATCTTGGCCAGTTCTGGATAGAGGGCCGGCACCATCAGGCGGGCCGGCTTGGCCATGCCGTCGGCCACCTGCTTGCCGATCCGCCAGTAGGCCGCCTGGACCGGGCCCAGCATGGCGCCGACCACCAGGGTCAGCACGTGGGTGAAGCCCACATCGATCGTGCTGGAGAAGTTGGTGGCCATGGCGAAGCGCCAGACGCCCGGCAGGCCGCGGCTGGTCGGGCCCCTCAGCGTGAAGCCCTTCAGCAGGCCGCGCTTGTTCAGATCCCAGGCCGCGATGGCGGCGATATAGAAGAACGAGACGAAGGTGCCGGCCGCCCAGGCCGCCAGGAACCACTGGATCTCCGCGCCGGCCAGGGCGCAGATCCCGCAGCCGATCATCCGCACGAACGAACTCACCGCCTGTTGGCCCGCCAGGTAGCGGAAGCGATCGAACAGGCGCAGCAGCCCGACGCCCGTGGCCGAGGTCATCACCCCGATCGACAGGGCGTACAGCGCGCCATAGCCGCTCATGCCCGCTGGCCAGTTCAGTTCGCGCCAGAACAACCACGAGCCCAGCACGCCCAGGGCGACGCCCAGCACGCCGCTCACCAGGTCCAGCAGCAGCGACAGGCGCAGCACCTGGTGGAACTTGGGCCGATCGTTCTCCAAGGCGGGTGTCGTGCCGTAGGTGATCAGGGTCTGCCAGGACTGGAAGTGCGCCACCTCGCCCAGGAACTGCGCGAAGGCGTTGATCAGCACGACCACGCCCATCGCCTCCTTGCCCAGACTCCGGGCGGTGAGGGCGATATAGGCCAGGCCGACGACGGCGTTGACGATCCGACCGCTCAGCAGTTGGCCGGCGTTGCGCAGGACATGCTTCAGCGGGTTTGGAGCGGCGGGAGGCGCGTCGGTCATGCCTCGCGCTCCAGCTTGTCGACGATGGCGCGCGCCGCCCGGACCGAGGCCGGGACGTCGCTGATGTCGAACGTCTCCTCAATGCCCCATACCTGGGTTTCGCGATAGTTGTCGTGAGTGGCGAAGGCCTCGTCGAGCGCCTCGCCCAGCCGTTCGATGTTCTCCAGCACCGGCCCGTAAAGCCAGTGATGGAAGCTGGGATCGCCGCACCAGGTTGCTTGGCTGGAATTGAGGAACAGGCACGGCTTGGGCGTGCGCAGGAACTCGTAGACCTGACTGGAGACGTCGCCCAGATAGAGGTCGGCCGCCTTGGTGTAGGTCATGTCCGCCGCCGCCGGGCCGCCCAGGTCGACATGGATGCGCGGATGCTCGGCGAAGGTCTTGAACGCGGCGCGCTCCTCGGTCGAGGCGGTCTCGAACAGGCGGATGTGCGGGGCGAAGATCAGGTTGTAGCGGTCATTGGCCGCGAAGAATTCCATCACCTGCCGGCCCCACTTGGGCCAGGAGCCCAGCGTGGCGTGGAAGTGCGGATTGTACAGCACCACCGGACCCGGATGGTCGAACCGCGGGGCCGCGCGCTGGGGCAGATCATCGACCAGGTCGAACTTGGGGTAGCCGACCATGACGCAGGTGTCTTCGGTGACCCAGCCCTCTTGCAGCATGCGGTCGCGCTGCTTGCGGCCGGCCGCCATGACCAGGTCGAACAGTTTCAGGCGCGGCTCGAACGGGCCTTCCCGGTCGCCGGCGCCGTGCTGGGTGTAGACCAGCAGCGGGTGGCGCACGCCCAACTGACGAAGCAGGGCGGTGGTCCGTTCGGGAGTGATCACCGCGTCGTAGCGCGCCAGCCGTCGGGCGTTGGCGATCAGCATCGGCGCCTTGGGCGGGGCGCCGCCGCCGCCGAAGCGGCGCAACCAGGCCGGCGGCAGCAGGACGAGCTCGATCGCGGCGCCGCCCAGCTCGGCGAGCAGGCCAGAGACGTAGTCCAGCAGTTCGGGCGTGGTCGTGGCGATCTCGACCTTGATGGCCGGCCAGCGTCTGGCCATGGCGACGGCCACCGACAGGCTGTGCCAGACCTGATGGTGTTGCGCGATATAGAGAAAGCAGACGCGTTTGGCGGCGGCCACGTCAGCGCTGACGCTCCAGCCGGGTATGGACGCGGCCCTTCAGCACCACGCGGTCGCCCTTGTCGGTGACGTTGTAGGCGTTGGCCTGCGTGCTGCCCTTGGGTCCGCTGCCGGCGATGCCGGCGTCGCCGCTGACCTCGCCCGTCTTCATGTTGATCAGGGCGCGCGGGGCGTCGAAGTCATAGCCCTCGGCGCTGGTGATCTTGACCTCGTCGGTCAACAGCAGGGTGTTCTCGGCCTCGCGATAGAGGCCGGTCTTGGCCGTCGCCTGGCTGGGATTGGGCTGGCCGTAGCCACGCACCAGGACGGGCGAGACCAGATGGACCAGGTTCTCGTCCTTGGGGTCGCGCTCGGCGCTTTCCGCGGTGATCAGGAACGGACGGCCGTCCTTGAGCACGCCGGTAAAGCGCGGCTTGTCCAGCACCAGGGGCGAGGCGGCGGTCTGGGTCTGCAGCTTGCTGGAGACGAAGCTGTTCCACGACGCCTGGGCGATCACGGCGACGGCGACGCCGATGGCGAACACGGCCAAGGCGAAGCGCAGCCGCCGGACCGGCTTGCGGCGGCGGTTGCGGGCGCGTTCAGCCGCGCTTTCGGTGGGAGGGACGGCGGAAACGCCATCGGTCTGGGTGAGCATTTGGGGGAATGGATAGTCCCACGTGGTCATTCGCCCAAGACCTTTGTTTTCCGGTGCGCGGTCCTGGCGCGGGTAAGTGGGGTGCAGATGGCGTCGGCGGACGCAGCGTCAAGTGCGGTTGTTCGGGGCGGCGAAGCGCGTGAAGATCGGCCGCATGTTCCAGCGCCCCTCGCAGCACAAGGATTTTGGCGTCTTCCTGCCGGTGGCCAATGGCGGCTGGATCGTCTCCGGCGCCACGCCCGTCCTGGACGGACTCTATGCCCAGAACCGCGCCGCCGCCGTGGCCGCCGACCAGACGGGACTGGATTTCGTGATGTCGATGGGCAAGTTCCGCGGCTTCGGCGGCGAGACCGACCATTGGGGGACCTCGCTGGAGTCGGTGACTCTGATGGCCGCCATCGCCGAGGCGACGACGAACGTGCGCATCTGGGCCACGGTGCACCCGCTGCTGCAAAACCCGGCGGTGGCCGCCAAGATGATCGCCACCCTGGATCACATCAGCGGCGGCCGGGCGGGCTTGAACATCGTCGCTGGGGCCTACAAGGCCGAGTTCGACCAGATGAGCGCCTGGGACGATTCGCTGTCCCACGACGACCGCTACGCCCTGGCCGAGGAATGGACGACCATCGTCAAGCGCCTGTGGGCCGAGGACAGCGTCGACTTCGCCGGCAAGTACTTCACGATGCGGGACTGTCAGTCCAGGCCCAAACCCCTGTCGAAACCGCGTCCGCAGTTGATCTGCGCGGGCATGTCCGATCGCGGTTTCCAGTTTTCCGTGCGCCACGCCGACGCCTGTTTCATCGGCGGCCGCTCGCGCCCCGAGCACCGCGACGCCTCGCGCCGGGCCAAGGCGCTGGCCGCCGAGTTGGGCAAGACGGTACGCACCTACGCCATGTGCACGATCATCCACGCCGAGAGCGATGCGGGCGCGCAGGCTCTGGCCCGGCGCTACGCCGAGGGCGCGGACATGGGCGCGATCCTCTCCATGCTGGCCAGTTGGGGCGTGCCGGCCGACAAGCTGCAGGCGGCGGCCCACAAGCAGGGCGCGTTCATGACCGAGACCATGATCGGCTCGCCCGCCACCTGCCGCGAGCAGGTCGAAGGCTTCATGACCGAGTGCGAACTGGACGGGCTTATGCTGATTTTCCCCGACTATGGGGAAGGGCTGGCCATGTTCGGCTCCGAAATCCTGCCACGACTGCGGACGGCGTTCTCATGAACCTCGAGCATTGGATAGCGCCCGGACGCACGGCGCTGCTGATCGTCGACATGCAGGCCGACTTCGCCTCGCCCGACGGACTGAGCGGTCAGTGGGGGTTGGATCTCTCGACCGTGCCAGCGGCCTTGGCGGCGGCCGAGCGCTTGGCCGATGCGGCGCGGGCGGCGGACGTCCCGGTGGTGTTCGCCGGCCTGTTCACGACGCCGGAAACCGACTCCGACGTTTGGGACGAGCGGATGCGTCGGCGCGGCAATGATCCCGAGGCCAGCCCGGCGCTCTGCCGCGCCGGCGCGCCGGGCAGCGCCTTCGTCGGACCTCTGCCCCGGCCCGGCGAACTTGTCCTTCGCAAGACTCGGTACAGCCCGTTCTGGGACACCGACATCGACGCGCGGCTGAAGGCGCAGGAGGTCGACACCCTGGTGATCGCCGGCCTGACCACCGAGTGCTGTGTCGCCGACACGGCCAAGGACGCCTTCAACCATGACTACCACGTGTTCATCGCCGCCGACGCCTGCGCGGCCTACGAGCCCGACCTGCACGCGGGGGCGCTGAAGATGCTGGACCTGAACACCGCGATCCTGACCGACTCGGCCAGCGTCGCCGCCGCCTGGAGCGCCTGAGATCCGCGGCCGCGCCGAACTGGACGAGGCCGCGAAGAGCTCGTCGGTCTATCCGGACACTCCATTCGGCGCATAAGCCTTCGTCGGCGCCGTCGCCGCGCGGAGGTCGTCTTCCAGCATCCACAGCCGGTCCTGACCCCAGTGCGCCTCGTGGTCACTGACCCGGAAGGTCGGCGCGCCCCACAGGCCGGCCTCCAGCAGGGCGGCGCGGTTGGTCTCGACCCGGTCGCGCCAGCTGTCGTCGGCCAGGGCGGTCGCGATCTGGGCGTCGTTGAGGCCGGCGCGGCGGGCGGCGGCGTAGAGGCCGCCATCCTCGGCCAGGGCCAAACCGTCGGCGAAGGCGGCCTTCAGGCCCGACTCGGCGAATTCCTCGCCCAGGCCGAGATCGATCGCGTGGTGCAGCACCGCCAGGGCCCGCTCGGCCCCGGCCCCGACCGGGTCGACGATCTTGCCGAACGGCAGCCCCAGGCGCTCGGCCTCGCGCTTACAGTCCAGGGTGATGTAGATCGTCTTGATGCGCGGCACGGCCAGGCCGCGCATGACCATCGGCAGGATGGGCCGCAGTTGCAGCTTCGCGCCATGGGCTTGGGCCAGTTGGCGGATGCGCGGCAGGACCAGCCAGGAATAGGGGCTGCGGAATGAGAACCAGGCCTCGATCGTCGCCGTGGACGCGCCGGGCGCCGCCAGCAGGGTCGGCTCCAGGGCCGGGGCCAATCGCGGGGCTCCGGGCTCGCGGTCCAGGCCGCGCGCCGCGAGGCGGGCCTCCAGGTGGCCCAGGCGATCGACGCCCCAGAACCATTCGCCCTCGAAATGGAACATGCCGCCCAGATAGTGGCCCAACTGCGCGCGGCGCCGCTGGCTGAAGGCCAGGAGGTCGTCGCAGAGGTCCGTGTCCTGGCCGCTGGCCCAGGCGGCCATGCCGGCCAGAGTCTTGGTGTCACCCGACCACAGGGCCGCGCCGGCCGCCGGGGCCGTATCCTCGAACCGCTCGCGCTCGATCGCGTCGGCCAGCACCACCTGCAGCCGGCGCACATCCTCGGCCGAGGGCAGTTGGGCGTCGGCGGGGAAGCCGATGCCCCTGGCCCGCGCCAGGCGGGCGGCGTCGCGCAGGCCGTAGGCGCGCAGGCGCTCGCGGTCTGGCGCGGCCGAGTCCTCGGGCGGCGGGACCAGATAGGGATCGATCTCCACGCCATAGCGGGCGCGCAGGCGCGGCAGCATCTGCACGGCCAGGTGCGAATAGGGATCGTCGGCCTGGTGGAAATAGCGGACGGTCGGGCGCTCGCCGCGCAGGCGGGCGGAAACGGCGGCCAGATCGTGGGCCATCCGGCGGCGGGCCGGGCTGGTCAGGACGGTGGTCACGCTTCGCATGATGTGGGTGCGCAGAGACATGGCGACAGCCTCCCAACTGTCGGATGCATGACATCTAGCGGCACGATGAATGTCAATATATGCTCCAGCGAACGATAAGAGGGAGGCGCGCATGAAGGCCTGGAAGCTGTTCACGGGGATCGTCGTTGTGCTGGTCGCGGCCGGCGTGGCGGCCTGGCATTTCCGCTTCGACCTGATCATCATGATCGCGCGCGCCAAGCAGCCGAAGATCGAGGCCAATCACGCGGTGACCTGGGCGCAAGGCCCGGCCGCGACGCCGGCTGGGCAGCGGCCGCCGAACGTGGTGTTCATCCTGGCCGACGACCTTGGCTACAACGACGTCACCCTGAACGGCGGCGGTGTCGCGAAGGGGGCCGTGCCGACCCCGGCCATCGACTCGATCGCCCACCAGGGGGTCACCTTCGCCAACGGCTACAGCGGCAACGCCACCTGCGCCCCGTCGCGCGCGGCGATCATGACCGGCCGCTACGCCACCCGCTTCGGCTTTGAGTTCACGCCTACGCCCGTGGCCTTCTCGCGCGTCGTCGGCGGTCACGCGGGCGACCCGTTGCACCCCTCGCACTTCAACAAGGACGAGGTGAAGAACACGCCGAAGGACGACAACACCGAGGCCGTGCCCTCCACCGAGATCACCATCGCCGAGGCCCTGAAGACCCGCGGCTATCACACCGTTCACCTGGGCAAGTGGCACCTGGGCGGGGTCAAGGGCTCGCGGCCCGAGGACCAGGGCTTCGACGAGAGCCTGGGCTTCATGGCCGGCGCCTCGCTGTTCGCGCCGGTCGGCGACCCGTCGGTCGAGGAATCGCGGCAGGATTGGGATCCGATCGACAAGTTCCTGTGGGGCGCTCTGCCGTTCGCCGTGCAGTACAACGGTTCGAAGATGTTCCACCCGTCGACCTACATGACCGACTACCTGACGGACGAAGCGATCAAGTCGATCGACGCCAACAGGAATCGGCCGTTCTTCATGTACCTGGCCTACAACGCCGTCCACACGCCGCTGCAGGCGCCCAAGGCCGACTACGACGCCCTGCCGCAGATCAAGGATCATCGCCTGCGCGTCTACGGCGCCATGGTCCGCAACCTGGACCGCAACATCGGCCGGGTGCTGCAGGCGCTGAAGGACAAGGGCCTGGACGACAACACCCTGGTGATCTTCACCTCCGACAACGGCGGCGCCAACTATATCGGCCTTCCCGACATCAACCGGCCGTATCGCGGCTGGAAAGCGACCTTCTTCGAGGGGGGCATCCACGTGCCGTTCCTGCTGCGCTGGCCGGGGCAGCTGCCGGCGGGCGCGGTCTATCGCAGCCCCGTGGGTCACGTGGACATCTTCGCCACCGCCGCCGGCGCGGCTGGCGCGACCCCGCCCAAGGACCGGACGATCGACGGCGTTGACCTTGTCCCCTTCGTGCAGGGCAAGGCCGCGGGCGACCCGCACAAGGCAATGTACTGGCGCTCGGGTCGCTACAAGACGGTGATGGCGGGCGGCTGGAAACTGCAGGTCGCCCAGGAGCCGAACAAGGTCTGGCTGTTCGACCTGAACACCGACCCGACCGAGCGCCACGACCTGTCCAGGACCCGGCCGGACAAGCTCAAGGAGATGCAGGCGACGCTGGCGCAACTGGATAGCCAGATGGTCAAGCCCGCCTGGCCCTCGCTAATCTCCGGCGCCTTCTATATCGACCATCCGGGCGGCCAGAAGGCCAAGGCGAGCGACGAGTACGTCTATTGGGACAATTGAGGGCGGTTCCTTTCCTCCTGCTCTTGGCGCTGGCGGGCTGCGGCAAGCCGGCGCCGAAGGCGTGCCTGACGGGCCTGCCCATCGCCGATCCCGCGCACCGGACGGCCGGCATGGTCCGGATCGCGGGCGGCGACTTCGCCATGGGCGCAGCGCCGATGCGGCCGGAAGAGGGGCCTCCACAGACAGTGAAGGTCGCGCCGTTCTGGATCGACCGCACGGAAGTAACCAACGCCGCCTTCGCGCGGTTCGTGGACGCCACGGGCTACCGCACCCTGGCCGAACGACCGCTCGATCCCGCGCGCTACGCCCAGCTGTCGGCGGCGCAGCGGCGTCCGGCCTCGCTCGTCTTCGTGGGGGCGAAGGGGGCGAGGTCGGACGATCCCGCGCAATGGTGGCGGGTGATCCCCGGCGCGGACTGGCGGCATCCGGAGGGACCGCGCTCGACGATCAGGGGCCGCGAAGCCTGGCCGGTGGTCCACATCGCCTGGGAGGACGCCATGGCCTACGCCCGATGGCTGGGCCGCGACCTGCCAACCGAGGCTGAATGGGAATACGCCGCGCGGGGCGGCCTGGTGGGCAAGCGCTACGTCTGGGGCGACCAGCCGCAGGATGCTCGACGCCCCCGCGCCAACACCTGGCAAGGCGTGTTCCCGGCCCTGGACCTGGGGACCGACGGCTACAAGGCCCAGGCCGCGTCCGTCGGCTGTTTCCCGCCCAACGGCTATGGCCTGGTCGATATGGCCGGCAATGTCTGGGAGTGGACCACGGACTGGTTCAGGCCGGGCCTGGAGGTCGCCAGCGTCATCGAGGCCGGGGGCCCGCCCGAGATCCGCGCCCTCGACCCCAACGAGCCGAACACGCCCAAGCACGTGGTCAAGGGCGGTTCGTTCCTCTGCGCCGACGATTACTGCTTCCGATATCGCCCGGCGGCCCGCACGCCCGGACCGCCCGACGGCGGAGCCTCCCACGTCGGCTTTAGGACGGTGTACCGGGAGCCGTAGAGTTTTGAAGTAGAACCTAATTCCTTGTCATCCCGGAAAGCGCGTAGCGCTTGTCCGGGACCCAGGGGTAACCGCACTGCCATTGGCCCCTGGGTCCCGGACAGCCTCTGCGAGGCTTCCGGGATGACAAGTTAGCTGTTCTAGACGCCGGGGGCCGGCTTGGTGCGGATGTTCAGCTGTCCGGCCAGACCGGCCTTGCGGTGGTGCTCGATGGCGTGCATTTCCGGAGACAGAGCCATCTTCTGGAAGGCGGCCAGGGATGGGTATTCGGCCAGAGCGACCGCATCCCATATCTCCTCGACCTCGCCGATCATCAGACCGGTGACCGGACCGCTGTAGCGGATCTGGCCGCCCAGCGCCTTGACCAGCTTGGCCACCTCGACGCCGTAGCGGTTATAGGCTTCGCGGCCAGACAGTTCGGGCTCGGCGCCGTCCTCGTACTCGGCCTTGTCGCGGAACTTCAGCAGGTTGACCATTACGAACGGCCCGTCCTCGGGGCCGCCGAAGAACTCCTGGAACTGTTCGGGCGAGGGAAAGACCTGATTGACGACGTTCATTCGGCGATCTCCTTTTTCGCCAGGCTGGCGACGAGGCCATCGA
The DNA here is from genome assembly GCF_058802865.1 of Caulobacter sp. GW822-FHT01G02. NCBI lineage: Bacteria > Pseudomonadati > Pseudomonadota > Alphaproteobacteria > Caulobacterales > Caulobacteraceae > Caulobacter > Caulobacter sp. GW822-FHT01G02. The sequence continues at coordinate 42,777 of NZ_JBXAON010000002.1, forward strand.
GCAGGGCCGCGATTTCGCCGGGGCTGTCTTCCTGCACGAAGTGGCCGCCCTTCAGCGTCGTGTGAGCAACGGCCTTGGCGCCCGGCACGCGGGACTGGAACACCGCCTCGCCGCCGCGGGTGATCGGGTCGGCGTCGCTGAAGGCGGTGATGAACGGCTTGTCGAACGTCTCCAGCACCGCCCAGGCGGCCTTGTTCTCGGCCACCGAGGCGTGCTCGGGCGTGATCGGCACCAGGGCCGGGAAGATCCGCGCGCCTTCCTTGTAGGTCTCGTCGGGGAAGGGGGCGTCATAGGCCGCCCGCTCGGCGTCGGAGAGATCGCGCGCCGTGCCGCCGTTGAGGATGAAGCCGATCGGCAGTTCCGGAACGTTCTGGCTGAAATTCAGCCAGGCTTCGAAGCCCTCGCTCTTGCCCGAGCCGACGGGCAGGCCGGTGTTGGAGACGACCACGGCGGCGAACCGTTCGGGGAAGGCCGCCACCAGGCGCAGGCCGATCAGCCCGCCCCAGTCCTGGCAGAACAGAACGATGTTCGTCAGGTCGTTGCGGACCAGCCACTCGCTCATCCAGGCCACGTGCCGCTCGTAGGTGTAGTCGGCGCGAGCGGCCGGCTTGTCCGAGCGGCCGAAGCCGACGAGGTCCGGCGCGATCGCCCGGCGGCCGCGCGCCGACAGGTCGGCGATCACCTTGCGGTACAGATAGGCCCAAGACGGCTCGCCGTGCATCAGCAGGATCGGCTGCTGGTCGCTGGGACCTTCGTCGACATGATGGATGCGCAGCGGCGTGCCGTCGGCGTCGACCACCGACGTGTAGCGCGGCGCGTAGGGCCAGTCGACCAAGCCCTCGAACCGTTCGTCCGGCGTGCGCAACACGTCCATTCCGTTCTCCCTCGACACCGCTCGGCGGATTTCTATTGACACTATGAGTGCCATTATGGCGCTACTAGGTCAAGTTCTGGGAGGAACATATGCGCAAGGTTTGGATCGGGCTGGGCGCCGTGGCGGGTGTGGTCGCCATCGCCTTGGGTCTGACGTGGCTGTTCCGAGAACGCCTGGCCGAGGCGGGCATGCGCAGGCTTTATGAAACGGCCCTGGCGACCGACCCGCTTGCCGAGCTGCCGGACGGCCTGCATGTCGGCCTCTGCGGCTCGGGCGCGCCGATGCCCGACCCGACGCGGGCGGGACCTTGCGTGGCGGTGGTGGCGGGCAGGGACCTGTTCGTCGTCGACTCCGGCTCGGGCTCGACCCGCAACCTGCTGCTGATGAACCTGCCGCCGCCCCGGCTGAGCGCCGCCTTCGTCACTCACTATCATTCCGACCACATCGCCGACCTGGGCGAGCTGATGCTGCAGCGCTGGGGAGGCGGAGCCGCGCACGCGCCGCTGCCGATCTATGGCCCGCCGGGCCTGGATCAGGTGGTGAAGGGCTTCCAGGACGCCTACACCCTGGATCGCGGCTATCGGACCGCCCACCACGGTGAAGCCGTCATGCCGCCCTCGGGCTTCGGCGCGGTCACACACGTCTTCACCGCCGATCCGGGCGGACCCGACGTGCTGGTGCTGGAAAAGCCGGGCCTGAAGGTGTGGGCCTTCCCGGTCAAGCACGACCCGGTCCATCCGGCCGTCGCCTATCGCTTCGAATACAAGGGCCGCACCGCCGTGATCAGCGGCGACACCGGGCCGTCGGAGCGGCTGGTCAAGGCGGCCAAGGGCGTCGACCTGCTGGTCCACGAAGGCCTGTCGCCTAACCTCGTGGCGATCCAGGCGGACGTGGCGAAGAAGGCCGGGCGGGACAACTACGCCCACATCTTCCACGACATCCTGGACTATCACACCGCGCCGGAGACGGTGGCCAGCGAGGCCAAGACGGCCGGGGTGAGGGAAGTACTGTTCTACCACATTATTCCGCCGCTGCCGGTCCGGGCGCTGGAAGGGCCATTCCTGGGCCGCTCGCGCGCGATCTTCGGCGGGCCGATGAAGGTGGGCCGCGACGGTGACTTCGCCAGCTTGCCGGCTGGCTCCACCGAGATCAAATGGTCCAACCGGCTCGACCTTCTGAAGCTTTAGGTGGTCGTCGGCGTTCCGCGGGTTTAAGCAAGGGCCACGAATGGGAGAGCCCAGGGCCTTGAGTTCCGCCGCGCGTAATCTTCGTCCGGGAATCGACGCCGCGCCTGAAGTCGCGATCGATGGTCGCCGCAGGCGCTCGCAGGACAGCCGCGCCCGCATCGTCCAGGCCATGCTGGAGCTGGTGCGCGAAGGCAGCGTCTCGCCCTCAGCCGAACTGGTCGCCGCCCGCGCCGACGTCGGCCTTCGCACGGTCTTCCGCCACTTCAACGATCTGGACAGCCTCTATAGCGAGATGTCGGCGGTGATCACGACCGAGCTGATGGCCCTGGTCCACACGCCGTTCAAGGGCGAGAGCTGGCGCGAGCGGGTGCTGGAGCTGGTCGAGCGCCGCGGCTGGGCCTACGAGAAAATCGCCCCGTTCAAGCGCGCCTCCGAGGTTCACCGCCACCAGTCGCCGGCCCTGGCCGTCGACAACGCCAAGATGGTGCAGATCTCACGCGAGATCCTGCGCGCCCAGTTGCCGCCTGAACTCGCCAAGGACCGCGTGCGGTTCGAGGCCATGGACCTGCTGCTCAGCTTCGACGCCTGGCATCGGCTGCGCCGCGACCAGGACCTGTCGCCCAAGCGCGCCACCGAGGTGCTGCAGGGCGTTCTGGCCGGGCTGCTGGATGCGCCGATCGGGGAATGAAATGTCGGGTACGGAGGTAAAGCCGGTCGAGGCTGCTCAATTCCCCGACCGGCAGGTACGCCAGCCGTAAGGGGCGTGCTGGCGTCCTCCGTCTGCTAGACGTTCCCGCGGTGGCTCACCCTCAAGCCTGTCGTCGAAAAAATCGTTTCGTTGGAGCCGTCGCGTTCAAGCTTGTGGACGACCTGCTGCCATAGAGTGGCAGCAGCGCGAGGCTTGCGCGGTTGCCACGGCGAGGGGGAACACCGAAGTTCTCGGAACGTTGTCGTCGACTGGGGCCTTGGCCCAGCGCCGCTTTAGCTCGCAGGAGACACCATGATCCCGGACGAAATGCCCGCCATGGATCTCGCCGAGGCCTCGGCGGACGTCCTTATCGACCTCTATCGCCGCGTTCGCCGTCGCACCGAGGTTCTGGCCGCGCCGCTGTCGCCCGAGGACCAGTCGGCCCAGTCCATGCCCGACGCCAGCCCGACCAAGTGGCACCGGGGGCATACGACCTGGTTCTTCGAGACCTTCCTTCTGACGCCGTTCCTGCCGGGCTACGCTGTCCACGACCCGCGCTTCAACTACATCTTCAACTCGTATTACGAGGCCGCCGGTCCCAGGCAGCCAAGACCGCAACGCGGTCTGCTGACCCGGCCGTCGGCGCAGGAGATCGGCGCTTATCGCGCCCATGTCGACGCGGCCATGGTCCGCCTGTTGGCCGGTCCTCTGACGCCCGAGATCCGCGAGCGGCTGGAGCTGGGCTTGAATCATGAGGAGCAGCATCAGGAGCTGATCCTGATGGACATCCTGCATCTGTTCGCCCAGTCGCCCCTCGACCCGGCCTATCAGCCCGGCGCCGCGACCCCGCGTCCGGATCCGGGCCCGCAGCGTTTTCACCGCTTCGCCGGCGGTCTCGTCGAGATCGGGGCGCCTGAAAACGAAAAGGGCGCGGCGGGCTTCGCCTTCGACAACGAGCGGCCGCGCCACAAGACCTACGTCGCGCCGTTCCGTCTGTCCGACCGCCTGGTGACCAATGGCGAGTGGCTGGCCTTCATCGAGGCCGGCGGCTACGGCCGCGCCGAGCTGTGGCTGTCGGAGGGCTGGGCCAAGGTCAAAGAGGAAGGCTGGGAAGCCCCCGGCTACTGGCGGCGTGACCTGAGCGGCGGCTGGACCACCATGACCCTGCGCGGCCGTCATCCGGTCGACCCTAACGCGCCCGTCGTCCATGTCAGCTATTACGAGGCTGCCGCCTACGCCGCCTGGGCCGGCCGCCGCCTGCCGACCGAGGCCGAATGGGAAGCCGCCGCCACGGCCACCGGCGCCCCGTCGGCGCTCCGTCAGCTGTGCGGCGCGGCCTGGCAGTGGACCGCCAGCGCCTACAGCGCCTATCCGGGCTTCAAGCCAGGACCGGGCGCGCTGGGCGAGTACAACGGCAAGTTCATGGTCAGCCAGATGGTGCTGCGCGGGGGCTGCGAGGCCACGCCGCCCGGCCACTCGCGCTCGACCTATCGCAACTTCTTCCACCCTGGCAGCCGCTGGATGTTCGGCGGCGTGCGCCTGGCCGACGACGATCGTCTGGTCGAGGTGAAGCCGAGCGACAGGTTCCTGGAGGAGGTGGTCGGCGGCCTGTCGGCCGCGCCCAAGACCTTGTCGGCCAAGTACTTCTACGACGCCGAGGGCTCGCGCCTGTTCGAGGCGATCTGCGAACTGCCGGAATACTACCTGACCCGCACCGAGACGGCGCTGCTGCGCGAGATCGCGCCGGAGATCGCCGCCCGCATTCCCGATAACGCGGCGCTGGTCGAGTTCGGCAGCGGGGCCAGCACCAAGACCCGTATCGTTCTGGACGCCGCGCCGCAGATTGCCGTCTACGCGCCGATCGACATCAGCCCGTCCGCCCTCGACGCTGCCGCCGCCAGCTTGCGCCAGGACTATCCGAACCTGGCCGTCGCTCCCTTGGTCGAAGACTTCACCAAGGCCATCCAGCTGCCGGACGGCGCCAAGGGCCATACGCCCGTCGGCTTCTTTCCCGGATCGACGATCGGCAACTTCGCGCCCGATGAAGCCGAGGCCCTGCTGCGCCAGGCTCGCGTCCTGCTGGGCGAGGGCTCGTTGTTCATCGTCGGGGCCGATGTGGCCAAGGATCCGGCCGTGCTGATCCCGGCCTATGATGACGCCCAGGGCGTGACGGCGGCGTTCAACCGCAACGTTCTGGTCCACATCAACCGGGAGCTGGGCGGCGACTTCGACCCCGCCGCCTTCGCCCACAAGGCCGTGTGGAACGCTCGGGAAAGCCGTATCGAGATGCATCTGGAAAGCGTGCGCGACCAGATCGTCATGGTCGGCGACTACGGCTTCCGGTTCGCCGCCGGCGAGACCATCCACACCGAGAATTCGTACAAATACCCGTCCGAGGTCTTCGAGGGCATCGCCCGCCGCGCCGGCTGGACCGTGGCCCAGCGCTGGATCAGCAAGGACCCGACCTTCGCGGTCTATGCGCTGACCGCCTGACGGTAGATAGCGGCGCGCTGGTCCACACGCACGAAGACGCACCGGCTCCGAGAGATCGGGACCGGCGCGCCAAGGTTGTTTGTTGGTTAGCTTCTAAAGCGCGCGCTCGCCGGGGCGACCGCCGCGTGAAGAAGAACCGCCTTTTCGGCCGGCGTTGGCCGCCAGATCACGGTCCTTGGCGAAGCTGCGTTTTTCACTGGGCACGCTAGCTCCGCCCTTCCTGGCGATCTCACGGCGGCGTTCCGGGTCCATGGCGGCGAAACCGCGACGACCGCGGGGACGTTCGCTATCGGTGTCCATGTGGGGCTCCTAGTCTGGTCACAGGCGGCACGAGCAAGGATCAGGCGTCATAGGGACGGTCGTCCCCTGGATCGACCGGCGGCGAGGTTGGGGGGTCCTCGACGGGGACGACACCCGGCTCATACTCGGGCGGTTTGGGCTCGGGCGGGGGCGGGGCGTCTGGGTCGGTCACTGGCGTCGTCTCCTGCGCGTTCCGGTGAAGTAACCAGCGAAGACGCTTTCGGTTCACCGTGAGTTCGCACTAATTACGCCGCATAGGGACAAGCGCCCGTTCGAGGAGACGCCGGAGAATGGCCCGTAAGACCAAACACATGGTCGGCCGCGTCGCGTCGCACTGGCGTCTAGCCGCCGCGCAGGGCGTCGGCGTCGCTGTGTGGCTGACGGCGAAATATTTGGGCGCGCCCCAGGCCGCGCACCTTCTTCTGGGCTGGGACGCCGCGGCGCTGGTCTATCTGCTGACCACGTGGACGCTGTTTCTGAAGGCCGATGAGGCCGAGGTGCGCTCGCGCGCCGCCCAGGAGGACGAGGGGGTTCCTGTTCTCCTGCTGATCGTCCTGGCCGCCATCGCCGCCAGCCTGTGGGCGGTGGTCGACGCCATGATCGCGGCCAAGCATGCAGGCAGCCATGCGCAGGCCTTCGTGACGGCCTGCGCGGGCGTGACCCTGGTGCTGTCGTGGCTGGTGCTGCAGTCGGCCTTCGTCCTGCACTACGCCCACCGCAATTTCGGCGACGGATCCGGCAAGCCGGGCATCGAGTTCCCCGGCGAACAGCCCACCGGCTATATGGACTTCGCCTATCTGGCCTTCAGCGTCGGAGCGACGTTCCAGGTGTCGGACAACAGCATCCTGACCTCGAAGCTGCGCAAGCTGGTGACCGCCCACGCGGCCGCCGCCTATTTCTACAACACCGCCATCCTGGCGCTGGGGATCAACATCATCGCCAGCCTGGTCGGTAGCTAGCCGCGCCGGCCGCCGCCCGGACCGCCTCGGCCGCCGCCGCGTCCGCCCATCGGGCCGCCCATCTTGCCCTTGCCGCCGCCCGGGCCCACGCCGGGGCGCAGGCCGCCCTGGACCGGCGTCTTGGGCAGCTCGGCCAGCTTCAGCAGGCCATCCTTGTCGGTGTCGAGCAGGGCGAAGCGGGTCCTGGCCGCCTTGGTCGCCTCGTCCTTGGTGATGCGGCGGTCGAAATTGCCATCGGCGGCCATTACCGGCTCGGGTTCGGCGATCAGGCCGAACAGCGAGGCCCCTTGCAGGACGTTCGTCCTCTGCGGACGGCGGCGGCTTGGCGACATGTCGTCGTCGCTCGGCGCTTCCTGGCCCTCGGCCACGCCCAGGCCGCGCGGGCCGCGCCGCATCCCGCCGGGGGCCGCGCCGCCAATGATCTCGGGCGCGATAGTCTGCTCGTAGGCCGCCACCTCGAAGCCGTCGATGACGCCGTTGTGGTCGGCGTCGACCACCCCGAAGAAGCGCACCGCGTCGGCCACGAACTCGTCGCGGGTCAGGGCGCCATCATGGTTGGCGTCGGCGCCGGCGAACCAGTCGGCGATCGGGTAGGGCGCGCCGGGCGGGGCGCGGAAGGGCTCGCCGGCCGGGCTGATGAACAGCTGCGGACCGGCCATCGGCGCGCCGCCGCCTTCGGCGGGCGGGCCGCGACGACCTTCGGAATGTTCCGGCGGCGCGCTGGCGCAGGCGGCCAGGGTGGCGGCGAGGACGGCCGTCAGGCCAAGCGAGCGAAGCATCATCCGGCAAATCTCCATCCAGCCAAGCTTTGAAGCCCAGCCGGGTTGCCCGGTGATGTCAGACGCGGGCGCGGCCTTGCGGCGCCGCAACAAAGCCGCCCGTTTCCGCCGTATTTGCTACGCTGGAAGCCGCACGCTCGCCCGCAGACCACCGCCGGGGCGGTTGGCCAGGATGACGTCGCCGCCGTGAGCGCGGGCCAGGGAGCGCACGACCGCCAGGCCCAGGCCGTTGCCGCCCGTCTCGCGATTGCGCGAGGGTTCGCCGCGATAGAAGGGCTCGAACACCCGCTCCAGCTCGCTCGAGGGAATGCCGGGACCGTCGTCGTCGACCTCGATGATCGCCATGTGGTCCTCGGCATAGACCCGACCGCGGGCCCGTACGCCGTATTTCAGGGCGTTCTCGACCAGATTGGCGACCAGGCGCTTGAGGGCCACCGGATCGCCCTCGATCACGGTCTTCTCGGTTCGCTCGACGATGGCGTCGCCGCCGGTCTCGGCGGCCTCGTCGATGACGCTCTCGACCAGGGAGGACAGCTCCAGCCGCGTGCGCTCGGCCGGGCGCTGGGTGTCGCGCACGAAGCCCAGGGTGGCGGCGATCATCGCCTCCATCTGGTCGATGTCGGCGGCCAGCTTGGGCCGGATGTCGTCGGGAACGGCCTCGATGCGGAACTTCAGGCGCGTCAGGGGCGTGCGCAGGTCGTGGGCGATGGCTCCGACCATGGCGGTGCGGTCCTCGACATAGCGACGCAGGCGCTCCTGCATCATGTTGAAGGCCGTGGCGGCGGCGACCACCTCGCCAGAGCCGGAAATGCTCAGCGGCGGGGTGCGCGGATCCTTGCCCAGGCGCTCGGCGGCGTCGGCGAAGGCGGTGATCGGCTGGGCCAGGCGGCGGGCGAACAGCCAGGCCAGCGGCGTTACGGCGATCACCGACAGCAACAGGATCAGCAGCACCCGCTGCTGCCAGTTGTCGAAGCGAAAGGTCGGCTTGGGTTCGACCACCAGCCAGCGACCATCGCTCTGGCGCACGCCCAGCTTGAAGTCGCCGAAGATCAGCGGCTCGTCGACGCCCTTGCCGCGCGCGCCGGGCGGACCACCGGCGCCTCCGGGACCGCCGCCCTCGCGGGCGAAGGGTTCGCGGGCGCCGGGACCACGGGGCGGCGCATCGGGTTTGGGCGGCGTCACCGGCGTGCGGCGCACGAAGAAACGCGGACCATTGTCGATCTGCAGTTCGATGCGGTTCACCGGCACGTCGACGGCGCGGCTGATGTCGGTCTTGAAGTCGACGCGGCGCGGGGTGTCCTGGCCCATTGGGTGCAGGGTGACGCGCTGCTTGACCACCAGCAGGCGGCCGTCGCGGGGCTGCACCGGCTGGCCGGTCTTCAGGGCGCGTGCGATCTCGCTGGACCGATAGAACTCCGGCGGCGGCGGCGGCAGGGTGAAGATGACCGCGATCGCGATCAACTGGGCCGCCACCAGGGTGACGATCACCAGCCCCAGGGCCTGGACGAACAGCGGCGCGCCGCGCCGGAAGAGGGTCATGGGGTGCGGACGACCTTGGCGGTGAACATGTAGCCTTCGCTGCGGATCGTGCGGATCAGCTCGCTGCCGCCGCCGTCGTCCAGCTTGCGGCGCAGGCGGCTGATCTGGACGTCTATGGCGCGGTCATAGGCGTCGCTGTCGCGGCCGCGCGCCAGGTCCAGCAACTGGTCGCGGGTCAAGACGCGCTGCGGCCGCTCGACGAAGGCGCGCAGCAGCGAGAACTCACCGCTGGACAGATTGACCACCACCGACTGCGGCGAGCGCAGCTCGCGGCGGACGAGGTCCAGGCGCCAGCCGGCGAACTCGCAGGCCGCGCCCATGGCGTCGTCGACGGCGCGCGGCTCCTGGCGGCGGCGCAGCACGGCGCGGACGCGGGCCAGCAGCTCGCGCGGATTGCACGGCTTGGGCAGGTAGTCGTCGGCGCCGAGTTCCAGGCCGACGATGCGGTCGGTGTCCTCGCCCATGGCCGACAGCATGATGATCGCCGGTCCGTCGCTGGCCGACGACAGGCGGCGGCAGATGGCCAGGCCGTCCTCGCCAGGCAGCATGATATCCAGCACGATCAGGTCGATCGGACCGCGCGCCAGGACCTGCTCCATGGTGCGCGCGTCCTGGGCCGTCTCGACGGCGTAGCCATGGCGGCTGAGGAAATCGGAGACGACGTCGCGGATGCCGGGATCGTCGTCGACGATGAGGATGCGTGGCGCCGCCCCACGCTGGGCGTCGGCGTCGCTCTGGGCGGTGCTTTGGACGTTTTCCATGCGATTTCCTGTCACGCCCCCGTCACGCTCAGATTTCACGGCTGAAACAGCGACGCAACCCGGTCATGCGATCCAACGTCGCACCGGCGGCGCGTCATCCCCCACCCGACGCGTCGGCGGCCAGAGATCCGGCCCGTCCTCCCCCTTTTGAACGGGTCGGATCTCCTCAGCCCGGAGAGTGGTTCTCAGGAGCCTGGTAGGCCCCGCCTTGGGCCTCCATGGCCGCCACCACCCGATCACCCACGAACGGATTGTTGCGCCGCTCGGCCCCGAAGGTCGACATCGGCCCATGGCCGGGCACGAACCGCACGTCCTCGCCCAGCGGCCAGAGCTTCTGGGTGATCGAATCGATCAGATCCTGGTGATTGCCCAGGGGGAAGTCGGTGCGGCCGATCGAGCCCTGGAACAGCACGTCGCCGACCTGGGCGAACTTGGTCTCGCGGTGGAAGAACACCACGTGGCCGGGGGTGTGACCGGGGCAGTGGAAGACCTCGAACGCGGTCTCGCCCAGGGTGACGGTGTCGCCGTCGTTCAGCCAGCGGTCGGTGACGAAGATCCGCGCCTCGGGCATGCCGTACTGCTCGCCGGACTGCTGGATGCGGTCGATCCAGAACTGGTCGTCCTTGTGCGGGCCCTCGATCGGGACGCCGGTGCGGGCCTTCAGCTCGGCCGCGCCGCCGGCGTGGTCCATGTGGCCGTGGGTGATCCAGATCTTCTCCAGGGTCAGGCCCTTGTCGGCGATGACCTTGAGCAGGCGGTCGACCTCGCCGCCCGGATCGATGACGGCGGCCTTCATCGTCTTCGTGCACCAGACGATCGTGCAGTTCTGCTGCAGCGGCGTGACCGGGGCGATCACGGCGGCGATGGGCGTTTGGGGCTGGCTCACGAAAACTCCTTCTGAATCCAGCATAGGCGTTAGCGAGCGTGCAAGAAAGAAGGCCCGGGATCTCTCCCGGGCCTTCGATCGATCGCCGAAGCAGTCTGGTTACTTCACGTCGTCCACGCCGCGCCCCATGGCCTCGGCGGGAGAGTTCATGTCGGTGTCTTCAGTGATGTCGATGCCCTTGGCGAGCTTCGAGTTCCAGTACCCGTAGGCGATGTAGATCACCGCCCCGACCGCCGAGTAGACGGCGAGGATCATCAACGGCAACGGGTTGTTGTTCATCGCGTGAACAATCATCGGCTGGAAGTTCTGCCAAGCCAGGAACAGGCAGGCCAGGATGCCCAGAACCGCGGTGACGATGCCGCCCGGAACCTTGAAGGGGCGCGGCATGTCGGGGTGTTTGATCCGCAGATAGATCACCGAAAGGCAGACGATCGAGAACGCCACGGCCGTGCCCAGCGACACCAGGTCTCCCAGCAGGCTGATCGGCAGGAACGAGGCGGCGATGGCGATCACCGCGCCCAGCAGGATCGTGCCGAGCCAGGGGGTGCGGAACTTCGGATGGATCGCGGCGAAGACCTTCGGCAGCAGGCCGTCGCGGGCCATGGTGTAGAAGATCCGGGTCTGGCCGTAGCACAGCACCAGCATGACCGAGGACAGGCCGGTGATCGCGCCGATCTTGATGGCGATGCTGATCAGATTCAGCTTGCCGCCCTCGGCCGCCGCATAGGGGATGTCGGCCCATTCCAGGGCCATGCGGTCGATGGCGACGGCGATGGGCGCGGGGCTGGCCAGTTGTTTGTAGGGGACGACGCCAGTCATGACGGCGGCGACGGCCATGTAGATCAAGGTGCAGACGACCAGGGCGCCCAGGATGCCGATCGGCACGTCCTTGGAGGGGTTCTTGGCCTCGGCGGCGGCGGTCGAGACCGCTTCGAAACCGACATAGGCGAAGAAGATGATCGCCGCGCCGCGGAAGATGCCGCCCGCGCCGAACTCGCCCGGCTGACCGGTCGGGGCGGGGATGAAGGGGTGCCAGTTGGCGGGGTTGATGTACTGGACGCCCACGGCGATGAACACCAGCAGCACGATCACCTTGATCACGACGATGGCGTTGTTGACGTTGGCCGACTCGCTGACGCCCAGCACCAGCAGGGCCGAGACCAGCGCGATGCCTATGGCGGCGACGACGTTGAGGGTGCCGGTGAGAGCAAAAACGGTGCCGCCTTCAGGGGTGGCGACGGCCTGGATGAGCGGTGTTGCCCACACCGGCGCATCGGCGCCAGCGACCATGATCTGTGGGAAATTCACCCCGAAGGCGTGGAGGGTGCTGACCACGTAGCCCGACCAGCCGACCGCGACGGTCGAGGCGGCGACGCCGTACTCGAGAACCAGCAGCCAGCCCATGATCCAGGCGGCGACTTCGCCGAGGGTGCCATAGGCGTAGGTATAGGCCGAGCCGGATACCGGCATGGTCGAGGCCAGTTCGGCGTAGCAGAGGCCGGCCAGGCCACAGGCGATGCCGGCGACGATGAACGACAGCATGATCGCCGGGCCGGCATTGGCCGAAGCGACCTGACCGGTGAGCACGAAAATGCCGGCGCCGATGATGGCGCCGATGCCCAGGCTCATCAGGTTGATGGGACCCAGCGTTCGTTTCAGCTGGCTGTGTGCGGCTTCCTTCTGGATGCTCGCGATCGATTTCTTCAAAAACAGCCTGTTTCCGGCCATGTGTTCCGTTTCCCCAACGACCAGCGAACCCCCGCTAGTCAGGCACTGGGCGGCGACGTTAGTCAGAGTACAGCCCTCACGCAACGGCTTGCGGTGACGGAAGCGTTTTGAGGGTCTATGCCTCCCCATGATGCTGCCGATCGAGAATGTCCTGCCCGCGCTCAAGGCGGCTCTGCTCGCTTCCGATGCGACCGTTCTCGTCGCGCCGCCGGGCGCGGGCAAGACCACGGCCGTGCCCCTGGCGCTGCTGGACGAGCCGTGGGTCCTGGGCCGCAAGATCATCGTCCTGGAGCCCCGCCGCCTGGCCGCCCGCGCCGCCGCCTCGCGCATGGCCGCGAACTTGAGCGAATCCGTCGGCGAGACGGTCGGTTTCCGGGTGCGTCTGCAGTCCAAGGTCTCGGGCCGGACGCGCATCGAGGTGGTCACCGAAGGCGTCTTTACCCGGATGATTCTCGACGACCCGGGCCTGGAGGGCGTCGCGGCCGTGCTGTTCGACGAGTTCCACGAACGCAGCCTCGACGCCGACCTTGGCCTGGCCTTCGCGCGCGACGTCCAGAGCGTGCTGCGCGACGACCTGCGCCTGCTGGTCATGTCGGCGACCCTCGATGGGGCGCGAATCTCGGCTCTGCTGGGCGACGCGCCGGTGATCGAGAGCCAGGGACGGATGTTCCCGGTCGACACCCGGTATCTCGGCCGCGACGATCGTCTGCGCCTGGAAGAGCGGGTGGGCCGCGCCGTCGAACGGGCGCTGGCGGAAGAGACCGGCAGCGTCCTGGTTTTCCTGCCCGGACAGGGCGAGATCCGCCGCGCCGAGAGCTGGCTGAACGAGCGCCTGCGCCGGCCGGATGTCGATGTCGCGCCGCTTTACGGCGCGCTGGAGCCGGCCGTGCAGGACCGCGCTATCGCCGCCGCGCCGGCCGGCCGCCGCAAGGTGGTGCTGGCGACCTCGATCGCCGAGACCAGCCTGACCATCGAGGGCGTCCGGGTCGTCATCGACGCCGGCCTGGCCCGCGTGCCGCGCTACGATCCGGCCTCGGGCATCACCCGCCTGGACACTGTTCGCGTCAGCCGCGCCGCCGCCGACCAGCGCCGGGGCCGCGCCGGGCGGACCGAGCCGGGCGTCTGCTACCGCCTTTGGGACGAGCCGGAGACCCGCGCCCTGCCGGCCTTCGCCCGGCCGGAGATTCTGGAGGCCGACCTCTCGCGCCTGGCCTTGGACCTGGCCCGCTGGGGCGCGCGCGATCCTTCGGGGCTCACCTTCCTGGACCCGCCGCCGCCCGCCGCCTTCGCCGATGCGCGGACCCTGCTGACCCGGATCCAGGCGCTGGACGGGCAGGGGGACCTGACCGCTCACGGCAAGGCCTTGGCCGAGATGCCGCTGCCGCCGCGCCTGGCGCACATGGTGGTCCGCGCGGCCGCGTCGGGCCAGGCCCGAGAGGCCGCCGAGATCGCCGCCGTGCTGACCGAACAGGGCCTGGGCGGCAAGGACGTCGACCTGCGCCGTCGGCTGGAAAACCTGCATCGCGATCGCTCGCCGCGAGCCCGCGACGCCATGGCCCTGGTCGAGCGCTGGAGTCGCGCGGCCGGCCGGCCGTCAAAGGCGCCCGAACTGGAGATCGGCCTGATGCTGGCCGAGGCCTATCCCGAGCGGGTGGCCAAGGCGCGCGGCAAGCCGGGCGAGTTTCAGTTGGCCGGCGGGCGCGGCGTCTATCTGGAGCCGACCGACCCGCTGGCGCGCGAGCCCTGGCTGGCCGTGGGCGAGCTGGGTGGCGGCGACAGCCGCGACCGAATCCTGCTGGCCGCCGCCGTCGACGAGGCCGACCTGCGCGAGACCTTCGCCGATCGTCTGGTCGCGGAAGACCGCCTGGAGACCGCCGGCGGCAAGGTGCGCGCCAAGCGTCTGCTGCGCCTGGGCCGGCTGGTGCTGGAAGAGCGGCTGATCGAGAATCCCGACCCGGCCCTGATCGCCGGCGCCCTGATGGATCAGGTCCGGGCCGACGGACTATCGGGCCTGCGGTTGGGGCAGGGCGTCGAGAGCTTCCGCAGTCGCGTGGCCTTCCTGCGCGCCCTGGACAGCGAGGCCTGGCCCGACCTGTCGGACGCCGCCCTGGTCGCCCGCCTCGACGAATGGCTGGAGCCGCTGCTGCACGGCCGCTCGTCCCTGGCCAGCGTTGATGAGAGCAGCCTGGACGGCGCGATCCGGTCGCTGGTCCCCTGGGACCTGCAACAGAAGGTCGACCAGATGCTGCCGGCCCGCTTCAAGGCCCCGACCGGCACCACCGTGGCCATCGACTACGCCGCCGAGGCCGGCCCGCGCATCGACATCCGCGTGCAGGAGCTGTTCGGCCTGACCGAGCACCCCAGCATCGCCGGCGGCAAGGTCCCGCTGGTGCTGTCGCTGCTGTCGCCCGGCCACAAGCCGATCCAGATCACCCGCGACCTGCCCGGCTTCTGGAAGGGCTCGTGGCGCGAGGTGAAGGTCGAGATGAAGGGCCGCTACCCCCGGCACGTCTGGCCGGATGATCCGGCCAATACCGCCCCGACGACGCGAGCCAAGCCGCGCGGGACGTGAGGGGCGGCTTCGAACGACCTTGGCTTGAAAGTCCCCTTATTTGTCTTTCAGGATCTCATAAGCGTCGCGCTCGCTCAAACGAGCTTTTTGTGCCTCAGCCTCGCTGACCTCCACACGTCGTGTTTGACTGGCGGATCGGCCATCATCGAACTCGACGAAGAAGCGACCGCCCTCAACAAAGATGGAAATTCCAAAACCGGAGAATATCTGCACCACCCGAGCCATACCTTACGCAAAGGCTTCAACCTTTAGTGACGATAATAGGCTTGGTTTTGTTCAGTCGCTAAACAAACCCCTCTACCCGCCGCAGGTGCGGGAGGGGCGGACTGCTTAGCAGTCCGCTGGCGTCTCACGTGTCAGCTGAACCATGGGTTCCCGCCACAAGGGCGGGAATGACGGGGGGGGGAGGTGGCGGTTGATCGCCCACGCATCGCGGACGTTTGGCCCGTGAGACCTAACCCGTGACCGTGTAGATCATGATCCCCGTGGCCACCGACAGGTTCAGGCTGTCGGCGCGGCCGCGCATGGGGATCTTGACGTTGACGTCGCAGGCGGCGGCCAGCTCGGGCGGCAGGCCCTGCTGTTCGTTGCCCATCAGGATCAGCGACGGCTTCACGTAGTCGGCTGACTTGTGGTCGACGGTGGCGGTCAGCAGGGTGCCGACCACGCTGCCGGGCCAGGTTTCGCGCCAGGCCAGGAACTCGGGGATGGTGGCCTTGGCGATCTTCACGGCGAAGATCGAACCCATGGTCGCCCGCACGCCCTCGACCGAATAGGGATCGACGCAGTCGCCGACCAGGATCACCCCGCCGCAGCCGGCCGCGTCGGCGGTGCGGATCACGGTACCCAGGTTGCCCGGATCGCGGACGGCCTGCATGGCCACCCAGCACGGCGCGCTCTCGGGCACGATGGCCGACAACGGCGTGAAGACCTGTTTGAACACCGCCACCACGGCCTGGGGGTTGTCGCGGCGCGAGACCTTCTCGAGGATTTCCCGATTGACCTCAATGACTTCGCCGCCGGCCTTCAGGCAGGCCTGGGCGGCCTTCTTCAGCATGGGATGGTCGGCGGCGTCCGGGCCGTACATGACGATCTTGGGCGCGTGGCCGCAGTCGATCGCCTCGATGACGATCTTCAGGCCCTCGGCCAGGAACAGGCCGCTCTCCTCGCGCTCCTTGCGCATGTGCAGGGCGCGAACGGCTTTGACGGTGGCGTTGGTCAGGGAGGTGACGGTCTTGACGCTCATGATCAACCTTCCGACGACCAGCGGGCGAAGAACGACAGGCCGATCTGGCGGTCGCCCTTCTCCTCGACCAGAGACAGCTCGCCCCAGTCGATGACGCCGCCGCGGCCTTGCAGCTCCTGGGCCAGCAGACCCGACATCGCCGCGCCCGAGACGCGAGCGGCATAGGCGTTCATCAACAGGAACGAGGCGTCCTCGCTGAGCAGGGCGGCGCAGTCCTTGGTCAGGGCGGCAAGGTCCTCGAACAGGCGCCAGACTTCGCCATCGGCGCCGCGCCCGAACTTGGGCGGGTCCAGGATGATGCCGTCATATTTGTTGCCGCGCCGAACCTCGCGCGCCACGAACTTGCGAGCGTCCTCGACGATCCAGCGGATCGGCTTGTCGGCGAGGCCGGCGAAGGCGGCGTTCTCGCGCGCGAAGCCGACCGACTTCTTGGAGGCGTCCACATGGGTGACGGCCGCGCCGGCGGCGGCGCAGACCAGCGAGGCCACGCCGGTATAGCCGAACAGGTTCAGCACCTTGGGCTGAGGTCCCGAGCCCTTCGAGAGCGCGCGAACACGCTCGTCCTGCCAGGCCCAGTTTGCGGCCTGTTCGGGAAAGAAAGCCAGGTGCCGGAAGGGCGTGAACTGGCCATGGAACTTCGCCTCGCCCCAGGCCAGGTCGAACTTCTCGATCGGCTTGCCCTTGAAGCGCCAGCGGCCGGCTTCGTCCTCGTCGGTGGGGTCGAAGACGGCGTCGGCGTTCTCCCAGACCTTGGCCGGCAGGCGCGGCTCCCAGAAACACTGCGGTTCGGGACGCACGACCGTGTAGCGGCCATAGCGCTCCAGCTTCTTGCCGTGACCGCTGTCCAGCAGGGCGTAGTCGGCCCAGCCGGTGGTGCGCATGACGATGGGGGCGGGAGCGATCTTCGGAGCCATCGCCCGCCCATACCGCCTTACGGCCCCAAAGGTCCAGTGTGGTGGGGGCCAGAATGGCCGCCGGAACGCGGGGCGTGCAGGGTCTTGTCCCAGCGGTGCGGCGCGGTGACGAACTGGTAGAGCGCCTTCATTCCCGCCAGGCTCTGCAATGGCCAGTAGAGCACCATGCCGAACAGATGCAGCGACTTGGGCCGCGCCCGCGTCCGCATGACCCCGCGCGCGCCGGCGATGGCGGATGCGCCCCAACCCAGGGCGTAGAGCGTCAGGTCCGCCGATGCGATCGTGCAGCGCGCGTCCGGCCAGAAGTCGATCGCGGCCAGCACGAGCATCGCGGCCATGATCGGTCCGTGCAGATGCGAGGACGCCACCGACTGGGCCAGGGTCAGCGCCAAGGCGATGGCGTTGCGCGGCTGGCCGGGGACGGAACCGCGCAGGCAGACGGCGATGGTCTGCATGTGTCCCTTGATCCACCGCGCGCGTTGCGGGAGCCATTGTCCCCAGGTGGTCGGCGCCGTCTCCCAGGTCGGCCGGTCGATCACGCCGAGCTGGTAACCGGCGGCGGCCAGGTGAAAGCCGATGTCCGCATCCTCGGTTACATTGTACGGGTCCCATCCGCCCTGTTCGCGCAGGATGGCGGTCCTGAAGTGATTGCTGGTGCCGCCCAGCGGAAAGGGCAGGCCCCATCGGGCCAGGGCCGGCAACAGCACCTCGAAGTGGGCGGCGTATTCCAGCCGGAACTGCGAGGGCAGGAACAGCGAAAAGCCCGGGTCCTCGATCCGCAGCGGGGCCTGCAGGCAGGCCAGATCCGGATCCGAGGCGGCGAAGCGGGCGGCGGCTTCCCGAAGTTGGCCGGCGTCGGGCATGTCCTCGGCGTCATAGATCACCACCAGTTCGCCCCGCGCTCGGTCCAGCGCGTGGTTGCAGGCGCGCGGCTTGGTCTGGGGCGTTCCGCGTGGGACGACCAGCACCTGGATGAACGCGGGGAGCGGCAGGGCCCGGACCGCCGCCAGGGTCAGGTCGTCGTCGGCTTCCAGCACGATCAGGGCCTGCAGGCGCTCGCGCGGATAGTCCAGCGCCTGAAGACTCTGGACCAGTTCGACGACCACCTCGGCCTCGCGATAAAGCGGGCAGATGATCGTGTAGGTCGGCAGGTCCGCGTCGGCCAGCGGCGGCGCGAGCGTCGGCGGCAACGGCGTGCAGGCCGCCGCCAGACGGGTCAGGGCGCCCAGCAGGAAGACCGCGAAGAACAGGTGGTGCGCGATCGTCATCGCGCCGGTGGGGTTCAGCGCCACGCCGGTCGCCGCCAGTAACCCGGCCAGGCCGACGCAGGCCGCCTGGCCCCGGGAAAGCGTCTGGTGCGCGCCATCGCGCCCGATCGGCGCGGTGTTCGCCGGTTCGATCCATTCGACGGACACAGGTCCGCACGCCGGCGCGAGCGCCGGTTCAAGCCGTCTGTCTTCGCGCGCCATGGATGCCCCTGGATACGCCGGTCGCCCCAACGGCGCAGATAAACGAATCTCAACCTTAAAGTGTCAAATGCTAAAAATGCTCGTTTTGAGATATTGTCTCGCGCGCGCGAGGCCGGTTTCTCCTTCCACGCACGTTCTTGCGACGACTGGGTGATTCCCGTTTAGTGTCGGTCGGAGGAAACGCAGGGAAAGCCAAGTCCGTGACGGTCGTTCTGAAGAAGCCTCACAAGTCCGCCCGAAAGCCCAAGGGCGACGGGCACTTGCGTCGGGGCGAGATCCTGGCGGCGGCCGAGACGATCTTCATCGCCGAAGGGTATTCGGGCGCGACGATCCGTAAGATCGCCGACGCCGTGGGGGTGTCGTCCACCGCGCTCTATATGCACTTCCGCGACAAGGACCAGATTCTGTTGGAGATCAGCAATGACGCCATCGAGCGTCTGCTGGAACTCAACACGGAAATCGCGGCCCAACCGATCGACCCGGTCTCGCGTGTGCGGGTGATGATGGAGGCGTACATGAAGTTCGCCCTCGACAATCCCAACACCTATCAGCTGGTGTTCTGCAGCGCCGGCGAGCACGTCTCGCCGGACAAGACCGCCGACGTCCTGGCGCTGGGCGACCGCTGCTTCGAGAAGTTCAGCGAGCCGGTGCACCAGATCGCCGCCCAGGGCCGCCTGCGCGCGGGCTCGGCGGTGCAGGCCGCCGAAGTGCTGTGGAGCGGCTGCCATGGCCTGGTGTCGCTGCTGATCACCAAGCCTTCGCGTAACTGGTCGGATGCTGATCAGCTGATGAAGATCATGCTGGACGGTCTGCTGTACGGCCTGGTCACGGACTGAGTTCATGAACGCCGCCAAGGCCCTGTGCGCGCTTCTGGCGGCGATGGCGCTTGTCCCAGAGGCGGCGAGCGCGGGTCCGCGCGTGATGTCGCTGGACTCCTGCGCCGACCAGTATGTGCTGGCCCTGGCGCCGCGCGAGACCATCGTCGGCCTGTCGCATCGCGCCGTCTCGCCCGACAGCTACATGCGCGCTTCAGCCAAGGGCCATCCGCTGAGGCGGGCGACGTTCGAGAGCCTGGTGGCCGCCAAGCCCGATGTGGTGGTGCGCCTGTGGGGCGGCGACGCTCGGCTCTCCAAGGCTTTGCAGGGCAAGGGCGTTACGACCGTGACGCTGGACGACGCGGCGGACTTCGCCGGCGTGCGGGCCAATATCCGCAAGGTCGCGACCGCCTTGGACCGCCGACCGCAGGGCGAGGCGCTGGTCGCGACGATGGACGCCAAGCTGGCCCGCGCGGCCGGGGCGGGGAAGGGGCGCTCGGCGCTCTACCTGACTCCCGGCGGCTATACGGCGGGGTCCAACACCCTGGTCGACGCCATGCTGAAGGCCGCCGGCTATTCGAACGCCACGACCTCTCCCTACTTCGCGCCGGTGTCGCTGGAGGGGATCGTCATGACCCCGCCGGCCGCCGTGGTGTTGGGCCTGTTCGACATGGCCCGCGCTGGCTCCGATCGCTGGGGACCGGGACGCCATGCGGCGCTGCAGGGCGCGATCAGGACCCGGACGGTGGCGTCACTGCCGGCGGCGGTGGTCGGCTGCGGCGCCTGGTTCGCGGCCGACGGATCGCTTGCCCTGGCCGAGGCGGCGCGATGAACTTGGTGCGCCTCTGTCTCCTGATGCTGCTGGTCCTGGCGCTCGCGGCGGTCCTGGCCGTGTCGCTGGGCGAGACACCGTTCTCTCTGGCGCAATACGCCCAGGCGCTGAGCCATCCGGCCTCGCCGCCGGGCGAGGTGCTGTGGACCATCCGCGCGCCGCGCGTGGCCGTCGCCGCCCTGATCGGTGCGGCTCTGGGTCTGTCGGGCGCGACCATGCAAGGACTGCTGCGCAATCCGCTGGCCGATCCGGGCGTGCTGGGCGTCTCGGCCGTGTCGGGCCTGGGCGCGGCCGTCGCCATCTCGGCGGGCCTGGCCGTGCTGCCGGGCGCGATCGAGCTCTCGGCCCTGGTCGGAGCGCTGGTGGCCGGCGCCATGGTCGTGGTGCTGGCCGCGCGGTTCCGCGAGCCCGAGGCGCTGATCCTGTTCGGCGTGGCCCTGTCGGCGTTCGGCGGCGCGCTGACGGCCTTGGTGTTCAACCTCTCGCCCTCGCCGGTGGCGACGGCCGAGATCCTGGCCTGGCTGATGGGCTCGGTCGAGAACCGGGACTGGCATGACGCGCTAAGGGCTCTGGTCCCGATGGCGATCGGCGCGGCGCTGTGCGTCCGGGCCGGGCGGGGGCTGCGGATGCTGACCCTGGGCGAGGAGGCCGCGCGGATGTCGGGCCTGCCGATGGCGCGCCTGCGGGTCTATGCCGTGGCCGGCTCGGCCCTGCTGACCGGCGCGGGCGTGGCGGCGGCGGGGGTGATCGGCTTCGTCGGCCTGGCCGCGCCGCATCTGGTGCGGGCCCTGGTCAGGGACGACCCCAAGCGCATCCTGTGGCCCTCGGCCCTGGCCGGAGCGCTGCTGCTGGTCCTCGCCGATCTCGCCGCCCGCCTGATCCCGACCGAGCAGGAACTGAAGCTTGGCGTCGTCACCGCCCTGTTCGGCGCGCCGGCTTTCGCCTTGCTGGCCTGGCGGGCCTCGCGGAGCTGGCGGTCGTGAGCGCGCTCTGGACCCTGACCGACGTCACCGCCCGGCAAGGCCGCAAGACCGTGCTGGAGGCCGCGTCCCTGAGCGTGACGGCGGGCGAGGTGGTCGGCGTGGTCGGCCCCAACGGCGCGGGCAAGACCAGCCTGCTGCGCGCGGGCCTGGGGCTGCTGCCGCTGAGCGCCGGCGAGGCGCGGCTTTCGGGGCGGACGCTGGCCGAGCTGAAGCCGGACGCGCGCGCCAAGCTGGTCGGCTACTTGCCGCAGGACCGCCGCGTGGCCTGGAACCTGCCGGCCCGCATGGTCGCGGCCCTCGGCGCGACCGATCTCGTCGACGAGGCGGCCGATGCTCTGGCGCTCGATTGCCTGGCCCGTGTCGACGCGGCCAACCTGGCCGATCGCGGCGTGCTGGACATGTCCGGCGGTGAACGGGCGAGGGTGCTGCTGGCGCGGCTTTTGGCGACCCGAGCGCCGCTGCTCATCGCCGACGAACCGGTGGCGGGCCTGGATCCGGACGCCCAATTGCTGACCCTGGACCTGCTGCGCGCCGAGGCCGCCAAGGGCGCGGGCGTGGTGGTGACCCTGCACGACCTCGGCTTGGCCGCCCGGTCCTGCGACCGCGTCGTCGTGGTCGACCACGGCCGGATCGTCGCCGAGGGGCCGCCGCGCCAGGCCTTGGCGCGCGACATTCTCGGCCGGGTCTTCCGGCTCGACGGCGAACTGGTCGAGACCGACGCCGGACCAGTGTTGGCGGCCCGCCGCGCTTAGGGCTGCGTGACCGCCGTATCCGCCGAAGCCACCGACGGCGAGTAGACATAGCCGCCGCGCTTCAGGTCCGACGACAGGGTCAGCGGGCTGACGCCCCCATTCAGCCGGGCGCGGTAGACCATGGTCGTCTCCAGGGTCCGCATCACATAGTTGCGGGTCTCGGAGAAGGGGATGCACTCGATGAAGTCGAGCGGATCGGTGGTCGCGCCGCGCGGATCGCCGCACAGGCTAGCCCACTGGGCCGGACGGCCTGGACCGGCGTTGTAGGCGGCGGCGGCCATGATGTACGAGCCGCTGAAGCTGCGGACCATGTCGCCCAGATAGACCGAGCCCAGGCGCATATTGTAGGGCGCATCGCCCAGTCGCTCGATCGAATGAGTCTCGCCCAGCTTGCGCGCGACGATCGATGCGGTGGCCGGCATCAGCTGCATCATGCCGCGCGCGCCGACGCCGGAGCGGGCCGACGGGTCGAAATTGCTTTCCTGGCGCGAGATCGAATAGACGAACGCCGTCTCGGCCGCGCCCGGACCTGGCGTGAAATGGTGGTCCAGCAGCGGATAGCCGCGCTCGGGCAGGATGAAGCCGCGCTGGGCGGCCGTGCGCACGGCGCGCATGGCCAGGTCCTGATCGCCATAGCCGCGGGCGAAGTCGACCAGCAGGGCGCTTTCCTCGGCATTGGGCAGGGTGTCGTCGATGTAGAGCACCAGGCTGCGGAACTGATCGCGCGCGCCGATGTCGGCCAGGATCCGGGCGGCGCGGATCTGCTCGCGGCCGTAGAAGCGGGCGCGGTCGGCCTGGGTGATGACCGGGTCGCGCTCCAGGCGCAGTTCCTTCAGCCCCGCCTTCTCGGCGGCCAGTTGGCCGTAGAAGGTGGTGATGTGGCGCGCGCCCTCGGCGTAGAAGGCCTGGGCGGCGATCGGGTCGCCCTGCGCCTCGGCCGCGCGGCCCTGCCAGTAGAGGGCCCGCCCGCGCGTGATCGGCGAGGCGCCGACGGCCGCGATCTGGGCGAAGTGGGCGGCGGCGGCGTCCGGATTCTTCAGGCGGGTCAGGGCGATCCAGCCGGCGTAGAACTCGCTCTCGGCGATGTCGGCCGGGGCCAGGGCCCGGGTGTTGTCGGCGGCGGCATAGGCGCCGGCGCTGTTGCCGGCCTTCAGGGCCGCGACAATCAACTGCTTGCGCTCCTTCCAGATCGCGGTCGAGGCTTCCTCGGTTGGCGGGGCCGGGAAGTTGACCACCATCGGCAGGGCCAGGGTGTCCATGCCGTTGCGGCGCAGATAGGCGGCGCGTTCGAACACCACGCCGGGCGAGCTCTGCAGGTCGGGCGTCAGGCCGTTATAGAGCGTGTTGGCGTTGGACGAATTGGAGCGATAGGCCATGCGCACGCGGGCGGTGGACTGGCCGGTGTCCGACAGCATGGCGACCAGGTCGCGGGCGGCCGGACCCTGCTGGCCGTACAGCAGGATGTCGGCGCGGCGATTGTAGTCGTCGGGCGTCAACATGGCGCCGAAGCGGGCGATCATGCTGCGCTGGGCGTCGGCCTCGAACACCTTGTCGCGGAAGGTGCGGCGGATCAGGTTGGCGGCGTCCTGGTTCTTGCCGGTCGCCTGATAGGCCGAGGCCAGCGCCATGGCGCCCTCGGCCGTCGCCGGCTGGGCGCCGCCGAACCAGGCGATGATGCGGGTCGGATCCAGGCCGGAGGTCGACAAGGCCTTCTCGGCGGCGGCGTCGCGCCGCGCGCCGCGCGGCCAGCCGGCCAGGTCGCGGCGGGCGGCGTCCAGCTCGAAGAAGCTCATCGCCTCGGCGTTGCTGTCGACCAACTGCCACTGGGCGATCTTCTTGGCGATCGGGTCCTGCAGGCTGTCCATGGCCATGCGCGCGCCCGAGACGTCGCCGCGCTTGGCGGCGGCCAGGGCGCTTTGCAGGTTGGCGCTGTCGGTGTCGGACAGCGCGCCGGGGACGGCGGTCGGCGGGGTGGTGATCAGGCCGGGCTGGCTGGAGTACGAGGTCGCATAGCCCGACGTCGTCTGGGCGTCCGCCGCCCCGACCACGGCCACGATGCAAGCTCCTCCGAGCAGAATCCGACGCACCACTGAAGCCAAGACGCTCTCCATCAACCGGCCCCAAAGAGCCTTGTACTCGAATACTCCGCCTGCCCCTATGCGACGATTCAGGCCTCAATAGGGTTTAAAGTCCGGTTCCAAGGGCTTGACCGCGCAGGCTTCGCCCCTCAAATCCGCACCTGCCCCCACGAACCTCATGGCGCGCCATTGCGGGACGACGGGGCACGGACATATTGTCCGCCCCCATCGTCCTGCCGCAACACACGCGGCGCCATCCTCACGGCAATTTGCAAGTCATGGTCCAGTCTCACTTCAAGGGCGTCATTCCGGCCCTCGTCACGCCGTTCCGCGACGGTGAGGTGGACGAAAAAGCGTTCGTATCGCTGGTCGAGCGCCAGATCGCTGGCGGCGTGCACGGCCTGGTGCCGGTCGGCACCACGGGCGAGACCTCGACCCTGTCGCATGACGAGCACAAGCGCGTCGTCGAGCTGTGCGTGAAGACCGCCGCCGGCCGCGTGCCGGTGATCGCCGGCGCGGGCAGCAACTCGACCGACGAGGCCATCGAGCTGGCCGCTCACGCCAAGACCGTCGGCGCCGACGCGGCCCTGGTGGTGACGCCGTACTACAATCGCCCCAGCCAGGAGGGCATGTATCAGCACTACAAGGCGATCAACGACGCCGTCGAGCTGCCGGTGTTCGTCTACAACGTGCCCGGCCGCACCGGCGTCGACATCTCCAACGAGACCCTGGCGCGCCTGGCCAAGCTGCCCAACATCATCGGCGTCAAGGACGCCACCGGCGACCTGAGCCGCATCAGCATGCAGCGCCTGTTGTGCGGTCCCGACTGGGTGCTGCTGACCGGCGACGACCCCTCGGCCCTGGGCTACATGGCCCATGGCGGCCACGGCGTGATCTCGGTCACCGCCAACGTCGCGCCGGAAGCCTGCGCCGCCTTCATGAACGCCTGCATGCAGGGCGAGTGGGGGACCGGCCTCTACTGGCAGGACCGTCTGGTGCGGCTGCACAAGGCCCTGTTCCTGGATTCCTCGCCGGCCCCGACCAAGTTCGCCCTGGCCCAGCTGGGCCTCTGCGCCGAGGACGTTCGCCTGCCGATCGTCGCCTGCGCCGAGGCCGTGCGTCCGACGATCCTGGAGGCCATGCGCGAGGCCGGTCTGCGGTAATGACCAAGCCGATCGCGGAGAACCGGCGCGCCCGGTACGACTACTTCATCGAAGAGACCTTCGAGGCCGGCATCATGCTGACCGGCACCGAGGTCAAGTCGCTGCGCGTCGGCCGGGCCAACATCGCCGAGTCCTACGCCTCGGTCGAAGGGCGCGAGATCAAGCTGATCAACGCCGACATCCCGCCCTACGGCCACGCCAACCGCTTCAACCATGAGCCGCGCCGGCACCGGAAGCTGCTGCTGCACCGCAAGCAGATCGACAAGCTGATCGGCGCCGTGCAGCGCGACGGCCGGACGTTGATCCCGCTGAAGCTCTATTGGAACGACAAGGGCCTGGCCAAGCTCGAGATCGGCCTGGCGAAGGGCAAGAAGAATCACGACAAGCGCGAGACCGAGGCGGCGCGCGACTGGGCGCGCGACAAGGCCCGCCTGATGAAGGGCGACCGGGGCGACTGATCGCGTCTAGACCGCGCCAGGGCTAAGTGTGTGCGGTAACCCGCCCGGGTGCGCTCCAAGTATATGATTTAGAGCCATTTAGGGCAGGCCCATCACGGCGAAGCCGATGGCGAGGCCCACGGCGAAGGCTCCCACGCTGATGATCAGGAAGGTCCGGACCTCTGTCCGCAGCTGGTTGCGTGTCGTCTGGACCATTGGTGGCTCCGCAGGCAGCGCCTCCTAAGGCGCGATAAATCAGTCCCCGGTAAAAGGGGGTAGCCCTTAACCGGGGGGGAACATTGTCCAAGATCATAAAGCTCGCTGGCCTGAGTATCCGCGCGATTTGACCGAACCGCCTACGGGCTATCCCGAGCCGTTCGACCACCGGCCGATCGTTCAGGCCATCGCCGATGGGCAGTGTACCTGACCCGAGATCGACAGCCAGCGCTCCGCCCGGACTCGATCCGGCAAGTCGCGTAGCGCGCTCAGGCCGCCGCCGGTAGTTGGTAGACCCGTGATCGCACGCCGCGTTCGAACAGGGCCCCGCATATGGCGAGGGCCTGTTTGTAGGCGGTTTCGACGTTGTCGAAGTGGCCGGCTAGGCGGCCGTCTTCGGTAACGACCCAACCTTCCGAGACATGGGCGATTTCTATACGCGGGCACTGCGCGACGTCGGGCATGACGACGAGCTCCTCGGACTAGAATCGCGCCCCCTGAACAGGGTGCGCGAACATCCTTACCGCGAACCCAGTTCCTTGCATTGTCAAGGATTGTAAACCGTATGCGGATATTCGTGCAAGTGAGATAATCGCCTCGGTTGTGTGGTCGCGGTCGCCGGCGCTAGCCGTTCTCCAGCGCCAGCAGGGCGAAGGTCGCCAGCCAGTGCTCGCCCATATAGTCGCCGGCGATGTGCGGGATGGCCGCCGCCAGGTGACTGAGGGCGGCGTTGATGGCCAGGGGCTTGGCGGGATCCTCTTCGGGCATGGCCGCGGCGAGCAGACGCCAGCACCAGGCGCGCGACAGGTTCAGGCCGTCCAGGTGGGCGATCTTGCCGTCGCTGCGGTCACTGACCCGGGCCGGCGAGAACAGGGTGGCGGGTTGCTTGTCGGCTAAGTTGGGCAGGAAGCGCGGGAACCAGGTGTCGAAGCTCTCGCGCGGCAGCAGGCGGCGCATGGCCTCGGCCTCGATCAGGGCGGGCGAGAGGAAGTCGTCGCCGGACGGCTCCCAGCCCTGGCAGGCGGCGTCCTGGCCGTACCAGAGCAGCGCGCGGTTCTGCAGCAGGTCGAAGAAGCCCTGGTCATCGGTCATCACCGCGTATTCGGTCGCCAGAACGAGCGCGAAGGCGGTGTTGAAGTGCGTGCCGGTGCGCACCGGATAGTCGGCGATCGGCAGGAAGCTCTCGAACCGCTGGCGGAAGGCGGCGGCCAATGGCGCGTGCGTGGCGGCCCAGGGGCGATCCTTGTGACGCAGCAGTTCGGCCTGCAGCATCAGGCTCCAGGCCCAGCCATAGGGGCGCTCGAAGCCGCGACTTTCGGGGCGGGCCAGATAGGCGGTCTCGACGCCGACCTTCTCGGGCGTGAAGGCGTCGTCGAACAGGGCGACGATCGTCTCGGCCTCGGGCGCCTCCGGGCGCAGGCGCAGCAACGTCGCCAGCAGCCAGTAACCGTGCACGCACGAATGCCAGTCGAAGCTGCCGTAGAAGATCGGGTGCAGGTCGCGCGGCGAGCGGACGTCGCCCGCGTCCGCCATCACGTGGTCAAGCTTGTTCGGGTACTCGCGGGTCAGGTGGCCCAGGGCGATCTTGGCGAAGCGCGAGGCGGTGGAGCGGGCGAGGCTCATTTGTGCCAATTCTTAAGCATGGAAGGCCAGGGCGTTCATCAGGACCACATTGACGACCAGCATCAGGACC
Source organism: Caulobacter sp. GW822-FHT01G02 (assembly GCF_058802865.1). Classification (NCBI taxonomy): domain Bacteria; kingdom Pseudomonadati; phylum Pseudomonadota; class Alphaproteobacteria; order Caulobacterales; family Caulobacteraceae; genus Caulobacter; species Caulobacter sp. GW822-FHT01G02. The sequence continues at coordinate 70,141 of NZ_JBXAON010000002.1, forward strand.
GCGGTCGGCGCCTGGGCGCGGATCACGGCATAGCGGTCCTTCAACTGCAGCAGCGCGGCCGGCACAAGGTTGAAATTGGCGGCCAGCGGGGTGAGCAGCGTGCCGCAAAAGCCCGACAGCATACCGATGGCGCAGACCACGGCCGGATCGCCGCCGAAACGGCCGATGACCAGGGGCAGGGCGATGCCGCCGGTCATCACGGGGAAGGCGGCGAAGGCGTTGCCCATCATCACCGTGAACACGGCCATGCCCAGGCAGTAGGCGGCGACGGCGGCGAAGCGACTGTCGACCGGGGTGATCATCACCGCAAGTTCGCCGATGGTCTTGCCGACGCCGGCGAGCGCGAAGACCGCGCCCAGGGCGGCCAGCATCTGCGGCAGCAGGGCGGCCCAGCCGACCAGGTCCATCAGCCGCCGTCCCTCCTGCAGGGGCGCGGAAGCGGGCTGGCGGAACATCACCTGGGCCAGGATCGCCGCGACCAGGGCGGCCAGGGCCAGCGAGACCAGCGTGGCCTGCTTAGGATCGACCAACGGCGCGCCGTGCAGCGTCAGGCGCTTGAACGCCAGGGTCCCGACCAGCACCAGCACGGGGATGACCAGGGCGGGAATGAACAGGCGCGCGCCATAGGTCGCCGCCAGGGTCTCGCGCTCGGCGGGCGAGGTGGTCTTCGGCGCGCCGACGCCCAGTTGGCCGGTCCCGGCGATCAGGGCCAGGGCCAGCGCCAGGAAGCCGTTGCCCAGGTCGCCAAAGTGGTCGCCGAACAGGAAGCTCAGCGCGAACAGGCCCCAGAAGGCGGCGTTGCCGAAGCGCTTGCGGTTCTCGCGGTCGAGGGCGCTGAACACGGCGAAGGCCCCGAACATCAGGCCGGCCAGCAGATAGACGAGCGGCAAGCCGATCATTGCCCGGCCTCCGGCCCAGAACGTTCTTTGGACAGGGCGCGGTCGAACAGCAGAAGCCGCGCGCCGTGGACGAAGAAGGCGGCGATGGCCGACGGGATGGCCCACATCGACAGGTGCAGCGGCTCGACCGTGATGCCGCTCTGATCCAGGAAGCCGACGATCAGCAGGATCGAGCCGATGGCCAGGAAGATGTCCTCGCCGAAGAACAGGCCGACATTGTCGGTGGCCGCGCTCATGGCTTTCACGTCCTCGCGCCGCCGGTCGGAAAGCGGCTCGGACGCGGCCTCCGCCATCGGGGCGACCAGGGGACGGACGGTCTGGGCCTGGCCGGCGATCGACACCAGGCCAAGGGCCGCGCTCAGCTGGCGCAGGATCAGGTAGACCAGCAGGATCCGCCCGGCGCTGGCGGCGCGGATCGAACGGATGGTGGCGCGGGCCTTTTCCTGCAGGCCGGCCCGCTCCAGCAGGCCGATGGCCGGCAGCACCAGCCAGGCGACCGTGACATAGCGGTTGGTGTTGAAGGCCTTGCCGAAGGCGGCCAGCACCTCCAGCGGCGGCAGACCAGCCGCCAGTCCCGAGGTCAGGGCGGCGGCGACGACGACCATCAGCGGATTGAAGCGCAGGGCGAAGCCCAGCACGATCACCGCCACGCCCAGCAGCGTCAGCATCCGTCTCGATTCCCCCGTGTTCGCGCGGACGGTCCGACGCCGGAGCGCGGTTGGCAAGCGCAGAGGGCTTGAATCGCGGCTCTTGACGGCCATGCGTCCCGGCGCGACGCTCTAACTCAACAATGATAACCTATATGGGAGGCCCATCATGGCCGACGGTGCTCTGCCGATTTCATCTCTGAAGGGCAAGGTCAGCGAAGCCGAATGGCAGGCGCGCGTTGATCTGGCGGCCCTCTACCGTCTCGTGGCCCTGCACGGCTGGGACGACATGATCTTCACCCACATCTCGGCGCGCGTACCGGGTCCCGAGCACCACTTCCTGATCAATCCGTATGGCATGTTCTTCGGCGAGATGACCGCCTCGTGCCTGGTGAAGGTGGATTTGGACGGCAACGTCGTCGACAAGACGCCGTACTTCATCAATCCGGCGGGCTTCACGATCCACTCGGCCATCCACGCCGCGCGCGAGGACGCCCAGTTCGTCATGCACCTGCACAGCGACCAGGGCGTGGCGGTGTCGGCGCACGCCGAAGGCCTGCTGCCGCTGAGCCAGCACGCGCTAATCGTCTTGCCTCAACTCGCCTATCACGACTATGAAGGCATTGCTCTCAACTTGGACGAGCGGGGGCGGCTGGTGGCCGACCTGGGCGAGACCAAGAGGCTGATGATGCTGCGCAACCACGGCACGCTGTCGGTGGGGAGCTCGGCGGCCGAGTGCTGGTTGGGGATGTTCTTCCTGGAGCGGGCGTGCGCGCAGCAGGTAATGGCTCTGTCGATTGGTCGCGACAACGTCCTCTTGGCGCCCGACGCGGCCCAGGCGGAGGTCCGCAAGCAGACCGGCATGGGCATGGGCATGATCGGCGGCCTAGCCTGGCCGGGTTGTCTGCGAAAACTGGACCGCGAGCTGCCCGGCTACGCGGACTAGGCGCCTATTCCGTATTGATGAGAGCCGCCGCGGTCCTGGCCATCGCGGCGGCTTTTTCGTGCCTGACGACCGGCGCCGCGCAAGCGGGGGCGTGGCCGATGGCGCCCGGCCGCACCCAGGTGATCGCCAAGTACGAGAAGTCCGACGCCAAGCAAGGCTACGGTCCGGACGCCGTTCTCGTCGACATCGACCCACGCCGCGACGAGAGCCTGTCGGTGTTCGTTGAGCACGGCCTGACGCCACGGCTGACCCTGCAGGCCAAGGCCGGCGTCACGCGCGGCCATGACCGGTGGGTGGACTACTCCGGACGCGGACCGATCGAGCTGGGCCTGCGCTGGGCGGCCCATCGCGACGACCGTTCGTCCCTGGCCGTCTATCTGGGCGCGGGCGAGGCGGGGGCGGGACGCAACGCCGGCTACGCCGCGCCGGGGCAGGGGAGTCTGGATCTGGAAGCGCGGCTGCTGTACGGCCGCTCGGCCTTGTGGAAGGGCAGGGAAGTGTTCGTCGACCTGGAGGCCGCGCGGCTGCGGCGCCAGGGCCTTGCCGACGAAACGCGCATCGACGCCACGCTAGGCGTCAGGCCCGCGAAAAACTGGCTGATCCTGGCCCAGACCTATGCCGGTCAGGCCGATCGCAATCCGGTCCGCTCACGTTGGGTAAAGAGCGAGCTGTCCGTCGTCCGCGCGTTCGGGGACTGGAGCGTGCAGGCCGGTTGGCGCGATACGCCCCTGGGACGAGAGACCACCCGGGATCGCGGCTTCGCGCTTGCCGTGTGGCGGAAGCTTTAGCTTGTTTCAGGATTGCAACAGTCGGTCATCCGGCTGTCACTGGACGTCGCTTTAGGCTGCGGTCATATCTTCGCCGAATTCCCGCCGACTCCTCCCGGCGTGCTGGAGCCGTTTCTTGATCCGTAGGCACTTCTTCCTCGTGGTGGCTCTGGCCGCCGTTGTCCTGATGCTTGTGGTCGGGGGGCTGAAGCTGGCCTTTGGCGCCAAGGACGCGGGCGGCGCCGGCGGCGCCGGCGGTCGGGCGACCAGCGTCTCGCAGATGGTTGTCGGCGAGCGTCCGTTCACCGATCGTATCGAGGTGCTGGGCGTGGCCAAGGGCCGGCAGTCGGTGACGATCACCTCGAACACGCCTGAGTTGATCACCGCCGTGCATTTCTCGGACGGCGAGACGGTGCGCAAGGGCCAGGTGCTGGTCGAGCTGAAGGCCGACCAGGAAGACGCTGGCATCTCGGAAGCCAGGGCGCGTCTGGCCCAGGCCGAGCGTGACTATACCCGCTGGAAGACCCTGGCCGACAAGGGCATCGCCCCCCGCGCCACGGCCGAGCAGTACCTGTCGGCGCTCGACGTCGCCAGGGCTTCGGTCGGCACGGCCCAGGCCCAGAAGCTGGACCGCGTGCTGCGCGCGCCGTTCTCGGGTCGCGTCGGCATCTCGGACGTCGCCCCTGGCATGCTGATCGCCGCCGGAACGCCGATCGTCAGCCTGGACGACGCCTCGGTCATCCGCGTCGATTTCTCGGTGCCGGACCGCTATCTGCAGACCATCCGCATCGGCCTGCCGATCGCCGCGCGTCCCGACGCCCTGCCGGGCGAGACCTTCCAGGGCAAGATCGCCCAGATCGACACCCGCATCGATCCCGCCACCCGCGCCATCAAGGCCCGCGCCGAGTTTCCGAACGCCGGCGGCCGCCTGAAGCCGGGCATGTTGGTCAAGGTGTCCATCGACCAGGGCGTGCGCGACGGCGTCGCCGTGCCGGAAGCGGCCGTGCAGTTCGAAGGGACCCAGGCCTCGGTCTACCGCATCGCCACGGGACCGAAGGGTCTGATCGCCCGCCGCACCGACGTCGACACCGGCATCAGCGAGGGCGGCTTCGTCGAGATCCGCGCCGGCCTGAAGACCGGCGACAAGATTGTCGCCGACGGCCTCAACCGCATCCAGGACGGCGCCCCGATCGGCGGCGGCAAGGGCGGACAGGGCGATAAGGCCGGCGGCAAGGGCGGCGCCGACCGCAAGGCCGGCTGATGCTGTCCGACCTTTCCGTCCGCCGTCCCGTCTTCGCCGCCGTCGCGGCCATCATCCTCTGCGTTATCGGCCTGGCGGCCTATACCTCGCTGCCGATCCGTGAACTGCCCAGCGTCGATCCGCCCGTGGTGTCGGTCTCGACCACCTATCGCGGCGCCTCGGCCGAGGTCATCGAGGAGCGCATCACCCAGGTGATCGAGCGCCAGGTGGCTGGCATCCAGGGCATCGACCGCGTGAACTCGAGCAGCCGCGACGGTCGCTCGCAGATCACCATCACGTTCAACCTCGACCGCGACCTCGACGCGGCCGCCAACGACGTGCGCGACGCCGTCAGCCGGGTGACGGCCAACCTGCCCGACCAGGCCGACCCGCCGCAGATCGCCAAGGCCAACGCCGACGCCTCGCCAATCATCATCCTCAACCTGACCTCGACCACGCTGGATCCGCTGCAGCTGGCCGACTACGCCGACCGCTATCTGGTCGAACGGATGTCGACCATCGACGGCGTGGCCCAGGCGAACCTGTTCGGGGCCAAGATCTACGCCATGCGGATCTGGCTGGACGCCAACCAGATGGCCGCTCGCGGCGTGTCGGTCGACGACGTCGAGAACGCCCTGAACAGCCAGAACCTGGAGCTGCCCGCCGGCTCGCTGGAAAGCGCGTCCAAGGACTTCACGATCCGCGTGGCCCGCAGCTACGCCAAGCCCGAGGACTTCGCCCGCCTGCCCCTGCGCCCGGCCGACGCCTCCGGCTTCGTGCTGCGCCTGGGCGACGTGGCCCGCATCGAGGAAGGCGCGAACGAGCGCCGACGCCTCTTCCGGGGCAACGGCGTTGACCAGGTCGGCATCGGCCTGACCCGCCAGTCGCAAGCCAACGACGTCGCCATCTCCCAGGCCGTCCGCAAGGAAGTGGCCACCATCAACGAGAGCCTGCCGCCCGGCACCAAGATGGTCGTGGCCGTGGACAACTCGGTGTTCACCGCCGAGGCCATCCACGAGGTGTGGATCACCATGGGCCTGTCGATCAGCCTGGTCGTGCTGGTCAACCTGATCTTCCTGGGCAGCTGGCGGTCGGCGATGATTCCCTCGATCGTCGCGCCGATCTGCATCCTGTCCACCTTCATCGTCCTGGCCCCGCTGGGCTTCTCGCTGAACCTGCTGACCCTGCTGGCCCTGGTGCTGGCCGTCGGTCTGGTCGTCGATGACGCCATCGTCGTGGTCGAGAACATCCAGCGCCGCGTGGACGAGGGCGAACCCGCGCTGGTCGCGGCCGAGCGCGGCACCCGCCAGGTGTTCTTCGCCGTCGTGGCCACGACCATCGTGCTGATCTCGGTGTTCGCGCCGCTGATGTTCCTGCCCGGCTATATCGGCCGCCTGTTCGTCGAGCTGGCCGTGACCATCGCCGCCGCCGTCGCCTTCTCGGCCCTGCTGGCCCTGACGCTCTCGCCGATGATGGCGTCCAAGCTGCTGCGTCCCGCGCATGGCGAAGGCTGGCTGGCCAAGCGCGTCGACCGGGCCATGGACGCCTTGAAGAACTCGTACCGCGCCTCGTTGGAAAGCATCCTCGGCGGCTGGTCGGCGGCGATCGCCGGCGTGATGGTCGTCGTCCTGGCGGCCTTCGCGGCGCTGCTGTTCGTCAGCCTGCCCAAGGAACTGGTGCCGCCCGAGGACCGCGGCCGGGTCGACGTGGCCGTCAGCGGGCCGGAAGGCGCCGGCTACGACTACACCTTGGGCATCGCCTTGCAGGTCGAGAAGATCGTCGATCGCTACCGCCAGGAAGGCGTCGCCGAGCGCATCCTGCTGACCATCCCGCGTTTCGGCGGCACCTCGTTCAACAGCGGCAACAGCGTCGTCGTGATGAAGCCGTGGGGCGAGCGCAAGAAGACCGCCGACCAGGTGGCGGCCGAGCTGAACAAGGACCTCTCCAAGATCACCAGCGTGCGGGCCATCGCCAGCGTGCGGGGGCCGTTCCAGCGTGGCGGCGGTGGCGGCGGAGGCGGCGGCACCAATGTCGACCTGATCGCCGTGGGCAACGACTACGTCCAGCTGGCCGAGTGGCTGAAGCCGATCCTGGCCGACGCTCAGGGCAATCCGGGCTTCGCGCGTCCGCGCCTCGACTACGAGCCGACTTCGCCGCGTCTGTCGGTGCAGATCGACCAGGACAAGGCCGCCACCCTCGGCGTCTCGGCCCAGTCGATCGGCCGGGCGCTGGAGACCATGTTCGGCTCGCGCAAGGCCACGACCTACATCAAGAACGGCCAGGAATACGACGTCATCCTGCAGACCAACCTGGACCAGCGCCGCAGCGTCGCGGACCTGAACCAGCTGCAGGTGCGCACCAGTTCCGGCGCCCTGGTGCCGCTGTCGACCGTGGTGACCACGCAGCTGCGCGGCGACACCCCGGACCGTCCGCGCGTCGACCGCCTGCGCTCCGTCACCCTGACCACCCAGCTGAACCCCGGCTACACCGTCGAGGACGCGGTGCGCTTCCTGCGGGAAGAGGCCGACCAACGCCCGACGCCCGGGATCAGCATCAAGTGGGGCGGCCAGGCCAAGGACTATCTGGAAGGCTCGGGCGGCATCGCCGTCGCCTTCGGCCTGGCCCTGCTGCTGGTGTTCCTGGTGCTGGCGGCGCAGTTCGAAAGCTGGATCCACCCGGCGGTGATCATGCTGACCGTGCCGCTGGCGGCGCTGGGCGGCCTGTTCGGCCTGCTGGTCATGGGCTCGACCATCAACACCTACAGCCAGATCGGCCTGATCATCCTGATCGGCATCGCCACCAAGAACGGCATCCTGATCGTCGAGTTCGCCAACCAGCTGCGCGACGAGGGCCTGACCGTGCGCGAGGCGGTGATCGAGGCGGCGGCCCTGCGTCTGCGTCCGATCATCATGACCTCGATCTCGGCGGCCATGGGCGCGCTGCCGCTGATGCTGTGGGCCGGCGCCGGCGCGGGAAGCCGCAAGACCATCGGTTCGGTGATCTTCACCGGCTCGATCTTCGCGACCCTGCTGACGCTGTTCATCGTTCCGGTGTTCTACGACCTCCTGGCGCGCTTCACGAAGTCGCCGGAGTGGACGGCCCGGCAGATCGAAGAGTATGAAGCTCGGGAAAAGAGCGGCGAGGGGCAAACCTCACCGGCATAGACGGGTGAGGAAGCATGGCTGACGGTTCTCTGACGGCGAAGCGGCAGGAAATCGCTCTGCTGCGCCGCCTTGAGGAACGCATTCTCTGGTTGGCGGCGTGGACCATCCACAACGCCAACCACATCCGCGAAAGCCGCGACGGCCTGAAGGTCGGCGGCCACCAGGCGTCCAGCGCCTCGTGCGCCACGATCATGACCGCCCTCTACATGAAGGCGCTGCGGCCGCAGGATCGCGTGGCGGTCAAGCCGCACGCCAGCCCGATCTTCCACGCCATCCAGCACCTGTTCGGCCGCCAGAGCCTTGAGAACCTGCAGCGCTTTCGGGCGCTGGGCGGGGCCCAGTCGTATCCCTCGCGCACCAAGGACGTGGACGACGTCGACTTCTCGACCGGCTCGGTGGGCCTGGGCGTGGCCATGACCGCCTTCGCCTCGCTGGCCCAGGACTATCTGGCCGCGCGCGGTTCGGTGAAGCCGGAGAAGATGGGCCGGATGATCTCGCTGCTGGGCGACGCCGAGCTGGACGAGGGCAACATCTACGAGGCCCTGATCGAGGCCTGCAAGCACGACATCCGCAACACCTGGTGGATCGTCGACTACAACCGCCAGAGCCTGGACGCGACCACCCAGGACCGGATGTTCACGCGCTACGGCGAGATCTTCGAGGCCGCGGGCTGGACGGTCGAGACGCTGAAGTGGTCCAGGCGCCAGCGCGAGGCCTTCGCCAAGCCGGGCGGCGACAAGCTGCATGACTGGATCGAGACCGCGCCCAACGACCTGTTCGCGGCCCTGAGCTACCAGGGCGGGGCGGCCTGGCGCGAACGCCTGAACGCGGATCTCGCCGGCAGCCCCGAGGCCCTGGCCCTGATCGCCGGTTACAAGGACGTCGATCTCGCCGAGTTGATGACCGAGCTGGGCGGGCACTGCCTGGAAACGCTGCTGGAGGCCTTCGAGAAGGCGGGGCAGGACGATCGCCCTCGCTTCTTCATCGCCTACACCGTCAAGGGCCTGCGGCTGCCGTTCCAGGGCCACAAGGACAACCACGCCGGCCTGATGACCCCGGCCCAGATCGCCGAGCTGCGCGCGCGCCTGGGCGTCGTGGAGGGCGAGGAGTGGGACGCGCTGTCGGGCCTGTCGGCCGCCGAGCGCACGGCGCTGAAGGGCCTGGTGGCCCGCGCGCCCTTCGCCGCCGACGTCGAGCGCAACCACGTCGCCCCGACCATCCCGACCCCGACCGCCGACGAACTGCTGTCGGCCGTGACCGGTGGCAAGAACGATGGCGAGCAGTCGACCCAGGCCGCCTTCGGCAAGGTGATGTTCGAGATCGCCGCCGGCAAGGACGAGTTCGCCGGCCACGTCGTCACCACCTCGCCGGACGTCACGGTCTCGACCAACCTTGGCGGCTTCGTGAACCGACGCGGGGTGTTCCAGCGCCGGGCCCACGAGGACGTCTTCAAGCGTCGCCGCATTCCTTCGGCGCAGGTCTGGTCCAAGGCCGAGACCGGCCAGCACGTCGAGCTGGGCATCGCCGAGAACAACCTGTTCATCGCCCTGGCGGCGCTGGGCCTGACCGGCCCGCTGTTCGGCGAGCGCCTGTTCCCCGTCGGGACGCTCTACGACCCGTTCATCGCCCGCGGCCTCGATGCCCTGAATTACGCCTGCTACCAGGACGCCCGGTTCCTGCTGGTCGCCACGCCGTCGGGCCTGACGCTGGCGCCGGAGGGCGGCGCGCACCAGTCGATCAACGCCCCGGTCATCGGCATGGCCCAGCCGGGTCTCGACACCTACGAGCCGGCCTTCGCCGACGAGACGGCGGTGCTGATGGCCCACGCCTTCGAGCGCATCCAGGCCAAGGACGGCGCGTCGACCTATCTGCGTCTGTCGACCCGCGCCATCGCCCAGCCCGAGCGGACGGACGACGCCTGGCGCCAGGGCGTGGTCGACGGAGCCTACTGGCTGAAGCCTCCCGCGCCCGGAGCGCGGCTGGCCTTGGTCTACAGCGGCGCCCTGGCCCCCGAGGCCCTGGCGGCGTTCGAGGCGCTGGCCGAGGACATGCCCGAGGCCGGCCTGCTGGCCGTCACCTCGGCCGACGTGCTGCATCGCGACTGGATCGCCTCGGGCCGGGCCCGCTGGACGGGGGAGGGGCGTCGGACCTCGACCATCGAGACCCTGCTGAGCCCGCTGGATCGCGAGGCCGGCCTCGTCACCCTGACCGACGGCGCGCCGCTGGCCTTGTCCTGGCTGGGCTCGGTGCGCGGGCAGCGCGTGCGGGCCCTGGGCCTGGAAACCTTCGGCCAGTCGGGCGACCTGCCGGATCTCTACGGCAAGTACCGCCTGGACGCCGAGGCCATCCTCGACGCCTGCGCCGACCTGCTGACCTAGAACCCGCCCACGATTGTCATGCCGCTCAGCAGCCCGTCCTTGAAGTGATAGGTCAGGGCCGCGCGGGTGTCGGTCCAGATGCGCCCATCGGGGCTTTCCACCGAGTACTGGGCCTCGACCGCCAGGCTGTCCGGGGTTTCGTCGAGGATCCGGATCAGCTGGACGTTCGCCAGGATGGTCGCGAACATGCGGGCGAAGTGGCCGATGACGGCTTCCTTGCCGATGAGCGGCTTCTCATTGTTGTCCAGGGTGTCGGGCCAGACGATCTCGTCGTGGAACAACGGACGCAGGCGCGACAGGTCGCGTGCGTTGAAGGCCTCGAAGGCCTCGTGCAGCACCGCTTCAAGCGCGTGCGGCTTGGCGATGCGATTTTCGTCCGGCGTCATGGGCCTGGATCCGTGTCCCCCCTGGGAACGATATCCATGCGCCGGATCAGGCCGTCGCGAAGCGTGTAACAATGCCGCACGCAGAGGTCCGACCACAGCTGGCCGGTGCGATTCCAGATCACCTGGTTGGCGTCGACCATGATGCGGCCGTCGTCGGTGACTTGGACCTCGACCGGGGTGATCTCCACCCGGAGCGCGGCGTCGTTATAGGCCCAGTAGTCGCGCACCTGCTCAGGGCTGGTCAGCCAGCCGCCGCGCGTTACGTCCGGCCACTCCAGCTGGGGCGAGACCAGGGCGCGGAACGCCTCGAAGTCGCGCTTTCCGTTGGCGTCGTAGAGACGCTGGATCAACGCCTCTAACTCTGGAGGGGCCGGGCGCATCGCTACGGCGCGGGCTTGTAGCCCGTCTCGACCTTCAGATAGGCGATCAGGTCGATGCGATCCTTGGGATCGTGCAGGCCCGCGAAGGTCATCTTGGTGCCCGGCATGAAGCCACGCGGGTCGGTCAGCCACTTGTCCAGGTGCTCGGCGTCCCAGACGAAGCCGGCGTTCTTGACCGCGTCCGAATAGGTGTAGCCGGGCTTGGAGCCGGCCTTGCGGCCGAACACGCCGTAGAGGTTGGGGCCGGTCAGGTCCGGGCCGCCCTCGGTGGCGGTGTGGCACGAGCGGCAGAAGGCGAACTTGCTCTGGCCGTTGGACAGGTCGCCGGTGTTGTAGGGCGCGGGAAGGGCGGCCAGGGCCGCGGCCTTGGCTGCGTCGGTCGGCGGGGCGGCGGCGGTCGGCGCGGCGACCGGAGCATCCGCCGGCGCCGACGCCGGCGCCTCGGCGGAACTGCCGCCGTCCTTCGAACAGGCCGAAGCGGCGATGCAGAGCGCCGCGATGGCGGCAAGTTTCACGGTACGCATGATGATCCCCGACTGACGTTTCGCCGCAGGTTCTGCGACGGTGCGACGCATTCCAAACCCTTATAAATTCAGGGCCGTCGCTCTGTCACGGAACAATGTTCCTTAAGACCAGCTTGAGCGGGCCCCTGCGACAATTGCCGGTATCTACGTGATTCTTTTCGAAAAAAGTGAAATCGCAAACCGTGGGTCTGCACATAAACGTTTGACGTGCGTTAACCATAAAATCTACCAATTTCCTCACGGAGCGGGCTGGCTCCGGGCTGGGCTGGGAACAAGATCATGGACTGGAGCGAAGAACGCACCGCGACGCTGAAGAAGCTCTGGCTCGAGGGGCTCAGCGCGAGCCAGGTGGCCCGCCAATTGGGTGGCGTCAGCCGCAGCGCGGTGATCGGCAAGGTGCATCGTCTGGGCATCACCGTCCGTGAAACCCCCGTCCGTCAGCGGACGACCGTCCGGTCGCCGTCGCGGATCGTGGTCCGCCGCCCGACCCGCGAGACCATGGCCGCGCCCCACGTCGCTCCGCGCTTCGAGCGCACCGAGGAAGACCTGCTGCCGACCTCGGGAATCCTGGAGCTTGGGACCCACTCGTGCCGCTGGCCGATCGGCAATCCGGAAGGCGACGACTTCGGCTTCTGCGGCCGTCCGAAGCAGACCGCCCGCGGCTCATACTGCGAACAGCACGCCGCCGGCGCCTTCCGCCGCCTGGGCAGTAGCCGGGCCGTCGAGGCCTGGGCCCTGAAGGGCCTCAAGGAACGCGTGCGACCAAGCCAGATCTAAGGCCGGCCACGTCCTTCCTTTCCGCCGACTTTCCTTTCTCCCTCGAGCTCACCGAGCAGAACCCCCATGAACATGGTCCTCATCGAGAACGCCGCCGGCAGCAGCCAAGTGATCACCATCATCGAGGAGTTCGCCGGCCACTCGGTGTCGCGCGATCTCAACCCCGGCGACCACGCCAGCATCCCAGTCACCCAGTTCAAGTCGATCACCGTGCGCGAGACCTATCCCGACGATTGGTTGACGCGCGGGCTGAACCGGAATCGTGCCACTGCGGCGTGAAATTCCCGTCTAAATTGAAAGAGATGACCCCGCGAAGCCATTCGCGGGGTTTTTCGTTTGCCCCATGGGCCCGCGGATTGCGTGGCCGTTAACCTTGTGAGACACAGAGCGCCGTTTTGGGGGGGCGGAAAACGACAATGTACGAGGGGGATGAGCGCGCCGATGTGGTCCAGGACCATGCGCTGCCGCTGCCGAGCTATCTGAGCTATCTTCTCTATCAGACCGAACAGCATCGCCGGGCGGTGGCGGCAGATCTCCTGGCCCGGCACGGCCTGACCTTCGCCAAGTGGGTGGCGATGATCTCGCTGCGGCGGTTCGGCGACCTGTCGATGACCCGCCTGGCCAAGCTGGCGGCCACCGACCGCACGACCCTGACGCGCTCGATCGACAACCTGATCACCGACGGCCTGGTGGAGCGCAAGGCTTCGTCCGCCGACCGCCGAGTGGTGGTCATCTGCCTGACGGAAACCGGTCGCGGCCTGCTGGAGACGATCCGCGCCGAGATCCGTCCGCTCAACCGCGACATCTGCGCCAACCTGACCACGGAAGAGCAGGCGGCCATGACCCGCTACCTGCAGAAGATGCTGTCCGGCCTGATCGTCGAGCCGGACTGGAAGCAGGACGTGATCGCGTTCAGCACCCCGGCCCCGCCGGAGACGGCTTAGTCGTCGAATTTCACCCGCCCGCGCCCGGACTTCACCGTCCCGCGCTTGGTCTTGCCTTCCAGCCGCTTGAGCTTGCTGGAATAGGTCGGCTTGGTCGCCTTGCGGGGCTTGGGCTTCTCGGTCGCTCGGCGGATCAGGTCGACGAGGCGCTCCTGGGCGTCCTGGCGATTCATTTCCTGCGAGCGCGAGCCCTGCGAGAACAGGATCAGCACCCCATCCTGGGTCAGGCGGCTGCCGGCCAGGGTCTCCAGCCGCGCCTTGACGTCCTCGGGCAGGGCCGGGGAGTTCCTGACGTCGAACCGCAGCTCGATCGCGGTGCTGGTCTTGTTGACGTGCTGGCCGCCGGGGCCGGAGGCGCGGGCAGCCTTCCAGACCAGCTCGTCCTCGTCGATCCGCAGCCAGGGCGTGATCTCGATCATCGGGGCGGGCCATTTTTCGGTAAAGGGGCGCGCTTGGCCTTGACCACCAGCTGGTCCAGCGCCTGCAGGAAGCGCGAGCGGTCGGCGTTGGCGAAGGCGGCGGGACCCTTGGTGACCTCGCCCATCGAGCGCAGGTGTTCGCCGATCGAGCGCGAGGCCAGGGCCGAGCCGATCATGTCGGGACTGAACACCCGGCCGTTCGGGGCCAGCGCCGCGCCGCCGGCCTTCAGCACGCGATCCGCCAGGGGGATATCGTTGGTCACCACCACGTCGCCCGGACCGCAGCGCTCGGCGATCCAGTCGTCGGCGACGTCGGGACCGGCGTCGACCACGATCTGCTCGATCACCGGCGTCATCGGCACGCGGATCCAGCTGTTGGACACCACGAAGGTCTTGAAGCCATGGCGGGCGGCGACCTTGTAGGCCTCGTCCTTCACGGGGCAGGCGTCGGCGTCGATGAAGAGGATGGCGGTCATCGCGCTGGGCCTGAAGAGAAGGAGGACCTGAGGAAACTGGTGCCGGCGGAGAGGATCGAACTCCCGACCTTCGGTTTACAAAACCGCTGCACTACCGCTGTGCTACGCCGGCATGGGCCCGGGGCCCGAGGTCAGGGCTTATGCCGTTTGCGAGGGCGGACGGCAAGGTGGTCAATGCGCTGGAGAATTCCTCGCTCCGGGGCGCGACTGACGAGCGTTGCGCGTCCTTGCTCCAGCCGCTAGGGACGGGCCAAAGCGGGAGATGCACATGGCGCAGGGCAAACTCATCGACGGCAAGGCCTTCGCGGCCGATCTGCGGGCGAAGATCGCCGTGGAGGTCGCCGAGCTGAAGGCCCGGCACGGGATCACCCCGGGCCTGGCCGTGGTGCTGGTCGGCGAGGACCCGGCCAGCCAAGTCTATGTCCGCAACAAGGGCGAGCAGACCCTGGCGGCGGGCATGCATTCCGAAACCGTGCGCCTGCCCGCCGAGGTCAGCCAGGATGATCTGCTGGCCGTGGTGGCCAAGCTGAACGCCGACCCGAAGATCCACGGCGTGCTGGTCCAGTTCCCGGTGCCGCCGCACATCAGCCAGATGGACGTCGTGGCGGCCCTGTCGCCGGACAAGGACGTCGACGGCCTGACCGTGACCAACGCCGGCCGCCTGGCCAGCGGCCTGCCGGCCCTGGCGCCCTGCACGCCGACCGGCTGCATGATGCTGCTGAAGGACGTGGTTGGTGATCTGACCGGCAAGAACGCCGTGGTCATCGGCCGCTCGAACCTGATGGGCAAGCCGATGGCCCAACTGCTGCTGGCCGCCGACTGCACGGTGACCATCGCTCACTCGCGGTCGAAGGACCTGCCGGGCATCGTCCGCCAGGCCGATATCGTGGTCGCCGCCGTCGGCCGGGCCGAGATGGTCAAGGCCGACTGGATCAAGCCGGGCGCGGTGGTCATCGACGTCGGCATCACCCGCTATCCGGCCCGCGATCCGGAAGCCGCCGCGGCGGGCAAGACCCGGCTTGTCGGCGATGTCGCCTTCGACGAAGTCCGCGAGGTCGCCGGGGCGATCACGCCGGTTCCCGGGGGCGTGGGACCCATGACCATCGCCTGCCTGCTGGCCAACACCGTGACGGCGGCCAAGCGCCTGTCGGGGATCGCCTGATGCGCCGCCTGGCGCTGCTGGCCGCGCTGGGCCTGACCTTGGCGGCCTGCGGGGCCAAGACCCCGCCGCCGCCTACGCCGGAGCAGGCCCTGGCCCTGCGCCCGGCCGACACGCGCCTGTCGGGCCTGTACGAGACCTCCTGCCACGCCTGCCACGCCATCCCCGGTACGGGCGCGCCGCTGGTCCACGACCGCGCCGCCTGGGACGTCCGCTGGAAGCAGGGCGAAGCGACGCTGCTGGACCACGCCGTCCAGGGCTACAACGCCATGCCGGCGACCGGTCAGTGCGCGACTTGCACACCGGCCGATTTCCAGGCCCTCATACGGTTCATGGCGGGGCGCGAAGACTCGGCCAGATAACAAGACGGGGGGAAAAATGATCTCCAGGCGCGGAGCCCTGATCGCGGGCGGGACGGGTGCGGCGGTGGTCGCCGGCGGCGGTGTCGCCGCCTACAAGGTCGCCACGGGGGACAAGCCCGAACCGCCGTCGCCGCCCTCGGTCGACGCCCGGGGCAAGCTGCTGTGGCGCAACTGGTCGGGCGTGCAGCACGCCTATCCCGCCGCCCGCCTGGCGCCCAAGGACGAGGGCGAGCTGGCCACCGCGCTGAAGGTCGCCCAGGCTCCGATCCGGCCCGTCGGCGCGGGTCACTCGTTCACCGCCCTGGCCCCGACCAACGGCACGCTGATCTCGCTGGATTCGCTGTCGGGCGTGATCGGCTGGGAAGGCGACGAAGCCATCGTCCGCACCGGCACGCGGCTGGGCGCCTTGGGGCCCATGCTGGCCGAGAAGGGCCGGGCGCTGCCCAACCTGCCCGACATCAACAAGCAGTCGCTGGGCGGGGCGCTGGGCACCGCCACCCATGGCACGGGCGGCAGGATCCAGGCCATGCACGGCAGCGTCACGGGCCTGCGGCTGGTCACGCCCTCGGGCAAGGTCATCGACGCCGACGCAAGCAAGAACCCCGAGGTGTTCCAGGCCGCTCGCGTCTCGCTGGGCGCGCTGGGCGTCATCACCCAGGTGCGGATCCAGACCAGCGCCAACCGGCGCCTGCGTCGCCGCGTCTGGCTGGAGCCGTTCGAGGAGGCGCTCGCCAAGGCCGAGGAACGCTGGGCCCAGCACCGCAACTTCGAGTTTTTCGCCGTGCCGTTCACGGGGCTGGCGGCCAATATCAGTCACGACGAGACCGACGATCCGGCCCTGCCGCGCGGCCCGGACCAGGACACCGAGTTCCTGCAGGCGCTGCGGGGGCTGCGCAACCTGCTGGGCTTCGCCACGCCGCTGCGCAAGGCGGCCGCCCACGCGCTGCTGTCGACCGCCAAGCCCGAGACCGCCGTCGACGAGGGCTGGAAGCTGCTGTCGACCGAACGGCCGGTGCGCTTCAACGAGATGGAGTTCCATCTTCCCGTGGAGCACCAGCTGAAGGCGCTGGCCGAGGTCGTGCGGACCATCGAGAAGGAGCGCCCGGACGTCTTCTTCCCGATCGAGGCGCGCCGCATCGCGCCGGATGACGCCTGGCTGTCGCCGTTCCAGGGCGGTCCGCGCGGCTCGGTGGCGGTGCACGCCTACTACCGCGACGACTTCACGTTCCTGTACGAATTGATCGAGCCCATCTTCCGCCGCTACGACGGCCGGCCGCACTGGGGCAAGCTGCATACGCTGAACGGCGGCCAGCTGGAGGCGATCTATCCACGTTGGAAGGACTTCCTGGCGGTCAGGCGGGAGCTGGATCCGGACGGCCGGATGCTCAATCCGTATCTGAAGGGCCTGTTCGGCCTCGGCTATTAGGCCGCGGCGGTCCCGAGATATTCGGCGACGCGGGCTTCCAGCTCGGTCACCAGGGCCTTGCCGACCGGGTGGGTGTCGACCTTGATGTCGTCGCGCACGCAGGCCTTGATCGCGTCGATATGGGCGTCGACCAGGAACATCGGCGCCGACAGGCGGGTGTCCGGATCGTCGATCAGCTTGCAGAGCGACGCGGCCAGGCGGGTGATCAGCGGGAATTCGTAGGTGGCGCCCAGGCCCTTCAGGTCGTGAGCGCGGAGATAGAGGGTTTCGACCGTCTGGGCGTTGAGGCCCTCGGCGCGGACGCCCTGGCGGGCGGCCTCCAGCTTGACGATTTCGTCGTTCAGCCATTGGGCGAAATTGCCGGACAGGCTCTTTAGAGCCGCCTCGGCCTTGGCGATGGCGGCCATGTCGATGCCGCCCCGACCGCCCACCTTGAGCTTGAGCATGTTCGGCACCTGGATCACTTCAGCGGTCTTATTCGTCACGGGCGCCTCCCCCAGCGGCGGATAGTTGGCTATCCAGTAACATAGCAGGCGTTAATATTAGATGAGACACCACTTTCTGCGACCCAACGTCTCAGGTCCCAGACTTAAGCAGAGAACTGCTCGGCCAGAACTCTTTCCTCGAGGCTGCGACCGGCGTCGAAAAGCATCGACAGCGAGGTGCCGCGGTCTTCGGAGATGTGCACCTCCAGGACGTCGCGGACCTCGAAGTTGTCGGCCACGGCGCTGACCGGCCGCTTGTCGGCTTCCAGGATCTCGAACGTCACCCGCGCTGACTGCGGCAGCAGGGCGCCGCGCCAGCGGCGGGGACGGAAGGCGGAAATGGGCGTCAGGGCCAGGATCTGGCCGTCGATCGGGATGATCGGGCCGTGGGCCGAGAGATTGTAGGCCGTCGAGCCGGCCGGGGTGGCCAGCAGGGCCCCGTCGCAGACCAGCTCGCCCATCCGCACCTTGCCGTCGATCGAGATGCGCAGCTTGGCGGTCTGGCGGGTCTGGCGCAGCAGCGAGACCTCGTTGATCGCCAGGGCCCGGTGCTGGGTCCGGCGCGAATCGATGGCGACCATGGCCAGCGGATGGATGACGGCGCGCTCGGCGGCGTTGATCCGCTCCAGCAGGTCGTCCTCGCTGTACTCGTTCATCAGGAAGCCGACAGAGCCGCGGTTCATGCCGTAGATCGGCGTCTGGCTGGCGATCGCCTCGTGCAGGGTTTCCAGCATGAAGCCGTCGCCGCCCAGCGCCACGATGACCTGGGCGTTCTGGTCGCCGACATCGCCATAGCGGGCCATCAGCCGTTCCCGCGCTTCCTGAGCTTCGGGCCGGTCGCTGGCCTTGAAGGACAGGCGAGTCACGAAGGGTTGCGCTTGGTACATGCGGCCAAGTGGCGGGAAGCCCGCGAGCTTGTCAAACGACCGATGGGGCCGCCAGGATCAGACCTGACCGACGGCCTGGCGGAAGGCCATGCCGGCGATGTCGGGCGTGAAAGGGCCAAAGGCGCTGGCGGCGCGGCGCACGCCCTCGTCACCGCCACCCGGACGGCCGCCGTTCAGCTGGCGGACGTGCTCCAGTATGGTCGGGAAGACGCTGCGGTCGATGCCCACGGCCGAGCAGGCCAGGGCCAGAAGTTCGGGGCGGCCGCTGTCGATGGCGCGGCGGATCTGGGCGGACTCGAACTTGCCCAGGCGGGCCAGGGCCATGACGAACAGCTGCAGCCGCCCCTCGCGCAGCACGCGCAGCAGGTAGCCGGGGCGTAGCTGGCCGGCGGAATCGAGCTTCTCGATCAGCGAGCGCTCCATCTCCTCGCGATCCTCGTCGACCTCGACGAGGCCGACCTCCTCGCTGGTGGAATCACCGCGATGGGCCGCGTGCAGGGCCTCGTCGACGGCGGCCTGCATCTTGGTCGGATCCAGATGGAACCGCGTCATCAGGGCTTCACGCAAGGCCCGGCCGACCAGCAGATAGAGTTGCTCGGCCAGATCGGCGGAAAGCTTCGGGTGCCGGGCCAGGGGCGAGCGCAGGGCGACGACCTCGCGCGAGCGGTTCACCAGCCGGCTCATGGCGTCGGGTGAGATCTGGGCGGTGTCGTTCGCGGCCAGGGCGGTCAGCACGGCCGGCTCGTCGCGGCTGATGATCGCTTCGACCACCTGCGCCTGCAGGTTCGGACGGCGGGCGATCTCGATCTGGTGTTCCAGCGTCGCCTGGACCAGCAGGCGGATCAGGTCGTGATCCTGCAGCACCGGACTGCGGGCGATGATCGGGCGGGCGATGTCGATCTCGTCCAGCGCCATGATGTTGATCAGGGCCGACGGGGCCCAGTCGGCGTCGGCTAGGCGTTCGGACAGCCGGTGGCGGATGTCGCGCTCGGCCTCGACCACCAGGGTCATGAAGATGGAATTGAGCAGGGCCTGGATGTCGGGGTCGGTCGGCTCGCCGCTGGCCTGACCGGCCTCGCAGAGATCGATGATCCCGGTGAGCAAACGTTCACGATCGCCAGGCTCGCGACTGCGAGCCAGCTTCATGAGCGATGCGATCTCGACGGCTTGGATGGCCCGCCTCCTTCGAATCCGGAAGACCCGATCAGGATGACCTTGCGGCCCCCAAATGAAAACATGCTTAAACAGGGCAAGAACACCGACGCGCCAATATCGTGTCGAGATGTCGCAAGCGTGAGCGGAGGACATGTGACTCAAGACCTGATCCTGGCCTTGGACCAGGGCACGACCAGCACCCGGGCCATCCTGTTCGACCGGGCGGGCCAGTCCCTGGGCGAGGCCTCGCGTCCGCTGCGCCAGAGCTATCCGCGCGACGGCTGGGTCGAGCACGACGCCGAGGAGATCTACGCCGCCTGCGTGGCGGTGCTGCGCGAGGTGGCCGAAAACTCGGGCAGGGCGGACGCCATCGCCGCCATCGGCATCACCAACCAGCGCGAGACGGTGGTGGTCTGGGACCGCGCCACCGGCCGTCCGATCCATCCGGCCGTCGTCTGGCAGGACCGCCGCACGGCCGAGGTCTGCGCCGCGCTGAAGACGGCGGGCCACGAGCCGCGCGTCACCGAGGTCACGGGGCTGCTGCTGGATCCCTATTTCTCGGCCACCAAGATCGCCTGGATTCTCGACAGGGTTCCGGGCGCGCGAGCTCGCGCCGAGGCCGGCGGCTTGCTGTGCGGCACCATGGATTGCTGGGTGATCTGGCGGCTGACGGGCGGGGCGACGCACGCCACCGACGCCACCAACGCCTCGCGCACCCTGCTGTTCGACATCGGCGCCCAGGACTGGTCGGCCGAGATGCTGGACCTGTTCAAGGTCCCCGCGCCGCTGCTGCCCAGGGTGCTGGACTGTGTGGACGACTATGGCGAGACGAGCGCCGAGCTGCTGGGTCGCCCCGTTCCGATCCGCGGCGTGGCGGGCGACCAGCAGGCGGCGCTGATGGGGCAGGGCTGCGTCGCGCTGGGCCAGATGAAGGCCACCTACGGCACCGGCTGCTTCATGCTGATCAACACCGGCGAGGACCGCCCGATCTCGCGCTCGCGCCTGCTGACCACCGTGGCGGCGCGGGTCGGAGGCAGGACCACCTACGCCCTGGAAGGTTCGATCTTCGTGGCCGGGGCGGCGATCCAGTGGCTGGGCGAGGGGCTGGGCGTCACCGGCGGGCCGCGCGCGGCCGAGGCCCTGGCCCGGGCGGCCAAGGCCGATCACGGCGTCGTGGTGGTGCCGGCCTTCACCGGCCTGGGCGCGCCCTGGTGGGACGCCAAGGCGCGGGGCGGCATCTTCGGCCTGACCCGCGACGCCGGCCTGCCGGAGATCGCCGCGGCGACCTTCGACGCCTGCGCCTTGCAGAGCCGTGACCTGATCGAGGCCATGCGCGCCGACGCGCCCTCGGCTTTCGGAGACGCGGCGCAGCTGCGCATCGACGGCGGCATGTCCAAGAGCGCCTGGTTCTCGCAGCGGCTTGCCGACCTGACCGGAATGTCGGTACGCCGCGCCAGCTACCAGGAGACCACGGCCTTGGGCGCGGCCCTGTTCGCCGGGGTGGGGGCGGGGCTCTACGCCTCGGTCGAGGAAGCCGCCGAGGCCAGCCCGGCCGCCGAGACCCTGTCGCCCTCGATCAACGAGCACGCGCGTGAGGCCGCCTACGCCCGCTGGCTGGACGCGGTGCCCAGGGTGAGGCTTTAGGGTGATGCGACTTTAGTCGAACGTTGGTTGCGGTAACATCGGCGTCGCCTCATAACCGTCTGACAAAGAAGAAGCGGAGATCGCCATGACCACCCGTCGCGCCGTACTAGGCGCCGGAGCCGCCCTGATCGCTGGCGGACAGGCCCTGGCCGCTTCGCCCGCCTATCCGAAGATCGGCAAGATCCGCCGCCTGTCGCCGGCGCTGGACGCGATCCTCGACGCCCATGCGCCGATCGAGCAACTGGTCGACGGGATCACCTGGGCCGAGGGGCCGGCCTGGCACTGGGAAAGCAAGTCGCTGCTGTTCTCGGACGTGCCCGGCAACGTCATGTACCGCTGGACGCCCAAGACCGGGAAGACGGTGTTTCTGCAGCCGTCCGGCTATGACGGCCCGCCGACCAAGATCTTCCGCGAGGCCGGCTCGAACGGCGCGATCGTCACCCTGGCCGGCGACCTGGTGATCGCCGACTGCGGCAATCGCGGCCTGGCCAAGGTCGACCTGGCGACCAAGAAGAAGACGGTCCTGGCCGGCGCCTACAAGGGCAAGAAATTCAACAGCCCCAACGACCTGGTCGAGGTCCGCGACGGGCCGCTGAAGGGCTCGCTCTACTTCACCGATCCGCCCTACGGCCTGGAGGGGCTGGACGCCTCGCCGGCCAAGGAACTGGCGTTCAACGGCGTCTACCTGCTGCGTCCCAATGGCGATGTGGCGCTGGTCGACGACACCCTGTCGTTCCCCAACGGCGTGGGCCTGTCGCCGGACGGTAGGCGGCTCTATGTCTCGATCTCGGACCCCAAGCGGCCGGTGATCATGGCCTATGAGCTTGGCGTGGACGGTCTGCCCAAGTCGTCAAAGGTGTTCTTCGACGCTTCCGAGTTGCTGAAGGCCGGTGGGCCGGGCCTGCCGGACGGCATGAAGGTCGACGCCAAGGGCAACCTGTTCGCCAGCGGGCCGGGCGGGATCATGATCCTGACGCCGGAAGCCAAGCTGCTGGGCGTCATCGAGACCGGCGGGCCGGCCGCCAACTGCGCGTTCGGCGAGGACGGCAAGACGCTGTTCCTGACCTCCAATCACATCGTGGCGCGCGTGCGCACCAAGACTTCCGGCCTGGCCTGGTAGGAGAGAGCGACATGGACGAGATCAGCAAGCGGACATTCCTGGCGGCTGGTCTCGCCGCTACTCTGCCCCTAACCGCTCGAGCGGCGGAGCCCGGCCGCAAGCTGGGCTACGCGATCCTGGGCCTGGGCTACTACGCCACCAAGATCATCATGCCCCGCTTCGCCGAGTGCGAGCACTCCAAGCTGGTGGCCCTGGTCAGCGGCACGCCCGAGAAGCTGAAGACGTTCGGCGAGCAGTACGGCATCCCCGAAAGCCATCGCTACAGCTACGAGACCTTCGACAGGATCGCCGACAATCCCGACGTCGACATCGTCTACGTCATCACGCCCAACAGCCTGCACCGGGTCTTCACCGAGCGCGCGGCCAAGGCCGGCAAGCACGTCATGTGCGAGAAGCCGATGGCCACCACCTCGGCCGACGCCGAGGCGATGATCGCCGCCTGCAAGAAGGCCGGCCGCAAGCTGATGATCGGCTATCGCAGTCGCTTCCAGGCCCACAATATCGAGGCCATCAAGCTTTCGCGGGACGGGGCCTTCGGGCCGGTGCGGACCATCGTCGCCGACCACGGCTTCACGATCGGCGATCCGACCCAGTGGCGGTTGAAGCGGGCCCTGTCCGGCGGCGGCAGCCTGATGGACATCGGCATTTACAGCCTCAACGCCGCCCGCTACCTGGCCGGCGAGGAGCCCGTGGCCGTCAACGCGATGGAGTCCACCGACCACTCCAACATCCGCTTCAAGGAGGTGGAGGACATCATCAGCTTCCAGCTGCTGTTCCCGTCGGGCGCGGTGGCCAACTGCAATTCGACCTACACGACCAATGTCAATCGCTACCGCGTCTCGGGGCCGAAGGGCTGGGTCGAGATCGAGCCGGCCACCAGCTACCAGGGCCAGGCGATGCGCGCCCAGCTGAACGGCCAGACCGGCCCGCGCGAGCCGGCCCCGCAAGCGACGAACCAGTTCTCGGCCCAACTGGACCATCTGTCGGAGTGCATCCTCACCGGCCGCGAGCCGATCGTGCCGGGCGAGGAAGGCCTCAAGGACATGCGCCTGATCGAGGCCATCTACCGCGCGGCGCGGGAGGGGCGGACGGTGAAGGTTTAGGCCGTCTCGTCCAGATACGCCTTCACCCGCGCGAACAGGTCCTCGAACATCGGCGTCGTCAGGCGGCCGGTGTTCGTGTTGAGCCGCGAGCAGTGATAGCTGTTGAAGATCCGGTAGGGGCCGGCCTGGAACTCCGAGCCATGGCCAGGAACGCCCGCCGAGGCCTTGAGGCCCAGGGCCTTCAGCACGTTGCGCCGCGAGACGTCGCCCAGGGTGATGATGGCCTTCAGCTTGGGGAACATCTCCAGCCGCGCGGTGAGGAACGGGCGACAGTTGTTCTCTTCCGAGGTCTCGGGCTTGTTGCCGGGCGGGGCGCAGCGGACGGCGTTGGTCACGGCCGCGCCGACCAGCTGGAGCGAGTCATCGGGCCGCGCCTCGAACTTGCCGGTGGCGAAGCCGAATTTGATCATCGTGTCGTAGAGCAGGGTCCCGGCATAGTCGCCGGTGAACGGCCGGCCGGTGCGGTTGGCGCCCTTGCGACCGGGGGCCAGGCCCGCGACCAGCAGGCGCGCGTCCTTGTCGCCGAACGAGGGGGCGGGGCCGTTGAACCAGTCGGGATAGAGATCTTGGTTCTCGCGGCGATAGGCCACCAGGCGCGGACACAGCGGGCAGTCGCGCGGCGGCTCGGCGGGGTTGGGAACCGCCTCGCCGACGATGTTGGAACGCTGGCTCATCTCAATACTCGTCGTCGGCTTCGCGTTCGGCCGGCGTGCGGCTGTCCGAGACCGGGCGCGGCTGGACCCGTTGCGGGCGGCCGATGATGTTCCCCAGGTCGGCGAGGTCGACGAAGTTGTCGGCCTGACGGCGCAGGTCGTCGCTGGTCATCGGCGGCTGGCTCTTCATGGTCGAGACCACGGTGACCCGGCGGCCCTTGCGCTGAACAGCCTCGACCACGGCGCGGAAATCACCGTCGCCGGAGAACAGCACCAGGTGGTCGGCCGTTTCGGCGATCTGCAGCATGTCGACCGCGATCTCGATGTCCATGTCGCCGCGCCAGCGCTTGCGGCCCTGGCTGTCGGTGAACTCGCGGGCGGGCTTGGTCACCAGGGTGAAGCCGTTGTAGTCCAGCCAGTCCACGAGCGGCCGGATCGGCGAATAATCGTCGTTCTCGGCGATCGCGGTATAGTAGTAGGCTCGGATCAGGACGCCGCGCTTTTTGAACTCGTCGAGCAGCTTGCGGTAGTCGATGTCGAAGCCCAGGGCCCTGGCGGCGGAATAGAGATTGGCTCCGTCGATGAACAGCGCCAGGCGGTCGGTCGGATAGAAGGTCACGGTAATCCCTTGAAAAATCAGGTCGCTCGAAATGACTTGGACGAGGCCGTGATCGTGGCGCTCGGCAGCAATCTGCCCGGACCCTATACGAGTCGCGAGGCGCTGTTGGAAGCCGCGCTGGCCGCCTTGCCGGACGTCGGGCTGACGGTGGTGGCGCGCTCGACCTGGTGGACCTCGGCGGCCTGGCCCGATCCGGCGGGGCCCGAGTACCTGAACGGCGTGGCCATCGTCACCACCGACCTCTCGCCCACCGACACCCTGGCGGCGCTTCACGGGGTCGAGGAACGATTCGGAAGGGCGAGGGGAGCCGCCAACGCCCCGCGCACCCTGGACCTCGATCTCATCGCTCACGGCCGGACGGTGTTGGACGGCGATCTCGTTGTGCCGCATCCGCGCGCCCACGATCGGCTGTTCGTGATGGGGCCGCTGGCCGAGCTGGCCTCGGCCTGGGTCCACCCCGTCAGCGGCGAGCCGGCCTTCCGGCTGGCGGCCAACGCCAGCATCGGTCGCGACGCGCGCTCCATTGCCAAAGTTTAATTCCCGATCGGATGAAGCGGCGCCCATAGTCCGGTCAAATTTCCGCGCCCCATTCCCTGCAAAGCGTCCCGCACGCTCATCTGGACCCCGCACATGACCCTGACTCGTTCGCTGCTCGCCTGCGCCGCCGCGTGCGCGCTGCTGACCGCCGCTCCGGCCGCCTTTGCTCAGGCCCAAATGGCGGCCAAAAGCGGCGTCGACCTGACCTCGATCGAAAAGTCCATCAAGCCGGGCGACGACTTCTGGACCTACGCCAACGACAAGTGGGTCAAGGCCCACCCGATCCCCGCCGACCGCAGCAGCTACGGCATCACCGCGGTGATGGTCGAGGAGGCCAACAAGCGCACGGTCGACCTGATCCAGGACGCCGCCAAGGGCGGGGCCGGCGACGGCAAGAAGGTCGGCGACTACTACGCCAGCTACATGGACGAGGCCGGAATCGAGGCCAAGGGCCTGACGCCGCTGAAGGCCGACCTGGCCCGCATCGCCGCGATCAAGGACAAGACGCAGCTGGCCCAAGTGCTGGGCGGCAACATCCGCGCCGACGTCGACGCTCTGAACGCCACCGACTTCTACACCGACAACGTGCTGGGCCTGTGGGTCTCGCCGTCGTTCGACGACACCAGCAAGTACGCGCCGTTCCTGCTGCAGGGCGGCCTCGGCATGCCCGACCGCGAATACTACGTCTCCGACAAGGCCTCGATGGTCGAGGCGCGGACCAAGTACTTGGCCCACGTCGAGAAGATCCTGACCCTGGGCGGCGTCGCCAACCCGGCCGCCAAGGCCAAGGCGATCGTGGCGCTGGAAACTGAGCTGGCCCAGGCGTCGGGCACGCGCGCCGACAGCGCCGACGTCCAGAAGGCCAACAACAGCTGGACCACGGCCGACTTCGCGGCCAAGGCCCCGGGCCTGGACTGGACGGCTTTCTTCGCCGCCGCCAAGCTGTCGAACCAGCCGCGCTTCATCGTCTGGCATCCGACCATGGTCACGGGCCTGGGCAAGGCGGTCGCCGGCGTCTCGCTGGAGACCTGGAAGGATTACCTGACCTTCCACCTGATGGACCACTACAGCAACGTCCTGCCCAAGGCCTTCGTCGACGAGCGCTTCGCCTTCTACGGCCAGGGCCTGCAGGGCACGCCGCAGCTGTCGCCGCGCTGGAAGCGGGCGGTCGGCTCGACCAACGCCGTGCTCGGCGAGGCGGTCGGCAAGCTCTATGCCGATAAGTACTTCTCGGCCCAGGCGAAAGCCGAAGTGACGGCCATGGTCGACAATATGAAGGTCGCCTTCGAGAAGCGCATTGACGGCCTGGACTGGATGGACCCGGCGACCAAGGCCGAGGCCCGCAGGAAGGTGGCCGTGCTGAAGGTCGGCGTCGGCTATCCGGATGCCTGGCGCGACTATTCGGCCTATGCGGTGGTGCGCGGCGACGCCTATGGCAACCTGCAGCGGGCGGAAGCCTTCGACTACGCCACCGACCTCGCCAAGCTGGGCCAGCCGGTCGATCGCGGCGAGTGGGTGATGACGCCGCAGACGGTCAACGCCGTGAACCTGCCGATGCTGAACGCCCTGAACTTCCCGGCCGCCATCCTGGCCCCGCCGAACTTCGACCTGGCCAATGACGCCGCCGCCAACTACGGCGCGACCGGGGCCACGATCGGCCACGAGATCAGCCACAGCTTCGACGACCAGGGCGCGCAGTTCGACAGTCAGGGGCGCCTGCGCAACTGGTGGACGCCGGCCGACTTCGACCACTTCCAGAAGGCCGGCGCGGCGCTCGCGGACCAGTTCGATGCCTACAAGCCGTTCCCGGACCTGGCGGTGAACGGCAAGCAGACGCTCAGCGAGAACATCGCCGACGTCGCCGGCCTGGGCGCGGCGCTGGACGCCTATCACGCCTCGCTGGGCGGCAAGCCCGCGCCGATGATCGACGGTATGACCGGCGATCAGCGCTTCTTCCTGGCCTTTGCCCAGAGCTGGCTCGGCTACACCCGTCCGGCGGCCCTGCGCCAGCAGCTGATCACCGACGGCCACGCGCCGGACCAGTACCGCGCCTCGACGGTGCGCAACATCGACGACTGGTACGCGGCGTTCGGCGTGAAGCCGGGCGACGCCCTCTACCTGCCGCCCGAAAAGCGCGTGAAGGTCTGGTAGATCTGATAGGGTAGACATTGACTCGCGAAGGGGGCATAAGCGCCCCCTCGCGAAAGCAGGATAATCGTGCGCGGCGTTGCGTGTCGCCGCACACAAGCCTATTTTGCGATTGCTAATCGGCAGCCCGAGGAACTCATGGCCCGCGTCACCGTCGAAGATTGCGTCGAGAAGGTTCCGAACCGCTTCTCGCTGGTTCTGCTCTCCGCGCACCGCGCCCGCGCCATCTCGGCCGGCGCCGCCCTGATGGTCGACCGTGACAACGACAAGAACCCGGTCGTCGCCCTGCGCGAGATCGCGGACGATGTCATCGACCACGAAGGCCTGAAGGAACACCTCATCAGCACGCTGCAACGCGTCGATGAGCACACCGAGGCCGAGGAAGAGGCCGAGACCCTGGCCCTGCTGGCCGATCCGAGCCACATGCAGATGAGCGAACTGGAACTGGTTCGCGCCCTGCAGAGCGACCGCGACGGCGGTCAGGAGGAGCGGTACTGAGCCCCGAAGGCGCAGACCCTCTAACCCTGCGAGCGGCCACTTCGACCGCTCTTTCCGAACGCGCGCCCGACGCCCCATCTTCTGGAGGGGAATCGGGCGCGTCTTCGTCTGTGGCTCCCCCCGCGGCGACGACGGCCGAGGCTACGAAGCCTCGCCCAAAATTCCTCCGCCAATATGAGCTGATCGAGCGGGTCCACGCCTACGACCCGACGGCCGACGAGGCCCTGCTCAATCGCGCCTATGTCTACGCCATGCGGATGCACGGCTCGCAGACCCGGGCCAGCGGCGACCCCTACTACGCCCACCCGATCGAGGTGGCGGGCATCCTGACCGAATACCGGCTGGACACCGCGACCATCGTCACGGCCCTGCTGCACGACGTGATCGAGGACACCCCGGTCACCAAGGAAGAGATCGCCAAGCTGTTCGGCGACGAGATCGCCGAGCTGGTCGAGGGCGTCACCAAGCTCAGCAAGCTCGAGCTGCAGGCCGAGCACATGCGCCAGGCCGAGAACCTGCGCAAATTCATCCTGGCCATTTCCAAGGACGTCCGCGTCCTGCTGGTCAAGCTGGCCGACCGTCTGCACAACATGCGGACGCTGCACTTCATCAAGAACCAGGCGAAGCGCGAGCGGATCGCCCGCGAGACGCGCGACATCTACGCGCCCCTGGCCCGCAACATCGGCTGTCACAGGATCTGCGTGGAACTGGAGGAACTGTCCTTCCAGCACACCAATCCGGTCGCCCGCGACGCCATCATCCGCCGCCTGGACGCCTTGCGCGAAGAGCAGGGCGGGGCGGTGGCCCTGGTCAGCCAGGAGATCGCCGCGCGCCTGGAATCGTCGAACATGCCGGCCCGCGTCTTCGGGCGCGAGAAGTCGCCCTATTCGATCTGGCGCAAGCTGCAGCGCAAGTCGATCGGCTTCTCGCAGATGTCGGACATCTACGCCTTCCGCGTGATCGTCGACAGCGAGGAAGACTGCTACCGCGCTCTCGGCGTCGTGCACCGGGCCTGGTCCAGCGTGCCCGACCGCTTCAAGGACTACATCTCGACGCCGAAGCGGAACAACTACCGCTCGCTGCACACCACGGTCGTGGGCCCGCGCGGGATGCGCATCGAGATGCAGATCCGCACCGAGGCCATGGACCGCGTCAACGAAGAGGGCGTCGCCGCCCACTTCCGCTACAAGGACGCCTCGTACGGCCTCGACCTGGAAGGCATGGAGGCCGCCGGCGGGCGCGATCCGCTGGCCAACCTGCGCCAGCTGGTCCAGGTGCTGGAGCACGGCGGGGACAGCGAAGAACTGGTCGAGCACGCCAAGCTCGAGATGTTCCTCGACCAGGTGTTCGTCTTCACGCCGAAGGGCAAGCTGGTCAGCCTGCCGCGGGGCGCGATGCCGCTGGACTTCGCCTATGCCGTCCACACCAGCGTCGGCGACACCTGCATCGGCGTGAAGATCAACGGCGAGCTGAAGCCGCTGCGCACGCCGCTGGTCAATGGCGACGTGGTCGAGGTGGTGCGGGGCTCCAAGCCCGTGGTGCCGCCGGACTGGCGCTCGCTGACGGTCACGGGCCGGGCGAGATCCGCCATCCGCCGTCATATCCGCCAGACCGAGAAGGAAGAGTTTCTGCGCCTGGGCAAGGCGTCGCTGGAGCAGGTCTTCGAGCGCGCTGGCAAGAAGCTGAAGGACGTGTCGCTGCGGCCGATCCTGGAGCGCTTCGCCCTGGAGAGCGACGAGGCGCTGTTCGACGCCGTCGGGCGGGGCCGTGTCTCGCCCAGCCAGGTGCTGGAGACGGCCTATCCGGGCATGAAGGATTCCGAACGCGAGGCCGCCACGGCTCGCCGCAAGATCGAAGGCGGCCAGGGCGCGACGCTCTATGTGCGCGGCGGCGGCCTGACCCCGGGCGTCTCGCTGCACTTCGCCCACTGCTGCAGCCCGGTGCCGGGCGACCGCATCGTCGGCATCCTGCGCGAGGACGGCGCCAACAACGAAGATGGGGGCCTGGACGTCCACACCATCGACTGCCCGCGCCTGGCCGAATACGAGGACCGCGAGGAGCTGTGGCGCGACCTGAACTGGACGCCCGAGGCCGAGCGCTCGACCATTTCGCTGACCCGCTTGCACGCCACCATCCAGAACGCGCCTGGCGTGCTGGGTGTGGTCTGCACGACTATCGGCGAGGCCGGCGGCAACATCGTCAATCTGCGGATGCACCACCGGCAGAGCGACTTCTTCGACACCGACATCGATGTCGAGGTCCGTGACGCCAAGCACCTGACCAACATCCAGGCCGCGCTACGGGCGTGTCCTTCGGTCGAGACCGTGGACCGGACGCGTGGCTAAGCTCCAAGCTGAACGGTTGCTGAGTTCCCGTTAAAGGCGCATCGTCCTGGTCAAGACCGGGGAGGCGACCATGGGTGCTGTGCGCGTCTATTTCGCGACCAATCGCAACGAGCAGCCCGAAAACAAGAAGCTGGTCTTCGGACCGCGCTTCAATCCCGACGGGGTGGCGGCGCTGCGGTTCGGCTATGTCGACTTCCCAGAGGGCGTCGAAACGCTGCAGGGCGGGTCGGTGTTCGTCTATCCGGATGTGAAAGGCGAGACCGACGTGACCAAGACCGGCGGCGGCCGGTTCCTGGACGACATCCGCAAGGCGATGTTGGACGGCCAGGACACGCTCGTTTTCATCCACGGCTTCAACGTAACGTTCAACGACGCGATCGAGGCCGGCGCGCGACTGGCGCGCGATGTGCGGATCCGGGCCGGGGCGACCGACGACGGTCGGCCGGTGAACGTGGTGGTGTTCAGCTGGCCCTCGGACGGCGAAGCGGTGCCGTTCATGTCCTACTACAGCGATCGGGAGGACGCGCGGGCGTCCGGACCGGCCCTGGCGCGGACCTATCTGAAGCTGAAGGACTTTCTGGAGCAGCTCCGTAACCAGGATCGTTGCGATCGCAGCATCCACCTGATGGCCCACAGCATGGGCGCCTATGTCCTGCGCCAGGGCCTGCAGGCGGTGCTCGCCAAGAACGCCGATGGGCTGGTGCGGATCTTCGACCAGATCCTGCTGGCCGCGCCCGACGAGGACGACGACACCTTCGAGCAGGACAGCAAGCTGAAGCCGCTGCCGAAGATCGGCCGGCAGGTGACCGTCTATTTCAATCCGTCCGATCGGGCGCTGGTGATCTCGGACAAGACCAAGGGCAATCCGGATCGGTTGGGCTCGGACGGCCCGCGGCTGATCGACATGCTGCCCAAGAAGGTGGTGCTGGTCGACTGCCGCAACGTGGCCGGCGACGCCGACGCCCTGATCCAGCACAGCTACTATGCGCGCAGCCGCGCCATGACCTTCGATATCGGCGCGGTGCTGGCGGGCATGGACGCCGAGGCGATCGGCAACCGGGACTATGTGCTGCCGCTGCGGGCGTGGCGGATCGTCAAGGAGCTGGCTTAGCGGGCCTTCAGCGCCGCCACCGCGTCGCGCGTGCCCGCCGTCATCGGCGAGGGCAGGGCGTCCAGCGGGAACCAGCCCCACTCGTGGAGGGCGTGGGTTTCCTGGATCGCAGGTTCGCCTTTGAAGCTTTCGACCGCGTAGGTGATGGCCACCCAGTGATAGTCGGGAGCGACCATGTC
Source organism: Caulobacter sp. GW822-FHT01G02 (assembly GCF_058802865.1). NCBI lineage: Bacteria > Pseudomonadati > Pseudomonadota > Alphaproteobacteria > Caulobacterales > Caulobacteraceae > Caulobacter > Caulobacter sp. GW822-FHT01G02. The sequence continues at coordinate 101,519 of NZ_JBXAON010000002.1, forward strand.
GGTGACGGCCAGGACGCGACCGGCCTTGATGGTGATCCCCAGTTCCTCGTTGATCTCGCGTTCGGCGCAGGTCTTGGCGGCCTCGCCCCAGTCCAGCTTGCCGCCGGGCACGCCCCAGTGATCGGCCTCGGGGTTCTTCACGCGCTTGACCAGCAGCAGCCGGCCCAGGTTGTCGAGGATGGCGGCGCCACAGCCGACGCGAGGACGTTGGGGTTCGGTCATAACGGGCGGTAAAGCCCGAAACGCCGCCGCGAGGCAAGCCGGCGCTTGAAGACTCGGCGGGCTGGGCTATACGCAGCGCTCATGACCAACGATGACGTCCTCGACGAATTCCGCGCCGCAGGGGCCCTGCGCGAAGGCCACTTCGTGCTGTCCAGCGGCCTGCACAGCCCGGTCTTCCTGCAGAAGAACCTGGTGTTCATGCGCCCCGAGCGTTGCGAGCGGCTCTGCAAGGCCCTGGCGGAGAAGATCCTCGCCACGGTCGGCGCGGTCGACGTCGCCGTCTCGCCGGCCGTCGGCGGCATCATCCCCGGCTACGAGACAGCCCGTCACCTGAACGTGCCGTCGATCTATGTCGAGCGCGAGGGCGGGGCCTTCAAGTTCCGTCGCGGCTTCCACCTCGAGCCCGGCCAGAAGGTCGTGATGGTCGAGGACATCGTCACCACCGGCCTGTCGTCGCGCGAGTGCATCCAGGCCATCCAGGACGCCGGCGGCGACGTCGTGGCCGCCGCCTGCATCGTCGACCGCTCGGGCGGCAAGGTCGATGTCGGCGTGCCGCTCATTTCGCTGTGCAGCCTGGAAGTCCCGGCCTATCCGGCCGACGCCCTGCCGCCGGAGCTGGCCGCGATCCCCATCGAGGATCCGGGCAGCCGCCGGCTGCGCTGAGGCGCGGAAACCTCGCCCTTCGACAAGCTCAGGGTGAGGTTTCTACTCAGGCCTCGGCATCCGTCCTCACCCTGAGCCTGTCGAAAGGCGAGGACGCGCCTCTGCGGATCAGTTCGCGGTCGGCGGCGTCAGCTGCTTGACCGGCCAGGCGATGCCCAGCTGTTCCAGATAGGTCCCGTACTTGTCGGGGTCATAGTAGTACTTCTTCATCTCGGGCCGGAAGGTCGCCATGATGTTGGCGTTGATCTGGGTCTGCGGCTTGTCCGTCGCCGACAGCATCGGCACGTACTTCTGCGTCTTGGTCTGGACGTCGGTGAAGTAGGTCTTGGCTTCGGCCAGCAGCTTGGGCTGGGTCAAGAGATCCAGCGCCGTCATCGCCACCACCTTCGAGCCGGCCACCACGCCCTTGTGGGCGATCGGCGTGGCCATCGAGATGGCGTTGGCCCAGTGGTGGCCCGGCAGGTCCGGGATGTTCGACGGATAGTTGATGGTGATCGTGGGCATGATCCACGAGATGTCGCCGATGTCGTCCGAGCCGCCGCTTTCCGGCTTCTCCTCCGGCGGTTTCAAGCCCTTCAGCTTGACGTCGAGGCCGTCCTGCTTGGTCGAGCCGACGTTCTTCTGCACGGCCTTGGCGAAGGCCTGCTCGTCGTCGGTCCATTTGGGCAGGCCGACCAGTTCGATATTCTTCTGGGCGGCCTCGGCGATCGGCTTGTTGAAGTGGCGCGGGGCGGCCGTGCCGACGATGGCGTAGTCCATCTTCGTGTCGGTCATGTCGGCCGCCGCCTTGGCGATCCTGTTGCCGATATCCCAGTTCTTCTTGATCGCGTCGAAGGTCTGTTCGCGGAAATAGTACCAGACGGTGGCCTCGGACGGCACGACGTTGGGCTGGTCGCCGCCGTCGGTGATCACATAGTGCGAACGCTGCTCGGGCTTGAGATGCTCGCGGCGCATGTTCCAGCCCATGTCCATCAGCTCGACGGCGTCGAGAGCACTGCGGCCACGCCACGGCGCGCCGGCCGAGTGGGCGGACTCGCCATGGAAATTGTACTTGATCGAGACCAGGCCCGTGCCCGAGGGCTGACCCCAGGCGGTCTGCAGGTTCGAGCCGACATGGGTGAAGATGGTGGCGTCGACGCCGTTGAACACGCCGTCGCGGACCATATAGGCCTTGCCGGCCACCAGTTCCTCGGCCACCCCGGGCCACAGAACCAGGGTCCCGGCGATGTTCTGCTTGGTCATCACGTCCTTGACCGCCAGGGCGGCGACGACGTTCAGGGCCTGGCCGGAATTGTGGCCTTCGCCATGGCCCGGCGCGCCCGGAACGATCGGATCGTGCCAGGGCACGCCCGGCTTCTGCGAGGCCTTGGGGATGCAGTCGATGTCGCTGCCGAAGGCGATGACCGGGCCGCCGGTCCCATGGGTCCAGGTCGCCGTCCAGGCCGTCGGGATGCCCGAGACGCCGCGCTTGATGGTGAAGCCGTTCTGCTCCAGCACCTTGGTGATGTAGGCCGAGGTCTCGACCTCCTGGAAACCCAGCTCGCCGAACGAGAAGATCTCATCGTTCATCACCTGGGCCAGCTTGGCGCGGCTCTCGACGCCGGCCACGGCCTCCGCCTTCAAGCTCTTGAGCTTGCCGGCCGAGACGTCGGCGGCGCCGGCGCCGCTGGCCATGGCGATAGCCAGAACGCCCGCCGTCGCGGCGAGCCAGGTCTTGTTCGAAATCATCACGCCCCTCCCAAAGGTAGAGCGTATACGATTAGGCGCCGGCGCGGCTTTGTCCATGCGTGAGCCCTGGCGCCGGCCCGCGAAATTCCCACCTGCACAAGCGGGCGGCTGGGCTTATAGCTTTCGCTTAGAGTCCTTGAGTCCTTGGTTTCAGCAGGAAGAGCGGATGAGCTTGCGACTGGGCGTCAATATCGACCACGTGGCCACGATCCGGAACGCGCGCGGTTCGTCCTATCCCGAGCCCGTGCGCGCGGCGGAGCTGGCCCTGGCCGCCGGCGCCGACGGCATCACCGCCCACCTGCGCGAGGATCGCCGCCACATCAGTGACGCCGACATCGCCGTGCTGACCGACCTCTGCCACAAGCGCGGCAAGCCGCTGAACTTCGAGATGGCCGTGACCGACGAGATGGTCGGCATCGCCATCGGGGCGCGCCCGCACGCCGCCTGCCTGGTGCCCGAGCGCCGCGAGGAGGTCACTACCGAGGGCGGCTTGGACGTGATCAAGGGCCAGAACCGCATTACCGACGCCACCGCCCGCCTGCGCACGGTCGGGGCGCGTGTGTCGCTGTTCATCGAAGCCGACCCCGAGCAGATCCGCGCCTCGGCCGCCGCCGGCGCCCAGGTCATCGAGCTGCACACCGGCGCCTATTGCGACGCCTATCGCGAGGGCCACCTTGAACGCGCCGAAGCCATTCTCGAGCGGCTGAAGGCCGGCGCGGCCCTGGCCGCGAGCCTTGGCCTCGAAGTCCACGCCGGCCATGGCATCGACTACGCCACCGTCAAGCCGATCGCCGCGATCCCGGAGATCGCCGAGCTGAACATCGGCCACTTCCTGATCGGCGAGGCGATCTTCGTCGGCCTGCCGCAGGCGATCCAGCGGATGCGCCTGCTGATGGACGCCGCCCGGGTCGAGCATCCCGTGAAAGTGGAGGCCGGTTTTGCGTAAGGATGCTCGACAACTAGAAGATGCCGAGCGCGAAACCCGCTCGGTGGAAGCGGAGCAGGCCGCGTGATCATCGGCATCGGCTCGGACCTCTGCGACATCCGCCGCATCGAAAAGTCGCTGGAGCGCTTCGGCGAGCGCTTCACCAACAAGGTCTTCACCGAGATCGAGCGCAAGCGGTCCGAGCGCAAGCCTGACCGCGCCTCCAGCTACGCCAAGCGTTTCGCGGCCAAGGAAGCCTGCGCCAAGGCCCTGGGCACGGGCCTGAAGCGTGGCGTGCACCTCGCGGGCATGGGCGTGGTCAACCTGCCGTCGGGCAAGCCGACCATGGCCCTGACCGGCGGCGCGCTGGAAAGGCTGAAGGAACTGACTCCAGAGGGCATGGAGGCGGTGATCCACCTCTCCCTGACCGACGATCATCCCTACGCCCAGGCCTTCGTGATCATCGAGGCCCTCCCCAAGGCCTGACGCACTCGCCTCCTGCCCGAGAGCGTTTGACGAGACGGCCCAACCGTCGCCATGAAGTGCGACTAACGGCCCCGCCACTTGCCCCTCCAACTCTTGCTCATGGGGGCAAGCCCGTCTAGCAAAGCCGAACCGGTTCGCCGGCCAATCATCTTCGAAGAGCTCCGCGCCCGCATGACCGACGCCGCCGACGACCTCACGCCGCCCGAAGAGAAGGGCGTCGTCGCCGAGTTCATCGAAATCATCAAGACCGTCGCCTACGCCCTGGGCATCGCCCTGGTGCTGCGGGTCCTGCTGTTCCAGCCGTTCACCATTCCGTCGGCCTCGATGGAGCCCAACCTCTATCAGGGCGACTACATCATCGTGTCGAAGTTCAGCTACGGCTGGAGCAAGCACTCGATCCCGTTCAGCCCGCCGATCATCAAGGGCCGCATCCTGGGGCGCGCGCCGACGCGCGGCGACATCATCGTCTTCAAGCTGCCGCGCGACAATCGCACCGACTACATCAAGCGCCTGATCGGCCTGCCGGGCGACAAGGTTCAGATCCGCGGCGGCCAGGTGTTCATCAACGGCAAGGCCCTGCCGCGCAAGGAGCAGGCCCCGGCCCTGGTCGACACCGGCTATGGCTTCACCCAGCAGGTCCAGCGCTTCCAGGAGACCAACCCGGAAGGCCGCCAGTACAACACCCAGGACTTCGGTCCCGACAGCCGCGGCGACAACACCGGCGTCTATACCGTGCCGGCCGGCTGCTACTTCTTCATGGGCGACAACCGCGACAACTCGGCCGACAGCCGGTTCGACCCGGGCGTCTCGCCGTATGCCGAGAGCGCCTGCAAGTGGGACTACGAGCTGGACCAGTATATCGGTGACGAGATCGGCGTCGGCTTCGTGCCCGCCGAGAACCTGGTCGGCCGCGCCCAGATCATCCTGCTGTCGTGGAACGCCGAGGCCAGCCTGTTCAAGCCGTGGACGTGGTTCCTGAACGCGCGTCCCAGCCGCTTCTTCCACGTGCTGAAGTGATGCAGAACCATGGATAGACGGGTCGCCGCCGTCGGCGACCTCGAGCGCCGGATCGGCCATCGGTTCAACGACCGCGAACTGCTCGAACGCGCCCTGACGCACGCCAGCGTCGGGGATGGGGCCAAGAAGGTCCGCGACAACGAGGTGCTGGAGTTCATCGGCGACCGCGTGCTGGGCCTGCTGGCCGCCGAGGCCTTGGCCGATCGTTATCCGAGGGCCAAGGAAGGCGAGCTCGCGCCGCGCCTGAACGCCATTGTCAGCCGCGAGACCTGCGCCCGCGTCGCCCGCAAGGCCGAACTGGGGCCGGCCCTGCGCTTGTCGGCCTCGTCCAGCAAGATCGGCGGCCGCGAGACCGACTCGATCCTGGCCGGCGGCGCCGAAGCCCTGATGGCCGCCCTCTACCAGGACGGCGGCCTGGACGCGGCCCGCAAGGTGTTCCTTGACCTGTGGGCTGACGAGTTCGACAGGGCCGGCGAGGGGCGTCCGCGCGATCCCAAGACCGCGCTGCAGGAATGGGCCCAGGGCAAGGGCCGTCCGCTGCCGACCTACCGCGTGCTGGACCGTACGGGTCCGGACCACGCGCCGGTGTTCACGGTCGAGGTGACGGTCAAGGGCGTCGACCCCGCCATCGCCAAGGGCAAGTCGCGCCAGGAAGCCGAGAAGGCCGCGGCCAAGGCCCTGTTGGAGCGCGAAGGGGCGGAGTAGGGGTTAGGCGGAGCGTCCACCAAAACCCCTCTCTCACCGAGAGAGGGGATTGAGCGCGCTCTATCCCCGGCGTTCGCGATTTAAAATCCCAAGAAATCAAGAGCTTGTCGATTTTACGGGCCCCTGCGTCATCGGCGTTGAATCCGCCGCGATACTCAATGCGTCCCCGTCGCGGGGGAGGGCGTTTGGATCCGGCCCAAGACGGCGGCGGGGGTAGGTTGAGCGGGGCCGCTGGCGGTTCCCGGCGGAGCCTTCACGCCGCGTCGCTTACTCTTTAGGAGCGCACGTGGGTGGTGGAGCCGTCCGGGGTTCAAGCCATCAGCGGAGCGACAGGGCGGTGATCGTATAAGCCGCCTATCGTGGATCGTCGGGGTCGAGACGGATGTAGCCGATCGACTTGGTCCGCGCCCGTCCGGGGGCTAGTGGGGTCCCGAGCTGAAAGACGCTCACGCCCCCCATCCTCACGGGCAAGAACAGCCTGGCGGAGCGGTCAGCGAGCCGAAACACAAACAAACCCTACGGTCCCCGGGTTCGCCCGGCCGCTCCGTCGCCTCCCCACACACCTTCAGCGGCCGCGCCGCGTGAAGTCGAGGCGCTGTGCGTCCTTACAGGCCCGCACCTTGACCGCCGTCACGCCGAACCCCTTTCATGCTGTCTCGCGTCCGCGATTCCCGGAGAACTTCCCATGCGCCGTCTCGTCGTCGCCCTGCTGATGACCCTAGGTCTGGCCGCCTGCGGCAAGGGCCAGTCCTTCCAGGCGTTGCCCGACGACATGAGCCTGGGCAACAAGGACGCCAAGATCACGGTCGTCGAATATGCCTCGGTCGGCTGCCCGGTCTGCGCGAAGTGGCAGGCGGAGGTCTATCCGGCCTTCAAGGCCAAGTACGTTGATAGCGGCAAGGTCCACTACGTGTTCCGCGAGATGCTGGTGGGCGGCGACGCGGAGGTCACGGTGGCATCGGCCGGCTTCCTGCTGGCCCGCTGCGCGGGCAAGGACAAGTACTTCCAGATCAACGACGCCGTCTTCGCCGCCCAGCCGGGCGTGTTCTATTCGCCCCGCGATACCTTGCTGGACATCGCCAAGTCGGCGGGCATGAACGAAGAGCAGTTCGACAAGTGCGTTCGCGACGAGGCGCAGGTCAAGGCGCTGAACGACCGCGTGACGCGGAACGCCAAGGAACACGATGTCGGCTCGACGCCGACCTTCGAGATCAATGGCCGCAAGATGGAGCCGGGCTACCACGCCCTGGCCGAGATCGACGCGGCGATTGAAAACGCGGGCAAGTGAGCGCGAGCGCGGTCATGACCTTGGAGCTCGTGACCGCCCGCCTGAAGATGCGTCCGCCGGTTCAGGCCGATCTGGACGGCTGGGCGGCCTTCGACGGTGATCCCTTGGCGATGCGGTTCTTCGGCGGCCCGAAGTCGCGCGAGACGGCCTGGGACGGCTTGGCGCTGGCGGCGGGGATGTGGGCGTTGCGCGGTTGCGGCCTTTTCTCGGTCTTCGAGATGGAGACCGGGCGCTGGATCGGTCGCGTCGGGCCATGGGTTCCTGAAGCCCCCGGCCGCGCCGAAGTCGGCTGGGCGATCCTGCCGGCTTTCTGGGGAAGGGGCTATGCGAGCGAAGCGGCGGCCGCCGCCGTTAATTGGACCTTCACGCACTTGGGCTGGGAAGAGGCGCGGCACCGGATCGATCCGGGCAACACCGCCTCGATCGCCGTCGCCGAGCGCATCGGCTCGGGATGGATGTGGACCGAAACCAACGACGAGGGCCAGCCGGTCGAAATCTATGGACAGGCGCGGAAGGCCTCTTGATCCCTAGGGGGAGGAATTCCGGCCTTGCTGTGCTACACGCACGCGCAATGACTGACACCACCTCCCAAACACCCGCCCAAGCACCCGCTCAGACTCGCGCCGGTTTCGCGGCGATCATCGGCGCGCCGAACGCCGGCAAGTCCACCCTGGTCAACCGCATGGTCGGGGCCAAGGTCTCGATCGTGACCCAGAAGGTCCAGACCACGCGCTTCCCCGTGCGCGGCGTCGCCATCGCGGGCGACACCCAGATCGTGCTCGTCGACACCCCCGGGATCTTCAGCCCGCGCCGTCGCCTGGACCGCGCCATGGTCCGCTCGGCCTGGGCCGGCTCGGAAGACGCCGAGGCCACCGTCCACCTGGTCGACGTTCAGGCCGAACTGGCCAGCCGCGAAGACAAGGCCACGCCCGGCGAATACCGCTCGGTTCAGGACGTCCAGACCATCATCGAGGGCCTGAAGGCCGCGAACCGCAAGGTCATCCTGGCCCTGAACAAGATCGACGGCGTCAAGCGCGACACCCTGCTGCAGGTGGCCAAGGAATTCTTCGACACCGGCGTCTACACCGACGTCTTCATGATCAGCGCCGCGACCGGCGCCGGCGTCGAGGACCTGACCGCCAAGCTGGTCTCGATGATGCCGGAAGGGCCGTGGCTCTATCCGGCAGACCAGACCGCCGATCTGCCGGCGCGCCTGCTGGCGTCGGAGATCACCCGCGAGAAGGTCTACCTCCGCGTCCACGATGAACTGCCCTACGCGGCCATGGTCGAAACCACGGCGTTCGAAGAGCGCAAGGACGGCTCGGTGCGCATCGAGCAGACCATCCTGGTCGAGCGCGAAGGCCAGAGGATCATCGTGATCGGCAAGGGCGGACAGACCCTGAAGTGGATCGGCCAGGCCTCGCGCGAGGAACTGTGCGACATCCTCGACCGCAAGGTTCACCTGTTCCTGCACGTGAAGGTCAAGGAGAACTGGGCCGAGGAGCGCGGCCTGTTCAGCGATATCGGACTGGATTTCGATGTTTGATGCGCCCGCGGCGGCCGTCGATCTGGACGCCTACTTCCGGCGCATCGGCTACGACGGTCCGCGCGAGCCGACCCTGGCGACCCTGCGCGCCCTCACGCTGAAGCACCCGGACGCCATCCCGTTCGAGAATCTCGACGTCCTCTTGGGGCGCGGGATCAGCATCGTTCCGGCCGACATCGACGCCAAGCTGATCGGCGCCGGACGGGGCGGCTACTGCTACGAGCAGAATGGTCTCTTGAAGCGCGTGCTGGAGGCGTTGGGCTTCGAAGTTCAAGGCTTGATGGCTCGCGTCTGGTGGATGAAACCGGCTGACGCTCCGATGCGGGCCCGCTCGCACATGGTGCTGAAGGTCATGGTCGACGGCGTCGCCTGGCTCGCCGACAGCGGTTTCGGCGGCTGCGTGCTAACGGCGCCGCTGGATCTGTTCTCGAACGCCGTGCAACAGACCCCCAACGGTCCGTTCCGCATCGAGACCGCCGCGCCGGAGACGGGCGGCGAGCGGCTGGTGTTAGCCAATCTGTCGGGGACTTGGGCGCCGCTTTATCAGGTGGCGCTGGGTCCCTGGGAAGACGTCGACTACGAGCCAGGAAACTACTTCACCTATACGCACCCCAGCTCGCACTTCACTTGGAGCATGACGGTGGGCCGCACGACGCCGACCGCCCGCTACGCCCTGAAGAACAACCGCTTCACCCATCGCGACGTCACCGGCGCCGTGGTCGAGCAGCGGGACCTCACCGTCGACGAGTTGGAAGCGACCCTGCGCGACGTCATCGGCCTGCCGGTCGAGCCTGAATGGCGCGACGTGCTGGAGAAGGTCGTCGCCTGGGGGACCCCCGCTTGACCACCGAATGGGAGGACGAAGCCTACGTCCTCTCGGCCCGCTCGCACGGCGAGACGGGGGCCATCGTCGAGCTCTTGACGGAAGGTCACGGCAAGTTCGCCGCCCACGTGGCCGGCGCGGCCTCGCGGCGGATGAAGCCGTTTCTGCAGCCCGGCGCGCGGGTCATCGCCCGCTATCGCGCCCGGGTCGCGGACCAACTGGGCTCGGCCACGCTGGAGCCGATGGGCGAGGGGCCTTCCAGCCTGTTCGACGACAGCCTGGCGCTGGCGGGCCTGTCGTCCGCAGCCGCGATCGCCGCGTCGGCCCTGCCGGAGCGCGAGGCCCATCCGGGCGCCTTCCATGCGCTGGAAGCCCTGATCCGCGTGCTGGAGATCCCCGACATCTGGCCGGCCGTCTATGTGCGCTACGAGGCGGGCCTCTTGCAGGAACTGGGCTTTGGCCTGGACCTCTCCAAATGCGCGGCGACCGGCAGCTTCGACGACCTCGTCTATGTCAGCCCGCGAACGGGGCGCGCTGTCAGCCGAGGGGCGGGGGCGCCGTACCATGACAAGCTGCTGCCGCTGCCGCCGTTCATGCTGTCCTCGCAGGGCGGCCTGGCCGAGGGCGATGTGAAGGCGGGCCTGGACATCACCGGCCACTTTCTCGAACAGTTCGTCTTCGGTCCGCTGAACCGGCCGCTGCCCGCGCCGCGCATGTGGCTGATCGATCGCCTGACGGAAGCGGGCCGACTGTGAGCGCCGTTCCGACGCTTTCCGCGCGAATTCGGTCGCCATCCGCGCTGGAAGCCGGAAAACCGGGGATCGTTCAGGCCTAACCGGTCGAATCATCGCGGCGATGTCTGCTAGGATCGCTACCCGGAGTAACGAATCCCCTCGATGAACAAGCCTGTCCTTCCTCCCGGCGGTCCTGACGACGGCGACCGCATCCTCGACGAGCCGCTGACGGAAGCCCTGTCGCGCCGCTATCTGGCCTATGCGCTCTCGACCATCGGCTCGCGGGCGCTGCCCGACGTGCGCGATGGCCTCAAGCCCGTGCACCGTCGCGTGCTGTACGCGATGAGCAACATGCGCCTGAACCCCGACGCCGCGGCGCGCAAATGCGCCAAGGTGGTCGGCGAGGTCATGGGTAACTTCCACCCGCACGGCGACCAGTCGATCTACGACGCCCTGGTGCGCCTGGCCCAGGAGTTCAGCCAGCGCATCCCGCTGGTCGAAGGGCAGGGCAACTTCGGCAATATCGACGGCGATAGCGCCGCGGCCATGCGCTACACCGAGTGCAAGATGACGGAAGCGGCTACGCTTCTGCTGGACGGCATCGACGAGGACGCGGTCGACTTCAAGCCGACCTATGACGGCCAGGACGAGGAGCCTTACGTTCTGCCGTCGGGCTTCCCGAACCTGCTGGCCAACGGCTCGTCGGGCATCGCGGTCGGCATGGCCACCTCGATCCCGCCGCACAACGCCGCCGAGCTGATCGACGCCTGCCAACTGCTGCTGGCCAATCCCGACGCGACGACCGAGGACATCCTCGAAAAGGTCCCAGGACCCGACTTCCCGACCGGCGGCGTCATCGTCGAGCCCCGCGCCTCCCTGCTGGAAACCTATGAGACCGGCCGTGGCGGCGTGCGGGTGCGGGCCAAGTGGGAGAAGGAGGACACCGGTCGCGGCACCTACCAGATCGTCGTCACCGAGATCCCCTACCAGGTGAAGAAGTCGGATCTGGTCGAGCAACTGGCCGATCTGATCGAGAGCAAGAAGGCCGCCCTGCTGGGCGACGTCCGCGACGAGAGCGCCGAGGACATTCGCCTGGTGCTGGAGCCCAAGTCCAAGAACGTCGAGCCCGAAGTGCTGATGGAGAGCCTGTTCAAGCTCTCGGCGCTGGAGGCTCGCTTCCCGGTCAATATCAACGTGCTGGACGCGCGCGGCACGCCGGGCGTGATGGGCATCAAGCCGGCGCTGATGGCCTTCCTGGCCCACCGCCGCGAGGTGCTGACTCGTCGGGCCCGTCACCGCCTGGCCAAGATCGAAGCCCGTCTGCACATCCTGGACGGCCTGCTGATCGCCTACCTCAATCTCGACGAGGTCATTCGGATCGTCCGCTACGAGGACAAGCCGAAGGAAAAGCTGATCGAGACCTTCGGGCTCTCGGACATCCAGGCCGACGCCATCCTCAACACCCGCCTGCGCCAGCTGGCCAAGCTGGAGGAGATGGAGATCCGCCGCGAGCACGCCGAGCTGGTCGAGGAACGCGACGGCATCCTGGCCATGCTGGCCAGCGAGGCCAAGCAGTGGAAGCTGGTCGGCAAGGGCCTGTCGGATGTCCGCGCCACGCTGCTGAAGATCAAGCATCCGCTGGACAAGGCCGGTCGAGCGACGGGCGTCATCGGCCGTTCGATCTTCGCCGACGCGCCGGTGGTCGACGCCGACGCCGCCATCGAGGCGATGATCGTCCGTGAACCAATCACCATCATCCTGTCGGAGCGCGGCTGGATCCGCGCCGCCAAGGGCAAGGTCGAGGATCCGTCCGAGCTGAAGTTCAAGGACGGCGACAAGCTGGGCTTCCTGGTCCCGGCCGAGACCACCGACAAGCTGCTGATCTTCTCAAGCGACGGCCGCTTCTTCACCCTGGGCTGCGACAAGCTTCCCAGCGCGCGGGGCCATGGCGAGCCGGTGCGTATGATGATCGAGCTGGACGACAAGGTGAAGATCATCGACGTCTTCCCGTTCAAGGCCGGCCGCAAACGCATTCTGGCCTCGAAGCTGGGCTACGGCTTCCTGATGCCCGAGGAAGAAGCGCTCGCGAACCGCAAGGCCGGCAAGCAGGTCCTGAATGTCGACGCCGCCGGCGCGGCCTTCTGCCTGGAAGCCGTGGGCGACCAGTTCGCGGTGATCGGCGACAACGGCAAGATCCTGATCTTCCCGATCGAGGATCTGCCGGAAATGCCGCGCGGCAAGGGCGTCAAGCTGCAGGCCTATCGCGAAGGCGGTTTGCGCGACGGCCTGTCGTTCAACGCCGAGACCGGCGCCTACTGGATCGACACCGCCGGCCGCCGCCGCGACTGGGCGGAGTGGAGGGAATGGATCGGTCGCCGGGCCGGGGCCGGCAAGCTGGCGCCCAAGGGCTTCGCGACCAATAAGCGGTTCAAGCCGAAATGAGCAGGGGACGGCTGCGTCGCCGCGCGCTGAGCTTGCTGGCCAGCGTCTTCGGTTGCGCGGCCGTCGCCGCGACCCCGGCCCTGGCCTTGCCCCTGCCGAGGGGCAAGCCGGAAGAGCAGGGCTTCAGCGCCGAGCGGCTGAAGAAGCTGGACGATCACATGCAGGCCATGGTCGACCGCGGCCAGATCGCCGGCGGCGTGACCCTGCTGGCCCGCCACGGCCGCGTCGTCCACGCCAGGGCCTTCGGCCATCGCGCCCTGGGCGGCGAGCCGATGCCGATCAACGCCATCTTCCGCATCCGCTCGGAGACCAAACCGGTCACCGGCGTGGCGATGATGATCCTGTACGAACAGGGTCTGTGGAACCTGGACGACCCGATCAGCAAGTTCGTGCCGGAGTTCGCCAATCTCCGCATCGCCACGGGCGTCGACGCGGCGGGCCAGCCCATCCTGGCGCCGATCACCCGCCCGCCGACCATGCGCGAGCTGATGACCCATACAGCCGGCTTTGCCTACGGTATCGCCGACGATCCCAGCAGTCCGGCCGACCAAGCCTACTACCGCGCCGGCGTGTTACAGTCCGGCTCGCTGAGCGAACTGGTTCAGAAGGTCTCGGGCCTGCCACTGTTTTCCGAGCCAGGGCGATTGTGGCGCTACAGCGTGGCGGCCGACATCCAGGGCTACATCGTCGAGAAGCTGTCGGGCGAGACCTTGCCGGTCTTCATGGAGGAGCACATCTTCGCGCCGCTCAAGATGAAGGACACCGCCTTCTACGTGCCGGCCCAGAAACAGCCCCGCCTGGCCGCGCTCTATGACGGAGATCCGGCGACGGGTGCGCTGGCGCTGGCCATGGAAGGCGCCTGGCGCGACGTCAGCAAGCCGCCGGCCGCGCCGTTGGGCGGGGGCGGCCTCGTCTCGACCGCTGGCGACTTCGCCCGCTTCGCCCAGATGATCCTGAACAAGGGCGTGCTGGACGGCGTGCGGATTCTCAAGCCCGAGACCGTGGCGCTGATGACCCAGAACCATCTGCCGCCCGGCTTCGTGGTCACGACCAACGGCACGACGGGCGTGCTCAACCCCGGACCCAAGCCGTTCCCGTTCGCGGCGGGCATGGGCTACGGCATCGACATGGCCGTGGCCGTCGATCCAGCCGCCTCGGGCGCGCCTGTAGGGCCGGGGACGGTCAGCTGGGGCGGCAGCGCCGGCACCTGGTTCTGGATCGACCCGGCCAACGACCTGTTCTTCGTCGGCATGATCCAGCGGCTTGGCGGCGTCGGCCCCGGGTTGGACGCCCAGTCGCGCGCCCTGGTGTACCAGGCGATCGAACGCCCGACGGAGATCGCGCTGGGGCAGCAGCCCGCCAGACCCTCCGCCAGGGCGACCGCCGCCCGTTAGAAGCAGGAAAGCTCCCTCCGCGGGGCGGAGGGAGCTTGTTTGCGGCCTGGTGAGCTGAAAACTAGGCCGCGAACAGGATATCGACCGCTTGAGTGACGCCGCCGACCACAAGGCCGGTGACGCCAGCCAGCTTGATCAGGCCGTCCCCCGCATCGACGCCGGTGACGCCGTTCTGGTGGAAGACATAGGTGTCGCCGTTCCACTCGAAGACGGTGTTGCTGTTGGCGGCCGTGATGCTCGCATAGGCGTTCAGCGCGTCATCGAAGGTGGCGTTGGCGACGAAATAGAGCTGTTTCTTCTCGCCTGGCCCGACCAGGCCCGGGAAGCTGAGGATATCGAAGCCCTTCTTGAAGTCGTCGATCACGGCGATGTCGGTGACCTTGCCGTTCACCAGGTGCAGGCCGGCGAAGCCGCCGATGTCCACGGAGTCGTAGCCCGAGCCGGTGGTGACGCCGCCGTCCAACTTTTCGACAAAGATCTGGTCATTGCCGGTTCCCGTGTCGATATGTCCGCGCATGATCCCGTTGTCGACAAAGACGATGTCGTTGCCGCCTCCGGTGTTGATGTGCTTGCCCGCGTCCAGTCCGCCGGGGCCATCGGTGATGATCGGCTTGATGACGTCGTTGCCGTCGCTGGCCAGGACGTGGGTGTTGTCGTCGGGCTCCCGGTTGTAGACGTCGACGTTCCAGTCGTGGGCGAAACGCGCGCTTTCGCCGGGCAATCCCGGGTCGTCGGGGCCTCCGGCCGCGTGGTGTCCGCCCTTGCCGTAGACCGAGAAGAACACCGACAGCGGGTTCGTCTTGCCGTCTATTGCGACGTCGGCGAGAAAGGCGCGGACGGCGTCCGCGTACGGGCCCTGGCTGCTTGTCATGGCCTCGGCCATCAGCGCGCCGACCATGGCCGCGCGCGTCCCGATGCCGTTACCGCCGTCGCCGCCCAATTCGGCGAAATATTCGCCCCGGGTGTAGGTCCCTCCGCGACCGTTCGGCACCTCCGCGTCGAGATAAGTCAGAATTTCGTCATAGGTGCGCTCGACGCCGAAGAGCTTCAGATAGGCCTTCTGGAACGTCGAATACATTGTTCCGTTTTCGCCGTAGGCCTTGATGAAGTTCTCCCGACCTTCACCGAACTTGGCCAGGTTGATCGCGAAATTGATGTAGCGGTTCACGAGATTGAACTGCGCGTAATAAGCGCTGTTCAGATTGTTCGGATTCCCGCCGACCGGCGAGAGCAGATAGTCCAGCCCCTGCGTGCCCAGGCTTATGTCGGCAAGGAAACCGTAAGCCATCACCGCCACCTCGGTCGTGGACTTGGCGCTGTCCTGGATCCAGCGCACAGCGGAGGCATAGCTCCAGAGGTCCCCGACCATGCCGCCTCTGTCGGCGTCGATGCCTTGCGCCATCATGGTCAGTTGTGCCGAGGCCGAAAGGGGAAGTTCCGCCTGCGTCGGCAAGCGGTGGATATTGCGGTAGATCGTGATCAGGTTGTCCAGGGTGGCCATCGCCAGCGTCGCCTTAAAATATCGTAATCCCTCGTGCAGTAAAAAATATACATGAACGACGTTCGAACAACCCGGTTCTTGATGAAATAACCTTAACCTTGGGCGTGACGGATCGCCTGTCATCCGGACGTTGAAAAAGCGGGTTTCAACGCGGATGCGCCCGCTCTAAGGTCGCGTCAAACATCTGTTCGGGGAGGACGCCTTGGCGTTTCGGAAGTTCATCGCGGCCGCGCTGGTCGCGACGCTGCTCGGCGGCGGCTCCACCGCGACTCTGGCTGCTCCCCTGGGGGCAGCGTCCAGCACGCCCGCCATCGCTCCCGCCGCGCCGGAAAGCGTCGGCTTCTCGGCCGAAGGCCTGAAGAAGCTGGACGCCCATATGCAGAACTTGGTCGACACCGGCCACCTGCCGGGCGTCACCACCATGCTGGTCCGTCACGGCAAGGTCGTGAACTACGAGGTCCACGGCAAGAAGGGCTTCGACGGCCCACCGATGACCAAGGACACGGTCTTCCGCATCTATTCCCAGTCCAAGCCGGTCACGGGCGTGGCCATGATGATCCTCTACGAAGAGGGCAAGTGGAAGCTGGACGACCCGGTCAGCAAGTACATCCCCGAGTTCGCCTCCCTGCGCGTCTTCAAGGGCGTCAATCCCGACGGTTCGTTCGACACCGTCCCGGCCGACCGCCCGCCGACCATGCGCGAACTCATGAGCCACTCGGGCGGCTTCGCCTATGGCTTGGTTCCCGACAACCCCATCGACAAGGCCTATGTCTCGACCGGCGTCCTGAGCGCCAAGTCGCGCGAGGAGTTCGTCCAGAAGGTCGCCGCCCTGCCGCTGGTGGCCCAGCCGGGCGCGCGCTGGAAGTACAGCGTCTCGGTCGATATCCAGGGCCTGATCATCGAGAAGCTGACCGGCATGTCGCTGGGCGACTTCATGCAGCAGCGGATCTTCGGGCCCTTGAAGATGGTCGACACCGCCTTCTGGCTTCCCCCCGAGAAGATGGATCGTCTAGCTTCGCTCTATCTTTGGGGACCCAAGGAACAGAAGCTGGTTCCCGCGACCGGATTCATGGTGCTGGACATCACCAAGCCGCCGGTCGCGGCCTCGGGCGGCGGCGGCCTGGTCTCGACCAACGCCGACTACGCCCGCTTCGCCCAGATGCTGTTGAATGGCGGCGCGTTGGACGGCAAGCGCATCATCAAGCCAGAGACCGTCAAGCTGATGCGCACCAACATGCTCAGCGACACGATCATGAATTCCAACGATCCGCCGTTCAATACGGCCGCGGGCAAGGGCTTCGGCCTCGATTTCGCGGTGGTGCTGGATAGCGCCAAGGCGGGGCCGTACGGGCAGGGGACCTACAGCTGGGGTGGCGCGGCCGGCACCTGGTTCTGGATCGACCCAACCAACGATCTCTTCTTCCTGGGCATGATCCATATCCTCAACAAGGGCGGCGATCCGACCATCAAGGACATCGACGATGACAGCGCCAAGCTGGTCTACGACGCCCTGATCGACCCTAAGAAATAACGCTCCTTCAAGAGCCAAGAACAACAACAGGGAGAACACCATGAAGGCCGCCGTCTATTATGAGACAGGGGCGCCGGACGTCTTTCGCTACGAGGACGTTCCCGACCCCGTCTGCCATCCGCAGGGCGTGGTGATCCGCGTCGAGGCGGTCAGCATCGAGGGCGGCGACACCCTCAATCGCGGCGGCGGCCAGATGGCGGGCAGCCCGCACATCGTGGGCTACCAGGCGGCCGGCGAGATCATCGAGGTCGGCGCAGAGGTCACCCACCTGACGGTCGGCCAGAAGGTCGTCACCGTGAACGCCTTCGGTTCGCACGCCGAGCTGCGCGCCGTTCCGGCCCGCAACGCCTGGCCGATCCCCGACGGCTTCGACATCCAGAAGGCTTCGGCCATTCCGGTGCCGTTCGGCACGGCGCACGAGTGCCTGTTCGGCGCGGGCCGTCTGAAGGCGGGCGAAACCGTCCTGGTCCAGGCCGGAGCGGGCGCTGTGGGCCTGGCCGCTATCCAGCTGGCCAAGCAGGCCGGCGCGACGGTGCTGGCCTCGGCCTCCAGCGACGAGCGACTGGAGCGCCTGAAGGCGTTCGGCATGGATCACGGCGTCAACTACAGCCGTGACGACCTGGTCGAGCAGGTGATGAAGCTGACCGGCGGCAAGGGCGTCGACCTGGTGGTCGACCCGGTCGGTGGCGCGACCCTGCAGGGCAGCCTCGGCGCCCTGGGCTATCGTGGACGCATCTCGCTGGTCGGCAACGCCGGGCGCGAGCCCATGAAGGTGGACGTGTCGTCGCTGATGGGCGGAAATCGCTCGCTGACCGGCGTCTTCCTCGGCGCGGAGATCATGACCGACCGCGTCCACGACATGATCCAGGAAATGATCGACCGGGCCGCCAAGGGCGAGCTGAAGGTCGTGATCGACAAGACCTTCCCGCTGTCCGAAGCCGCCGCCGCCCACGCCTATATCGAAAGTCGCCAGGCTGTCGGCCGCGTGCTGCTGATCCCCTGATGACCAGAATGACCAACCGTGTCCTGGCCCATACGGGCGTGAAATATCCGATCATCCAGGCTCCGATGGGCTGGATCGCTCGCTTTCCGCTAGCCTCGGCTGTCTCCAGGGCTGGCGGCCTTGGCGTCATTGAGACCTCTTCCGGCGAGACCGAGAATTGTAAGGTCGAGATCACCAAGATGGCCGCCAGCGGCCTGCCGTTCGGGGTGAACCTGCCGATCCTGTTCCTGCGCGACGACGCCATGCTGCGCTTTGTCTGCGAGAGCGGGGTCAAGTTCGTCACCACCTCGGCCGGCAGCCCGGCCAAGTTCGTCGGCCCGCTGAAGGACGCCGGCATCGTCGTCTATCACGCCGTCCCCACCGTTGACGCGGCGGTCAAGTGCGTCGAGGCGGGCGTCGACGGTCTCGTGGTCGAGGGCGCCGAGGGCGGCGGCTTCAAGAACCCGGAGGAGGTGTCCACTCTCGTCCTGCTGCAAGCGATCCGCGCGCGGGTCGACGTGCCCATTGTCGCCGCCGGCGGCATCTGCGATGGGCACGGCATGGCGGCGGCCTTCGCCCTGGGCGCCGAGGCGGTCCAGATGGGCACTCGCTTCGTCAGTTCGGCCGAGAGCCCGGTTCACGCCAACTACAAGGCGGCGATCACCGGGGCCAAGGAAACCGGCACCTGGGTGCTGAACAAGAAGGCCAGCCCCTGCATCCGCGCCATCAAGTCTGACCTTACCAAAGAGATCTACGACGCGGGGGTCATGCCGCCCGATGTGCTGAAGAACATCCTCGACGTCTATTTCGGCGGTGACATGGAGGCCGCGCCCGCCTTGGCCGGTCAGACCGTGGGCCTGATCGACGAGATCAAGACCGCCCAGCAGATCATCGACGAGACCGTCGCCCAATTCCACGACATCACTGGCCGGCTGGGGGCTTTGGCCGCCGCCCGCGCCTTCTAGGAGCTACAAAATGCAAGACCTGTTTTCCATCGAGGGCCGCGTGGCCCTGGTCACCGGCGGTTCGCGCGGCATCGGCGCGATGATCGTCAAGGGCTTCCTGACCTACGGCGCCAAGCGCGTGTACATCACCGCCCGCAAGGCCGCCGCCTGCGACGCCGCCGCCGAGGCGCTTAGCCAGTACGGCGAGTGCGTCTCGCTGCCGGGCGACATCTCGACCATGGAAGGCATTCAGGGCCTGGCCGATCGGATCAAGGAGCGCGAGGAAAAGCTCGACATCCTGGTCAACAACGCCGGCGCGGCCTGGGGCGCGGCCTTCGACGAGTTCCCGGAAAGCGGCTGGGACAAGACCGTCGACCTCAACATGAAGACGCCGTTCTTCCTGACCCAGGCCCTGATCGGCCCGCTGCGCGCCGCCGCCAAGGATCGCGTCGCCAAGGTCATCAACATCTGCTCGATCGACGGCCAGTCGGTGAGCAAGGAAGAGACCTATCCCTACGGCGCGTCGAAGGCCGGCCTGCTGCACATGACCAAGCGCATGGCCCTGCGCCTGGCGGTCGACAACATCGCCGTCAGCGCCATCGCGCCCGGCGCCTTCGCCTCGGACATGAACAAGGTCGCCCGCGATCACGCCGACGCGGTGTCGAAGGCCATCCCGGCCGGCCGTATCGGTTCGGAAGAGGACATGGCCGGCGCGGCCATCTACCTGGCCTCGCGGGCCGGGGACTATGTGATGGGCGGGGCCGTCACGGTGGACGGCGGGGTCAGCTTCGCGCGTTAGGAGGCCCATTCCGTCAGAAACGCCAAGGCCGGTCTACCGGCCGGGGCGAAGCGGCCGCGCTGGGCTTGAGACCAACCGCGCCGCGCTGACCCCAGGTCCCGGGAGAGCCTTCGCGAGGCTTCCGGGACCTGGGGGCGATGGCGGAGGCTAGGCCGCCCGGGCGACCGACGGGTTCTGGTCGTCTCCGATGCGGAAACGGCCGACCAGCCGCGTCAATTCATTGGCCTCGCCGCGCAGATTGCTGGCCGCGGCGGTGGCTTCCTCGACCATGGCGGCGTTCTGCTGGGTGACTTGGTCCATTTGATTGACCGCGGTGTTGACCTGGTTGAGACCGGTGGCCTGTTCGCGCGACGAGCGGGCGATTTCGGTGATCTGGTCGGTGATCTCGGTCACCTTGCCGACGATGCCGCTGAGGGCCTCGCCGGTCTGACCGACCAGCTTCACGCCGCGCTCGACCTGGGCGGTGCTGCTGGCGATCAGCGTCTTGATCTCCTTGGCGGCGTCGGCCGAGCGTTGAGCCAAGGCCCGCACCTCTTGCGCCACGACCGCGAAGCCCCGGCCGGCCTCGCCCGCCCGGGCCGCTTCGACCCCGGCGTTCAGGGCCAGAAGGTTGGTCTGGAAGGCGATCTCGTCGATAACGCCGATGATCTGGGTGATCTGCCCCGAGCTCTGTTCGATCTCCCCCATGGCCGCGACCGCATCGCGCACCACTTCGCCCGAACGCTCGGCGTCGATTTTCGCCGAGGCGGCGGCGTTCGAGGCCTGGATGGCGCCCTCCGCGCTGCGATTGACCGTCGAGGTGATCTGGTCGAGGGCCGCGGCGGTCTCTTCCAGACTGGCGGCCTGCTGCTCCGTGCGATGCGACAGGTCGTCAGACGCGCTGGCGATTTCGGCCGAGCCTCCCCGGATGGAGCCCGCGGTCGAGGCGATGTTGACGAGCGCGTCGCGCAGGCGGCTTACGGAGTGGTTGAAATTGTCCTTGACCGGCTGGGCCCTGGCCGAGAAGGCCGCATCGATCTTGTGGGTCAGGTCGCCGTCGGCCAGGGCCTTCAGGCCGTCCGCTAGGGCGTCCAGCGCGATCTGGTTCTCGGCGGCTTCGTCGCGCGCCTTTTGCTCGATCAGCGTCTGCTCGTGAATATCGGTCAGCGAGCCGCATGCGCGGATCAGGCCGCCTTCTATGTGAATGCACCCACCGGTAGCGCGGTACCAGCGATAGACGCCCTGCCGGGTCATCAGGCGATAGGTGACATTGTATCGCGCGGCGCCGGTCTTGTCGGTCAGGTGGGCGGCGAAGGCGGCGAACGTGGGTTCGACATCGTCGGGGTGCAGCTTGTCCGACCAGGAGCGGCAGACATTCGGAAAGTCTGCCTCGCTGGTGTAGCCGATCAGCCGGCGAAATTCCGGCGACCAGGTCCAGACGCTCTTGGGGTGCAGGGCGTCGGCGTCGTGCAGCACGGCTTCCCACAGGCCGATGCCACAGGCCTGATCCAGCAGTTCGGATCGTTCCTTCAGGTCCGCCAGTTGCTTCTTGAGGAGATTGATCTCGCCCGTCTTGCGTTCCGAGAAAAACATAATCCACATCCCCCTAACTGTCGCCGCGTTCACCGAAGCGTTTCACTAAATTTGGGATGAAGTGGTTTCCTGGGCGTTAACCAAGGTGCAGATTCAATTCCTCTGACCGCGATCTTTTGACATTCTTGCCAAGTTCACACGTTCCACTTTTGCGTGTCTTGAGGTTATTGCCGTTGGGAGACGTGTGCTCCGAGGTGTCTTCGGAAACGTTCCGTTACGGCAGGTCGTCCAGCGAAGCCGGCTCGGCGTCGCTGAGGTCGAGGTCGCAGGTGTCGTGCGAGTTGGGGCGCGAACTGGGCGGACGAGCGCCGCGTTCGCGGGCCGACATCAGCGACCAGCCGCCGGGCTTCAGGATTTCCAGCGGCGAGTAGCGCGCCTTGTAGGCCATCTTCTCGCTGCCCGGGACCCAGTAGCCCAGATAGACGTAGGGGAGGCCGCCCTGCTGGGCCTGGACGATGTGGTCCAGGATGACGAAGGAGCCCAGGCTCCGACGGTCAAGATCGGGATTGTAGAAGCTGTAGACCAGCGACAGGCCGTCGGCGAGCACGTCGACCAGCACGCAGGCGATCAGGTCGCCCGGGCCGCGGTCCTGTGACTTGCGGCGATATTCGATCAAGTGGGTGCGGACGGCGGTGTCCTCGACCATGGCCACGTAATCGGGCCAGGTCATCTCGGCCATGCCGCCGTCGGCGTGGCGAGCCAGCAAATAGCGGCGCAGCAGTTCGAACTGCTCCAGAGTCGCCTCGGCCTCGACCAGGTGGCGCTCGAGGTCGTCGTTACGGTTCAGGACCTTCCGCTCCGAACGCGACAGCACGTAGTCGGCGGCGGGCGCGCGAGCCGACTGGCAGGCGCGGCAGGTCTCGCAAGCGGGACGGTAGGCGATGTTCTGCGAGCGACGGAAACCGACCTGAGTCAGGCTGTCATTGACCGTCGGGCCGTCGGACAGGGGCAGGTGGGCGAACACCTTCCGTTCCTCGCGGCCGGGCAGGTACGGGCAAGGCGTGGGCGCCGTCAGAAAGAACCGAAGCTGTCGCGTCGGAAAATGCTGCGTCACTTGTAGGCCCTGTCCCCTTCAGCGTGTCTGCCGCCCAGAACGGGATTAGGGGGCATAGAGTTCAGTTGCGCAAGCTTCACGGAGCGCTTGCGCGTCGAACGGTCACAGGTTGTCCGGCAGGACCGGCTTTTCACGCAGCAGGATGATCGAGATGCGTCGGTTGCCCGCCAAGGTCGGGTCGTCGGCGTACAGCGGTTCGGAATTGGCCTTGCCCGACACCTGATAGATCCGGTCGTCGTCGACCCCGGCGCCGCGCAGCACCACGCGCGAGGCGTCGGCGCGCTCGGCCGAGAGCGCCCAGTCGCCGTCCTGCTTCTTGCCATAGGCGTTGGCGCTGGTGTGACCCGAGATGGTCACGCGGTTGGGCAGTTGGTTGATCACCTTGGCCACGGCGCGCAGCAGGATCCTGGCGCGGTCGTTCGGCTCGCGGGAGTTTTCCTTGAACATCGACCGGCCTTCCTGGTCGACCAGCTGGATGCGCAGGCCTTCCGGGGTCTGGTCGATCATGATCTGTTTCGACAGCTCGGCCAGTTCTGGCATGTCCTGCAGCGACTGGCGCAGGGACTGGGCGGCCGAGGCGAAGGCGTCCTGTTCCTTCTTGGCCAGGGCGTCGCGCAGGGCCTGCTCGCTGGCGGAGGCGAGGGAGGCCTGTTCCGAGCTCTGGCCATCCTTGCTGACATTATCGGGGGCTTCGGGCGCCATTTGCTGAATGACCGACAACTTGCCGTCGGCCTTGGCGCCGTCGTCGCCCAGCGAGGTGCCGCCCAGGATGCCGCCCGACCCGCTGGTCGTGGACGAGATCGAGGCCGGCGCGAAATAGTCGGCGATGCCCTGCTTCTGCTCGGGGCTGGTCGTGTTCAGCAGCCACATCAGCAGGAAGAAGGCCATCATGGCCGTCACGAAGTCGGCATAGGCGACCTTCCAGGCGCCGCCGTGGTGCCCGTGACCGCCGCCCTTCTTGACCTTCTTGATGATGATCGGCTGTTCGCTGTTGACCGCCATCGTGCTTAAGCCTGCTTAACCATGCGTCGCAACGTGCCCAAAGGACGTTAAGATGGGGTTGCCGAAGCCGCCGTCGGGCGCGTAATCCCGGCCTCTATTAAGTGGAGCAGCGGCATGAAGACGGCGTTTATCGGTCTGGGTGTGATGGGCTTTCCGATGGCGGGCCACCTGAAGGCGGCCGGCCATGAGGTGGCCGTCTACAATCGCACCGCCGAAAAGGCCCGCCGGTGGGCGGAAAAGCACGGCGGCCCGGCCTTTGAGACCATTCCTGAGGCCGTGACCGGCGCCGAGATTGTGCTGCTCTGCGTCGGCAACGACGACGACCTCCGCGACGTCGTGGCGCAGGCCCTTCCGGCGCTCGAGAAAGGCGTAACGGTCGTCGACCACACCACCACATCGGCCAAGGTCGCTCGCGAGATGGCCGAGTTGCTGGCTACGAAAGGTTGCGCCTTCGTCGACGCTCCGGTCTCGGGCGGCCAGGCCGGGGCCGAGAACGGCCAACTGACCATCATGGTCGGCGCCGACCAGGCGTCCTATGACCACGTGCTGCCGGTGATCGGGGGGTACGCCAAGGCCGTGCGTCGGATGGGCGAGGTCGGTTCGGGACAACTGACCAAGATGTGCAACCAGATCGCCATCGCCGGCGTCGTCCAGGGCGTGGCCGAGGCGCTGCACTTCGCCAAGCGCTCGGGCCTGCCGACCGAGGACGTGCTGGCCGCCATCTCCAAGGGCGCGGCCCAGTCGTGGCAGATGGAGAACCGTTGGCCGACCATGTCCGAAGGCAAGTTCGACTTCGGCTTTGCGGTCGACTGGATGCGCAAGGACCTCGGCATCGCCCTGGACGAAGCCCGCTCGAACGGCGCCCAACTGCCGGCCACCGCCCTGATCGACCAGTTCTACGCCGAGGTGCAGGCCATGGGCGGCAACCGCTGGGACACCTCCAGCCTGGTCGCGCGGCTAGAGAAGTAGGTCGGCGAGTTCGGCCGCGCTCCAGTCCGGATCGCGCGGCGCGACCACGATCGGGGCGGTCTGCTCAAAGGCCCGCGTCATCTCGACGGTCTGATCAAGATCGGGGGCGTCGAGGCTCTCGCTGACCACGATCGCGGTTACCGTTAGGTCTCGCGCCCGCAACACCTCCAGAGCCGTCAACAGGTGGCTGGCCGTGCCGAGATAGCTGCCGGCGACCAGCAGGACGGGCAAGCCTAGCGCGACCATCAGGTCGAGATTTGTGGCGTCGTCGGTCATCGGCGACATCACCCCGCCGGCGCCTTCGACGAGGGCAAGGTCGGTGTCGCGGCCGTCCAGCCAGGTTCGGCAGTCGGCGACCAGGTCGGCCATGACCAGGGTGTCGTCCTCCAATCTCGCCGCCAGGTTCGGGGCCAGCGGTGCGCGATAGCGGCGGGGCGAGATCTCGGCCCAGGCCTCGGGACGGCCGATCGCGATGGCGAGACGGGCGGGATCGCTGGTCTCGGGCGCTTCGGGATCGAAGCCGCTGACGACGGGCTTGAAGGCGTCGACGCGGAGGCCGCGCGCCCGAGCGGCCCGGAGCAGGGCGCACGCGACATGGGTCTTGCCGAGGTCGGTTCCCGTTCCGGCGACGAAAAGGGCTTTCATCGCAGCGCCGCCACGGCGTCGGCCAGGCGGATCACGTCGGCGTCGTCGTGCTCGGCGCTGAAGGCCACGCGCAGGCGGGCCGTACCCTCCGGCACCGTCGGCGGGCGGATGGCGACGACCAGGAAGCCCCGCGCCTCCAGCGCGGTCGAGGTGGCGAGGGCGGCCTCGGCGCCGCCCATGATCACCGGCACGATCGGGCTCTGGGCGTTGGGCAGGCCTAGGTGCTGGGTGAACAGGCGCGCCTTGGCGAGGGGGCGCTCGGTCAGTTCTGGCTCGCTCTCGATGATGTCCAGCGCCGCCAGGGCCGCGGCGGCCGAGGCCGGCGGCAGGCCCGTGGCGTAGACCAGCGTGCGGGCGCGGGTCTTCAGCAGGTCGATCACCGCCTGGGAGCCACAGACATAGCCGCCGTAAGAGCCCAGGGCCTTTGACAGGGTTCCCATCTGCAAGGGGATGTCCGCATCCGGGAACAGCGCCGCCGAACCTCGGCCTTGCGCCAACACCCCGACTCCGTGGGCGTCGTCGCTGAGCAGCCAGGCGTCGTGCTCGGCGCACAGCGCGGACAACTGATCGAGCGGCGCGATGTCACCGTCCATCGAGAACACGCCATCGGTCGCGACCAGGACGCGGCGGGCGAGGGGACGTTCGGCCTCCAGCAGGCGCGTCAGGTCCTCGACGTCGTTGTGGGCGAACTTGACGATCCTGGCGCCGGACAGCTGCGCGCCGCTCCAGATGCAGGCGTGGGCCAGGGCGTCGACGAAAACCGCGTCGCCGGGACCGACCAGGGTCGGGATCGTGCCGGTATTGGCCAGATAGCCCGAGCCGAACACGCAGGCGGCCTCCGTTCCCTTCAGGCGAGCCAGGCGCTTTTCCAGATCACTCAGCAGCGGATGATCGCCGGTCACCAGCCGCGAGGCGGCCGCGCCCGCGCCGTAGTTCAGCGCCGCCTCGGCCGCCGCCGCGCGAACGAGAGGATGTTGCGACAGGCCCAGATAGTCGTTGCACGAGAACGAGATCAACCGCTTGCCATCGCGCTCGACCACGGCGCCGTCGTGGTGGCGGGTGGGCTTGAGGCGGCGGCGCAGGCTCTTGGCGTCCAGGGCGGCCAGCTTCTCGCCAGCGAAGGCGTCGAGGCTCTGCATGTCGTTTCTCTTTGCCGTGGCTGGTGGGCGGGAATAGGCAGAGCGCCCCGAGTCCGCAAACGGAAACCGTCATGTCCGATCCAGCCTGGCTGACCGCTGGCGCGCCGCACGTCTGGCGTCCGTACTGCCAGATGAAGACGGCGCGGCCGCCGCTGCCGGTGGTGGCCACGCGGGGCTCGCGGCTGGTGCTGGCCGATGGGCGAGAGCTGGTCGACGGCTTGGCCTCCTGGTGGACGGCCTGTCACGGCTACAACCATCCGCATATCGCCGACGCGTTGCGGACGCAGGTCGAGGCCATGCCGCACGTGATGTTCGGGGGCCTGGCGCACGAGCCGGCCTATCGCCTGGCGGCGCGGCTGGCCCGGCTGCTGCCGGGCGAGCTGGACCACGTGTTCTTCGCCGAAAGCGGCTCGGTCTCGGTCGAGATCGCCATGAAGATGGCGCTGCAGTTCCAGATCAATCGCGGCGTTCGAGGTCGCACCAAGTTCCTGGCCTTCCGGGGCGGCTATCACGGCGACACCCTGGCGACGATGACGGTCTGCGACCCGGAGGAGGGGATGCACAGCCTGTTCGCCGGCGTCATGCCCGAACAGGTGATCGCCGATCTGCCGCGCGATGCGGCCAGCGAGGCGGCGCTCGACGCCCTGCTGACCGAGCGCGGCCACGAGATCGCGGCGATCCTGGTCGAGCCGTTGGTCCAGGGCGCGGGCGGCATGTTGCTGCATTCGCCGAACGTGCTGCGGACCCTGCGTCGGCTGGCTGACAAGCACGGCGTGCTGCTGATCTTCGACGAGATATTCACGGGCTTTGGCCGAACCGGGCCCCTGTTCGCCATGCAGGCGGCGGGGATCGAGCCGGACATCGTCACCCTCTCCAAGGCGCTTACCGGCGGAACTTTGCCGCTGTCGGCGGCGGTGGCCTCGCGCAAGGTGTTCAAGGCCTTCTGGTCCGATGATCCGGGCGCGGCCCTGATGCACGGACCGACCTACATGGCCAATCCGCTGGCCTGCGCGGCGGCCAACGCCTCGCTGGACCTGTTCGAGGATGGATCCTGGGCGGCCAATGTGGCGCGGGTTTCCACGGCCTTGGCCGACGGGCTGGAGCCTTGCCGAGCGAAGCGTGGCGTCGTCGATGTCCGGATCCTGGGGGCGATCGGCGTGGTCGAGTTCGACGCGCCGGTGGCGGTCGGTGATCTCTGCGCGCGCTTCGCCGAGCTGGGCGTCTGGATCCGGCCGATGGGCAAGGTCGTCTATCTCACGCCGGCCTTCACCACCCCGGACGGGGATCTCGAGCGGTTGACCTCGGCCGTCCGCGAGGTGGTCGGCGTTTATTGACCCGGAGGGCCTGGTCTGGTCCAAGCCCCCTCATGTCCTCCAAGTCGTCCCCACTGACCGGTCTGGAATACCTCGCGATACTGGGGATCATCCTGACCTGGGGGATCAACAACGCCGCCGCCAAGGTGGCGACGCACTACCTGCCGCCGATGCTGATGGGCGGGCTGAGGTTCGCCTCGGCGCTGGCCTTCCTGTTCCCGTTCATCAAGCCGCCGTTTCCCGAGCCGAGGAAGCTGCTGACCATCGTACTGCTGACGGGGCCGATCCATTTCGGCGTGATCTATATCGCCTTCAGCATGGCCGACGCTCTGAGCCCGCTGGTCGTGGCCAGCCAGCTCTGGATCCCGTTCACCGCCATCTTCGCCTGGCGGATGCTAGGCGAGACGATGCGAGCGCCGGCCGTGGCGGGCCTGGCGGTGGCGTTCATCGGCGTGGCGTGGATGAGCCTGGATCCGCACGGGGCAGGAGACCTGCCGGCAATCCTGCTGATCGTTTTCTCCAGCGCCTGCTGGGCCGTGGCTACTGTGCTGGTGCGCAAGACGCCCGGCATCAAGCCGTTGAAGCTGCAGGGCATGACGGCGCTGGTCGCCGCGCCCGTGCTGCTGATCCTGTCGGCCCTGTTCGAGACGAACCAGGTCGCAAGGATGCAGACCGCGCCGCCGATCGCCTGGCTGTGCGTGCTGTTCGCCGGCGTGGTCTCGACCATCGGGGCCAGCGCCCTGCTGTTCTGGCTGGTCCAGCGCCGCGAGGCCGGGCGGGTTACGCCATACTTCCTGCTGACGCCATTGGTCTCGTGCTCGATCGGCGTGCTCTTCCTGGGCGACAAGCTGACGGCCCAGCTGCTGATCGGCGGCGGCGCGACCATGGTCGGCGTGGCCCTGGTGGCCCTGACCGAGAAGCGCGCCAAGGCCGCCGAGGCCCTGGTCGAAAGCGCTAATCCCTAGGGGGCGGACATTCGGCGGC
Organism: Caulobacter sp. GW822-FHT01G02; assembly: GCF_058802865.1. Taxonomy (NCBI): domain Bacteria; kingdom Pseudomonadati; phylum Pseudomonadota; class Alphaproteobacteria; order Caulobacterales; family Caulobacteraceae; genus Caulobacter; species Caulobacter sp. GW822-FHT01G02. The sequence continues at coordinate 129,927 of NZ_JBXAON010000002.1, forward strand.
GGGTTCGCGCCTCAGGAGCGCCGATGTCGCCGCGATCTCGCTCTGGCCGCCGTCGTCGGCATAGACACCCGTCAGCAGCTTGCCGCTGACGCCCAGCGTCTCGCCGGCATGGGTCTGGATCAGGAAAAGGCCGTCGAGGTCGTCCAGATGATCGACGCCGACGAAGCCCGCGCCGACCGTGGCGTAGCCTTTGATCTTGTCGCCCGCGCCTTCGAGGATCCATCCGGGCGGCTTGTTGCAGACGGAGACGATCTCGGCGCCCGTCAGTCGAAGCTCGAAGGACTGGAGGTTCTGGTCGCCATTCGTCGGCCTCCAGGCCAGCGAGACGAGCTGTGTCGATGGCGAGGGCGTGGCGGCGGCCGCTTTTTCCGGCGGCTTGGCCTCCTTGGACGCCTTGGAGTCGTGGCAGGCGGCCGTCGCGGCCAGCAGAATGGCGAGAAGCGACAGCCGCCAGATACGCATGGGATTTCCCGCCACGAATAGAAACGTGGCGGAAGCCTAGAGCCTGTCCGCTTCTGATGGAAGCATCAGAAACGGATAAACAGGCTCTATCTCAAGTACTTAGAGCGTGGCAGGCGCCGAAACCGCTCACACTTTCGGCTGCCACGCTCTACAGCTTTACTTGAACACGCCGCAAGCCGCGCGCGCGCCGGCGCCGCCGATCGGTTGGCTCTTGTGGTCATCCGGGCTGGCGTGGACGACGATCGACGAGCCGTCGGCATCCAGCAGGGCGGGGCGGCCGCCGGCGCCCTTGAGCGACACCAGGGTTGAATAAGCCTCGGTCGTGGCCGAGCCGTCCGCGTTGGCGAAGACGTTCGGCAGGTCGCCGCTGTCGTTGGCGTCCGGGTTCAACAGGCCGTGGATCGTGGTGGCGGAGGTGTGGACGTGGGCGCCGGCCGACTTGAAGTCCGGTGCGCCGCAGTCGCCCTTTTCGTGGAAGTGCACCGCATGCCAGCCCGGCGTCAGGCCCTTCAGTTCCAGCTTCAGCAGCACCCCGTGCGGGGCCTCGGTCAGCGTGACCACGCCGGCGTCCTTGCCGTCACTGGTCTTCACCACGGCGGTCGCGGCGGTCTGGGCCCAAGCGGCGCCGACGCCGGACGAAGCGGCGATCAGAGCGGCGAGGGCGAGGGTGGTCGCGGCGGGGAGGCGGATCATGCGTTTTTCCTTCGGATTCAAGCAAACGGACGGGATGCAGCGCCCGGAAAGGTGGCGCCTTCCCCATCCGAATGCTAACTGTTTTCGACGGTTCCGTGTCCGATTCTGACGGCGAAAAATCCCCTTGAGCGACGATCAAAAAACTCTCCCCCCTGATGCTTCGGGCGGGGACGTAGCGCCCATCAACATCGAAGACGAACTGCGTCGTTCGTATCTCGACTATGCGATGAGCGTGATTGTCAGCCGCGCCCTGCCGGACGCGCGCGATGGTCTAAAGCCCGTGCACCGCCGCGTGCTGTTCTCGATGCATGAGCAGGGGCAGACTCCGGACCGTCCGTACGTCAAGTCCGCACGCGTGGTCGGGGACGTGATGGGTAAGTATCACCCGCACGGCGACGCCTCGATCTACTTCACCCTGGTCCGCATGACCCAGTCCTTCTCGATGGGCCTGGTGCTGATCGACGGTCAGGGCAACTTCGGTTCGGTCGACGGCGATATGCCCGCCGCCATGCGTTACACGGAATGCCGCATGGCCCCGCCGGCCATGTCGCTGCTGGCCGACCTGGACAAGGACACGGTCGACTTCGCCGACAACTACGACGGCAAGGAGCAGGAACCGACCGTCCTGCCGTCGCGGATCCCGAACCTGCTGGTCAATGGCGCGGGCGGCATCGCCGTCGGCATGGCGACCAACATCCCGCCGCACAACCTCGGCGAAATCATCGACGCCTGCCTGCTGCTGATCGACGAGCCGGACGTCACCACCGACCAACTGCTGGACCTGGTGCCAGGTCCCGACTTCCCGACCGGCGGCGAGATCATCGGTCGCGCGGGCCCGCGCCAGGCGCTGCTGACGGGCCGTGGCTCGGTCATCATGCGCGGCCTAGCCACGGTGGAGGAGATCCGCGCCGGCCGCGAAGCCATCGTCATCACCGCCATTCCCTATCAGGTGAACAAGTCCAACCTCGTCGAGTACATCGCCGAAATGGTCCGCGATAAGCGGATCGAGGGCGTCGCCGACATCCGCGACGAGTCGAACCGCGACGGGATGCGCATCGTGGTCGAGCTGAAGCGCGACGCCTCGGGCGAGGTGATCCTGAACCAGCTGTACCGCTTCACGGCGCTGCAGAGCTCGTTCGGCGTCAACATGCTGGCCCTGAACCGCGGCCGTCCCGAGCAGATGGGCCTGCACAAGCTGCTGCAGCTGTTCGTCACTTTCCGCGAGGAAGTCGTCGTCCGCCGGACGAAGTTCGAACTGGGCAAGGCCCGCGATCGTGGCCACGTGCTGGTCGGCCTGACCATCGCCGTCGCCAATATCGACGAGTTCATTCACATCATCCGCTCGTCCAAGGACCCGACCGAAGCCCGCGAACGCTTGGTGGCCAAGGCGTGGCCGGCCGGCGACATGCTGCCCCTGGTCGAACTGATCGCGGATCCTCGCACCCTGCAGGAAGATGGCGGCCTGATCCGCCTGACCGACGAGCAGGCCCGCGCCATCCTGGCTTTGACGCTGTCGCGCCTGACGGGTCTGGGTCGCGAGGAAATCGGCAACGAAGCCGCCGCCCTGGCCGAAGCCATCCGCGGCTATCTCGATTTGCTGTCCGACCGCGCCAACATCATGGCCGTGGTCCGCGAGGAACTGGTTGAGGTCCGCGAGAAGTTCGCCATTCCGCGCCGCTGCCAGATCGTCGACGGCGACGCCGACATGGAAGACGAGGATCTGATCGTCCGCGAGGACATGGTCATCACCGTCACCATGAGCGGCTACGTCAAGCGCACGCCGCTGGCGAACTACCGCACCCAGCACCGGGGCGGCAAAGGCAAGTCGGGTATGGCGACCAAGACCGAGGACGCCGTCACGCGCGTGTTCTCGGCCTCGACCCACGCGCCGCTGCTGTTCTTCACCTCGGGCGGCAAGGTCTACAAGATGAAGGTGTGGCGCCTGCCGCAAGGCGCCGCCAACTCGCGCGGCAAGGCGTTCGTCAACCTGCTGCCAATCGAACCAGGCGAGACGATCACCTCGATCCTGACCCTGCCGGAGGACGAGGCCACCTGGGGCGGCCTGGACGTAATGTTCGCCACCCGTTCGGGCAGCGTGCGCCGCAACAAGCTCAGCGACTTCGTGGACGTCCGCCGCAACGGCAAGATCGCCATGAAGCTGGACGAAGGCGACGGCATCGTCGGCGTCGCCGTCTGCAACAGCGACCAGGACGTGCTGCTGACCACGGCGGCCGGCCGCTGCATCCGCTTCTCGGTCGACGAGGTGCGCGTGTTCGCCAGCCGCGATTCGACCGGCGTGCGCGGCGTTAAGCTGGCCGGCGACGACACCGTCATCTCGATGGCCGTCCTGCGCAGCGTCGACGCCACACCCGCCGAACGCGCCGCCTATCTCAAGCACCAGCGCGCCATGCTGCGCGCCGCCGACGGCGACGAAGGGGAAGACGCCTCGGCGCCGGTCGAGGACGGCGAGGACGAGGTCGGGGAAGCCTCCCTGACGCCGGAACGCATCGCCGAACTGGGCGCGGCCGAGGAAATCCTGCTGACCGTGTCGTCGGAAGGCTTCGGCAAGCGCACCAGCGCCTATGACTTCCGCCGCACCGGCCGCGGCGGCCAGGGTCTGGCCGCGCAGGATCTCAGCAAGCGTGGCGGCCGTTTGGTGGGCTCGTTCCCGATCGAAGAGAGCGACCAGATCCTGCTGGTGACCGACCAGGGTCAGCTTATCCGGGTGCCGGTCTCGCAAATTCGTGTTGCAGCGCGGAATACTCAGGGCGTAACCATCTTCCGCACCGCGCAAGACGAGCATGTCGTCAGCGTCGAGCGCCTTGCCGATTCCGGCGGAGACGACAACCAGGGCGAGGACAGCGGGGCGGATGAGACCCTGTAAACCCTCGAACCCTTAGAGTAAGGGGGCTGCATGCGGGTTGGGCTTTATCCGGGGACCTTCGATCCGGTCACCAACGGTCACCTCGACATCATCGGTCGGGCCGTGAAGCTGGTCGACAAGCTGGTGATCGGCGTGGCGGTGAACATCGGCAAGGGGCCGCTGTTCTCGCTGGATGAGCGGGTCGCCATCCTGGAGAAGGAAACGGCGCACCTGACCAAGATCGCCCAGATCGAGGTCCGGCCGTTCGAGAGCCTGCTGATGCACTTCGCCCGCGACGTGCATGCTCAGATGATCGTGCGCGGCCTGCGGGCCGTGGCTGACTTCGAATACGAATTCCAGATGACGGCGATGAACCAGCAGCTGGATCGCGAGATCGAGACCGTCTTCCTGATGGCCGACCCGCGCCACCAGGCGATCGCCTCGCGTCTGGTCAAGGAGATCGCGGCTCTGGGCGGCGATATCACCAAGTTCGTGCCGGCGGGCGTGGCCGAGCAACTGCTGGCCAAGGTCGGCAGGGCCTGATCGACGATTTTCGGCCGGGCGGTGTCGGAACGCCGCCCGGCCGTTCGTTCCTCGGGACAGCGACAGCCCGGAGGCCGCATCATGAGCCCGACCATAACCGCCTTCAAGCAATCGCCCGATCGCGGCAGAGGCTTGGCGCGCGACATGGCGGTCCGCTGGGCGCTGGAGGAAGTGGGCCAGCCCTACGACGTCCGCCTGGTCACCTTTCCCCAGATGAAGGCGCCCGACCATCTGGCGGTGCAGCCCTTCGGCCAGATCCCGACCTATGAGGACGGCGATCTGGTCCTGTTCGAATCCGGCGCTATCGTCTTCCACATCGCCGAGCGCCATGCCGGCTTGCTGCCGGACGACGCCAACGCCCGGGCGCGGGCGTTGACCTGGATGTTCGCCGCGGTCAGCACCGTGCAGCCGCCGATCGTGGAGTTCGGCATGGCCACGATCCTGGAGCGCGACAAGCCCTGGTTCGAGGCGCGCCAACCGATGCTGGAACAGGCCGTCCGCACACGTCTGGACCAGCTCGCCAATCGTCTGGGCGACGCCGACTGGCTGAACGGCGACTTCAGCGCCGGCGACCTGATGGTGGTGGTGGTGCTTCGCCGTCTGGGCGCGTCCGGAATCCTGAACGACTATCCGAGCCTCCTGGCCTATGTCGCCCGGGCCGAGGCCCGTCCCGCCTTCCAACGCGCCTTCAACGACCAATTGGCGGTCTTCAAGGCCGCGTCGGAAGCGTAGCCGTCGCCCCGTTCCGGCCGGAATCGTGCGGTTGAACAGTCGCCGCACTTGTCGGGGCGACCGTGGCGTTCTACGCCGACCCCCGACTATTCTGTTCGGGGATTTCTATGAAGCTCGCCATGACCGCCGCCGCCCTGGCGCTTGTCGCTACGACGGCCTCTGTTTCGGCGGCCTCGGCCCAGACCGCCGACTGGCGCACGCCTGATCCGAACAACGTTATCGTCGTCGAGACCAACAAGGGGCGGATCATCGCCGAGCTCGATCCGATCGCCGCGCCCAACCATGTCGAGCGCGTGCGTAGCCTGGTAAAGAGCGGCTTCTATGACGGCCTGACCTTCTTCAGGGTTATCAGCGACTTCATGGCCCAGACGGGTGACCCCAAGAATACGGGCGAGGGCGGCTCGGACCTGCCCAACCTGACGGCCGAGTTCACCTTCCGCCGTGGCATGGACCTACCGCTGGGCGCGGGCTTCAAGGTCGGCAGCGGCGAACTGGGCTGGATCGGCGCGATGCCGGTGTCCAGCCAGAACTCGGCCCTGGCCGTGATGACCGCCGACCGCAAGGTGGCCAGCTGGGGGAACTTCTGCTCGGGCGTGCTGGGCATGGCTCGCGCCGGCGATCCCAACAGCGCCAACAGCCAGTTCTTCTTCATGCGCCAGCCCAACGCCTCGCTGGACAAGACCTACACCGCCTTCGGTCGGGTGCTGTCGGGCCTGGAGGTCGTGCGCAGCATCAAGGCCGGCGAGCCTGTGCCGGATCCGCAGGACAAGATGATCAGCGTGAAGATGCTGGCCGACCTGCCGGCCGACAAGCGTCCTTCGATCCAGGTGATGGATACCCGTGGCGCCGCCTTCAAGGCTCTGGTGACCAAGCGTCAGGCCGAGATGGGCCCTAGCTTCACCAATTGCGACGTCGACGTCCCCGTGCAAATTAAGTGACATGATCTTCTCGCGCACGCTCCTGGCCGGGCTCTGCCTGGCGGCGATCACCGGTCCGGCCCTGGCGACGACGCCCTCGGCTTTGGCCAAGCCTTCCGAGCAAGACTGGCGGACGCCGGCTCCGGACACGGTGATGGTGATCGACACCAACAAAGGGCGCGTGCTGGTCGAGCTGGTCCCGGATGTCGCTCCGAACCACGTGGCGCGCCTGCAGGAGCTGACCCGGGCGGGTGTCTATGACGGCCGCACCTTCTTCCGGGTCATCGACAAGTTCATGGCCCAGACGGGCGACCCGACCAACACGGGCGAGGGCGGCTCCGACAAGCCAAATCTGAAGGCCGAATTCACCTTCCGCCGCAGCGGCGAGACGCCGTTCGTGGCGATGGCCGCGCCGGCGGGCCTGGAGGTTGGCTACCTGAAATCGCTGCCGGTCGTCAGCCAGGCCTGGACCTGGAGCGACATGACCGCCGACAAGAAGGTCTCGGCCTGGGGAACCTACTGTCCCGGCGTGATCGGCATGGCCCGCGACGAGGACAACAACTCGGCCAACAGCCAGTTCTTCCTGATGCGCCAGCCCTATCCGTCGCTGGACAAGCGCTACACCGCCTTCGGCCGCGTGATCAGCGGCCTCGAAGCCGTGCGCGCCATCAAGACCGGGGAGCCCGTTCCGGCCCCGCAGGACCAGATGCAGAAGGTTCGTCTGCTGTCGGATATTCCCGAAAGCCAGCGGCCCCAGGTGCGGGTGATCGACCCGAAGGGCGCCTGGTTCGCCGCCGAGACCAAACGTCTTCGCGCGCTGAAGGGCGCCGATTTTTCGGTCTGCGACATTGATCTTCCGGTCGAGGTTCGCTGAGGCCTTACCGGTTTCTGGGCTCAACTTGGTTCACAGGTGGGCGTGAACCGCGCTAGAAGCGCGTTCACAACACTTGTCATCCAAGGGAAGACCATGTCGGCCGATCTCGAAAATACCCTGATCCTGACCCTCGAGAGCGGTCCGGTCACGATCAAGCTTCGTCCCGACCTGGCCCCGGGCCACGTGGCGCGGATCAAGGAGCTGGTGCGCGAAGGTTTCTATGACGGCGTCGTCTTCCACCGCGTGATCCCGGGCTTCATGGCCCAGGGCGGCGATCCGTCGGGCACCGGCCGCGGCGGTTCGGACAAGCCGGACCTGAAGGCCGAGTTCAACGACGAGCCGCACGTGCGCGGCGTGGTCTCGATGGCCCGCACCCCGAACCCGGACTCGGCCAACAGCCAGTTCTTCATCGTGTTCGACGACGCCACCTTCCTGGACAAGCAATACACCGTCTGGGGCCAAGTGGTTGAAGGCATGGAACATGTCGACGCCCTGCCGAAGGGCGAGCCGCCGCGCGCCCCGGGCAAGATCATCAGCGCCAAGATCGCCGCGGACGCCTAAGGCTCGCTTGCAGAACCTGAAGAAACGGCCTCGGACCTCGTCCGGGGCCGTTTCTATTTCGGGCCGCGGCGCAGGGTGATCAGGATAGGCCGGTGGTCGGAACCCAGGGCCGGGCCGCGCACGACATTCACCGCGTACCACTCGCTGCCGGCATAGACATGATCGATGGGCAGGAACGGGGCGGGGGCGACCATGACCCGCGAGAACTTGCTGGCCGGCCACGAGGGTATGGCGCGGGTCCAGCGGCGCAGGCCCAGGGCCTTGTCCTGACGCTTAAGGGTGAACGACCAGGGTGTCGAGTTGAAGTCCCCCGTGATGATCGTGCTCTTCTTGTCGAAGTCGGAGGCGAACCTGACCAGCTTGCGGCTCTGGTTCTGCTGGATGCCGGCCGGTACGGGCCATGTGTAGTGGACGCCCACGACCGTGAACGGCCCCTTGGCGTCGGCCAGGGTCGCCCAGGCGCCCGAGAGATAGGGGCGATCCGTCGGCATGCCGCCACGCGCGATCATCTTCTTGCGCGAGAATATCCAGGTCTCGCACTTGGAGACCTTGTCGCACGAGGCGAACGGGTAAGCGGTCTTCAGCGCCTGGATGGCGGGCCAGGCGTCGCCGGCGCCTTCCTCGACGATCACGACGTCGGCGTCCTGGGCCATGACCCAGGCGAGGCTCTTTTCGGGCGTCTTGTTATCGTGCCAGATGTTGAACTGCACGATCTTCAGGTCGCTCGCGGCCGGGGGCGCCGGCTTGAAGCGCCACGAAGCCCACAGCTCGGGCAGCATCAGCACCGAGCAGGCTAGCAGCGTCGCCACACCCAGACCGAGCATCACCCAGCGCTCGCCGCCGCGCGCGAAGATCCCGCCCAGCACCACCGCGCCGACGCCCATCATCAGCCACAGCGGGGCGGCATGGGTGAAGGCGTCCAGCCGATCGCTCCAGGCGCCGCCCAGGCACGCACCCGCGAAACCCAGGCCGACGAGGCCCAACATCAAGGCCGTGCCGCGGACGAGAAGGCTGAGAAGCTGAACGATCAGGCGCATGGGTCGCCCATAGCACGGCTCTGCCATGGATGCTTCGCCCTACGCGCCGGAAGGGTAGAAGAAGCCGTGTTCGAAATCGCGTATGTCTTGACCTTGCCGATCCATCGTGCGCTTGAAGCCCGCCCATGCGCCTTTCCGACTTCGATTTCGACCTGCCCGAGAACCATATCGCCCTGCGTCCGGCCGAGCCGCGTGACGCCGCGCGCCTGCTGGTGGTCCGTCCGGGGGAAGAGCTCGCCGACCACATTGTCCGCGAATTGCCCGACTTCCTGCGCCCTGGCGACGCCCTGGTCTTCAACGACACTCGCGTGATCCCCGCGCGTCTGTCCGGCCTGCGCGAAGGCCGGACGACGGGGGGGGCGGACGGCACGCCCGTGGCCGTCGAGGCGACTCTGCACCGCCGTGTCTCGCCCAGCCGCTGGAGCGCCTTTATGCGCCCGGGCAAGCGGCTGAAGATCGGCGACCGTGTGGCGTTTGGTTCCCAGGAAGACCGCGCCTGCGAGGGTGATCGCCTCGACGCCACCGTCGCCGAAAAGCACGAGGGCGGCGAGGTCGTGCTGGCCTTCGACATCTCCGGCCCGGACCTGGATATTGGCATCGCCAAGCACGGCGACATGCCGCTGCCGCCTTACATCGCCGCCAAGCGGGGCGAGGACGAGCGCGATCGCGCCGACTACCAGACCGTCTATGCTCGCGAGGACGGTTCGGTGGCCGCCCCGACCGCTGGCCTGCACTTCACGCCCGACCTGCTTGAAAGGCTGAAGGAAAAGGGCGTCTCGCTGCACTTCGTGACCCTGCACGTGGGCGCGGGGACCTTCCTGCCGGTCAAGACCGACGACGTTTCCGAGCACAAGATGCACGCCGAGTTCGGCGAGGTGAGCGCTCAGGTCGCCGACGCTCTGAACGCCGTTCATGCCGCTGGCGGCCGCATCATCTGTGTCGGCACGACGTCCCTGCGCCTGCTGGAGAGCGCCACTGGCGAGGACGGGATCGTGCGGCCGTTTTCCGACGAGACGGCCATCTTCATCACGCCGGGATACCGCTTTCGCGCCGCCGACGTGCTGATGACCAACTTCCACCTGCCCAGATCGACCTTGTTCATGCTGGTCAGCGCCTTCGCCGGCCAGGCGACCATGCGCGCGGCCTACGAACACGCCATATCCACGGGCTACCGCTTCTATTCCTACGGGGATGGCAGCCTGCTGTTCAAGGACGAGGCCCGCTGATGGCGTTTCCCTTCGAGATCAACGCCACCGACGGCAAGGCGCGCACGGGTGTTCTCAAGACTCCGCGCGGCGACATCCGCACGCCCGCCTTCATGCCTGTGGGCACCGCCGCGACCGTCAAGGCCCTGACCGTCGACCAGGTCAAGGACACCGGCGCCGACATCATCCTGGGCAATACCTACCACCTGATGCTGCGGCCCTCGGCCGAGCGGGTGGCGCGCCTGGGCGGCCTGCACAAGTTCATGCGCTGGGACAAGCCGATCCTGACCGACAGCGGCGGCTTCCAGGTCATGTCGCTGTCGGGGATCAGCAAGCTGACCGAGGAGGCGGTGACCTTCTCCAGCCACGTCGACGGCTCCAAGCACGTGCTGACCCCCGAGCGCTCGATCGAGATCCAGGCCGACCTGCTGGGCAGCGACATCGTCATGCAACTGGACGAGTGCGTCGCCTGGCCGGCCGAGGAGGCGAGGGCGCGCAAGGGCATGGAGCTCTCCGCCCGCTGGGCCCAGCGCTCGAAGGACGCCTTCGGGACGCGCGACAGCCAGGTGCTGTTCGGCATCCAGCAGGGCTCGACCTTCGAAAACCTGCGCCGCGAGTCGTCGGACCGTCTGCGCGAGATCGGCTTCGACGGCTACGCCATCGGCGGCCTGGCCGTGGGCGAGGGGCACGAAGCCATGTGCGAGGTGCTGGACTACGCCCCGGGGCTGTTGCCGCAGGATCGTCCGCGCTACCTGATGGGGGTCGGCAAGCCGATCGACCTGGTCGAGGCCGTGGCGCGCGGCGTCGACATGTTCGACTGCGTGCTGCCGACACGCTCCGGCCGTCACGGCCAGGCCTGGACCTGGGACGGCGCCATCAACCTGAAGAACGCCAAGTTCGCCGAGGACGAGACGCCGCTCGACCCGGACAGCGACTGCCCGGCCAGCCGCGACTATTCGAAGGCCTATCTGCGCCACCTGTTCAAGGCCGAGGAGATCCTGGGCCAGGTGCTGCTGTCCTGGCACAACATCGCCTTCTTCCAGGCGCTGACGGCGGCCATGCGCGCCGCGATCGCCGAGGGGCGCTTCGAACAGTTCCGCCGCGACTTCCGCGCCCGCCATCTGAGCGAAGGCTAGCCGCCCGGTTCGGCGCTGGAGCCTAGTCTCGGGGGCCTTGCGGAACCGTGGGCGCCTCTTCCTTGACGATCGGGAAGCGGGGTTTGAGCGGGCCGTAAGGATCGCGCGGCGGCGGCATGCCCGGATCGACGACCACGGGCGCGGTCGGCGGCTTGTGCTGCGGCGTGGCCGGCGGATTGCAGCCGCGCGCCTCGCCCAGGCCCTTCAGATAGGCCCGGCGGACATTGCCCGAGGTGATGGCGCTCTGGACCAGGCGGTCGTGACGCTCGGCCCCGGTCAGTTTCCGCACCCAGCCGCGCATCGGAATCATGTCCTGGGCCGTGCTGGCGAGCGCGCCCAGCGCCGCCTGGCCGGCCGCCTTGCGTCCCCGATCCATCAGATCCTCGCCGTCGACCGGCGGATTGCGGTCGATGTCCTCGCCCAGGGCGCTGTCGAGCGGCGTGACGAGGGCGATCAGGCTGACGCAATCGGCGCGAGCGGGGCGCTGATAGGGATCGTCCATCGCCTCCAGCAGCACGCGCGGGATCTTGGTGCGGACGATGTTCACATCGCGCAGCGGCGCGCTCATGGCGCCGGAGATGCCCTCCCGGTTCGCCTCGGACGTCGACCTGATTCGTCCGTCGTCGGTAGGCTCGACCGGCGTTTCCTGCTGCGGGGGAGCAGCGCCCAACAGCGGCGGCGCTTCCTGTCGCTGGCGCGCATGGACCGTTCCCGCCAGCGCCGCGCCGCAAAAGACCGCCAAAAGCAAGGTTCCACGCATGACTCACCCTAACCCGCCCACAGCTTTGCCGTCATCCGTCGGAAAAACGGCGAAACCATGCTTGCGACACGGAAGTCCCCCGCCTATGGTCCGCGCCGCTTCCAACCGGCTCCCGCCGGACGTTAGCGGGCCGGTAGCTCAGTGGTAGAGCATTCGACTTTTAATCGAATGGTCGTGGGTTCGAACCCCACCCGGCCTACCAATTCAATCTTCTGATCTTCAAGGATTTCGGAGCGTCTTTGCGACGCCGGGCGTCGCGTGATCGTTTGCGGAGCTCGGGTGTTCTGATAGCCAGTTCCAATGAACTGGTCGGCTCCCATCACCGTGAATCTTCCGCCCGATGCAACGCCTTGGAACAGGGTGCTGACGTTCCTGGGTCATTACGACATCCGGTTCTACTGCACGCCGGGGGCCTATGTGGACATCGGCGCTGGATCGCTGCCGTGCGTCAACAACCTGATGCTGGTGCCTGCCGGCGAGGCGGGAAAGGTTGGCGAGATCGGCCGCTTCTGCGAGATGCACCCTTCCGCCCGCATCCTGGTGCGCGGCGAGCACGCCAACGATCAGCCGGTCAACATCTGCTTTTCGGGTTTGCCGCTGGTCAATGGCGGCTTCGACCAACAGGGGGGGGAGCCCGTGAGGCCGTTCGCGACTATGTCGCTCAAGCTTTTGGCGCCGGGCCGAGTCACTGGCTCGCCGATCGCTGGGCATAGCGTAGCTGGTAGTTTTTCTGCGTCTTAAGTTGGGGTTTCTCGTTTGCCCCATTGTCGAGGTAGAGATTTAAGCGGCTCAGTTTCAACGACGTCGCTGGACCCCGATGGGGCTCCGCGCGTTCAGCCTTTGCCTAGAGCCATGTGGCGAGCCCGGACCCTGGACGACGATCAGACGATGACCGCCGAGACCGCCGCCCGCCGGCCGCCCGCGCCGCCGAGCAAGCGGCCTTTGTTCCGGCGGCGGTCCGCCATCCCGGGCTTCGGCCTGACCATGGGCGTGACGCTGACCGTGCTGTCGCTGATCGTTCTGATCCCCCTGAGCGCCGTGGTCCTGAAGGCCGCGCAGCAGTCGCCGGCCGAGTTCTGGGCCGTGGCGACATCGCAGCGATCATTGGCAGCCTACCGCCTGAGCTTCGGCGCGGCGTTCGTGGCGGCCGTGATCAACGGCGTGTTCGGCGTGCTGACCGCCTGGGCGCTGGTGCGCTACGACTTTCCCGGCAAGACCCTGGTCAACGCCCTGGTCGACCTGCCGTTCGCCCTGCCGACCGCCGTGGCGGGCATCGCCTTGGCGACGCTCTATTCGCCCAACGGCTGGGTCGGGCAGTTCCTGACTCCGCTGGGTATCAAGGCCGCCTACAACCCGGTGGGGGTGACCATCGCCTTGATCTTCATCGGCCTGCCGTTCGTGGTCCGCACCATTGAGCCGGTGCTGCGGGACGCCGCCGAGGACGTCGAGGAGGCTGCCGCCAGTCTGGGCGCGAACCGGATCGACACCATCCTGCGCATCGTCCTTCCGGCCCTGGCCCCTGCCTGGCTGACCGGCTTCGCCATGGCCTTCGCGCGCGGGGTCGGCGAGTACGGCTCGGTGATCTTCATCGCCGGCAACATGCCCTACAAGTCCGAGATTGCGCCGCTGCTGATCATCATCCAGCTGGAGCAGTTCGAATATGCGCGCGCCGCCACCATCGCGGTGGTGATGCTGACGGTCTCGTTCACGATGCTGCTGATCATCAACGGCATCCAGGCCTGGGCGCGGAGGTTCGACTGATGGCCGCCGCCAAAAACTCTCTGGAAGGGCGTCGCCGAGCCACCGACGATCCGCTCTGGGCCAAGGTCCTGGTGATCGGAACGGTCATGGCCTTCCTGGCGCTGGTCCTGATCCTGCCACTGGCCGCCGTGTTCGCCGAGGCGCTGCGCAAAGGTCTCGACGCGGCGCTGCTGGCGATCAACAACGCCGACGCCCTGGCGGCCGTGAAGCTGACCCTGATCACGGCGGCGATCGCGGTGCCGTTCAATGCGGCCTTCGGTCTGTGCGCGAGCTGGGCGATCGCCAAGCACGACTTCAAGGGCAAGGCGCTGCTGATCACGCTGATCGACCTGCCGTTCTCCGTGTCGCCGGTGGTGGCGGGCTTGATCTACGTGCTGATCTTCGGCCTGCAGGGATGGTTCGGCGACTATCTGGTCGACAACGACATCAAGATCATCTTCGCCGTGCCCGGCATCGTGCTGGCGACCGTCTTCGTCACTTTCCCCTTCGTGGCCCGAGAGCTGATCCCGCTGATGCAGGAACAGGGAACCGCCGAGGAGGAGGCCGCGGTTTCGATGGGGGCGAGCGGGCTGACAACCTTCTGGCGGGTGACCGCGCCGAACGTCCGCTGGGGGCTGATGTATGGCGTGCTGCTGTGCAACGCCCGCGCCATGGGCGAGTTCGGCGCGGTGTCGGTGGTCAGCGGCCATATCCGCGGCCTGACCAACACCATGCCGCTGCACGTCGAGATCCTCTACAACGAGTACGACTTCGTCGGCGCCTTCGCCGTCGCGGCCTTGCTTTGCCTTCTGGCCGTGGTGACCCTGGTGCTGAAGACGGCGCTGGAAGTCGTCCAACCCGGCAATAGCGGGTTTGGGCGCGGCCGCGGCGGACACTGAACGGACCTAACAGTCACATGACCATCTCCATCCGCTCCGTCGACAAGAAGTTCGAACGCTATCCGGCGCTCAGCAAGGTCGATCTCGAGATCGACGACGGCGAACTGCTGGCCCTGTTGGGCCCCTCGGGCTCGGGCAAGACCACGCTGCTGCGCACGATCGCCGGCCTGGAATTCCCCGACGCCGGCCAGGTGCTGTTCGATGGCGAGGACGTGACCTTCGCCTCGGCCGCCGATCGCCGCGTGGGTTTCGTCTTCCAGCAGTACGCGCTGTTCAAGCACATGACCGTGGCCAAGAACATCGCGTTCGGCCTCGATGTCCGGAAGGGCAAGGACAAGCCGTCCAAGGCCGAGATCGCCCAGCGGGTCGAGGACCTGCTGAAGCTGGTCGAGCTGGACGGCCTGGGCAAGCGCTACCCCTCGCAGCTTTCGGGCGGCCAGCGCCAACGCGTGGCCCTGTCACGGGCGCTGGCCGTGCAGCCCAGCGTGCTCTTGCTGGACGAGCCGTTCGGCGCCTTGGACGCCACGGTCCGCAAGTCGCTGCGCAAGGAGCTGCGCCGCGTGCACGACGCCACGGGCGTCACCACCATCTTCGTCACCCATGATCAGGAGGAGGCCCTGGAGCTGGCCGACCGCGTGGCCATCCTGAACAAGGGCTCGATCGAGCAGATCGGCACGCCCGATCAGGTCCATGACCAGCCCGAGACCGCCTTCGTCTGCGGCTTCGTTGGCGAGGCCAACTGCTTCGAGGGGCAGGTCGGCGGCGGCCAGTTCAGCGCCGGCGCGCTGCGCCTGCCGGCCGGCGGCGTTCGCGAGGGTTCGGCCACCGCCTATGTCCGGCCGCACGACTTCGTGCTGGACGACGCCGGCTTCGAGGTGCGGGTCGATCGCGCCCACGTGCAGGGGGCTCTGACCACGGTCAGCGCCACCGCCGCCGACGGCCGTCCGATCGAGATCAGCGCCTCGCGCGCCGAAGCCCCCCGTTTTCAGGGCACGGTGAAGATCGTCGCTCGCAAGGCCCACGTTTACGCTGCCTAAGGTTCTACCCGTTAGACCGAGATCGGATGAACGACGTTCAGCGTTGGCGCGTAGCGTCGTCGTCTGCGCTAAGGTCGTCGACGACTCGACGGGAGTTCTAAGGTCGCATGGTCATGGTCGAGCCCTCGGGCGCTGAACGCCGCGCGCATCCTCGGATGCCGGCGGCGCGCAAGATCTACATCGTCGACGATCCGCGCTCGTGGAAATGCTCGCTGCTGGATGTAGCCGAGAAGGGCGCGCGACTGTCGACGGCCGGCATCACCTCGCCGCCGGACAAGTTCATTTTCGTCGACGCCGGCGGGCGCCGGGTGCACCTGGCGCATGTCGTGTGGCGTTCGGGCGCCGAAGTGGGCGTACAGTTCCTGCAGACCGAGCGCATGGGGCCTCGCGCGGGCGGCGCTGCCGGGGCGTTGGATATCGCCCGTCGGTTCGCGGCCACCCTGCCGCCGGAGATCCTTCAGTAGGGTCGATCCTTCAGTAGATCACTGCTGCTGCTGCTGTTGTTGTTGCTGCTGGTGCAGTTCCTGCTTCAAGGCCGCGTCGGGACGGCGACGGCCGCCGGCGAAGCTTGGGCGGGCCATGCGCAGGAATTCCGGCTCGGCCAGGGCGGCCCGCGCGCGGCGGACGGTGACCCCCACGGCCAATTGGCTTTCGGCATCGCCCTTGTAGACCCCGCGCGACGGGGTGACGTCCGCATAGTCGCGGCCGACCGCCACGCCGACGTGGCGCTCACTGGTCATCATGTTGTTGGTCGGGTCCAGGCCGACCCAGCGAAGGCTGGGCAGGAACACCTCGACCCAGGCGTGGGTGGCGTCCGGGTCGGAGCGGTCGCCGGCGTCGCGATCGGTGAACAGGTAGCCGGAGACGTAGCGGGCCGGGATGCCCCACTCGCGGCAGATGGCCAGCATGATGTGCGCGAAGTCCTGACAGACCCCGCGCCCGGCGCTCAGGGCCAGGTCGATCGGGCTGTCGGCGTCGGTGACGCCGGGTTGGTATTCGAACGCCCTGTAGATGGTCTCGGACAGCATGCGGACCGCCGTCAGCGGGTCCTTGCGCCTTAGGGTGTCCAGGTCGTGCTCGTAGATGAAGGTCCGCAGGGCGTCAGTGGTCCGGACAAAGCCATGGGGGCGCAGGAAGTCGAAGCATTCGCCCCGCACGAACTCGCTGCGCATGCGGTCCCATTCGCCCATATCCAAGTGGTCTGGACGCTCGCCGGTCGGCTCGGTCTCGACGGCCGAGCGGGCGACGATGGTCAGCTTGTCGTGCGGCTGGGGCACGTCGAAGTGGTAGACGGCGTTGCCGAAGCTGTCGGCGTAGGAGAACACCTGGGCGGCTGGCTCCAGGTCCAGCTCGAAGCTGACCAGGCGCTGGCGGGCCGTCTTCTGAGGCTGCATCCACAGCTCCATCAGGCTCTCCCGCACGGGCTTCTCGTAGTGGTACTGGGTGACGTGGCGGATTTCGAGCAGCACGATCTTGGATCCTAGGCCGGAAGGCGCGTTTCGAGCGGATAGGCCACGAAGGTCTCGTAGATCGCTTCGTGGATGCGCGCGCATTCGTTGACGACGGTGGTCAGCAGCGGTCCGGCCCCAACGGCTTCCAGCTCGTCGACATCGGCGAACTGCAGGCGGGCCTTGAGGCGGCCCGCGAGGCGCTCGGGACCCGGGCGCTCGCCAGTGAAGGCGTTGCGAGCCATGGCCGACAGGTGCTGTTCGATCTGGGCTGTGGCGAAGCGGATCGAGCGCGGGAAGTCCTCGTCGAAGACCAGGAATTCCAGGATGTGCCGCGGCTCGATCTCGGCGGTGTAGACCCGCAGATACGGCTCCAGCGCGCAGGCCATGCGCAGCACGCTGACCAGGGCCACGTGGTCGTCGACGTGGCCGTGCACGGGGCTCTCCGCGAAGCACACTTCCAGCAGTCGCGAGACCAGCTGGGCGCGCTCCATATAGATTCCCAGCATCATGAACCGCCAGCTCTCGCCGTGGCTCATGGTGGTGTCGGCCGCGCCCTTGAACAGGTGCAGATCGGCGATGACGTCGTGCAGGAAGTTGGCCGAGCCGTCCGAGAATTCCTTGGCGGCCTTGTCGTCCGTGACCTTCAGATAGAGCAGGTTGAGCCGCTCCCAGGTCTCCGTGGTGATCTGGTCGCGGACCTGGCGGGCGTTCTCGCGCGCCCGGGCCAGGGACGAGACGACCGAATTGGTGTCGCTGCGATCCAGCACCAGGGCCTCGGCGGCCTCGAAGGAGCCGACGTCCACACCATCGGCGGGATCGCCCACGGCGGCCATGGCGATCCGCACCGCGTGGGCGCCGGAGTCGGTCTGGTCCAGGGTCGCGTTCAACATGACGCTGGAGAGGCGCGAAAGGTGCTCGGCCCGTTCGATGTATCGGCCCAGCCAGTAGAGGCTGTCAGCCACGCGCGCGAGCATCATGGGCGGGCGCTCCCGTTGCCGTGGCCATTGGTCTGGCCGTTCTCCTCGGCCAGCACCCAGGTGTCCTTGGAGCCGCCGCCCTGGCTGGAATTGACCACCAGCGAGCCGCGCTTCAGCGCCACCCGGGTCAGGGCGCCGGGCGTGACGATGGTCTTCTCGCCCGACAGGATGAAGGGGCGCAGGTCAACGTGGCGAGGCTCGATGCGTCCGTCGACCAGGCAGGGCGCGGTCGACAGCTGGATGGTCGGCTGAGCGATGTAGTTGTCCGGATCGGCCTTGATCGCCTGGGCGAAGTCGTCGCGCTCCTTCTGGCTGGCGTGCGGACCGACCAGCATGCCGTAGCCGCCCGAGGCGCCGACGGCCTTGACCACGTACTTGTCGAGATTGTCGAGCACGTGGCCCAACTGGCGCGGTTCGCGGCAAAGGAAGGTCTCGATATTGGGCAGGATGGCGTCCTCGCCCAGATAGTAGCGGATGATATCGGGGACATAAGCGTAGACGGCCTTGTCGTCGGCGACGCCGGTGCCCGGCGCGTTGCAGATCACCACATTGCCGGCGCGATAGGCGTTGAACAGACCGGCCGCGCCCAGCGAGCTGTCGCGCCGGAAGGTGAGGGGGTCGATGAAGTCGTCGTCGACCCGGCGATAGATCACGTCCACCCGGCGGATGCCGGTCGTGGTGCGCATATAGACCATGTTTTCGTGCACAACGAGGTCACGGCCCTCGACCAGCGGCACGCCCATCAGACGGGCCAGATAGGCGTGCTCATAGTAGGCGCTGTTATAGACGCCGGGCGTCAGCACCACGACCTGCGGATCGCCGCGCCAGTCGGCGGCCATGCTCTTCAGCGTGGCCAGCAGCAGGTCGGGATAGCGCTCGACCGGCCGTACGCCGGCGGCGCGATAGGTGCCGGGGAAGGTCCGCTTGGCCGCGTCGCGATTGGCCAGCATGTACGAGACGCCGGACGGGACCCGAAGATTGTCCTCCAGCACCGCGAACTGGCCGTCCTGGCAGCGGATCAGGTCGCTGCCGCAGACATTGGCGTAGGCCTTGTGCGGTACATAGACGTGCTGCATCTCGCGGCGATACGACGGCGCGCCCAGCACGAGCTCGCGCGGAACCACGCCGTCCATTAGGATCTGCTGATCGCCATAGATATCGGCCAGGAACAGGTTCAGCGCCTGCAGTCTCTGGGCTAGGCCCGCCTCGATCTTCGACCATTCCGCCGCGGGGATGATGCGTGGGAACAGGTCGGTCGGCATGACCCGCTCGGTGGTGTTGTCGGCTCCATAGACGGTGAAGGTGATGCCCTGCAGCAGGAACGAACGTTCCAGCGTCCGCTGACGCCCCGCCAGTTCCTCGGCGCCAAGGGTCGACATGCGGCCATGCAGCGGATCGTAGTGCGGCCGGACCTCACCCTCGGGCGTGAACATCTCGTCGTAGGCGATCCCCGGCAGGTACGCCGCCTCCGTCATCGGCAGGGTCGGTGCGTTCACGAGGGTTTGGGTCTTCGCCGCCACGCTTTTATCCACGTTTCTCACAACCTTGGGCGCGGACCGGTGAGCCCGCGCCGTCCCCGACTCTAGAGTGTAGCGACCACCATGCGCGCCGGATTCGACGTCCGCCACGTGGATGCGCATGACTGCTTATCATTTGGGCGCCATTCGCCCGCTTTGAGAAGCGCCGCTCGGGCAAGGTTCGTTGCATTTCCTGTCGTGACAGCGGCGCCACCCCGGACTACAGCAGGGCCCGGGGGCGCTTCGCGCGGGGAACGTGATTTGGTGCTTGGGCGGACTACCCTCGCGTTAACGGCGGTGATTTGGCTGATCGCCTCGGCCGCGCTTGCCGACGAGCCGATGGCCCAGATCCAAGGTGTCGAGGACAAATACCTGCGCGACGCTATCCAGCGCGCTCTGACCCAGTCCAAGACTTCCGCCCAAAGCCGCGCCGAAGCCCGTCGCCGCGCTCGTCAGGCCGGCGAGGACGCCATCGCCGTTCTGCGTGCCGAGGGCTATTATGGCTACACCGTCGAACCCGACGTCATGGACGGCGAGCCGCCGCGCGCGGTGGTCAAGATCACGCCCGGTCCCGTCTTCCTGATCGCCGATCCACGCATCGACTGGTCCGGCGCGCCGCCGGATGAGGGCACCCGCCAGCGCGCCGCCACCGCCATGCGCCTGACCGAGGGCGAGCCGGGCCGTTCGGCGGACGTAGTGGGCGCCGAGGGGCGTGTCGTCGCCCAGGTGGCCAAGCTCGGCTATGCCGACGCGGCCGCCGAGCCGCGCGAGGTCATTGTCGACCACGCCGACCACACGGTCCGGCCGGCCTTCAAGATCGCGGCCGGCGAACTGGTTCACCTCGACGGCATCGAGGTCGTGACCAAAGGGCGCACCAACGCCGCCTGGGTCAGCCGCTTGGCCCCCTGGGTGTCCGGCGACGTCTACGATCCCGAGGACGTGGCCGAGCTGGAGCGCCGCCTGCGCGACACCAGCGTCTATGATTCGATCTCGGTCTCGCTGGCGGGCACGGACAAGGCCACGGCCGAGGGGTATCGTCCCGTCGTCGTCACCCTGGCGGATCGCAAGTCGCGCACCATCGAACTGGGCGCGGGCTATTCGACCAACGAGGGCGCAGGCGTCGACGCGCGCTGGATCCGCTACAACCGGCTGAAGCGCGCCGACACCACGACCTACGCCCTGCGTTTCGCCAAGTTGGAGCAACGCCTGGGGGCCGAGATCTCGCTGCCGCACTGGCGCCGGCCCCAGCAGACGCTGAAGCTGAACACCGCCGTATTCCGCAACGACACCGACGCCTATAACGAAACCGGCGCCACGGTCGGGGTGGACCTGACCAAGCGACGGCAGACGACCGCCTATCGCACCTTCGGCGTCTCGCTCGATATCTCCCAGACCAAGGAACAGGTGAGCCGAAACGGCCTGGTGGCGGGCCGCAAGCTGAACCTGGCGACCTTCGCGGGCCTGGCGGCCTATGCCTGGGACTTCTCGGACAACATCCTTGATCCCAAGCGTGGCTGGCGTCTGGAGGCCCGGGGCGAGCCGACCTACGTGGTCGGCGACACGACCGTTCCCTACCTGAAACTGACCACCCAGGGCTCGGCCTATATCCCGTTCGGCCGGCAGGCCAGCACTGTGCTGGCCGGACGCCTTAAGCTGGGCGCGATCGTCGGCGGCGGCGTCCAGGACGTTCCGGCCTCGCGGCGCTTTTATGCCGGTGGCGGCGGTTCGGTGCGAGGCTATTCCTACCAGGCCATCGGGCCGCGCCTGACCGACAACACCCCGCAGGGCGGCATCTCGCTGGTCGAGACCTCGATCGAGCTGCGCCAGAAGATCACCTCGAAATGGAGCGGCGTGGCCTTCATCGACACCGGCGCCATCGGCACGCACAACACGCCGCAACGCGAGGACTTCCGGGCCGGTGCGGGTTTTGGTGTCCGCTACGACCTGGGCTTTGGCCCGATCCGCGCCGACGTCGCCGTGCCCATGGGCCGCCGCAAGGGCGATCCCGCCTTCCAAGTCTATCTCAGCATCGGTCAAAGCTTTTGAGCGCGGAGCACGACAAGCCTGACCTGACGGAGACCGTCGCCCACGCCGCCGAGGCGGCGGGCGAGGCCGCCGTGAAGGTCTCGAGGAAGATCGGCTGGGGCGGCGTGGTGCTGATCGCCGCGGCGATCCTGGCCGGCATCCTGATTGTCATGGCGGGCGGCCTGCGCCTGGCCCCCATCACCCCGCAGGGCCGGATGTTCCTGGAGGCTCGCGCCTCGGGGCTCAAGCTGGGCCGCATCGGCAGGCTGCATATCGAAGGCCTGTCGGGGGACATCTGGAAGAACTTCGGCGTCCGCCGCCTGACCATCTCCGATGAGAAGGGGATCTGGCTGGAGGCGCACGACCTGCGCGTGGCCTGGCGGCCGACCGAGCTGTTCGGCCGTCGTTTCCACGCCGAGAGCATCGACGCGCGCGATGTCATCGTGCTGCGACGCCCGACCATGGAGCCCAAGGGACCCAAGTCCAGCGCCGCGCCCGTGTCGGTCGATCTCGACGCCTTTAGGTTCCGCCTGATCACCCGCCCGGCCTTTAGCGGCAAGGACGGCGACTTCGACGTCGCGGGCGCCTACGAAATGGCGCGCCAGGGCGGGCAGAAGGGCAAGCTGGGCGTCGCCTCGCGCCTCCATGTCGGCGATCACCTGAACCTCGATTTCGACCTGGGTCGCTCCAAGAGCCTGCACCTGATCGCCGACGCGACCGAGGCCAATGGCGGCGCGATCGCTGGCGCGCTGGGCTTGCCGGCCAACCGCACCTTCGATCTGAAGGCCAAAGCCGACGGCACGACCAGCCGCGCGGCGTTCAACGTCTTGGCGCGCTCGGGTCAGGCGACGCCGCTGCAGGCCGACGGCGCCTGGACCGAGCAAGGCGGTTCGGCCCGAGGCCGCATCGATCTCACGGCCTCGACCTTGACCCAACGTCTGGCCCACATGTTCGGGCCGGAAGCCAATTTCACGATCGATGGCAAGAAAACGGCCCAGGACGGTCTGTCGGACCTGAACCTGGCGATCATGGCCCAGAACCTGACCCTTCACGGCCACGGCCTGGCGGATCTGGCCAAGAAGCGGACGGGGCCGGACGGCGTCGCGTTCAGCGCCCAGATCGGCGCCTTGAAGCGGATCGTGACCATCCCGCAGATGGGGCGCGGCCTGGCCGACGGCGTCTTCCGACTGGAGGAGGGCGGCTTCTCGGTCGAGGGTGATGTCGACGTCGCCGACCTGGAATTGCTGGGCTATCGCCTCAAGCGCGCCAAGGGACCGGCCAAGGTGCGCTGGGCCAAGGGCGAGCTGGAGATCAAGGCTGCGGCGACCTCGTCGGGCGGCGGCGGCACGGGCATTCTGGCCCTGCTCGGCCCCAGCCCCAAGGCCTCGTTCGAAGGAGCGCGGGTCAAGGGTGGTCGGTTCCTGATCAAGTCGGCCCGGATCGACGCCCCGAACCTGATCGTCACCGGCAAGGGCGAACGCGGACCGCTCGGCGGCCTGTCATTCGACGGCGACATGAAGGTAGCCAGCATGGGGCCGGTGCGGCCGGGCGCGAAGGGTTCGGTCACCGCCAAATGGACGGCCAACAGCTTCGCCAACCGGCCCTGGAGCTTCACGGTCGACAGTCGCGCGGCGGGTTTCGCCACCGGCTATCCCGAGATCGACCGCCTGCTGGGCGCAACGCCCCGCCTGAATGGCAAGGCCAGCTGGAACGACGGCGTCCTGGCCGTCGCGGACGCCAAGCTGGAAGGAGCCAACGCCAGCCTGCAATCCTCCGGAAAGATGACGGTCGCCAAGGCTCTGGAACTCGACTTCAAGCTGGACTGGACCGCGACGGGCCCGTTCCGCGCCGGTCCGGTCGAAGTCGCCGGCAAGGCGGCGGGGGACGGCCACATCGGCGGCACGCTGGCCGCCCCGAAGGCCGAGCTGAACGCCGATTTCGACCGCGTTGACCTTCCCATGCTGCCCCTGACCAAGGCGCATCTGACCCTGACCTTCGCGCGTGGCCCCAACGCCACCGATGGTGTCGCGGCGCTGCAAGCCGACAGCGGCTATGGTCCGGCGCGCGGCCGCACGGCCTTCCGCTTCTCGCCAGGCGGCATCGAACTGAGCGAACTGGACGTCGACGCCGGCGGCGCCAAGGCCAAGGGGGCGATGAGCCTGCGCGACGGGCTGCCGGCCATGGCCGACCTGACCGTCGCCATCGGCCCCGGCGCCTTCCTGCCTCAGGGCCAGGTCAGGGGCGCGGCCAAGCTGGTCGACGCGCCCGGTGGCGGCGGCGCCAGCGCGACCCTGGACCTGACCGCCGAGGACGTCGCGACCGGAGCCTGGAAGGTCCGTTCTGCGCGCATCAAGGCAGACGGCCCCTTGGCGCGCCTGCCGCTGTCGATCGATGCGCGCGGCGAGGCTCCCGGCGGCCGCTGGCGCATCGGCGGCACGGGCGACCTGGCGCAGAACGGCAAGATCTATGACCTCAGCCTCGACGCCGCTGGCCGCATGGGCCGCACCGAGATCAAGACCCGCGAGACGGCCAAGGTGCGTTTCGGCGACGGCCCGACCCAGGCTCGCCTACGCCTGGCCATCGACAAGGGACGCGCCGACATCGACGCCGACCTGGGCGGCGCCACGGCCATGCTGAAGGCGGAACTGGCGGGCGTGGCGATCACGGCCTTCAACCCCGATCTCGACGGCGACATCGACGGCTCGTTCAATCTGCGCGGGCAGGGCGAGGCCCTGGGCGGCGACTTCACCATGCGCCTTTCCAACGCCCGCGAACGCGGCGCCAAGATCGAGCAGTCGCTCAACGCCAAGGTCCACGGCGACCTGACCGACAGCCACCTGACCATCGTCGCCGACGGCGACAACAGTCAGGGCCTGAAGGCCGACGCCAACCTCGTCCTGCCGGTCGAGGCCTCGGCCCGGCCGCTGCGCCTGGTGATCGACAAGAAGCGCGGCGTGCAGGGGCAGTTCTCGGCCAAGGGCGAGATCAAGCCGCTGTGGAACCTGCTGATGGGCGCCGACCGCTCGCTGTCGGGGCGCATCAATCTGCAGGGCAGCATTGGCGGCACGCTCGCCGATCCACGCCTGCTGGGCTCGGCGACCCTGGACAATGGCGGCTTCGAGGACGGCCAGACCGGCCTGCGCCTGCGCAACGTCGTCCTTCGAACGGCCCTGGCCGACAACGCCATCGACGTCAGTCAGGCCATTGGCGAGGACGGGCAGGGCGGTACGATCTCGGGCCAGGGGCGGATCAGCCTGGCGCGCGACGGCGTGGGCAACTTCAAGCTCGACATGAAGAGCTTCCGCCTGATCGACAACGACCTGGCTTCGGCGGTCGCCAGTGGGCAGGCCTCGGTGAACCGTTCGGCCGACGGAAAGATCAAGTTGACGGGGGCGGTGACCCTCGACCGCGCCGATGTCTCGGCCCAGAGCAAGACGCCGGCCGGCGTCGTGGCCATGGACGTGATCGAGCGCAATCGCCCGCAGGATCTGGACCAGGGCCTGCAGCGCCGCCCGAACACGGGCGGCATGATTCTGGACCTGGACCTGAAGGCGCCGCGCCGGGTGTTCGTGCGCGGTCGCGGCCTGGACGTCGAGCTGTCGCTGGACGCCCATGTCGGCGGCACCTCCCTGGCCCCGCAGCTCTCGGGCGTGGCGCGCATGGTGCGGGGTGAGTACGACTTCGCCGGCAAGCGGTTCGAGTTCGACGACGACGGCGTGGTCTATCTGTCCAGCCAACTGGACCGCATCCGCCTGGACCTTTCAGCGACACGCCAGGACGCCTCCCTGACGGCGGTGGTCCGCATCAAGGGCACGGCCGCCAAGCCCGAGATCACCCTGACCTCCAAGCCCGAGCTGCCCAGCGACGAGGTGCTCAGCCAGGTGCTGTTCGGCGCCTCGGCCGCCCAGCTGTCGCCGATCGAGGCGGCTCAGCTAGCGTCCGCGCTCGCCTCGCTGGCCGGCGGCGGGGGCTTCGACGTGATCGGCAACCTGCGCAGCTTCGCGCGCCTCGATCGCCTGGCCTTCGCCGAAGGCGCCACGGGCATGACGGTGTCGGGCGGCAAGTACGTAACCGACGACGTCTATGTCGAGATTATCGGCGGCGGCCGGGAGGGGCCCGCCGCCCAGGTCGAGTGGCGCGTCCGTCGGACGCTGTCGCTGGTCTCGCGCATTGGCGGCCAGAACGACGCCAAGCTTTCCGTCCGCTGGAGAAAAGACTATTAGAGACGCAAGGCTGTTGCGCGGGCGACCGGTTACCTCCTCGGAGGTGACAACGATTTGCCCGCGGCCCTTGGTTATCTTGACTGAGGGAGGACAGGCTTTTCATGCGACTCAATTCAGAAGATCGTGCGGTTCTGGATCACATCGCGCGCGATGGCGGCCTGATCGTCGACCGCGCCGTGGACTGGTGCGCCATCAACTCCGGCAGCCGGCACTTGGCCGGGCTGGAGCGCCAGAGGCAAATTCTGCTCGACGCGGCCGCGCGCCTGCCCGCCGCGCCGATCGAGACGCCGCTGTCGCCGTCGCGGGAGATCGCCGCCGACGGCCGCGAGACCGAGTTTCATCACCCGCCGTCCCTGGCTGTCGTGGTGCGTCCCGAGGCCCCGGTCCAGGTCGTGCTGACCGGCCACTATGACACCGTCTATCCCGAGATGAGCCCGTTCCAGGTCGTTCGCACGCGTCCCGACGGCGCGCTGCACGGTCCGGGCATCGCCGACATGAAGGGCGGCATCTCGGTCATGCTGGCGGCGCTGGAAGGGTTCGAAGCTCACCCTGCCTCGCACAATGTCGGCTACCGCGTGCTGCTGTCGCCGGACGAGGAGATCGGCTCGATCGCCTCGGGGCCGGTGCTGGCGGATTTCGCGCGGCGCGGCCATGTCGGCCTGACCTATGAGCCGGCCCTCGCGGATGGGGCTTTGGCCTCTGCGCGCAAGGGCTCGGGCAACTTCCACATCGTCATCCACGGCCGCGCGGCCCATGCCGGCCGTGACTTCGCCGCCGGCCGCAACGCCATCATCGGCGCGGCGCGCGTGGCCGAAAAGCTGCACGGCCTGAACGGCCAGCGCGACGGCGTCACGGTCAATGTCGCCCGCATCGACGGCGGCGCGCCGCTGAACATGGTGCCGGACGTGGCCGTGGTTCGCTTCAACGTCCGCTTCCCGGAAGCGCAGGCCGCCGCCTGGTTCGAGGCCGAAGTCGCGCGCGTCGTCGGCGAGATCGGCGATGACCTGCACGCCCATCTGCACGGCCTGATCACCCGCGGCGCCAAGCCGTTCAACGCCGCCCAGCAACAGCTGTTCGGGGCGGTGAAGGACGTCGGCGCGCTTCTCGGGCAGGACATCGCCTGGAAGCCCTCGGGCGGCGTCTGCGAAGGCAACAACCTTTTCTCTTCGGGCCTGCCGAACGTCGACACCCTGGGTGTGCGCGGCGGCGATATCCATAGCGAGGCCGAGCACGCCTTTCCTGAAAGCTTCGTCGAGCGCGCGCAGCTCTCGGCGCTGATCCTGATGAAACTGGCCAGCGGCGAGATCGACGCCAGAGCGATCCGCGCGGTCATGGGGAGTGTCTGAATGCTTGTCGTCCGTCCCGCCGGCTCCGCCGACTTCGACGCCCTGATGGAACTGGCCGTGCTGTCCGGGCGCGGTTTCACCAGCCTGCCCGAGGACGAGCCCACCTTGCGCGCCCGTCTGGCGCTGTCGGAAGCCAGCTTCCAGTCCGGCGTCGCCCCGCCCGAGGCCTGGTACACCCTGATGCTGGAGGACCTGGAGGCCAATGACGTGATCGGCGTCGCCGGGGTCAAGGCGGGCGTGGGGCTGAAGCGGCCGCACTTCTCCTTCCGGGTGGTCACCCTGGCCCAATCGTCGCCGACCCTGGCGAAGCGCTTCGATCACCGGGCCCTGGTGCTGGTCAACGAGTGCGCCGGCTGGTCGGAGGTCGGCTCGTTGTTCCTGCGGCCCGAGCGCCGCAAGGGTGGGGCGGGGCGCCTGCTGGCCCAGTCGCGCTACATGCTGATCGGCCTGGAGCCCCAGCGCTTCGCCGAAATGGTGCTGGCCGAACTGCGCGGCTGGTTCGACGAGGATGGCGGGTGCCCGTTCTGGGACCACGTGGCCAGCAAGTTCTTCCGCCTGGAGTTCGACGAGGCCGACATGATGAGCGCCTCGACCGATGGCCAGTTCATCCTCGACCTGGCGCCGCGCCATCCGATCTATGCCGAGTTGCTGCCCCAGGAAGCCAGCGAGGTGCTAGGCCGTGTCCACCGCGAGGGCGAGGCGGCGCGGGCCATGCTGGAGGCCGAGGGCTTTCGCTATCAGGGGTTGATCGACATCTTCGACGCGGGGCCGACCGTCGCCGCGCGCCGCGACGACATCAAGACGGTGCGGGATGCGCGCAGCCTGCGGGTGAAGATTGGCGAGGACGCCTTCGGCGAGGAGGCCTTGGTCTCCAGCGGCGCCCTGGCCCGGTTCCGGGCGGCGCGAGCGCCCGTGCTGATCGACGGCGACAACGCGATCCTGGGACGAGAGACGGCCCAGGCTCTGGGCGTAGGCGAAGGCGACATGGTGCGGGTGAAGGCATGAGCGGCTTGTTCATCGACGGGAAGTGGCGTTCGGGGCGCGGTCCGGAGCTGGTCTCGACCGACCCGGCGACCGGCGAGGCGGTGTGGCGCGAGGCGGCCGCCACCGAGGCCGATGTCGCCGAGGCCGTGGCCGCGGCGCACCGGGCCTTCCCCGCCTGGGCCGACCAGCCGCGCGAGGCGCGCATCGCTGTCCTGCGCCGCTACAAGGAGATCCTGGTCGAGCGCGCCGCCGCCTTCGCCGAGGCCCTGAGCCGCGAGACTGGCAAGGCTCTGTGGGAAACCAAGGCCGAACTGGGCTCCATGGCCGGCAAGGTCGACCTGTCGATCAAGGCCTATGACGAGCGTACGGGCGTCACCGAGAACGCCATGCCGTTCGGCCGCGCCGTGCTACGTCATCGGGCCCATGGCGTCATGGCGGTGCTGGGGCCGTTCAACTTTCCCGGCCACCTGCCCAACGGCCACATCGTGCCTGCCCTGCTGGCGGGCGACACCGTGGTGTTCAAGCCGTCGGAGGAGACGCCTCTGGCGGGTCAGCTGATGATCGAGGCCTTGGAGGCGGCTGGCGCGCCGGCGGGCGTCGTCAACCTCGTCCAAGGTGACCGTGAGACCGGTCAGGCGTTGATCAACCAGGCGATCGACGGCTTGCTGTTCACCGGCTCGGCGGCGGCCGGAACCTTCTTCCGCCGCCATTTCGCCGACCGACCCGATGTGATCCTGGCCCTGGAGCTGGGCGGCAACAATCCGCTGGTGGTCTGGGACGCCGACGACGCCGAGGCCGTGGCGGCGCTGGTCGTGCAGTCGGCTTTCATCACCACCGGCCAGCGCTGCTCGTGCGCGCGGCGGCTGATCGTGCCGGACGACGCCTTTGGCCGGAAGGTGATCGAGGCGACGGCGGCTCTGGCCGACCGGCTCTCGATCGGGCCCTGGAACGGGGAAGGCGAGGCCTTCATGGGTCCGCTGATCTCGGCCCGCGCCGCCGAGGCCGCTCGCGCCATCGCTGACACCATGGGCGGTGAGCGCATCCGTTCGCTAAGGTCGGTCGAGGGGCTCAGCGAGGCCTTCGTGACGCCCGGGATCGTCGACGTCACCGGCGTCGACACGCCCGACGAGGAGCTGTTCGCCCCGTGGCTGCAGGTGCGCCGCGTGGCCAGCTACGACGACGCGCTGAAAGCCGCCAACGCCACGCGCTACGGTCTCTCGGCGGGGCTTATCTCCAATGAAGCAAAGCGCTGGGATCAATTCCTGAGCCGTATCCGCGCGGGAGTCGTGAATTGGAACCGGCCGACCACGGGCGCGGCGGGTTCGATGCCGTTCGGCGGCCTAGGCGCCTCGGGCAACCATCGGCCCAGCGCCTACTATGCCGCTGACTACTGCGCCTATCCCATCGCCAGTTTCGAGGCGCCGGCCATCACCGACACACTGAAGGACATCAAGGGCCTGCGCGGATGAGCAGCGCGGTCGAGGCCAATTGCGACGGCCTTGTCGGGCCGACCCACTCCTACGTCGGTCTCTCGCCGGGGAACCTGGCCAGCCAGAAGAACGCCGGCGAGGCGTCGAACCCGCGGGGCGCGGCGCTGGAAGGGCTTGGCAAGATGCGCCGCCTGGCGGATCTGGGGATCCCGCAGTTCGTGTTGCCGCCGCATGAGCGGCCGGCTGTAAGCCTTTTGAAATCCCTTGGCTTTTCCGGTTCGGAAGCGGCGGTGATCGAACAGGCCTGGAAGGATGCGCCGGCGCTGGCCGCCGCCGCCTGTTCGGCTTCGCCGATGTGGGCCGCCAACGCCGCGACGGTGACGCCCAGCGCCGATACGGCTGACGGCCGTGTCCACTTCACGCCGGCCAACCTGCTGACCAACCTGCATCGCAGCCTGGAAGGCCCGCAGACCACGCGCGCCCTGCGTCGTCTGTTTCCTGACGAAGCCCGTTTCGCCGTCCACGACCCGCTGCCGGCTCAGCCGCACTTCGCCGACGAGGGCGCGGCCAACCACGTCCGGCTCTGCGCTGAACACGGCGCGCCGGGCGTCAACCTGTTCGTCTGGGGGCGCGAGGCCTGGGGCCATTGGGACGGCAGGTTCCCGGCCCGCCAGACTCGCGAGGCCTTCGAGGCCATCCAGCGCCGCCATGGCGCGGCGCGGGCGGTGTTTCCGCGGCAGGGCCGCGCGGCGATCGAGGGCGGGGCGTTCCACAACGACGTGGTCTGCGTCGGCACGCGGGAGTGCCTGCTCTTCCACGAACGCGCCTTCGAGGATCGCGCCGGGATGGAGCGAGATATTCGCGACGCCGCCGAGGGGCTGTTCGAGCCGGCCTTCGTCGAGGTTTCGGAGGCTGACCTCCCGATGGCCGATCTCGTGGCCAGCTATCTGTTCAATTCGCAGCTTCTGGCGATCCCGGGGGAGGACCGCCTGGTGCTGCTGGCCCCGGCCGAGACGCGCGACAACCCGCGCGCCTTCGCGGTCGCTGAGAGCCTGGCCTCGTCCAACGGTCCGATCGGCCGCGTGGAGTATGTCGACGTCCGCCAAAGTATGCGCAACGGCGGCGGCCCGGCCTGCTTGCGTTTGCGGGTGGTCCTGACCGACGCCGAGCTGTCGGCGACGAATCCCGCCCAGCGGTTCACGCCGGCTCTGCACGCCACCTTGGCCGACTGGGTGCGGCGCCGCTATCGCGACCGCCTGGCCCCGGCGGACCTGGCCGACCCCGACCTGTTGACAGAGTGTCGGGAGGCTCTGGACGAACTCAGCCAGATCCTAGACCTTGGCGGAGACTTCTATCCATTTCAGAGGGCGTCATGAGCGTCACTATCCGGCAGGCGAGCCTCGACGACCTTTCCGGGATCTTAGCCACGCACAAGGCCGCGGCGGTTCAGCCGGGGCGGCTGGCGCGCACGCCCGAGGAAATCACGGAGGCCTATGTTCGCGGCGTGATCGAGACGCCAGGCGGCGTTTGCCTCGTGGCGGTCGATCAAGAGGGGAGCATCTGCGGCGAGATCCATGCGCGCCGTGAGCATATCGCGCTCTTCGCCCACGTGCTGGGCGGGGTGACGGTCGCGGTCCAGCCGGATCACCAAGGGCGAGGCATCGGCTCCAAGCTCTTCATGGCCTTGATCGCCGAGGCGCGCACCATGAGCCCGCCGGTGCTGCGCATCGAGCTGGCGGCCGGGGCGGGCAATCCGGACGCCATCCGTCTCTACGAGCGCCTGGGCTTCCAGCAAGAGGGGCGTCAGGCCAAGCGCGGTCTCTATCCCGACGGCCGCTTCGAGGACGACATCCTGATGGGAATGCTACTTTAGCGCCGTAGCGCCGCCAAGGCCTCGGGGAAGCGCCGCGATAGCGGAGCCTCCAGGCCATCGAGCTCGACGGCGTAGTCGCCAGAGCCTTCCGGCTTTAGGCCCGTCACGCGGGCCGTGTTGACCAGCCAGGACTTGTGGGTGCGCACGAAGCCCCGCGGGGCCAGTTCCTCCAGCACGGCGCTCAGCGACGAGCGCATCAGCGGTCGTCGGTCGTGGGCGAGGACGAATTCAACATAGTTGCCCGCCGAACGCACGGCCAGGATGTCGGCGACGGGAACGCGGGTCAGCCGCGCGCCGTCCTGGATGTCGAACGTGGCGGGCGGGGCGGGGACATGAGCCTCTGGGGGCTTCTGGGCGCTGCGCCGCAGGGCCAGCCAGTAGATGATCGTCGCCAGGCCGTAGGACATCATGTCCTTGCGGAACTCGTACGGGAACTCGGTCGAGAGCGGCCCGAAGTCGTAGCCCTCGTGCAGAATGACGGCGTGACCGAGCTTGCGCAGAGCCACGAAACTGGAGACGTGCAGGACCGAATAGACGAACACGGCGACGAGGTGCGCCGGGACGGCCTGCCACCAGCGCGGCTGCTTGCGCACCATCCAGAGGGCCATGGCCGCCGGAATGCCGAAGATGACCATGGTGACCAGCGCGCTGCTCACCTCCCAGATCGCCGGCCGGATCACGCCCAGTCTCGGCGCGTCGTGCTGGATGGTGAGGACGTTGACCACCGTGATCGCCGCGATCAGGCAGGCTCCAAGAATCCAGGCGCGGGTTAGCCACAGGCGTTCATCGCCGGTCATCCCGAAAAGGCCGCCGCTGGTCCCTAAAGTCTTTCCGGTCGTCCCAGCCAGCGACCGCTGATCCCCGGACGCTTGGCTGGCCGGGGCGCGCTGCGTCAGGTCCTTGGCATCGCTTTTCAAGCCGGACGCCTCTTCATGACCACGACTGCCTTACCCCTCGACCGGCGCTACGACCTCGACTGGATTCGGGTCGGCGCGTTCTTCCTGCTGATCCTCTACCATACCGGCATGTTCTACGTGCCGTGGGAATGGCACGTGAAGTCGCCGCACGTGGTCGAGGGGCTGATGCCCTTCATGTTGCTGACCAATCCGTGGCGCCTGACCCTGCTGTTCCTGGTCTCGGGCGCGGCGACGCGGTTCATGGCCGATAAGACATCGGTCGGGAAACTGACCTGGGCGCGAATCGCACGGCTGCTGCCGCCGCTGCTGTTCGCGATGTTCGTGATCGTGCCACCGCAGTCCTACTACCAGGTGGTCGAGTACATCGCCTTGCATCCGAACAGCGGTCTGACGGTCGACAACTTCTGGGTCCGCTACGCCACCGCCTCGGGCCACTGGTGCGGGACCGACGGCGAGTGCCTGACCACACCGACCTGGAACCACATGTGGTTCGTGGCCTATCTGCTGTTCTACACCCTGGTCCTGGCCGTCATGCTGCTGGTCTGGAAGAAGGCCGGCCAGCACATCCAGACGGCCGCCGAGTGGACGCTGAAGGGCGTGGGTCTGTTCGGCTGGCCGATCCTGTTCCTGGGGATGCTGCGCGCCACGCTCTACGCCAAGTATGGCGAGACCCACGCCCTGGTCGGCGACCACTATGTCCACGCGGTCTCGTTCAGCGCCTTCCTGCTGGGCTTCGGCCTGGCCAAGTCCGAGGTGCTGCGCGATCGCCTGACCGCCATGCGCTGGCCGGCGCTGGCGCTGGCTGTCGCGGCCTGGGCGGCCTGGAGCGTCTATGTCTGGACCTATCGCAGCGACACGGCGGTTCCCCCGCCGCAGCTGAAGCTGGTCATGCGCTTCGTCTTCGCCGCCGACACCTGGTGCGCCATCGTCGCCATCCTGGGCTTCGGGGCCAAGCATCTGGCCAACAAGGGCGGCCCGGCGCTACGCTACCTGACCCTGGGCGTCTTCCCCTTCTACCTGGTCCACCAGACCCTGATCGTGGTCATGGCCTACCATCTGGCCAAGCTGGGCCTGCCCCAGGGGCTGGAGGGCGCGATCCTGATCGTGGCGACGTTCGCCGGCTGTTTCGCCACCTACGAGATCGTGCGGCGCATTCCGGGCGTGCGGATACTGTTCGGCCTGAAGGGTCAGCCGGCCGCGGCCGAAGCCAAGCGCCCGCCGGCTTTCGCATAGGCCTGCGTGCCGCGCGTAATGACGGTGTCGCCGGGGAGGATCTCGGCGACACCAATTTCGCTGGCGCCCGCCAAGCGCTCATAGAGGGCGCTGAAGTCGCGCAGCGTGACTTCCTGCAAGGTCTGGATCGAGTCGATCACGAAATAGGCCTGCTGGAAGTCGTCGATCCGATAGTTGGTGCGCATCACCCGCTCCAGGTCGAAACCGATGCGGTTGGGCGAGGGATCGTCCAGGGCGAAGATCGACTCCGCCCGCGACGAGACGATGCCGGCCCCGTAGATCCGCAGACCCGCCGGCGTCTTCATCAGGCCAAACTCCACCGTGTACCAATAGAGACGGGCGAGATTGGTCAGGCGACCCAGGCCCACCGCCCGCTGGCCGCCTTGGCCATAGGCCTGCATGTAGTCGGCGAAGACCGGATCGGTCAGCATCGGCACGTGGCCGAAAACATCGTGGAAGATGTCCGGCTCCTGCAGATAGTCCAGCTCATGCGGCTTGCGGATAAACTGGCCGGCCGGGAAGCGCCGATTGGCCAGGTGGTCGAAGAAGACGTCGTCGGGCACCAGGCCCGGCACGGCGACCACGCTCCACCCGGTCAGGCGCTGGAGCTCCTCGTTGATACGATTGAAGTCAGGGATGCCCGTGCGGTGCAGGTCCAGCGCGTCGAGGCCGCGCATGAACGCGTCACAGGCGCGGCCGTGCAGCATGTCGGCCTGACGCTCATACAGGGTGATCCAGACGTCGTGCTCGGCCTGAGAATAGGTTTCCCAGCCTTGATCGATCGTCCAGTCGGGACGGGCGCCCGGGGGCGGTCCCTTGCTAAAGCCATCTCCGCTCATGCGACGACGCTACGCCCCGTATTTGGCAAATGCTGTTCGGAGTTTGCGCCCAGAACCGTGTTCGGCGGAGAAGCGTGCCGCCTAGTGGGAAATTCGGGGACGAAGCTTGTAAAGCCCGTGATCGAACGACTCGAAGATCACCGCCGTCTGCGGGTGGCCGACGGGCTCGCCGCTGTCGTCGGGCAGCAGGTTCTGCTCGGACACATAGGCGACGTAGCTGTTGTCCTCGTTCTCGGCGAGCAGGTGGTAGAAAGGCTGGTCCTTGGTCGGCCGGATGTCTTCCGGGATGGACTGCCACCACTCCTCGGTATTGGCGAACACAGGGTCGACGTCGAACACCACGCCCCGGAACGGGAAGATGCGGTGCCTGACGACCTGTCCGATCGCGAATTTGGCGAGTCTCGAGTTCATGGCGTTAAGGATAGCCGGGCGGACCTGACTGAATCCTGAACGTAGAGGTCAGAACGCGGAACACAAGCGGGCGCCTTTCGAGAGGCGAGCGCCGTGCTATGGTCGACTCGAAGTGAGGCTTCGCGACCGTTCGCGAAGGCCTGCGAGACAGGTAGTAGAGACCATGTCGGAGGCGCCGCGCGCGCCCGGCGCGCCACACGGCCGGCGCCGGAGGTCTCAGGATGAGTCCGTCGCTTGCTACGCGGCGCTCGACCTGGGGACCAACAACTGCCGCCTTCTGGTGGCCACGCCCACGCCGCGCGGGTTTCGCGTCGTCGAGGCCTATTCCCGCATCGTGCGTCTTGGCGAAGGGCTGTCGCAGACCGGCCAACTGTCCGAGGCGGCCATGGAACGCTCGCTGGCGGCGCTTAAGGTCTGCGCCGAGAAGATCCGTCGCCGCAAGGCGATCCGCGTGAAGGCCGTGGCCACCCAGGCCTGCCGGGGTGCGACAAATGGTCCCGACTTCGTCAGGCGCGTGCAGGAGGAAACCGGCCTCAAGCTGCAGATCATCAGCCCACGCGAGGAGGCTCAGCTTTCGGTCGCCGGCTGCATGAGCCTGTTCGACCGCGAGCAGGATGCGGCCCTGGTGGTCGATGTCGGCGGTGGTTCGACCGAGCTGTCATGGGTCGACCTGAAGGGCGGCGGCCTCGACGCCAAGCCGCGCCAGTTCGCCGCGTGGAAGCTGCCGATCAAGGCCTGGCTGTCGATTCCCGTGGGCGTCGTCACCCTGGCCGAGCGCTTCCCCGAGGGCGAGCGCGCCGAGGAAGGCTGGTTCCGGGCCATGGTCGACGACGTCAAGGTCCGGATCGAGGCTTTCCCGCACGCAGAGCCGATGCGCGAGATCTTCGCCGAGGGCAGGGCCCACCTGATCGGCACGTCCGGCGCGATCACCAGCCTGGCGGGTCTGCATCTTGGCCTGCCGCGCTATGACCGCAACATCGTCGACGGCCTCTGGATGGACCGCGCCGACTGCGACGTCGCGTCTGAACGCCTGCAGGGACTGACGGCGGCCGAGCGGGCCCTGGAGCCGTGTATCGGCGCGGATCGAGCCGATCTCGTCCTTGCCGGCGCGGCCATTCTCCAGGCCGTTCAGGAGCTGTGGCCATGTTCGCGCGTGCGTGTCGCCGACCGAGGGCTTAGAGAGGGGCTTCTGATGTCCCTGATGTCCGACCAGCAGAAGCGCCCGCGTCGGCGTCGTCGCGGCGGATCGTCCAAGAAGCCGGTAGCCGCATGAGCGATGAAGAGCCTCCCCGCAAGCGCATGGTCAAGCCGCCGGCCGGAGGCACCGAAGGCGGCCGCGCCAAGCCCGCGCGCCTGAAGACGGCCTATGGCCGCACGCCCAGCCAGCAGGCCTGGCTGGAGCGCCAGATCAACGACCCGTTCTCGGCCAAGGCCCGCGCCCTCGGCTATCGCAGCCGCGCGGCCTTCAAGATCAGCGAGATCGACGACAAGTTCCGCTTCTTCCATAAGGGCGCGAAGGTCATCGACCTGGGCTGCGCGCCGGGCGGCTGGCTGCAGATCGCCGTCGAGCGCGGGGTGACTCAACTGGCGGGAATCGATCTTCTGCCCGTCGACCCGGTGGCGCCGGCCCACATCCTGGAGATGGACTTCACCGCCGACGACGCGCCGGGCAAGCTTCTGGAGTTGCTGGACGGCCCGCCGGACATCGTGCTGTCCGACATGGCGCCCAACACCGTCGGCCACCGCGAGACCGATCACCTGCGCATCGTCGGCCTGATCGAGATCGCGGCGGAGTTCGCCATCGACGTGCTGAAGCCGGGCGGCGCTTTCGTCGCCAAGGCCTTCCAGGGCGGCGAGACCGCCGAGGTCATTGGTCGCCTCAAGCGCCACTTCGACAAGGTCCAGCACTTCAAGCCCAAGGCCAGCCGCGCCGACAGCTCGGAGGTCTTCCTGGTCGCGACGGGGTTCAAGGGACGGTGAACGGCCAGAGCGGCGTGATTGAGAAGCTGATCGCGCGGCCCTTCCGCAATCTGGGTCTGGCGGTAGTTTTCGTCCTGATCGTCGCCGCGTGCGCGATATTGGCCTACATGCGGGCGGGCTGGTCGTTCGATGAAGCCCTCTACATGGTGACCCTGACCATCTTCACGGTGGGTTATGGCGAGGTCAGGCCGATCAACACTGATTACTTGCACGGCGTCACCATGGCCACGATGGTGTTCGGGTGCACCGGAGTCATTATCGTCACCGGCGCCCTGGTTCAGGCCCTGACCCAATCGCAACTCGAACATTTCTTTGGAAAGCGCGTGGAACGCGACATCGACAAGCTGGAGGGTCACATCGTCATCTGCGGCTTCGGTCGCATTGGGCTGATGCTGGCCAGCGAACTGAGCGCCGCGGGCGAGACTTTCGTGATCGTGGAGCGTGACGAAGAGCGCTGCCGCGAGGCGAGGGCGCTGGGCTTCCTGTGTCGCCACGCCGACGCCACCGACGAGGACGTGCTGCGGGCCATGCATGTGGAGCGGGCCAAGGTCCTGGCGACCGTGCTGCCCGACGACGCGGCCAACGTCTACATCACCCTGTCGGCGCGCAGCCTGAATCCCAAGCTGGAGATCATCGCCCGCGGCGAGCGGCCCAGCACCGAGCGCAAGCTGATCCAGGCGGGCGCGGACAAGGTGGTTATGCCGGCCCATATCGGCGCCGAGCGGATCGCCGAGATCATCCTCTACCCCCGGCTGGCCAATTTCCTGCGCGAGGGGCGGTCCGACACGGGCGCGCGAGAGGAGGACCTCGCCGCGCTCGGTCTCGACCTCAGCGTGGTCACCGCCCCGGCGTCGTTCGCGGCGCGCCGCGTAACGGTCGGCGATTTCGAACGACGGGGGGGAGGCCTGCTCGTCGTCCGCCTCGATCGAAGCGATGGCCGGGTCATCGATGGGCCGAAGCCCGACGAGGTGATTCACGCTGGCGATGGCGTGGCGGTCGTCTCGAAGCTGGGACGGCTGGGACTGCCGACGATGGAAACCTGACATCGACGGCGTCCTGGGGCGTCAGAGGCCCCGTTGGGCGGGTCTGGCGCGAGGGTTCGCCTGGCCTTGGAAAAAATGATCCCCATTTCGCCTTCGCGGCGGGTCGACAACCGGCGGCCTCGCGGCTACATACGCGCCGCAAAATGGAGACTCCGATGGAGATTCGCGAAGGGCTCACCTTCGACGACGTTTTGCTCGAACCCGGCCCGTCCGACGTCATGCCGACCCAGGTGACGACCGAGACCCGGTTCACGCGTGAAATCAGTCTGAACATACCGCTCGTGTCCGCCGCCATGGACACGGTGACCGAAAGCCGCCTCGCCATCGCCATGGCGCAAGCCGGCGGCCTGGGCATCCTGCACCGCAACCTCACCAACGAGGAGCAGGCGGATCAGGTGCGCGAGGTCAAGCGTTACGAAAGTGGCATGGTCATCAATCCGCTGACCATCCATCCCGACACCACCCTGGCCGAGATCCGCGAGATCAAGGCCCGCCGCAAGATCTCGGGCTTCCCGGTGGTCGAGCGCGGCTCGGGCAAGCTGGTCGGCATCCTGACCAACCGCGACATGCGCTTCGAGGGCGACGACAAGGTCCCGGCCTCGGCGCTG
The DNA here is from genome assembly GCF_058802865.1 of Caulobacter sp. GW822-FHT01G02. Classification (NCBI taxonomy): domain Bacteria; kingdom Pseudomonadati; phylum Pseudomonadota; class Alphaproteobacteria; order Caulobacterales; family Caulobacteraceae; genus Caulobacter; species Caulobacter sp. GW822-FHT01G02. The sequence continues at coordinate 168,243 of NZ_JBXAON010000002.1, forward strand.
ATGACCCGCGAGGACCTGATCACGGTGGGCGAGGGGATCGATCACCGCGAGGCGCGCGAGCTGCTCCGCAAGCACAAGATCGAACGCCTGATCGTCGTCGACGAGGCCTATCGCGCTGTCGGCCTGATCACGGTGAAGGACATCGAGAAGGCCCAGGCTCACCCCCTGGCCGCCAAGGACGACAAGGGCCGCCTGCTAGTCGGCGCGGCCTCGACCGTGGGCGACGCCGGCTTCGAGCGTTCGATGGGCCTGGTGGACGCCGGCGTCGACGTCGTCGTCATCGACACCGCGCACGGCCACTCCAGCCAGGTCGCTCAAGCCGTCAGCCGCCTGAAGCGCGAAGCCAACCGCGTCCAGATCGTGGCCGGCAACATCGCCACCTACGACGCCGCCCGCGCCCTGATCGACGCCGGCGCCGACGCGGTGAAGGTGGGCATCGGCCCGGGCTCGATCTGCACCACCCGCATCGTCGCGGGCGTGGGCGTGCCGCAGCTGACCGCGATCATGGAAGCCGTGCGCGCCGGTCGCGAGAGCAACACCCCGATCATCGCCGACGGCGGTATCAAGTACTCGGGCGACCTGGCCAAGGCCATCGCGGCCGGGGCCTCGACCGCCATGCTGGGCTCGATGTTCGCCGGAACCGAAGAGGCGCCGGGCGAGGTGTTCCTCTACCAGGGCCGCTCGTACAAGAGCTATCGCGGCATGGGCTCGGTGGGCGCCATGGCCCGCGGCTCGGCCGACCGTTATTTCCAGAAGGAAGTGACGGACAGCTTCAAGCTCGTGCCGGAAGGCATCGAGGGCCAGACCCCGTTCAAGGGGCCGATCTCGCCAGTGCTGCACCAACTGGTCGGCGGGCTGCGCGCGGCGATGGGCTATGTCGGCGCGCCGACCATCCCCGAGTTGCAGGCGCGCGCCAAGTTCGTGCGCATCACGGGCGCGGGCTTGCGTGAAAGCCACGTCCACGACGTGATGATCACCCGCGAAGCCCCGAACTATCCGAGCGCGGTCTAGGCGATGCGGATGGCCTTCGAGCTTCAGATGCTGGCGGCGGCGGTCCTGATCGGGATCGTCCACCTGCTGTGGGCGGCCGCGGCCGCCCAGCCCCAGCGCGGCTTGAAGTGGAATGCGGGCCCCCGCGACGAGCCGGTCGTGCTGACCGGCGTCGCGGGGCGTCTGGAACGCGCCTTCGCCAACTTCCGCGAGACATTTCCATTCTTCGCGGTCTTGGTGCTGGTCGACTATCTCGGCGGTCGCCTGGGCGAGCTCACCTCGCTGGGCGCGCTGATCTATGTGGCGGCGCGCGCCGTCTATATCCCGCTCTATGCCTTCGGCGTGCCCTATGTGCGCAGCTTGACCTGGGTCGCCTCGATGGTCGGGATCTTGATGCTGCTCGCGGCCCTGGTGGTCTGATGCGCGACGGCGGACGGGTTTCGGCGGCGATCGAGGTTTTGACCGAGATCGAGACGCGGCATTTTCCCTCGAAGATGGCCTTGAAGCGCTGGGGCGAGACCGCGCGCTACGCCGGTTCCAAGGACCGCGCCTTCGTTTCGGGCCTGGTCCTGGACGCCCTTCGCCGCAAGCGTTCATTGGGCTGGATGATGGGCGATGCGAGCGCGCGTGGGGCGGTGCTGGGTGTGCTGGCCTTCACCTGGAAATGGACGCCTGACCGCATCGCGGAGGCGGCCTCGGAAGAGCACGGCTTCGGCGCCCTGACCGATGGCGAGCGTGAACGTCTGGCTCACCCGATCTCGCTGGATGCGGCTCCGGCCCCGGTGGCGGGCGACTATCCCGACTGGCTGGAAGAGCGTCTGGTGCGGGCCTTCGGCGCCGACCAGGCTGTCGAGATGCAAGCCCTGGCCGAACGCGCCCCGGTCGACCTGCGGGTCAACACTCTGAAGACCGACGCTGATCGCGCCGCCAAGGCCCTGGCACCGATCCACGCCGCGCCAGCTGGCGTCCTGCCCAACGCTTTCCGCATCCCCGCGCCCGCCGCCGCCGACCGCGCGCCGTCGGTCGAGGCGGTGCCGGCCTTCTCCAAGGGCTGGTTCGAGGTCCAGGACCTCGGCTCCCAGATCGCCGCCGCCGTGGCCGGCGAGGTCAAGGGCAAGCAGGTGCTGGACTTCTGCGCCGGCGGGGGCGGCAAGACCCTCGCGCTCGCCGCCGCCATGGGCAACACCGGCCAGATCTTCGCCCATGACAGCGACGCCCGGCGTCTGGCCGACTGCATCCGGCGCGGCCAGAGGGCAGGGGTTCGCAACCTGCAGATCCGCTCGCCGATCGAGGCCACGCCGCTGAAGGGCCTGGAAGGCAAGATCGACATCGTCTTCGTCGACGCCCCCTGCACCGGGGCGGGCACCTGGCGCCGCCACCCCGACGCCAAGTGGCGCCTGTCTCCCGACCAACTGGTCAAGCGCCAGATCGAGCAGGACAGCGTGCTGGAGGACGCCTCGACCTTCGTGAAGGCCGGAGGACGCATGGTCTATGTGACTTGCTCGCTGCTGGTCGACGAGAACGAGGACCGTGTCGCCGGCTTCCTTGAACGCCACCCCGAATTCACCGTGAAGCCGATCGCCCTGGAGGGCGTCGAGCACGTCACGCCCGAAGGCTATCTGCGCCTGACCCCTCATCGCGCCGGGACGGACGGCTTCTTCGCCGCCGTGCTGGAGCGATCCTCGTACACGCCCTGACCTGACGCCCTGATTGAAACGAAGACCGCTGGAGACCCGCCGATGACCACCGAAACCGAACACCAGCGCGTCCTGATCGTCGACTTCGGCAGCCAGGTGACCCAGCTGATCGCGCGCCGGGTGCGCGAGGCCGGCGTTTATTGCGAGATCCATCCGTTCGACAAGGTCGAGGCCCTGGTCGACGACTACAAGCCCGCCGCCATCATCCTGTCGGGCGGCCCCGCCAGCGTGCTGGAGGACGACAGCCCGCGCATCGGCCGCAAGTTGTTCGACCTCGGTTTACCGATGCTGGCCATCTGCTACGGCCAGCAGCTGCTGTGCGACGTGCTGGGCGGCAGGGTCGAGGGCGGCCACGCCGGCGAGTTCGGCCGCGCGGAGCTGACCATCGGCAAGCACAGTCCGCTGTTCCAGGGCCTGGCCGGCATTGGCGAGCTGGAAACCGTCTGGATGAGCCACGGCGACCGCGTCACCGCCATTCCCGAGGGCTTCGAGGTCATCGCCACCTCGACCGGGGCCCCGTTCGCGGCCATCGCCAATGACGAGAAGAAGATCTACGCGGTCCAGTTCCACCCCGAGGTGGTCCACACCGTCAACGGCTCGAAGATCTACAAGAACTTCCTGGCCCTGGCCGGGCTGAAGGGCGACTGGACCATGGCGGCCTTCCGCCAGGAGATGGTCACGAGGATCCGCGACCAAGTCGGGACCGGCAGGGTGATCTGCGGCCTGTCCGGCGGCGTCGACAGCTCGGTGGCCGCCGTCCTGATCCACGAGGCCATCGGCGACCAGCTGACCTGCGTGTTCGTCGACACCGGCCTGCTGCGCAAGAACGAGGCCGACCAGGTCGTCACCCTGTTCCGCGACCACTACAACATCCCGCTGGTCCACGTGGACGCCGGCGACCTGTTCCTGGGCGAACTGGCCGGCGTCAGCGACCCCGAGACCAAGCGCAAGACCATCGGCCGTCTGTTCATCGAGGTCTTCGACAGGGAAGCCGCCAAGATCGATGGCGCGCAGTTCCTGGCCCAGGGCACGCTCTATCCCGACGTCGTCGAGAGCGTCTCGGCCCGCGGCGGTCCCTCCGCCGTGATCAAGAGCCACCACAATGTCGGCGGCCTGCCGGACTACATGAAGCTGAAGCTGGTCGAGCCGCTGCGCGAGCTCTTCAAGGACGAGGTGCGCGCCCTGGGCGTCGAGCTGGGCCTGGCCCCGGCCTTCGTCGGTCGACACCCGTTCCCCGGTCCGGGCCTGGCCATCCGCATCCCCGGCGAGATCACGCCCGAGAAGGTCAAGGTCCTGCAGGACGCCGACGCCATCTATCTGGAGGAGATCCGCAACGCCGGCCTCTACGACCAGATCTGGCAGGCCTTCGCCGTGTTGCTGCCGGTCAAGACGGTCGGCGTCATGGGCGACGCGCGCACCTACGAGAACGTCCTGGCCCTGCGCGCGGTGACCTCGACCGACGGCATGACCGCCGACTTCTTCGAGTTCCCCTGGCCGATCCTGGGCAAGACGGCCACGCGGATCATCAATGAAGTCCGAGGGGTCAACCGGGTGGTTTATGACGTGACCAGCAAGCCGCCCGGCACGATCGAGTGGGAGTGACGGTAATATAATGCCGTATTCGCTGGATTTGCATCCGGCGTCTCACACTTACATGGGCGGCTCCGGCGACGACCGCTGGGAGATCGAGATCGATGAGTCAGGAGGGGCTACCGCGCCTGACTCATCGATGGCTCTTTGAAGGGGCCGCTTTCTGGCGTCGGCAACAACTCGCCGAGGCGGATCCCGCAGTCGGTGAGATTTAAGTCCTCTCAGCCAAGGTTGACGGGGTCAGGGATCGACCGCCGACCATCGACGCCCAGCAGCGGCCCCTTCGATTGCACCCTAACCTTGCCGTCGGGATAGGCGCGAAGGACATTGCTCGTGGAAGTGATGAACTGGCCGGTCGCCACGGGCGCGAGACATCGGCTGCGTATGTGCAATCGGAGCAGGCTACGCGCTCCCCTTGAGCCGGGCGGGGTCATCGCAGCCGAGCGACACCGCGCCCAACGCCCGGAGGAAGCCGAGCGCGGCGACCATGTCCCCGGCGCAGTACTGGGCCAGGGCTCCGAAGCCGCGCTCCATGTAGGTCTCGAAGGTTATGGGATGGGTGATCACCCGTAACGCGCCGTCCTCATCCACTCTCAGCGGTGACGGCAGTCGCCGTTGCGCCAAATCCGAGCAGGCCGCTCCCAGCCAGTCCAGGCAGGTCAGGGCCGTGAACGGGTCATTGACGCCCGGCGACAGCGCACGGCCGGCGATCTCGACGAGTTCGTCGATCAGGAACCGCAGATCCTGCAGCGCCGTGCGCCTGGAGCCGACCGCGAAAGCTTGGGTCACCGACCCGGCGCAGGCCTCGTCGTAGCGTTCCGGTGGCCAGGCCTCCACGATCGTACGACCCTCCTGGACGAAATCGCCCGGCTGATGCTGCAGGCGCAGCACCAGATCGTGCTGGCGGGCGAAAGCCATCAGGGTCTCGTCCTCCACCACCTGCAGGTAGCCGGTGCTTGGGGCGGCGATCAGGGCTCGGTTGGCGGCGTCGGCCACGCTGGCGTCCGGCCGGAACGCGGCGGGAATGGACGGCGGCGCGTTGTCGGCGGCGTGCGCGGGAGCCGGGGCGCCGACGACCCCAGGATAGCTGCGGCCGATACTCGCGAGCAGGCGGTCGCCAACGTCCTCGACGACGTGGTTGATATGCAGTTGGCGCGGCACATGGTGGATAAAGAAGATCAGGACAGCGATCGAACAGAGGGCCAGGGCCACCCCGACCAGAAGGGCGAGGTTCGGGACGAAGTCGCCTTGAGCGCCGGCCTCGTCGGCCGAACGGATCGTCCGCAGGATCAGCAGGCAATAGACGAAGGTCGCGATGAAGGTGCCCAGGGTGACTTGGTTGCCGCGATCGCTCATGAAGTTGCTGAGCAGTCGGGGGCCATATTGACCCGAGGCGTAGACGACCGCGGCGATGGTCACCGAAAACACCGTCCCGGCCACGGTGATCATCGAACTGCTGATCACCGAGAGCACCTGTCGCGCGCCGTTGGGGCGCGCGGCGTAGAGCCAGGGCAACCCGTCCATCCAGCCCGATCCAGCGTGGGTGTCGGCGAAGATCATCCCACTGGCAAGGCCGATAGCGGCCAGGACCATGATCGAGGGCAAGAACCAGTAGCTGCCCTGCAGGTCGTCGACCAGCTTGAGCAATTTGGATCTCATGGGCCGGACTCCTGGGCGTGTGGCGGGACGTGGCGCGCTCCTGGGAAGGCAACGCTTGGAGCGGGAAGATGCTGCACGCTTGGCCTGCTCCGTCCGGCTTCGGCGGGCATCGAGTCTTGAGCAGCCAACTAGGGTTTGGCCTGGCCGGGGGCGTGGGCGTCCTTGTCATGCAAGACGTCCTGCCGGTAGAGCATGGTGATGACGGTGTAGGCCACGAGGCACAGCGGCGTGGCGAACAGCACCCCGAGCGGCCCGAAGACAATACCCAAACCCACGACCGCGAAGATGCCGAGCACGACCGGAAGGGACGCCAGGTTCTTCTGCACCATCGGTGTGATGACATTGGCCTCCAGTTGCGACACCCCGGCATAAAGGGCCAGGGTCAGCCAGAAGGTCTGGCCGCCTTGCATCGCGGCCAGGATCAAGGCTGGCGCGGCCGAGGCGATGGGCCCCACGATCGGCACGAACTGGGCGACGCCGGTGATCAGGCCAAGCGCCACCGGCGCGGGCACGCCGATCGCCCAAAGCCCAAAGCCCACGAGCCCGCCGACGAGCGTCATCGACACCAATTGGGCCCGCAGCCAGCCGTTAAGGGCCGCGCCGCATGCGTTCAGCACCGCGCGCAGCCGGGCTCGGCGCGCCATGGGAATCATGGCCAGCACACCCTCGCGGCTGGCTTGGGGATGGACGGCGAGGAACACCCCCGCCACCAGGACCAGCAGCAGCGTCGCAAAGCCGGAGACCATCGCCAGGGCGACCCCGGGCGCGCGCGCCAACGCGGGCCCGGCCTCGGCCCCCAGGCCCTTCAATTGGTCGAGCACCACGCTCGCGAAGGGCCAAGCCGCCCACCGCGCCTGCACCGTCGCCCAGGCGCGGGGCAGGGTCGTGGAAAGATCCTCCACCTGATTGAAGATCTGGCGGCCAAACAGAAAGCCGATCCCGCTCAAGATCGACAGGACGATCAGAACGGCCAGGCCGACCGCGAGTCCGCTTGGCAATCTCAGCCGCTTGACCAACGGATCAGCGATGGACCGCAGGACCACCGCGACCACGATCGAGCCGAAGATCAGGATCCACAAGCTGGCCAGCTTCGCCGCGATCTGGGCTAGGCCATAGGTGACGACCAGCGCCACGGCGGCGCGGACGAGCGTGCCCGTCGAGATCGTGGGGCGCGCGCCCTCGCTGCGCGAAGGTGTTTCTGAGGTCATGGGCCTGGCTCCCGGGGCTGTCGGACGAGCGTCGCAATAGGGCCGAGGTTCCGTCGGCGAATCGCCCGCGGGGCCGACCCACGGCGCGCTCGCCGGCTTGAGTGATGGCGCGCGCCCCGAGATCCGCCCGACCCCGGCGCGGGACGCCCGTCAGTTGGCCGCGGCCCGCAAGCCAGCGAGTTCCGAGACTTGGCGCTCGGGCATCACCACTTTCAGGTGCGGGAAGGGGATCTCGACCCCGGCCTCGTCGAAGGCCAGCTTGATCCGGCGGTTGTACTCGCGCCCGACGTTCCACTGTTGGAGGGGCTGGGTCTTGATCCGCGCCTTGAGCACCACGCCGCTGTCGGCCAGGCTGTCGACCCCGACGACCTCGATGGGCTCGAGGATCTTGTCTGCGAAGTCAGGATCGGATTTCAGGCGCGCCCCAACCCGTTTCATGATCGCCAGGGCCGCGTCCAAGTCCGAGCCATAGGATACCTGCAGGTCGAAGACGTAGTAGGAGAAGCTCTTGGTCAGGTTATGCAGCACCTGCGCCTCGCTATAGGGAAAGACGTGCACGGTGCCGTCGAAGTCCCGCAGCCGGATGGTGCGCAGGGTCATCTGCTCGACCAGCCCGCCGCTGTCGCCGATGCGAATGATGTCGCCGACCGAGACGATGTCCTCGACGATCAGGAAGATGCCGGTCAGGAAGTCCTTGACCAGGGTCTGGGCGCCAAAGCCCAAGGCCACGCCGACGACGCCGGCCCCGGCCAGAAGCGGGCCGATCTTCACGCCCAACTCGCTCAGGGCCATCAGGATCGCCACGATGACTATCGCCGTTTGGGCCACGCCCCGCAGCAGGGGCGCGAGCGTGGCCAGTTGGGCGCGCCGGCGCGGTTCCACCGCATGGTCGGCGAAGCCCTCCATGCCCCGCCCGATCGCCAGGCTGACCACCTCGAACACCGCCACCGTCGCGATCAGCAAGAGTCCCAGGCGGATCACGCCGGCCAACATCCGCGCCCCCAGTGGCGTCGCGGTCCAGGCCAGCAGGTTGAAGCCCCAGATGTCGGCGATGACCAGCACGGCGGCGACCCCGGCGAGGGCCTGGACGATCCAGCCGGCCAGCCGCGCCAGGCGGTTGGCGCGGACGGTCATCTCCGCGTCGGCGGGACCGGGCAGGCGGTGGGCGCCAACCTTGGCGATGCGCCTGGCCAAACGTCCGGCCGCGATCGACAGGCCGACGACGAGCAGGGTCAGAAGCAGATTGAGCGCCCAGGCCAAGGCGCTGAGCTGGGCGAAATGGGACAGCAGGCCGGTCAAGGCCGCCAGGATGCGTTCGCTGGCCGTCATCGGGAGCGGGTCTCCTTGCAGGTGTGTGATTGGCGGGCCGGGTCAGGCCGGCGCGAACGCTTTGGCCAGCGCTCGGCGCACGCGCGCCACCTGCTCGTCCGGCGCGCGCCACCCCACCGTTTCGACCGCGGCGTGGGCGGTCTCGTCCAGCAGCATTGAGCGGACCCCCCAATTGTCGTTCAGGGTCTGAGCCAGCTGCTCGGCGCTGCGCTGGCCGGTGGTCTGGCTGGCCAGCAGCGCCACGGTGGGGCCCGTATGGGCGGTCACCGCCAAGGCCAGACCCGCGGTGGTGAAGGGGCCGATGACGCTCACCTGCGCCTCGTCCAGGGCGGCCATTAGTCGTGTGGCGCGATCCTCGTCGTCGCAGATCAGCAGAATGGTTTCGTTGATAGGATCGTCCATGTTCCCTCCAGCCGGTTGCGGTCAAGAAGCATCGTAGAGCGATCTAATCGGGCGCGGAAACACGATGGCCTGACAATATTGTGAGGCTTTGGCCGGGAACCTTGGCGGTCAGAACGGAAAGAACATCGGGATCACAGCCAGCCCCACCGCCCAGGTGATCAGATTGAGCGGCGCGCCGATGCGCACGAAATCCAGATAGCGATAGCCGCCCATCTGGTAGACCAAGACGTTGGTCTGGTAGCCGAACGGCGTGGCGAAGGCGGCGCTGGCGGCCATCATCACCGCCACCAGGAAGGGGCGGGGGCTGACGCCGAGGCTCTCGGCCAAGGCCACGGCGATGGGCGTCAACAGCACCGCCACCGCCGCGTTGGAGAGGATCTCGGTCAGCAGCAGGGTGGCCCCATAGATCAGGGCCAGGGCATAGAGCGGCCCCAGTTGCCGCAGCCAGCCGACCAGCGCGTCGGTGGCCAGGGCCGCAAGGCCGGTGACCTCCATCGACAGGCCCACCACGACCATGCCGGCGATCAGCAACAGGATCTCGGGCCGCAGGCCCTTATAGGCGTCGTCGACGCCGATCATGCCGGTAACCACCAGCAGCACGGCCCCCGCGAACGCCGCCGCCGCGATCGGTAGCAGGCCCAGGGCCGCGACCGTGACGACCAGGACGAAGACGCCCAAGGCCGCGCCGGCCCGCAAGGGATCGAACGGCGCGTCGACCGGATAGAGGGCGGGGTCTTCACCGGCGGGGGGATTGATCCCCGCGAGCGGGGCGGGGGCGTCCTGCGCGATGGGTGAGGGCGCGGCCGACAGCAGCCGAGGACCGAACACCACCATGTAGACGCCGGCGACGGTGGCGATGATCAAGGCCACGGGGGTGACCTCGAACAGGCTGAACGTCGGCTGGCCGGCGTTACGGGCCATGTCGTTGACCAGGAGATTGGTCGAGGTGCCGATCAGCGTGCAAGCCCCGCCCAGGATCGTGGCGTAGGACAGCGGGATCAGGAACCGCTTGGGCGACAGGTTCATCGACCGGGCGACATCGCGCACCACCGGCGCGCCCAGTACGACGATTGGAGTATTGTTCAGGAACGCCGAGGCCAGACCGCAAAGCACGATCACCAGCCACAGGCCTGTGGCGCCCAGGTGCGCGCATAGGCGCGTCGCCCCGCGGATCACCAAGCCCAGCAAACCCGACAGCTCCATGGCGTAGGCGATGACGAACAACGACGCCAAGGCCAGGATGGCCGGACTGGCGAAGGCGGCCTGCACCTCGACCGGACGCACGGTCCGCGTGCCCAACAGCACCGCCGCCCCGGCCAGGGCCACGACGTCCGAGCGCAGCTTGCCGTGAATGAGGCCGGCCACGACCGCCGCCAACACGGCCAGGGCGATGATCTGACCAGGCGTCATGGCCGGCGCGCGGACCCGGCGGAGAGGACGTCAGGCGCGAACCGGGGCGAAGGCGATTGCAATCGGGACCTTGTCTTCTGCTAGGCTCAAGCCATGAGCGACAATAGACAGAGGTCCCCGGACCGCAAGTTCGCCCTGATCGCGCCCCTGGCCATCGGGGCCGCGGCGATCGTCGTGCTGGTCCTGGTGCTGACGCGCCCCGCGCCCGCGCCGCCGGCTCCTGAGCCGCCGCCGCCCGTGGTCGCCGCGCCGCCGGCCAAGGTCGCGCCCGCCGCGGTCGTCTCTCGCGCCGACCTTATCCAGGCGGCGGCCAAGGCCGCCGACGCCTACGCCTCGGGAGCGCCCAGCCAGGGCGCCGATCTGATCGGCCGACGGTTTTCCGTGCGTCTGGCGTTTGGTTGCGCTGGCCCTCTCGCCGATCCCGGCCCCGCCCAGGCCTACTACCAGGTCGACGCCAAGGCTTCGTCCCTGCGTCTCGTCGCCAGGCCTTCGATCTGGACGGACCTGCCGCTCGTCCGCGCCGCGCCCACGCCGGCGGGCACCGAGACCGTCGAAGGGTTCTGGATTCCGCGCCCGTGGCTGACGGGCGACCAGTGCCCCAAGCGGCGAGAGGTCGCGCCGCCCGCCACGCCCACGCCGGTCGAGCAGCCAAGCCTTGGCTTGGCGGTCCTGCATGGTCAGGACGCCGCCCGGACCGAGCGTCGAGGCCAGCGCCCCTATGAGCATGTCCTGAAACTGCCGCCCGACAGCACAGCCCAGGGCCGGGTGTTCGAGCTGGTCCTGGAGGGGCGGATATCCGGCTTCGCCGATGGCGCGGCGGCCCATTGCTGGAGCGAGTCGGCCGAGCATCGGCCCGTGTGCCTCTTTGCGGTCGATCTCGATCGCGTCGCCTTCGAGGACAGGGACGGAGCGGTCCTGGCCGATTGGCCGCGATAGAGTTGCTCGTCTTGGATTACCGCGCGGCCGGCGCGGCGCGGTGAGCCGCCTCGATGATTTCGGCCAGGATGTCGGCGCCTTGCCGCAGTTGGCCCAGATTGCGCCTGGAGATGGTTTCCAGGATGTCCGCGCCGCGCGGTCGCAGCGCCAGAACCACCCGGCGGCGATCGGCGTCGTCATCGCGTCGCGAGACGAGGTCTCGTTCAATCAGACGCGCGACCAGTTCGACGGCGCTGTGGTTCTTGATCAACAGACACTGGGCTAGTTCGCCGATCGAGATGGGATCGGGGCCACGATGGGCCTTGATGGCGAGCAAAGCCTGATGCTGCTGACTGGTCAGGCCATAGGCCCGCGCGCCTTCTTCACTGAACGCCAGGAACTGGCGGATGGCCCGGCGAAACTCTCCTAAGGCTTGATAGTCATCGGCGGTGAGGGGCTGGCCAGGCTCGCCTTCGGCATTGCTTTCGACAAGAGGGAAGGCGGGCTGGTCGGGCGCGGTCACGGGCAAGGTCCTGGCGCGCGAAACACTCGCGTCGCGCTGGGCTTTCTAGCATGCCTGACGAGTCGAGGGAGAGGGGGAGGGCCCTCGATTTGACATCACATCGTGACACGATATTTATGGGCCATGACTGATCGCACACCCCAGGGCGACTCGGTCACGGGGGCGCCGAGGCGGACGTTCATGGTCTGGTTCGCATCAGCGTTTCGGGGCAAACGCCTGATGATCGCCTTGGTCGGGGCCGTCCTGATGGCGGCCGCGGGCGCTTGGGCTGGCGCCCGGCTTGGCCTGGACGATCTAGAACTGCGACCGCCTCGCGGACCGCACCTGCGCGTGCTGCCCGGGCAGGGTGGTAAAGCCAGTGTCACTATCCCGTGACCCGTCTCCCATCCGCCACCCTGCCTGTTAGGCTGCGGCGGGTCCTGACGCTTAGGCCGGGACCTGTCACGCTTTCGTCGCATCGTGCGACAGGATCGCCTGCCCGCTCGGCCGATCCCTCATCGTTGGAGAACCACCGCGCCGCGCACGGCGCTCGCATTCACAAGGGGCCTGTCATGCCATCATCGATCTCGCCAGGCGAACCACGCCTTCCGCTCGCCCGCCGCCGCGCCTCGTTGCGCCCCGCCGGCCAGTCGCCCAAGCCTTAGGCCTTTCGATCGCTCGGCGCGTTTGCGCGCCGCCCCCTGAGCCGCCGTCGGTCTCCACCGGCGCGCCGGCGTTCTTGCGTCCGAATTTGACCATTCCGGCGCCTGCCATGGAGCTCGCCATGACGGCCCAAATCATCACCTTTCCCGACCCCTTGCCGCCGCCGCCGCCGTTGATTACCGCCGGCTGCGCCTTGTTTCTGGATCTTGACGGCGTGCTGGCCCCGATCGTCGATAGGCCCCAGGACGTCGGACCCGACCCGCGAAGGACCTTCATCCTGCGCCGTCTGGCCGAGCGCCTGCAGCGACGGCTCGCCATCGTTAGCGGGCGCACCGTCGCCGAGGTCTCCGCGATCACCGAGGACGCCGTCGCGGCTGTCGCCGGCGTTCACGGCTTACAGAGACGCACGGTCTTAGGCGACGAGATCGCCGCGCTGCCCGACGCCGATCTGGCCGACGCCGCGGCGGTGTTCAGGGCGCTGGCCCGGGCCCAGCCGCTCTTGTTGGTCGAAGAGAAAGGCCTGAGCGTGGCGCTGCACTACCGCGCCTGTCCCAGCGCCTGCGAGGCGGTGCGCGAGGCCGCGCGGCGCCTGGAGGCGGCCACCGGCCTGGTCCTGCAGGAAGGCGACATGGTCGCCGAACTGCGAACGGCCGGCGCCGACAAGGGCCAGGCGGTGCGAGCCTTCCTGGGCGAATGGCCGTTCCAAGGCGCGCGGCCGATCTTCGTGGGCGATGACCTCACCGACGAGGACGGGTTCATGGCCGCCGAGGCCGCGGGCGGCTTCGGCGTGCTGGTCGGTCCCTCCAGCCGCCAGACCCTGGCGCGTCATCGTCTGCCGGACGTCCCCGCCGTGTTGGACTGGTTGGAGGCGGCCATTCCCGGAGGTGTCGCATGAGCCGGCTCATCGTGGTCTCCAACCGGGTCAATCCGCCCAGCGACGAGGGCGTGGGCACCGCGGGCGGTCTAGCCATGGCCCTGGCGGCGGCGCTGCGCGAATATTCCGGCGTCTGGTTCGGCTGGAGTGGTGAGACGACCGAGAGCTTCACCGGCCAGATCTCCATGCAGAAGGTCGGCGGAGTCACCGTGGCGCTCCTCGATCTGGAAGAGCAGGACCGGGAGGAATATTACGACGGCTACGCCAACCGCACGCTGTGGCCGATCTTTCATTCGCGGACCGATCTGGCCGCCTATGAGCGTTCGTTCGGGGAAGGCTATCAGCGGGTCAATCGCCGGTTCGCCGAGACCCTGGCGCCGCTGATCGGACCGGGCGACCGGGTGTGGATCCACGACTATCACCTGATCCCCCTGGCCCAGGAGCTGCGTCGTCTGGGCGTGGCCAATCGGATCGGCTTTTTCCTGCACATACCCTGGCCGAGCCGGCGGCTGCTGACGACCTTGCCCCAACACCGGGAACTGGTGGAATCTCTGCTGGCCTACGATCTGGTGGGCTTCCAGACGCGGGACGCTCTGGAGGCGTTCAGCGACTATGTCGAACGCGACCTGAACCTGACGATCGCGGACGGCGTGATCGCGGCCGAAGGCCGCTCCACGCGGATCGGGGCGTTTCCGATCGGCATCGAGGGCGACGCCTTCGCGCAGCTGGCGTGCGGGGACACCGCGCAAGCGGCGTTCGAGCGGGTGCGGGTGAGCCAGACCGGACGCAAGATGATCCTGGGCGTCGACCGGCTCGACTATTCCAAAGGTCTCGAAGAGCGTTTCCTGGCCTATGAGCAGCTTCTGGCCGACCATCCCGATTGGGCCGAGAGGGTGTTCCTACTGCAGATCGCCACGCCCAGCCGGGACGCGGTGGAGGCCTATCAGGAAATCCGCGCTCGCCTGGACGGGGTGTCGGGGCGCATCAACGGCGCCTACGCCACGGTCGACTGGGTGCCGATCCGCTACGTCAACCGCGCCCATCGCCGCGACGAACTGGCGGGTATTTATCGCGCCGCCCATGTCGGCCTGGTCACGCCCTTGCGCGACGGGATGAACCTGGTGGCCAAGGAATATGTCGCCGCCCAGGACCCCGATGACCCCGGGGTCCTGGTGCTGTCACGCTACGCTGGGGCGGCCGAGCAGATGCAGGACGCCCTGATCATCAATCCGTTCAGCCGCGAGGAGACCTCCGAGGCGCTCGGCCAGGCCCTGGCCATGTCCCGCGCCGAGCGGATCGCCCGCTGGCGGCGGTTGATGGACGGGGTGTCGCGCGATGACGTGGCGGCCTGGCGCGACGCCTACGTCAACGCGCTCGACCGGGGAAAGGCCGATGGCGATCAAGAGCACGGCGACAGTCGAAAAGCATCGTGATACGATGTACTGATCGATCCTAAATCGAAAAAGGCGACCGTCAGTGTCGCCAGTCGGGAGGAAACGCTCATGAAGCGCAACGGCGGTGTTCCGCTTGAGGTGATTATCGTGGCCTTGGCCGCAGTGGGGTGCCTGGCGGCGATGTCGCTGCGCCTGGCGGGTTAAGAGCGCTGCAAAACAGGATTGGAGTAGACGTCGCATGACTCATCTTGACTGGGAAGATGCGCTCGAAATCGTCGTGGGTTTCCTGGAGTCGCCCCCCGACGCGGATACCGAGGACGGTAAGCGATTCGATCAGGCGCTCTTTCGCGTGTTGGCCGGCGCTCCGGCCGTGGGGCACGACGGTGGGGCCCAAGCCGACGCCACGGCCGGGCTCGACGCCAGCTTGAGGGCGCGACTGGACGACCTAGCCCGTCGCCGCGCGCCGGCCAATCCGTTCGGGGATCATCCCGACGGGATCGGCCCCACCTTGGGCATGGATTTGAGCGGGTCATAGGACGGGCGGTTCGCGTAGATTGCCAAGAGCCGGCGACGGAGCGGGGCTTTAGAGGCCGCGTTCGGGAAGTCCGGGCTTCGCCAAGGGGTCGTCGCGGCCATCCTCATCAAGAACTTGCCGCCCCGGCGCCGGCTGTAGGCCTGCCGGCTTGACCCCGACGCCGGGCGCCCCTAGGGCGTAAACATCGTATGGCGATGCAATCGTCGCCAATGCTCTATTCCTCGCGCCAGGCAGCGAAACGTCCGTGTTAAAACCCTCGCCGCTCGAAAGGCTCGATCGTCAGCGCAAGCTCGTGAGCCTGCGCGCCCGGCGCTCGATGCGTACCGGGGCGGTGGTGGCCGCCGCCGTGGTGGCGGGCGCCGCCGCCGTCGGATTCGCCAAGCTCTGCGATGCGGCCATGGCCGCCCATGCTCATCTCGTCGCGGCCTGGCCCTGGCTTGGCCCCGCGCTCCTGATCGTGGGTTTGCCGCTGTGCGTCTGGCTGATGCGCCGCCTGGCGCCCGCCGCCGCCGGCAGCGGCATTCCCCAGGTGATCGCCGCCGGCGAAATCGGCCGGGGACGGGGTCTCGACGGCGAGAAGATCCATGATGACCGCGTTTCCATGCGCACCGCCCTGGTCAAGATCGTGCTGGCGGCCTTGCTGCTGGTTTGCGGCGGCTCGATCGGGCGCGAAGGACCCACCGTGCAGGTCGTCGCCGCGGTCATGGTGTTCCTGACCAGCTGGCTGCGCGGCGGCCCCGGGCGGCGCACCCTGCTGATCGCCGGGGGCGCGGCGGGAGTCTCGGCCGCTTTCAACACGCCCATCGCGGGCATCGTCTTCGCCGTCGAGGAACTGGCCCGCGGTTTCGACAAGCGCGCCAACACCGTGGTCATCCTGGCCGTGGTGTCGGCGGGGGTGGCGGCCTACGCGCTCGGCGGCAACTACGCCTACTTCGGCGACATGTCGGGCGCGGCCGGCTGGAAGGCGTGGTTCAGCGCGGCGCTGATCGGCGTGGTGTCGGGGCTGGCCGGAGGCCTGTTCTCGCGGTTGATGGCCGCCATACTGGTCGGCGACAATCCCGTGCGCCGGTGGAAGGATGCTCGACCCGTGCGCTTCGCCGCCCTTTGTGGCGTGGCGGCGGCCGCTGCGGCGGTCCTGAGCGGCGGCGTCACCTACGGCGCCGGCTATGCCGAAGCCAAGTCGCTGCTGTTTGGTCGCTTCGCTTCGGGCTGGGATCTGGCGGCCGGCAAGTGGCTGGCGACCCTTTCGGCGGCGGCCAGCGGCGCGCCAGGCGGGATCTTCGCGCCGTCTCTGGCCACGGGCGCGGGGATCGGGGCGCTGTTCGCGCACCTGGCGCCCTGGGCCGGCGGCCGCGAGGCCGTCACCTTGGGTATGGCCGGCTACCTCGCCGGCGTCGTCCAGGCGCCGCTGACCAGCGCGGTGATCCTGATGGAGATGACCCGCGATCCGGGCCTCGTCGGGCCGCTGCTGCTTTGCACCCTGATCGCCCGGCGCTGCTCAGAAGCGGTGGCCCCGACCCCGCTTTACCACGCCCTGGCCCGAGCCTGGACGGGGCCGCGCCGTCGCGCGGCCCAGGCCACGCCTGCGGGCGGCCCGGCGCTTCCTCCGGGAGACGGCGCGGCATGAGCCTTCTTCACCTGGCGCGAAGGCTCCTGTGCGCCAGCGCCTTGATCATGATCGGAGCGATCGGCGTCAGTGTCATGACCCATGACGCTTGGTTGATGGCGAGCCACATCGCTGGCGTCTTCAGCGCCGTGGTCGCCGCCGTCGCGGTGCTGGCCTTCGTCGTGGCGGGCTTGCGACGCGTCGCCGGAACGCTGCCGCCACGGCCGCCGGGTCACCCCGAGCTCGCCCCGTACGAGCGTGGGCTCACCGGGCTGGAGGCGGGGGCAGATCCGGCGCGCCCCTTGGCGTCGGATGGCTCTGCGGATCTCTGACCAACGCCTTCATCCGCCCGATCTCGCGCACTTGGGCGGTGAGGATCCCATCGGCCAGTTGGCGCACGCGGGGATCGCGGATATGGCCGCGTTCAGGCGCCGGTTGGAATACATCTTGCGCATGAACAGCAGCATGACGATCGCCATGGCCGCGCCCATCACCACAG
The DNA here is from genome assembly GCF_058802865.1 of Caulobacter sp. GW822-FHT01G02. NCBI lineage: Bacteria > Pseudomonadati > Pseudomonadota > Alphaproteobacteria > Caulobacterales > Caulobacteraceae > Caulobacter > Caulobacter sp. GW822-FHT01G02. Next base: position 185,516 of record NZ_JBXAON010000002.1, read on the forward strand.
CCATCCAGGCCCGGGTCTGGCTGAAGGCGACGTGATCGAGACTATAGGTGTTCAGATACATCAGGCCGTACATCAGCACGGTCGAGGTCGCGACCATCGCCGCGAAACGCAGATAGCTCATCGCGTCCTCCAGGACTGGCGCGGACCGCGCGCCCTGGCTCAATGATCGTGGAGCGATATATTTCCCGGCCCCAGCTCAAAAGCACGGTGTGGCCTAGACGGTGGTCTGGGTTCCCATCTCAACGACGCGGCCCGGCGGGATCCGAAAGAAGCTGGTGGGATTGGCGGCCACGCCCATCATGAACGCGAAGAGCTTATCCTGCCAGATGGGCATGCCCTTGGGCGAGGGGATGATGGTGCGCCGGCCCAGGAAGAAACTCGTTTCCATGATGTCGAACTTCAAACCCAATCGGCGGCTTTGGTTGAGCGCTTGGGGGAGGTTGGGGCTCTCCATGAAACCGTAGGTGACGATGAGCCTCTTGAAGTCGTCATTGACGGGCTCAAGACGCAGGCGCGCGGCGTCATCGACCCGTGGCACGGCGGCCGTGCGCACCGTCAGGATGACATTCTGGGCGTGCAGCACTCTGTTGTGCTTGAGGTTGTGCAACAGCGCCAAGGGCGCTTGGTCGGGCTCGGAGGTCAGGAAGATCGCGGTGCCGGCGGTGCGGTGCGGCGGCTTGGCCGCGAGGCTCTTGGCCAGCGCGGTCAGGGGGAGGGTTTCCTGCTGGGCGCGCAGCGCCAGGCGTCGCGCGCCGCGCGCCCAGGTCAGCATCGCCGTCACCAGGCCGCCGGCCAGCAGCAACGGCAACCAAGCCCCTTGCGGGATCTTCAGCAGATTGGCGCCGACGAACACTACGTCCAGCCCGCCAAACACCACCAAGGCGGCGACGGCGTTCCAGAGCGGGCGGTCCCACAGCCGCCGGATGATGACGAAGAACAGCAGACTGTCGACCAGCATCGCCCCGGTCACGGCGATGCCGTAGGCCGCCGCCAGGTTCGATGAGGTCTTGAACATCACCAGCAACATCAGCACCCCGATCAGCAGCAGGGTGTTGACGCCCGGCACGAAGATCTGCCCCGCCTGGGTCTCGCTGGTGCGCCGGATGACGATACGGGGCAACAGACCCAGCTGAACCGCCTGTTGGGTCATCGAGAACGCCCCGGTGATCACCGCCTGGCTGGCGATCACCGTCGCGGCGATCGACAGCAGCCAGACGGGCCAATAGACCGCGTGCGGGATCATCTGGAAGAACGGGTTGGTGCGCGCCTCCGGGTGGCTCAGCACGAAGGCGCCCTGGCCAAGATAGTTGAGCAGTAGGCAGGGCAGGACGAAGGCCAGCCAGGCGATCCGGATCGGCGTTTTGCCAAAATGCCCCATGTCGGCGTAGAGCGCCTCGGCTCCGGTCACGGCCAGGAAGACGCTGCCGAGAATAGCAAAGCCAAGCAGGCCGTTGTCGAGCAGGAACAGCGCGCCGTAGTGGGGTGACAGGCCGCGCAGAATGCCCGGGTCGTCCCGGATGTGGAGCAGGCCAAGCCCGGCCAAGGTCAGGAACCAAAGCGCGGTGACGGGCCCAAATAGCCGGGCGACGCTGGCGGTGCCGCGCGACTGGACCATGAACAGACTGACCAGGACGCCAATCGTCAAGGGCATGATCAGGAATGACAAGGTACGTCCGAACTTGGGGACCTCCCGCAAACCTTCCATCGCGCCGAGCACCGACACGGCGGGCGTGATGATGCCGTCGGCGTAGAAAAAGGCCGCGCCCAGGATGCCCAGGACCAAGACCGCGAACGAGCGCCGCCGTCCCGGGGTCTTGGCCAAGGCGCGCTGGGCCAGGGCCATCAGGGCCAAGGTGCCGCCTTCGCCCTTGTTGTCGGCGCGCATCAGGAAGACGACATATTTGAGCGTCACCACCAGGATGAGCGCCCAGGTCACCAAGGACACCACGCCCAGCACCGCCAGGGGCGCGGTCCCGCCCGAACGCGAATGGGCCAGGGCTTCGCGCATCGCGTAAAGCGGGCTTGTTCCAATGTCGCCGAAGACGACCCCGATGGCGCCCAAGGCCAGGGGCCAGAAGCGTTCGGCCGACGGCGCGGCATGGCTGTCGGTCGCATCGGTGACGATCTGGGTCATGTCATCCTCGCCAGGGCCGCACCAGGCTGCCTCCAGCGCGCCAAGGTTCGCGGTTCAAGCGCGCGAACCTTGAGGACGATGCATCAGACGGGCTCATTCCGTCAGCACCAGGCAATCCTCGCCCTCGGCGGCCAGGAGGGCGCAGGCCGCGTCGGCCCCCTCGGCGGTGCGGGCCGCAAAGCGCGCCGCGAAGAGGCCGCCGATCCGGGCTACGTCCCGCGACCGCTCCCCGAAACGGCGGGGATGACGTTTGACGACATCGGCCAGGCGCGCCTGGCCGCGCGCCTTGGAGCGGAACGCGCCAACCTGCACCCAAAGGCGAGACGGCGGCGAGGCCGCTGGCGAGGCGTCGCCCTGGGCCGTCGTCGGTTCGGCCTGGGTCAGGGCCGCCTGGATGACGGGCCGCGAGGCGACCTCGTCCGAAGCGACCGAGGCATACGAAAGAGGCGCGGCGGGTTGGGCCATCAGGTCCGCGACCGTCAGCTCGAAGCCGGCCGAGCGGATCGCGAGGCTGGAAAAGCTGGCCTGGACCAGTTTGGCCATGAACGCGTCGCGCGACCGCGCCGAGCGACCGCCCAGCACCACGGCGATCACCCGCCGACCGTCGCGCACGCCAGAGGTCAGCAGATTGTAGCCGGAGGCGTTGACGAAGCCGGTCTTGAAGCCGTCGATGCCCGGGCGGGACAGCAGGCGATTGTGCCCCTGGATCAGCCGTCCGCGGAACACCGTCTGCTCCTGGTCGAAAATGGCGTAGTCGTCGGGATGGTCGCGCAGAAAAGCCCGGCCCAGCAGCGCCAGATCCCGCGCGGTGCTGAAATGGCCCGCTTGGGGCAAGCCCGAGGCGTTGAGAAATTGGGTATGCTCCAGGCCAAGGCTTTTGGCCTTGGCGGTCATCGCGCGCGCGAAGGCGGCCTCGTTGCCGGCCAAATGCTCGGCCAGGGCCGTGGCGACATCATTGGCTGACTTGACGACCAGCACGTCCATGGCCTCCCGCATGCTCAGGCGCTCTCCGGCCCGCAGGCCAAGCCGCGAAGGGGGGCGGGCGGCGGCGCGCCGCGAAATGACCACCGGATCGGCCGATTTGACGCGACCGGCGTCCAGAGCGTCGAACGCCAGATAGAGCGTCATCACCTTCGTCAGCGAGGCTGGGTAGCGTCGCGCGTCGGCGTGGCGGGCATAAAGCGTCTCGCCGGTCTGCGCATCGATGACGATCGCCGCGAAGCGTTGCTCGACCGGGCTGTCGGCCATCGCTTGGGCTGGGGCGCAGACCATCACGACCATGGCGGCCAGGAGCTTGATCAGCGCAAGGCGCAAGCGCGACGACAAAATCATGGGCAGTCCGCCGGGCGGCGGTCCCTGAACTGGGCAAGAAGGTGTGGCCCATGTCGCCGGCAGCCTAGTTAACGTGATCTGAAGATTTGGGACAAAAATATCGCTACACGATGTTTTCGTGTTCGCGAACCCTTGGGGCGGACCTAAGATGAATCCGTGGCCTGTTCACAAACCGCGCCGCCGGCTGTCGCGGCTGACCTGCGCGCCGGTCCTGAGTGTCTGGTCGTCGCCTGCGGCGCTGGCGGCGGACGCCAGGCCCAGCAAGAGGCCCGCGCCTGCGCCCGCGGCGATCCTGGCCAGGATGATCGAAGGGCCGACAGGGTCTGATGCGGCGTGGGGTCGGTCAGGCTGACCACCACGCCATTGGCCCGCCAGGTCATGGTCACGCGCGGCTGGAAACTGGCCGAAAGGCGCACCCGAGCGCTTTTTGTCCGCGCCGGCGCGCCAAGCCGCGTCGTGAGCAGGTGCGTCACCGCATGGAAATTGTCAGGCGAGGTTTCGAACGCGACCGCCTCGACGATCTGTCTACGGATGATAAGAGTGAGTCGGGCTAGCCGCACCTTGACCGTGAGCGGCGCTGGGTCGTCGATCACATATTGGCCGTAGCGACGCGCCACGCGGCAGGCCTTGGCGCCATCGGGCCGTGGCGCGCCACAGACCAGAGGCGCGCGCGCCAGCGATGGCAGCTCTTGACCAATGAGGGCCTGGACGCCGGTCAGGCCCAGGGGCGCCGCGCCAGCCAGAGCTGCGCCGCCCTGTTGCTCGAAAGGCGCGCTCTGGGCGCGGGCTCCGCTCGCCAAGAGCGGCAGAACAAGCAAGAGGGCCAGGCCAGCTTTGCGGGTCATGGGTTGGCGCCTTTCGCGCTCGACGACGCCGGGCCGGGCAGGGCGTAGGCGACCAGGGCGTCGCCGATCGGGGTTTCCATGAAGTGGTGGCCGCCGGCCATGATCACCAGATATTGCTTGCCGCCGACCTCATAGGTCATCGGCGTGGCCTGGCCGCCGGCTGGCAACACGTCCTGCCACAGGGTGCGGCCGGTCTTCAGGTCGACCGCCCGAATGAGATTGTCGGTGGTCGCGGCGATGAAGATCACTCCGCCGGCCGTGACGACCGAACCGCCATTGTTGGGTGTGCCGATGGTCAAGGGCAGGTGCGAGGGGATGCCGAATGGACCGTTGGTGCGCGCCGTGCCCAGAGGACGATCCCATAGAGTCTTGCCGCTGAGCAGGTCGATGGCCCGCAGGCCGCCATAGGGCGGTTGCTTGCACAAAAGGCCCGTGAGCGGCAGGCGCCAGCCGGCGTTGACGTCGATGGCGTAGGGCGTGCCGGCCTGCGGATCGCCCGCGCCCTCGGCGCCCTTCTTCATCGAGCCGCCGCGTTCCTGGCCGCGCGGCGCCCAGCCCTTTTTGTCGGCTTCGGCGCGCGGCACCAGACGATTGTAGTTGGGCATGTCGTTGTAGTTGGCGACGATGACGCCGTGAACGGGATCGACGGCGACGCCGCCCCAGTCCGAGCCTCCGTTGTAGCCAGGATATTCGACGTAGCGGCTCTTGGTCTCGGGCGGGGTGTAGAAGCCCTTGTACGTGGCCAACCGGAACTGGATCCGGCAGATCATCTGGTCGATCGGCGACATGCCCCACATCGACCGTTCGGTCAGGTCGGGCTTGCGCAGGGTGTGATAGAGCGAAAACGGTTGGGTGGCCGAGCGCTCCTGAGGCTCGACGCCGCCCGTGGGCACGCGTCGCTCGGTTACGCCTGTCAGGGGCGCGCCGGTGCGACGGTTCAGGACATAGATGTCGCCCTGTTTGCTGGGGAGGATCAGGGCCGGAACCGAGCCCTGCCGGGTTGGGAAGTCCACCAGGGTGGCTTGCGATCCAAGGTCATAGTCCCAGACGTCGTTGCGCACGGCTTGGAACGACCAGACCTTGCGTCCAGTCGCCGCGTCCAGGGCCACAAGCGAGGTGGAATGGGCCTTTTCGCGTGAGGTGCGCAGCCCGCTCCAATAGTCCACCGCCGAATTGCCGAGCGGCAGATAGACCAGGCCAAGGGCCTCGTCGGCGGTCGCCGTCGTCCACATGTTGGGGGTTCCGCGGGTGTAGGTCTCGCCGGGAGGCGGCGCGCCGGTCCGCTCGGGCCGCACCATGTCCCAGGCCCAGGCCAGCTTGCCGGTGACGGCGTCATAGCCCTGGATCACACCGGATGGCGCGTCGCGCTTTTGCCCATCGAGCACCTGATGGCCCGTGACCACCACGCCACGCACGATGGTGGGCGCCGAGGTGATGGAGAACATGCCCGGCACGTGCTGGCCGATCCCTTGGGTCGTATCGACCTGGCCGCCGAACCCCGAAGTCGGGGCAGGGGCGGCCGGTGGCCGCGTCGACCGCGATCAACCGCGCATCCAAGGCGCCTTCGATGATCCGGGTGGCGCAGACCTCGCCGGACTTGGCGCCGGGCACGGCGTAGTAGGCCACCCCGCGGCAGGCGGCGGTATAGGGGATGTGGATGTCGGCGACCTTGGGGTCGAAGCGCCAGCGCGTCCTGCCGGTGGCCGCGTCGAGGGACATCAGGATGTTTTTTGGCGTGCAGAGATAGAGGCTGTCGCCCACCTTCAACGGCGTGGTCTCCGCGCCGTATTGCGACCGCGCCTGGGCGGAGGCTGGTAGGTCGCCCGTGTGGATCAGCCAGGCGCGCTCGAGCTTGTCGACATTGGCCGGCGTGATCTGGGAGAGGGTCGAGTAGCGTTGGGCGCCGTAAGTACCGCCATAGGCGGGCCAGTCGGCGCCGGCCGATCCCGCCGCCAGCGGGCCTGGACCGAGCGTCGGCGTTCCAGGGGCGGGGGGACGCCCCGCCAGGAGCACGGCGATCACCAGCACGGCCATTAGCGCGCTGGCCCCGACCGCAACCCCCAGACTCACCTGCCGGGGCGTGCGGTCCCGCGTCAGGTTGGGCACGCTGGCCATGACCAGCAGCAGCAGAATGAAGGGCCCCACAAGCCTTGGGGTCAGCGCCCACCCGTTGAGTCCCGATTCCCAGAGCGCCCAGACCAGGGTCGCGGCGAAGACCCCGGCATAGAGCCAGGCGCCCCGGACGCGCCGGCGGACCATCAGCGCGCCGGAGCCGACCAAGCCCAGTCCGGCCAGCAGATAGTAGGGCGATCCCCGCACGAGCGCGAGCCAAAGGCCGCCCGCCGACAAGATCGCGCCGATCAACACCAGGATGACGCCCACGGTGCGTGCGAACCAGGCGTGGCCTTGGACCAAGGTCTTGGAGGTGTTCGTCATGGGACGTTCCGACTGGAATCTAGGACGCGGCAAAGGGCGCGAGCGACGTTGAGCGGCCGCGCACCACAGACAATGCGTGAGACCGCCAAGCGGCGCCAAAAAAGATCGCGACACGATGTAAGTGCTTTTGGCGGGGGTGCGCAAAGTGGCCGGCGCAGGCAAAACGAACCACCCGAAGCCGGTTTTGCTTGACCTTGGCGGAGGTTGCGACAAGTTTCCGGCCAGATATCAGGCTGCGGTTGCGGCCAGGCCGCGCCTTCGGGCGAATACGGTCCGGCGTCCGTCGATAACCTGACGCCACGACAGCTCGATCCAGTCTGGAGGCCGCCGTGGCAGAACACCTGACCCTTGCACGATCCATCTTGAAGCACCTCTTGGCCCTTAGAAGCCGAATGACGGATGGCCGCCTTGCGCCCTCGTTTCCTATTTCGGAGGCCTGACGCCATGACCCCTTTCCAGACGGACCGGGCTCGCCCCATGTCGGCGCTGCGCGCTTTTCTCCAGCACGAGGCGTCGGGCGGCTATGTCTTGATGGCGGCCGCCGCGCTGGCGCTCATTGTCGCCAATACGCCCCTGGCCGACGCCTATTTCTCGGTGCTGGGCCATCACCTGGGCTTTTCATTGGGCCCGGTGTCGCTCGACGAGAGCGTGCTGCATTGGATCAATGACGGCCTGATGGCCGTCTTCTTCCTGCTGGTCGGATTGGAGATCAAGCGCGAGGTCCTCGACGGACAGCTCTCGCGACCGTCGCGCATCATCCTGCCGGGGCTGGCCGCTCTTGGCGGGGTCGCCGCGCCGGCCCTGATCTATCTGGTGTTCAACGCCGCCAATCCCGATACCCGGTCGGGCTGGGCCATTCCCTCGGCGACCGACATCGCCTTCGCGCTCGGCGTTCTGGCCTTGCTAGGTCCCCGCGTGCCGACCTCGCTGAAGATCTTCCTGACCGCCATCGCCATCATGGACGACCTGGCCGCCATTGTGATTATCGCCATCTTTTACACCGCCCAGCTTCACCTGGGCGCCTTGGCGGTGTCGGCCGGCATCCTGGCGGTTCTGATCCTCCTCAACCGTCTCGGTGTGAAGGCGCTTTGGCCCTATCTGCTGGGCGGGCTTCTTCTATGGTTCTTCGTTTTGGAGTCGGGCGTGCACGCGACCCTCGCCGGGGTGGCGCTGGCCATGGTCATCCCGCTGCGCAGGAGCCCGGCCTGTCCCGACGACGTGACCTCACCCTTGCATCGGCTCGAGCACGCCCTCCACAAGCCGGTGGCGTTCGTGATCGTCCCACTGTTTGGTTTCGCCAATGCGGGCCTGTCCTTCACGGGCGTCAGCCTGGCCAATCTGCTGGACCCGGTTCCGCTCGGGGTGGCCTTGGGTCTCTTCGTCGGCAAGCAACTGGGCGTGTTCCTCACCGCCTGGACGATCGTGCGGCTGGGCTGGGCCGACATGCCCAAATACGCCTCGACCGGCCAGCTCTACGGCGTGGCTGTGCTTTGCGGCATAGGCTTCACCATGAGCCTGTTCATCGGCAACCTGGCCTTTCGGCAAGACCATCTGGTCGATGAGACGAAGATCGGCGTGCTGGCCGGCTCCCTGGCCTCGGCTTTGCTCGGCATGCTGATCCTGCGAGTTTCCAAGTCCGATGCGCCCGAAAGCGAACGTCACGCCGCAACCCTGGCGGACGACGGGCAACTGGACCTTCGATAAGACCCAACGCGCCGCTCCGACCATTCTCCTCGAGGCCGTAGACTTTACGAGGTCCCCATGACCGCCTTCGATCTTGCCGCGATTTTCCTGGCCCTGGTGGGGCTGGTTGGCTGGTTGAACGTCCGGTTCTTCCACTTGCCGACCGCCACGGCGATGGTCCTGGCCGGTCTTGCCGGCGCGGGCCTATTGCTCGCCGCGCGGGCCTGGCTTCCCGGCCCCAACGCCGCGGGGCAGCTCGTTAGCGCGATCGCGGGGGTGGATTTTCCCAAGACCGTGCTGGGCTACATGCTGGCCTTCCTGCTGTTCGCCGGCGCCATGCAGGTCAGTCTCGCCGAGCTTCGCAAGCGACTGCTGGCCATCGGCAGCCTGGCCACCGTCGGCGTGCTGGCCTCGACCTTGATCGTCGGCGGCGGCCTCTGGCTGACCGCGCGTCTGCTCGACTTGCCGCTGACTTTGCCTTGGGCGTTCGTGTTCGGCGCCCTCATTAGCCCGACCGATCCGATCGCCGTGCTGGCGGCGGTGCGACAGGGCAGTCTGTCAAAGACCCTGGAGGCGGTGCTGCAGGGCGAGGCCTTGTTCAATGACGGGATCGGCATCGTGGTGTTTACCGCCGCGGTCGCGATCGCCAGTGGAGGGGGAGAGCTCCACCCACTGCAGGCCATCGGTCAGGTCGCCGTCGAGGCGATCGGCGGCCTGGCCCTAGGGTTGGCCGCTTCGCTCTTGGTCATCGCCGGCATGAGGGCCATCGACGACTACGCGGTCGAGGTCGGGCTCTCCATCGCGCTGGCGGTTGGCGTCTACGCCCTGGCCGACGCGCTGCACGTGAGCGGTCCGATCGCGGTGGTCGTCGCGGGCCTGATGGTCGGCAATCTGGGCATGCGCACGGCCATGAGCGACATGACCCAGAGGCACGTGCACGGCTTTTGGACCCTGGTCGACGAAATCCTCAACGCCTTGCTCTTCCTTCTGCTGGGCCTGGAATTGGTGGTGGTGCCGTTCGATTCGAGGATGGCGGGCCTCTGGCTGGTGGCCATCCTGCTGGTGATCCTGGCGCGATTGATCGTCGTCGCGCCCTGGGGCGCCTTCTTCCGCCGCCGGGAACAGCAACGCGGCGCCAGTCTGCTGCTGGGGTGGGGCGGACTTCATGGCGCCTTGTCCCTGGCGCTCGCGCTAACCTTGCCGCCGGGTGAGGCTCGGTCCTTGATCCTATCGACGACCTTCGCGGTCGTGATCTTCTCGGTCCTGGCCCAAGGTCTCACCTTCGGATGGTTGGCGGCTAAATTCGCCACGCGACAGGACCGGTGATGGGCGCCGCCTTGCCCTTGCCGGCCAATGTCTTCGATGGAGACATGTCCCAAGGCGACGCCTAAGCCGATTGATCGTCACTTCAAGGCCGAGCGGTGTGGACACATCGCTCTAATGCATCGCTTGGAGTGTCCGTGCAGGGGGGCGGCGTCATTGAATTCCGTCCTTCGATATCAGCTTCTCCATCACGACGTCGCCTCCAGACCGCCGCCGAGCGCGGCGTAGAGCGCTACCATGGCCGCCAGTTGGTCGCGCCTGAGCGACAGCAGAACCTGACGGGCGGCGTAGTCGGCGCGTTGCGCGTCGAGGCGTTCCAGCCGCCCGTCGAGCCCGGCGCGGTAACGCAGATCCGATAGCCGGAAGCGCCGGCGCGCGGCCTCGGCCACACCTTCCTGAACATGGATCTGGCTGGCGAAAGTGGCCTGCGCGGCCAAGCCGTCGGCGACCTCGCGGAAGGCGATCTGGATCTGGCGTTCGTAGGCCGCGACGGCGAGCGATTTGCGCGCCTCGCTTAGCGCCAGAGCGCCCCTCAACTGGCCGCTCCGAAAGATCGGTTGGGTGATCTGCGGCATGAACGTCCAGGCTTTGCTGCCTCGGTCGAACAGTGCGCCGAGGTCCGGACTGGCGCCGCCGATCGCGCCGCTAAGCGTAACCCTGGGCAGGAAGGCCGCGCGCGCGGCGCCGATGTCGGCGTTGGCGGCGCGCAGGACATGCTCGGCCTGGGCGATGTCGGGGCGCAGGGTCAGCAGCTCGGCCGGCAAGCCCGGCTCAAGCTGCGTCGGAAGCGGCTGACCGGCGAGGGGGATCGGCGGAGGCAGCGAAGCTGGTTCCGGCCCGCCGACAATGAGCTCAAGGGCGTTGCGCGCCTGGGCGAGCCCGCGCCGGCCCGCCTCGCGATCGGCCTCCGCCTGGCGAACCAGGCCCTCCGCCTGGGCGATGTCGAGGCCGCCGGCTTGCGAGGCCGCCTTGAGCCGTTGGGCGATGTCGAGAGAGGCCCGCCAGTCCGACAGCGTCGCTTCGCTCAACGCCAACTGCTCCTCGGCGAGCCGCTCGTCGAGATAGGCCGTGGCGACGGCCGAGATCAACGCGATCCGGGCGGCGCGCGCGCCGGTCTCGCTGGCCAGATAGCGCTCATAGGCCGCGCTGGACTGCGCCCGGAGCCGTCCGAACACGTCCAGTTCGAAGGCGGTGAGCCCAAGATTGGCCGCGTATGTCTCGGACCGCCCCTGGGCCAGCGAGCGCTCTTGGGTCCGAGAAAGATTGGCGTCGAGGCTTGGCCCCAGCGCGCCGCGCGCGATCCGGTTCTCCGCGCGGGCGGCCTCGACGTTCAGCAGGGCGGCGCGAAGATCGCGGCTCTGGTCCAGCGCCTGGTCGATGAGAGCCGCCAGCCTGGGATCGGTATAGACCTGCTTCCAGGCAAGCGACCTGGCCATGGGCATGTCCGCCGCCACGCCGCCTTCGACGACGGGATAGGCCGCCGCCACTGGAGCCGCTGGAAGGTCCAGACGCGGCGTGACGGAACACGCGCCGAGCAGCGCGGCGCCGCAGAGGATCAGACGACGCATGAATCAGGCCTCCATCTCAGGCGTGGCTTTGTTCCGTCTGAACAGGCGCTCCGCCGCGCCGACGACCAGGACGAAGAAGGTGGGAACCAGGATGATCGCGAGCAGGGTGCCGGTGATCATCCCGCCGAACACGCCGGTGCCGATGGCGTGATGGGTCTCGGCGCTGGCGCCGGACGCGATCACCAGCGGGACGACCCCCAGCGTGAAGGCCAGACTCGTCATCAGGATGGGGCGCAGGCGCAGCTTGGCCGCGTGTAGGGCCGCCTCCGTCAGGCTCATGCCGTTCGCTCGATTGGCCTTGGCGAATTCGACGATCAGGATGGCGTTCTTGGCCGACAGGCCGATGATGGTGATCAGTCCGACCTTGAAGAAGACGTCGTTGGGCAGGCCTCGTAGTAGCACCGCCGCCAAGGCGCCGATCAGGCCGAGCGGAATGGCCAGCATGACCGACAGCGGGATCGACCAGCTCTCATAAAGCGCCGCCAGCACCAGGAAGACGACCAGCATCGACAAGGCGAGCAGCGCGGGGGCTTGGGCACCCGCCAGTTTTTCCTGCAGCGACTGCCCGGTCCACGCGACGGCGTAACCCTGTGGAAGCTGCGCCGCCAGACGCTCCATCTCGGCCATGGCCTGGCCGCTCGAAACGCCGGGCGCGGCCGACCCCGTGAGGCGAACCGACGGATAGCCGTTGAATCGCATCATCTGGGCCGGCGCCCGGGTCCAGACCGGCGTGACAACTTCAGAGAGCGCGACCATGCCTCCGGTCTCGTTGCGGACGTAGAGCTTCAGCACGTCGCCGAGCTGCATCCGGAAGGGCGCGTCGGCCTGAACGATCACCTGCTGCAGGCGGCCGGCGTTGACGAAGTCGTTGACGTAGCTGGATCCCAGGGCGGTCGACAGGGTGTCGCCGATCGCCGCGAAGGAGACGCCCAGGGCTTGGGCCTTCTGGCGGTCGATATCCAGCCGCACCGTCGAGCCGGGGGGCAGGCCATCGGGATAGACGCCCGTCACCTGCTTGCTCAGCGCGGCCAGTTCCAGCAGTCGCGTCTGGGCCGCGATCAGGGCCTCCGGGCCGCGATTGGCGTGGTCCTGAAGCGCCAGGGTGAAGCCCGAGGAATTGCCCAGCTCGTCGATCGAAGGCGGCATCACCGACATGATCTCGCCCTCGCGCTGAGCTCCCATGGCCTCGGTCGCGGCCTGGACCTCGCTGGCGCTCGTCGCGCCGTCGCGCTTGTTCCAGTCCTTGAGCATCGTGAAGATGATGGCGGCGTTGGGTCCCTGGCCGGCGAAGCTGAAGCCGGTGACCGCCTGGGTGGTATCGATGGCGGGGCGCGTGCGCGCATAGTGCTCGAAGCGCGAGACCGCTTCGCTGGTGCGCTGCGCCGTGGCGTCGGCGGGCAATTGGAAAGAGGTCATGAAGTAGCCCTGGTCCTCCTCGGGAAGGAAGGCCGAGGGCAGGAGCATGAACGCTGCCGCTACGATCGCGACGACCACGCCGAAGGCGGCCATGGCGCGACCGCCGCGTCGCAACACCGCGCCCAGCAGGCGGGTGTAGCCCTCGGTGAGGCGGTCGAAGCGCTGGTCGAACCAGGCGAAGAAGCCCTTTTTCGGCGTGTGGGCGTCGATGGGCTTCAGCAAGGTGGCGCACAGGGCCGGCGTCAAGGATAGGGCCAGGAAGGCCGAGAACAGGATCGAGACGGCCATGGACAGGGTGAACTGGCGATAGATCGCGCCGACCGAGCCATCCGCCAGGGCCATGGGAATGAACACCGCCGCCAGCACGGCGGTGATGCCGATGATCGCGCTGGTCATCTCAGACATGGCCTTGCGGGTCGCGTCCTTGGGAGAAAGCCCCTCGGTCGCCATGATCCGTTCCACCGCCTCGACCACGACAATGGCGTCGTCGACGATGATGCCGATCGCCAGCACCATGCCGAACATGGTCAGCACGTTGATCGAGAAGCCCGCGGCCAGCATCACGGTGAACGTGCCCATCAAGGCGATCGGCGCGACGATGGCGGGGATCAGCGTGTAGCGGATCTTCTGCAGGAACAGGAACATCACCAGGAACACCAGCGCCATGGCCTCGACCAGGGTCTGGACGACCTTCTCGATCGAGACGCGGACGAATGGCGCGGTATTGAACGGGACGCCCAATTGCATCCCGGGCGGCGCGGCCTTTTGCAGCTCGTCGAGACGGGTCTGGATCGCGGCGGCGGTCCGCACCGCGTTGCCGCCGGGCGACAGCTGGACGCCCAGGGCCGTCGCCGCCTGACCGTTCTCGCGGGTCGTGAAGTTGAAATTGGCCGAGTTCAGTTCGAGGCGCGCGACGTCGCCCAAGGTGACGCGCGAGCCCGAGGTGTTGGCGCGCAGCACAATGGCGGCGAACTGTTCGACGGTCCGCAATTGGCCGTCGGCGGTCAGCGGCACGGTCACGCGCTGGTCCTCGATCGTGGGCTCGCCGCCCAGGGCGCCGGGGGCCAGCTGCTGGTTCTGCGCCGCGATCGCTCCGGTGACGTCGCTCAGCGTCAGGTTGAAGCCCGTGAGCTTGTTGGGATCGACCCAGATCCGCATCGCGCGCTCGGAGCCGAACATCTGCACGCGCCCCACGCCTGGAATGCGTTTGAGCTCATCGGCGATGTTGCGGACCATGTAGTCGCTGAGCGCCACTTCGTCGTCCCGTCCGTCGACGCTCCGCAGGCTGACCATCAGCAGGAAGTTGGACGCGGCGCTCTCGACGCCGACGCCGGTCTGCCGCACGGTCTGGGGCAAGCGAGGCTCGATGGTCTTCAGGCGGTTCTGGACGTCGACCTGGGCAAGCTCCGGATTCGTGCCCGGCTTGAAGGTCGCCGTGATCGTGGCCGAGCCCGAGGTGTCGGTCGAGGACTCGAAGTAGAGCAGGTTCTTGACGCTTGAGAGCTCACGCTCGATCAGGCTCACGACCGAGTCGTTCATGGCCTGCGGCGTGGCGCCGGGATAGCTGGCGTAGATGCTGACCGTGGGAGGGGCGACGACGGGATAGCGCGCCACCGGCATGCGGGGGATGGCCATCAGGCCCGCCAGAACGATGGCGATGGCGATGACCCAGGCGAAGATCGGTCGCTCGATGAAGAACTTGGGCATCCGACTAGCGCGCTCCCATCTGGAACGGAACGGTTTTGACCCCGGCGCCGGCCCTGACGCGGTCCTGGCCCTCGACGATGACGCGCTCGCCGACCTTCAAGCCGCGAGTCACCACGTAGCGGCCGTCCACCACGTCGCCGACCTCGACGGCGCGGGTCTCGACCACGCCCTTGGCGTTCACCAGGCTGACGATCGGTTTGCCGCCGCTGTCGCGCAGCACGGCCTGCTGAGGGGTCATGACCGCGCTATGGATCGGGGCGCGCGGCAGGCGGGCGCGGACGAACATGCCGGGCAGAAGCGCGCGGTCAGGATTGTCGATCTCGACGCGCGCGACCGCGTCGCCCGTCGCGGGATCGACCGCCACGCCCGAGAACAAGATCTTCCCTTTGCGGGGATAGGGCGCGCCGGACGGCGTCAGGATCTCGACCTCGCGGCCGGCGCCGCCGCCCGCCATGGCGCGCAAGGCTTCAAGGCGCGCGGTCGGCTGACGGACGTCGATATACACTCGGTCGATCTGCTGGATGGTCGCCATCGGACCCACGCCGCCGACGGCGACCAGGGCCCCCTCCGTGACCTGGGCCTCGCCGATCCGGCCGGAGATCGGCGCCGTGACCGTCGCGAAACTCAGCTCGATCCCACGGCGGCGCAGGGTCGCGCGCGCTTCGGCCAGATCCGCCTCCGCCTGCGCCTTGGCCGAGACCGCGTCATCATAGCTCTGGCGGCTGATGGCGTCGGCCTCTACCAGCGGGGCCAGGCGCGTCACCTGGGCCCTGGCGCGTTCGGCGACGGCGATCGCGCGCGAAAGCGCCGCCTGGGCTCCGGCGGCTTCGGCCCGATAGGGCGTGGGATCGATCTGGAACAGCGGCTGGCCGGCCGTGACATCACCCCCCTGGGTGAAGAGCCGGCGGGTTATGACGCCCGACACCTGGGGGCGGATCTCGGCGGTTCGGAACGCCACGACGCGCGCTGGCAGCTCATCCACGGGCGTGACCGTGGCCGCCTCGGCGGTCGCCACCGCAACCTCGGGCGGCGGCGGGGCGGCGGCGACCTCGGGATGACGGCAAGCGGCCAGCATCGTGCTCCCCAGCAGGAGAGCCGCGGCGATGCGACGACGGTGGCGGTCCATGAAAATCAAGCTCCCAAAGTCGCGCCTTTTGGGGCGCTGGGCGGCTATGCCCGAGCGCGGTTGCGCGATCGTGGAGCGAATGTTGCGACTTCGTGGAGGGCCCTGGCGTCGCCCGCGGAAGGATGATTATTGCCTTGGCGATCCGGTCGCGGCCGCATTGGAGATCCCGTGAACGCCTTAGTTCTGATCGTCGAGGACGAGTCCGAGATCGCGGAAATCCTCGTGGGCTATCTTGAACGCGAGGGGTTCAGGACCGTCACGGCGCGGGATGGTCAGACCGCGGTCGAGCTGCATCAGGCGCTTCGGCCCGATATCGTCTTGCTGGACGTGGGTCTGCCCAAGCTGGATGGCTGGGAGGTCCTGGCGCAACTGCGCAGGCGCGGTGCGACGCCCGTCATCATGCTGACGGCCTTGGACCAGGACCTGGACAAGCTGCAAGCGTTGCGGATCGGCGCGGACGACTATGTCGTCAAGCCCTTCAACCCGCTGGAGGTCGCCGCCCGCGCCAAGGCCGTGTTGCGTCGCGCCACAGGAAGGGACGCGGCGTCGGTGGCGCGCTCAGGACCGCTTGACGTCGATCCCGTCAACCACATCGCGACGGTGAATACACCGGAGGGGCCGCGCCGGCTGACCCTGACCCTGACCGAGTTCAGACTGCTCCTCCACATGGCCCAGGCGCCGATGCGCCTCTACACGCGGGCCGAGCTGCTGGACGCCTGCCTCTCCGGCGGCGACGCGCTGGAACGGACGGTCGACAGCCATCTGAGCAAGCTGCGTAAGAAGCTCGAGGTGGCGGGCGCGCCCGGCATGCTCGGCAATGTCCGAGGCCTCGGCTATCGCCTGCTGGGGGACCAATGAAAGCCCAGAGCCTTTCGCAGCGCCTGAACCTCGCCGTCGTCGGCATCACCCTGGCGACCTTGATCCTCAGTCTGATCTTCATCGCCTTCGCCTACGGTCTGCTCTTCGAGTTCGCGCCCAAGCTGCTGTCGGCCGAGGACGCGATCCTGCCCGGCCCTGTGGAGTGGGCGATGTACTCGGTCTGCATCGTGCTGGGCAGCATCGCCGCCAGCGTCGTCGCGACGCGGGTCGCTCGACGGATGGTCGAACCGCTCGAGGCGCTGGCGCAGGCCGCTCGCCAGATCGCCGGGGGAGACCTGGCGGCGCGGGCGAACTTGACCGCCCCGGCCCCGACCGAAGCCAGCCAGATGATCGCCGACTTCAACGCCATGGCTGATCGGCTTGAGAAGGCCGTCGATGACATCGTCACCTGGAACAGCCTGATCGCCCACGAATTGCGGACGCCGGTCACGATCCTCAAGGGCCGGCTTCAGGGGCTCGCCGAAGGGGTGTTCCAGCCCGAACCGGGGCTTCTCCAATCGCTGCATCAACAGGCCGACGCCCTGGCGCGGCTGGTCGAGGATCTGCGGGTCGTCAGCCTGCTGGACAGCGGCCGCCTGCATCTGCGGCTGGTCGAGATCGACCTGGCCTCGGAACTGGAAGGTCTGGCGCGGCTCGTCGAGCGTGATCTGGACAGGGCGGGCTTTGGCCTGCGCATGGTCCTTACGAGCGGCCGGTGCGTGGCCGATCCCGTCCGCTTGCGGCAGGCAGTGCTGGCCCTCGTCGACAATGCGTTGAAGTATGCGGAGCCCTGTGTCCTGGAAATCGCGACGCACGTGTCGGACACTGAGGTCCTGATCAGCGTCATCGACAGGGGCCCCGGAATGCCGGAAGGCCTCTCGAAGCGCGCGTTCGAGCCTTTCCGGCGCGGAGACGACGTCGATCTCAAGAGCGGATCGGGTCTGGGCCTGGCCGTGGTGCGCGGCATCGCCGAGGCCCATGGAGGGCGAGCGACCTACGAGCGACGTGACGGCCTTTCAGCCTTCACGATCACGATGCCCGCGAACCAATTGCCGAGTGAAGCGCCCAGAGCGGCGACAAGGTCCTAGCCGCCGAATCCGGGGACGAGCGGGCCGAGCCGTTCAAGCCGATCGCTCCGCTGCGTGAAACTGAAAGGGTCGAGGAAAGCACCACGCCCAACGCAGCGGCGGATTGACCAGCGCTCCGGTCTTTGGAAAGCGCAAGAACATCATCGGTCTCGCGCGCCTACGGTCCAAACGCCCTTTGGAGGCGACGCCCACGGGACCGGTTTCGGGAACGTTCAGCTCGACGCGGACGCTCAAGATGACATGACGCGGCGCTTGCCCTAGCCTGACGGCGGTATTGGAGTTCCGAATGTCGCCGCGTGCAACGTCCCCCGAAGATCCCCGCTTGGTCTTTTGGAACCGCCGCTCGACGCCGCCTTTCACGGCCTTGCGTGCGTTCGCGGCCGTCGGCGAATTTGGCGGCATCCGTAAGGCCGCGGCCGTGCTGGAGCTGGACCACGCCGCGGTCAGTCGGCACCTTCGCGGTCTGGAGGTCTGGGCCGGCGTCCCGCTGGTCGAGCGCGGGGCCAACGGCGGCAAGCTGACGCCGGAGGGCGCCAAGTTTCACGCCCGCATAACTTCCGCCCTCAACGAAATCGCCGCGGCGTCCGCCGATCTCCTGCATGGCTCGGACGAGCGCACGTTGCAGATTTCCTGCATCCCCGGCCTGGCCTCCAACTGGCTGTTGGCGCGCCTGGCCGACTTTCGCCAATCCCATCCCGAGATCCAACTGGTGCTGCGTCCGTCGGACACCGCCCCGGACTTCACCCGCCGCGATATGGACGGCGACATCCGCTACGTGATCGACGCCGCGCCGGACAAGCCGCCCGCCGGAGAGATCGAAACGGTGCAACTGGCTCGCCCGCCGGTTCTGGCCGTCGCCAGCCCGGCGCGCCTGGACGCCCTGGGCCAGCCCTCGACCGCGGCGGATCTCTTGAAGGGGCCGTTGCTGCACGAGGAAAACGCCCGGCAATGGACCGCCTGGTTCGAGGCCAACGGCGTGACCCCGGAGCCGGATCTGCCCGGGCACAGGCTCTGGCATGCCCACCTGGCCGTCGACGCCGCCCGTCGCGGGGAGGGCCTGGCCCTGGCCAACGCCTTCCTGGTCGGCGAGGATTTCAAGGCTGGCCGATTGGTGGATGTTGGCGCGCTGATCGGCGCGCAGCCGATCGTGATGGGGCGCTATGTGTTTTCGGCCCGTCGGGACCGCTGGCGCACCCCGGCGCTGCTGGCCTTCCGGCGATGGCTGGTGCGCGAGGCCGCCGGGGAAGCGGCGCGCTGGTAGCCCACGTCGGTGACGTTTCGTCACCACTCGCAGCGGAGTTGTCATCTCCGCATCGCGCCGGTTGTGGCCGAGCATCATCTCAGGTGTTTTGTTTCCTGAGAGAGTTGCCTTGTCCGCCTTCGCGACCGCTCCCGTCTCCAACGAATCCCTTCTGGAGCGTCGCCGCGCGGCGGTGTCCTCGGGCGTGGCCAGCTCGACGGCCATCTATGCGGATAGAGCGCTCAATGCCGAGATCTGGGACGTGGAGGGGCGTCGCTACGTCGATTTCGCGGGCGGCATCGCCGTCCTCAACGTCGGTCATCGTCACCCTCGGGTGATGGCGGCGGTCCAGAACCAGCTGGAGCGTTTTTCCCACACGGCTTTCCAAGTGCTGGCCTACGAACCCTACGTGGCGTTGGCCGAGCGCCTGAACGCCTTGGCCCCGATCGACGGGCCGGCCAAGACGATCTTTTTCACCAGCGGCGCCGAGGCGGTCGAGAACGCGGTCAAGATCGCTCGCGCGGTGACCGGCCGGCCTGGGGTGATCGCCTTCACTGGCGCGTTCCACGGCCGCACGACCCTGTCCTCGGCCCTGACCGGCAAGGTCGCGCCCTACAAGCGCATGTTCGGGGGCGCGCCGGCCAATATCTTCCATGCGCCGTTTCCGATCGCGGCGCACGGCGTCGACGTCGAGGATAGCCTGAAGGCCCTCGACTTCCTGTTCGCCGCCGACCTGCATCCCAGTTCCGTGGCGGCGATCATCATCGAGCCCGTGCAGGGCGAGGGCGGTTTCCACCCCGCGCCCGACGCTCTGATGACCGCGCTGCGGGCGATCTGCGACGCGCACGGCATCCTGCTGATCGCCGACGAGGTGCAGACTGGCTTCGGCCGTACGGGCAAGATGTTCGGCGCCGAGCACTGGAGCGTGCGGCCCGACCTCATCACCGTGGCCAAGTCGCTGGCGGGCGGCTTTCCCCTGTCCGGCGTCATCGGACGGGCGGCGCTGATGGACGGTGTCGAACCCGGTGGCCTGGGCGGCACCTATGGCGGTTCCCCGGTCGCCTGCGCCGCGGCCCTGGCGGTGCTCGACGTGATGGAGGACGAGGCGTTGTGCGCGCGCGCCGACGTCATAGGCGCACGGCTGCGTGAGCGCATCGCGGGCTTCGCGGGCCGCAACGACCTGATCCCGACCCGTGGTCTGCGCGGCCCGGGCGCGATGATCGGCTTCGACATCGTCACCGCCGACGGACGGCCCGACGGCGCTGGCGCCAGGGCCGTGGCGGGGCGAGCCCTGGAGCGCGGCTTGATCCTGCTGACCTGCGGGGTCGGCGGCGAAACGATCCGAGTGCTGGCGCCGTTGACCATCCCCCTTGAGCAATTGGACGAGGGTCTCGACATCCTCGAGCACAGCCTGCGCCTGGACCTCGCCTGATGGACGGCGCGACCCACCTTCCGATCCTGGCGCTGAGACGGCCCGACCTGCTGCGCCAGGCCGCCTATGTCGACGGCCAATGGATCGACGGCCCTGAAGAGATCGTCGTGACATCGCCCGCCACGGGTCAACGTCTTGGCGGCGTGCCCGACCTTGGCGCGGAGACCGCGACCCGGGCGGTGACCGCGGCCCAAGCCGCCTTCGGGCCTTGGCGCAAGCTGAGCGCTAAGGCGCGGGGCGCCATCCTGCGGCGCTGGCGCGACCTGATCCTGGAGAATGTGGAGGATCTGGCCCGGCTGATGACCGCCGAGCAGGGCAAGCCCCTGGCCGAGGCGCGCGGTGAGGTGGCCTATGCGGCCAGCTTCCTCGAATGGTTTTCCGAGGAGGCCAAGCGCGTCTATGGCGACGTTATCCCAGGGCATGACGCCGGCAAGCGCCTGCTGGTGCTGAAGCAGCCGATCGGCGTGGTGGCGGCGGTGACGCCATGGAACTTTCCGGCGGCGATGATCACCCGCAAGGTCGCGCCCGCCCTGGCCGTGGGCTGCACCGTGGTGCTCAAGCCGTCCGAGCTGACCCCGTTCTCCGCCCTGGCCCTGGCGGCCTTGGGCGAGGAGGCGGGCGTGCCGCCGGGCGTGTTCAACGTCGTGACGGGGCAGGCCGCGCCGATCGGCGAGGTGCTGACCGGCGATCCGCGGGTGCGCAAGTTCACCTTCACGGGGTCGACGCCGGTCGGGAAGATGCTGGCCGCCCGCTGCATGGCCACGGTCAAGCGCGTGTCGCTGGAGCTGGGCGGCAATGCGCCGTTCATCGTCTTTGACGACGCCGACCTGGACAAGGCCGTCGAGGGGGCGATGGCCTCGAAGTACCGCAACACCGGCCAGACCTGCGTCTGCGCCAACCGCCTGCTGGTGCAGGCCGGCGTCTACGAGGCCTTCGCGCGGAAGCTGACCGCGCGTGTCGAAAAGCTGGTCGTGGGCGACGGGCTGGCCGGCCCCACCGACCAGGGGCCGCTGATCAACGCCGCCGCCGCCGCCAAGGTCGGTCGCCATGTCGAGAACGCCGTCGCGGGCGGCGCGGTCGTCCGCACCGGCGGCCAAGCGCTCCCGGGGGCGGGCTACTTCTACGCGCCAACCGTGCTGACCGGCGTCACCGGCGACATGGCCATGGCCAGGGAAGAGACCTTCGGCCCAGTCGCGGGCCTGATCCGGTTCGAGACCGAAGCCGAGGCCGTCGCGATCGCCAACGACACCAGCGCCGGCCTGGCGGCTTACCTCTTCACGCGTGACCTCGATCGGTCATGGAGGGTCGGCGAGGCGCTGGAATACGGCATGGTTGGGCTGAACACCGGCCTGATCTCCACCGAGGTCGCGCCCTTTGGCGGGGTCAAGGAGTCGGGCCTGGGCCGCGAAGGTTCTCGCCACGGCGTCGACGAGTTCGTCGAACTCAAACTTCTGTGCAGCGATATTGCGGGGGACTAGGCCATGATCATCAAATTCGCGCCGGCCGAGCTCTTCGCCGCCATGCCGCCGGCCAATCCCGCGCCGGTTCCGATCGGCGATCCGGTCTCGCAGATCGCCGTGCGCGGCTTCGCCTCGCAGGCCGCCGCCTCCACGCGCACCGGCGTCTGGGAGTGCAGCCCGGGACGCTGGCGTCGGCAGGTGCTGGCGGCCGAGTTCTGCGTCTTCCTCGAAGGCGCTTGCGTGTTCGAGCCGGACGAGGGGGAGCCGATCCGTATCGCCCCGGGCGAGGCGGTCTATTTTCCGGCCAACACCGCCGGCGTCTGGACGATCGAGACCAAGGCCCGCAAGGCCTATGTCATCTTCGATGAAGCGCGATGAACATGCGGCCGCAGCCTCTCACGGCCGTAGCGGAAACGCAGGCCTATCGCGACACCAGCTTCTGGCTGGAGACCTGCAACGATGATCTGACGCCCCGCGCCTCGCTCAAGGGCCAGGTGAGCGTCGATGTGGCGATCCTGGGCGGCGGCTTCTCCGGCTTGTGGACCGCCTATTATCTGATGCGCGACAATCCCGGCCTGCAGGTGGCCATCCTCGAGAAGGACATCTGCGGCTACGGCGCCTCGGGGCGCAACGGCGGCTGGTGCTCGTCACGCTATCCGCTGGATGCGAGCACCCTGGCCAGGCGCTACGGCGTCGAGATCGGCCGCAAGACCCTTCTGGCCATGTATGACGCCGTCGAGGAGGTCGGGCGCGTCTGCGCGCGCGAAGGTATCGACGCGGAGTACCGCCAGACCGGCATTCTCAGCCTGGCGCGCGGCAAGGCTCAACTTCCGGCGGTCCAAGCCTCCCATCGCGCCTACGAACGCCTGGGCCTGGCGGATCAGAACCTGCTGCTCGGCGCGGAAGCCGCCCGGGAGAAGGTGCGCGCCACCGAGATCGAGGGCGCGCTGTTCTCGCCCAAGAGCGCCACCGTGCATCCGGCCAAGCTGGTGCGCGGTCTCGCCCAAGCGGTCGAGCGCCTGGGCGGGGAGATCTACGAGCGATCGCCGGTGACCCGCTTCGAGCCGGGCGAGACGCCGCGCCTGCACACCGACAGCGGCGTGCTGGTGGCTCGCAAGGCGATCGTCGCGGCGGGCGAAGCCTATCTGACCCAGCAACCGCGCTTCCGCCGCAAGCTTCTGCCGATGTCGTCGCTGATCGTGCTGACCGAGCCTTTGAGCGCCGCGCAGTGGGCCAGCATCGGCTGGGCGGACGGCGAGGGTCTAGGCTCGCAGGTCAATATGGTCGACTACTTCACCAAGACCACCGATGGCCGCATTCTCTATGGCAGCCGCGGCGCGCCCTATCACCTGAACTCCAACATGGATCACCCCTGGGACGCGGCCACGGCCAAGACCATGCGCGAGACCCTGGTCGAGTGGTTTCCCGCCCTTGATGGCGTGGCCTTCTCCCACAGTTGGGCGGGTTATCTGGGGGTCTCGCGCGACTGGACGCCCACGATCAGCTTCGATCCGCGCACCAAGATCGGCCAGCTGTTCGGCTATACCGGCCGGGGCGTGTCGACGACGAACATCTCCGCGCGCATCCTGGCCGGGATGATCACCGGCAAGCCGACGGGCTTTGAGTTCCTGCCCAGCGTCGGCAACCGCTCGCCCGACTGGGAGCCCGAGCCGGCGCGCTGGCTGGGCGTGCGCTACGTCCAGGAGGGCTTCGCCCGCATGGATGCGGCGATGAAGGCCAAACGTCCCGCGCCGCTGGACGCCCCCCTGGTGCGCCGGCTCAGCAAGCAGTAGGGCAGGCCCGAGACGCGGCGGCGGGGATTCCATGGACGCTCTGGGCAAGACGGTGGTGCTGTTCGCCTGCTTCGGCGTCCGGCCCGAGCCATGGCTGGCGGCTTTCGATCAGACCGCGCCGGACTTCGACTGGCGTGTCTGGCCCGACAGCGGCGCGAAGGACGAAGTCGATTACGTCGTCGTCTGGGCCCAGCCTAACGGTTTCCTGCGTCAATTTCCCAATCTGCGCGCGGTGTTGTGCATCGGCGCTGGGGTGGATCGGATCCTGCAGGACAGCGACCTGCCGGATGTGCCGATCGCCCGCATGCGCGATGAGGGACTCACCCAGGGCATGGTCGAGTTCGTGCTCGCCCGGGTCCTGCACTATCACCGCCTGATGCCGGCCTATGAGGCCCAGCAGCGCGAGGGTGTCTGGCGCCAGCTGGCCGCGCCGCTGGCGGGGGAGCGAACGGTCGGCGTCCTGGGTCTGGGCCAGTTGGGCGGAGCCTGCGCCGCCAGCCTGGCCGCCAACGGCTTTTCCGTGCGCGGCTGGAGCCGGACACCAAAGGATCTGCCCGGCGTCGCCGCGTTCGACGGACCCATCGAGGCCTTTCTCGAGCCCTGTGAGGTGGTGGTCTGTCTGCTGCCCCTGACGCCGGCGACCCGCGGCGTGCTGAACGCCGGGACCCTGTCGCATCTGTCGGGCGCCAGCCTGATCAATGTCGGCCGGGGCGCGCATCTGGTCGAGGCCGATTTGATCCCCGCGCTCGACGCCGGTCATCTGGCCAACGCCACCCTGGATGTCTTCGCGACCGAACCCTTGCCGGCCGGTCATCCGTTCTGGTCGGACCCGCGCATCACCGTGACGCCGCACGCCTCGGCCCTGACGCCGCCGGGGACGGCTGGGCCGACGATCGTGGCCAATATTCGCAGGCATCTTGCTGGCGAGGCGCTGCTCGACCTCGTGGACCGGGACGCGGGCTATTAAACCAGGCGTGCGCCGCTGAGCCGGAAGAGCAGGCCGACCTGGCCGTTATCCTGCACATCGAACCGCCCGCGCAGGCGGATTTCCTGGCTCTTCTGCTGCAGGACCGGCTCATCGGCGAAGACCTCGATGATCTCGTTGGGTCGCCCCTCGGGGCAGCACTCGATCGAGTAGCGCGAGACGATGAACCGCCGCGCCTGGCGCTCCATGGTCAGCGGCGTGATGAAACCGGAGATCTCGATCTCGCGGCCGCTCATCGTCTGAACGGCCGCAGGATAGTGCGCCCTATAGATATAGTCCGGCGGCGACTGGCTGAGCGTCGTGGCGCCCAGCACCGCCCAGAGCGGGTCGCGCGAGATATCCCGCTCGTCGCCGCCGGGATGAGCGAAGGCTTGCGACAATGGCGCCAGGGCCGCCGTGGTCGTGAGGCCGGCGAGCAGCTTGCGTCGATCGATCATGCCGAGGCCTCATGGCGCTAGAGGGGATTGAGCACCCGGTCGAGGAACACGCGGGTGCGCTCGACCTTCGGCGCGGTCAGGACTTCCCGCGCCGGACCACTCTCGACGATGCGGCCGCCGTCCATGAACAGAACGCGATCGGCCACCTCGCGGGCGAAGCCGATTTCGTGGGTGACGATGACCATGGTCATGCCCTCGTCGGCCAGGGTCCGCATCACCTTCAACACCTCGCCGACCCGTTCGGGGTCCAGCGCCGACGTCGGTTCGTCGAACAGGATCGCTTGCGGCTTCATGGCCAGGGCGCGGGCGATGCCCACCCGCTGCTGCTGCCCACCCGAAAGCTTGGCGGGGTAGGCGTCGCACTTGTCGCCCAGGCCGACCCGTTCGAGCAGGTCTCGCGCCTCGGCCATGGCTTCGGCGACCGGCCGGCCGGCGACATGGATCGGACCTTCGGCGACGTTTTCCAGGGCCGTGCGGTGAGGGAAGAGGTTGAACCTCTGGAACACCATGGCGACCTTGGCGCGAATGGCCGGCAGGGACTTTTCGCCGAGCACGGACCCGTCGACCACGATCTCGCCGCCGTCGTGCCGCTCCAGGCCGTTGATGCAGCGCAGGATGGTCGACTTGCCCGAGCCGGACGGCCCGATCAGGCAGACCACCTCGCCGCGCTGGATCTCGAAGCTGATGTCCTTGAGCACCTGGGTGTCGCCGAAGGACTTGCTGACGTTCTTGAGACTGATCATTTGCGGGCGAACCTGCGTTCGAGGCGGCCGACCAGGTAGGTCAAGGGCAGGCTCATGGCCAGGTAGAGCAGGGCGATCAGGGTGTAGACCGACATGTTCTGGAAGGTGCTGACGGCCAGGAGCTGACCGGCGCGCGTGAGTTCGGCGACGGTGATCGTCGAGGCGATCGAGGAATCCTTGAGCAGCATCACCGCGGTGTTGCCAAACGGCGGAAGCGTGACGCGGATGGCCAGGGGCATGATCACGCGCAGCATGATCTTGCGCTCGCTCATACCCAGCGACTGAGCCGTCTCGATCAGCATCGGATCCACCGACGAGAAGCCGGCCCGGAAGTTCTCGGCCTGATAGACGGAGTAGGCCACGCCCAGGCCGATCGCGCCGGCCACGAAGGCGTCCAGCTGGACGCCCAGCTCCGGCAGTACGAAGTAGACGTAGAACAGCTGCACGATGATCGGAACGCCGCGGACGGTGTTGATCACCACCCGGCTGATCGCGCGCAGCACGCGATTCCTGGAGATGCCCATCAGGGCCCAGACCAGGCCCAGGATCACGCTGATCACCAGCGCCGCCAGGGTGACGGCGATCGTCACCCCAAGCCCCGACATCAGGATGGGCAGGAACTTCACCGCGTCGGTGAGGAACTGGTCCATCAGAGGGACCACTTGGTCAGGATCGCGGCGATTTCCGTCGCCTTGATCTGGCCGATGGCGGCGTTCAGCTTGGCCAGCAGGGCCGGATCATCGCGGCGCACCAGCAGGCAGACGTCCTCGCGCGAGGGCGGCGTGAAGTCCGGGGCCAGGCGCAGCGTGGCGCTGGGCGTGGTGCGCAACCGGTAGGACAGGATCGGCGCGTCGCCGTAACCGGCCGCGATGCGGCCGTTGCCCAGGTCCTGCAGGATATCGCCCAGATTGTCATAGGTCTTGACGTCGGTGACGCCGGCCTGGGCCAGTTGGGCGACGAAGCGAGTGCCAACCTGGGCGCCGACGGAAAGGCCCTTGAGGTCCGCCAGCGCGCGGATCGGACGGGTCTGGCCCTGGGCCGTGACCACGCCGCCGCCATAGGCATAGACGGGATCCGTGAAGGCCACGACCTTCTCGCGTTCCGGCGTGCGCAGAATGCCGGCCGCGACCATGTCGATCTTGCGGGCGGTCAGCGACGGCACCAGCGCCGCGAAGGTGGTGGTCTGGATGCGGATGGCGAGCCCGGCCTTGGCCGCGACCGCGTGGGCGATGTCGATCATCGCCCCGGTCAACTGGTTGGTCTTGAGGTCCAGGAAGCTGAACGGAGCGCCGGTGGCGGTCGAACCGATGACCAGCGCGCCAGGCGCGCCGGGCTTGCGACCGCAGGCGCTGAGCGCCAAGGCGGCGCCGCTCATCGCCATCAGGGTCCGGCGGGTAGGATGACTTTGGATATTCACTCGGGCCTCTTGGTATCGGCGCATTTGGGCCGGGGGCGCTGGACCGGGCCGGGGAGGAGTCTCCGGTCCAGCGCCCCTGCGTCTGCCTAGTAGCGGGCGATGGCCTGAAGGCCGATCGTCCTCGGGCGAAGCGTGGCGCCGGTCCAGAGCGGACCGTTCACATAGGTCGACGACTCGGCGATGTAGTCGACATTGTTCAGAATGTTCTCCCCGTAAATGGAGAGGTTGACCCGGCCCAAGTCAACGCCGGCGCGCAGGTCCAGGGTCGTGGGCTCGGA
This sequence comes from Caulobacter sp. GW822-FHT01G02, assembly GCF_058802865.1. Taxonomy (NCBI): domain Bacteria; kingdom Pseudomonadati; phylum Pseudomonadota; class Alphaproteobacteria; order Caulobacterales; family Caulobacteraceae; genus Caulobacter; species Caulobacter sp. GW822-FHT01G02. Next base: position 212,817 of record NZ_JBXAON010000002.1, read on the forward strand.
CGGCAGCGGGCGGCGAGGGTCGTAGGTCGTCGCGGTCGGGACCTGATAGAGGAACCGTCCGTCATTGACGCTGCGATAGTTGTACTGCGCGCGCACAAAGCTCTCGCGGCCGGCGACCGTGAAGCGATATTCGGCGCTGAGATTGACCGTCCACGGCGTCTGTCCCAGCGTCTGGCCGGCGATGACGACGGGCGCCGTGCCGATCTGGATGGTCTTGTCGTAGGTCGCGTCGTTATAGCCCAGGCCCAGGCCGAGCAGCAGGTTCTCGACCGGTCGGACGTTGAGATTGACGTCCACGCCCTTGCTGGTCGCGCTGGCGGTGTTGGCCACCAGGCTGAAGGCGCAGGTCAGGCGCAGTTGCTGCTGGATGTTCTTCCATTCGATATAGTAGGCGCTGGCCTCGAACTGCACCTTGCCGCCGAAGAGCCGGTTTTTCGAGCCGACCTCGTAGCTGTCGGTGGTGTCGGGTTGGTAGGTGGCGGCCTTGCCCAGGCCCAGAGCCGAAGATTCCGCGGCGCAGACGTCGGGCAGCGCCTTGTTGACGCCGCCCGTCCGATAGCCGCGAGCATAGGAGGCGTAGTAGAGCGCCGCGGGCGTGGCTTGCCACGACAGGGCGACCTTGGGCGTGAACGGCTTGGTGGTCATAGAGCCCGACGCGCGCGACACGCCGCCGGCGTAAGAAACCCCGCGTTCCAACACATCGAAGTCGAGGATGTCCTTGGAGTACCGGCCCCCCAGGGTCAGGGTCAGGTTGTCGAGGATCTTGTAGTCGAGGTTGGCGAAGATGGCGGTGGTCTTCTCGACCGTCCATTCGTTGCCGTAGTAGCGGGCGACGCCATTGACCAGGGGCGAGACACCCGCGGCCTGCGGCGTGCGCCCATAACGGACCAGGTAGAGCGCGTTGTAGTGCGGCTCGTTGATCGGCAGGTCCGAGCGCAGCGAGCTCCGCGAGAAGTAGGCGCCCAAGCTCCACTTCAGGCGTGCGTCGGGATTGGTGTTGTTGACCCGGAACTCCTGGGTGAACAGGTTCTGGTAGATGTTGGGGTTCTGCCAGGTGATCGACTGGGCGAAGCCCGGCGTGACCGGATAGAGATAGGCGTTGCCGAACGAGGTGCGGTCGTTGCCGTGCGTGGCGTCGTTCGTCTCCTTCACGTGGCGCTTGAAGAACGAGCTGACGCTGGTGAAGTTCAGGTCGTCGGTCGCGGCCACCATCTTCAACGCCGGCACCGTGAAGTGGTCGCTGCTGGGCTGCGGGATCGAGGCGTAGCTGAGGAACTTGCCGTTGTCGGGGGCCGAGGCGCCGAGCGGGCAGGGGTTCAGGGTCGGGTTGATCACCGAACCGGTCGTCGCAGGACAGCGCGTGGTCAGCGCCGTGCGGTCGTCGAACTTGCTGTTCTGGTGGTAGACGCTGGGCGTGATCGTCAGCCAGTCGGTGGGCTGGATGGTCAGCACGGCCCGGAAGACGGTCGCGGCGCTGCTGTTGACATCGTCATCGCGGCTGGCGGCGTTCTGCCAGCTCTGGCGGTCGATCCAGCCGGCGTCCTCGCGATGGTAGAAGCTGATCCGCGCCCCAACCTTGTCCTGAACGATCGGGCCACCGACGGCCACGCCCAGTTCATAGCCCTCGCCGCCGTTCTTGGTCTTGCTGACGGCGGCGCGGCCATAGCCGCTGTAGCTGTTCAGGCTGGGCGTGGGGGTGATGAAGCGGATGGCGCCGCCCTGCGAGCTGGCGCCGAACAACGTGCCCTGGGGACCCCGCAGCACTTCCACGCGCTCGAGGTCGAAGATGTAGGGCAGGGTGCTGCCGTTGTAGTTCAGCGAGGCGTTGCGGGCCTGGACCGGCGTGTCGTCGATATAGATCGCCGAGGTCGCCGCGCCGGCCGTCGAGTCGATGCCGCGAATGGTGACGCGGGTCGCGCCGCTGCGGGTGATGTCGACGCCCGGAGTCTGGTTGATCACGTCGCGGATGTCGCGAACGCCGCGCTTGTCCAACGCTTCCTGCGAATAGGCGGCGATCGAGATCGGGGTCTTGGAGAGAACCGTGCTTTGCTTGGTGGCGGTGACGATGATTTCCTCGATGCTGTCCGGTCCCGCGGCCGTCTGCGCCATGGCTTGTCCGCCGCCGATGATCGCCGCGGCCGCGCCGCACAGCAGCACCTGCTTTGAAATTCTGTCGCGAAGCATCGCTATCCCCCTTGTCATGCGCCAGTTGCGAACGCTGAGCCGGCGCCAGAAGGGTTCGGCCCTTCATCGGAAAGCCCACAAAGGCTCGCCTCTCAGTCCCCATGAGAGTTCCAGCAAGATCGCTTTGCGTAAGGTGAGAAACAGGACGGCGGTGGTGTCAAACCGACACCACTGTTCGATGAACCCCCTGATCTTCAGGAGCCTCCATTCGTCAGAGGTCCCTGTGGTGCGCGGCTGTCTGGTCGGCCAGAAAGTCCATCACGGCGCGAACACGGGGGATCCTGGCCTGGTCGGCGTGCGCGCAGAGCCAGTAGCTGCGCTTCAGATTGAGGGCCTCTGGTAGCACCCTCACCAGCCGGGGGTCTTGCGATGCCGCAAATTTGTGCAGGACGCCGAAGCCGAGCCCCGACGCGATCGCCGCCTGCTGGGCGGTGATCGAGTTGGACCGGAACATGGTCGGCGCGCCGTCGGCGACCTGGTCCAGGTAGCGAAGCTCGGGCACGTCGATCAGCTCGTCGATATACCAGACCAGTGGGCGGCCCGGCAGGTCGGCGAGGCTTTCGAGCGCGCCGTGCGCTTCGAGATAGCTGCGCGAGGCGTAGAGGCCCAGGGTGTAGTCCGCCAGCCGCCGGGCGACCAGGCGGCCCTGTGTCGGCCTGCTGAGCATGATGGCGATGTCGGCCTCGCGACGGGACAGGTTCACCGACCGTGATTCCGGAACCAGTTCCAGCTGCAGGCCCGGATACTGATCGTGAAAGGCCTTGGCGGCGGGGGCGACCAGCCAGGCGCCGAAGGCCTCGGGCGTGGCCAGGCGCACCGTGCCGGAGAGGGGCTGGCCCTTGATCCCCAGTCGCTCGGCCGCCGCGATGGTTTCGGCCTCGATGCGCTCGGCGTACTCCACCAAGGCCTGGCCCTGCCCGGTCAGGGTCAATCCCCGGGGCGAGCGGTCGACCAGCCGCGCGCCCACCGCCGCCTCCAGGGCCGATAGACGTCGGGCGACCGTCGTCTGATCCACGCCTAAACGCCGAGCCGCCGCCAGCAGGCCGCCCCCTCGCGCCGCCGCTAGAAAGAAACGAAGGTCGTTCCAATTGAGTGTTTGCATTTTTGCAGATTGCCACGCGATTTTGAGCACTATTGCTGCACAGGTGCGCATGGCTAGTCGAGAGGGGTAACCTCAGGAGCCGCCATGCGCACCATTCCCCACTTCGTCGGCGGCAGCGCCGTCGAGGGCACGTCCGGCCGTTTTGGCGACGTCTTCGACCCCAACACCGGCAAGGTCCAGGCGCGCGTCGCCCTGGCCTCGGCCTCGGAACTGGACGCCGCCATCGCCAACGCCAAGGCGGCCCAGCCGGCCTGGGCGGCGACCAATCCGCAGCGCCGCGCTCGGGTGATGTTCGAGTTCAAGCGCCTGCTGGACGTCCACATGGACGCGCTGGCGGAACTGCTGTCGTCCGAACACGGCAAGGTCATCGCCGACAGCAAGGGTGACATTCAACGCGGCCTTGAAGTCATTGAATTCGCCTGCGGAATTCCGCACCTGCTGAAGGGCGAATACACGCAAGGCGCCGGCCCCGGCATCGACGTCTATTCGATGCGCCAAGCCCTGGGCGTGGTGGCGGGGATCACCCCGTTCAACTTCCCGGCCATGATCCCGATGTGGATGATGGGGCCGGCCATCGCCTGCGGCAACGCCTTCATCCTCAAACCCTCCGAGCGCGATCCGTCCGTGCCGGTGCGCCTGGCCGAGCTGATGATGGAAGCCGGCCTGCCGCCGGGGATCCTGAACGTCGTCCACGGGGACAAGGACTGCGTGGAAGGCATTCTCGACCATCCGGACATCAAGGCCGTCAGCTTCGTCGGCAGCTCCGACATCGCCCAGTCGGTATTCCAGCGCGCCGGCGCCAGCGGCAAGCGGGTCCAGGCCATGGGCGGGGCTAAGAACCACGGTCTGGTCCTGCCCGACGCCGACCTCGACCAGGCGACCGCCGACATCATCGGCGCGGCCTACGGTTCGGCCGGTGAACGCTGCATGGCTCTGCCGGTGGTCGTGCCGGTCGGGGAGAAGACCGCCTTGGCTCTGCGCGAGAAGCTGGTCGCCGCCATCGGGTCCTTGCGCGTGGGCGTCAGCACCGACCAGGACGCCCACTATGGCCCGGTGGTCAGCGCCGCCCACAAGGCGCGGATCGAAAGCTACATCCAGATGGGCGTCGACGAGGGCGCGGAGCTGGTCGTCGACGGCCGCGGCTTTACTCTGCAGGGGCACAAGGACGGCTTCTTCGTCGGTCCGACCCTGTTCGACCACGTCAAGCCGACCAGCCGCTCGTACCAGGATGAGATCTTCGGCCCGGTGCTGCAGATGGTCCGCGCCGAAAGTCTGGCCGAAGGCGTCGCGCTGGCCTCGCGCCACCAGTATGGCAACGGCGTGGCGATCTTCACTCGCAACGGCGACGCCGCCCGCGAGTTCGCCGACCAGGTCGAGGTGGGTATGGTCGGGATCAATGTCCCGATCCCGGTGCCGGTCGCCTATCACAGCTTCGGCGGCTGGAAGCGCTCGGGCTTCGGCGACCTCAACCAGTATGGCATGGATGGGGTTCGCTTCTATACGCGGACCAAGACCGTCACCCAGCGCTGGCCCAAGGGCGGGGCGGTGCTGGACCAAAGTTTCGTCATCCCGACCATGCGGTGACGATTTCGCGCCACGGGTGGTGTCAGGACGACACCGTCCGTGGCGCGAATGGCAACTCCGCCTTGGCGGTGGCGCGGGACATGATCGCCGTCATAGATTTGAAAAGATCAGGGGAGCTTCGCGTGCGCCGTCCAGCCCAATCCGTTCTCGCGGGCCTCGCCCTGCTGGCGACCTCGGCCCTTGGCGCCTCGGCGTTCGCCGCGCCGAAGGCCGACCTGATGTTCATCAACGGCAAGGTCATCACGGTCGACGACAAGGACACGGTGGCCGCGGGCGTCGCGGTGATCGGCAACAAGATCGCCGCGGTCGGCGACGTGACGGCCTGGCGCGGTCCTCGGACCACGGTTATCGACCTGAAGGGGCGGGCGCTGCTGCCGGGCTTCATTGACACCCACTCGCACGTGGCGGGCATGGCCAATGTCGAGGCGCACTACATCAACATCCAGGTTCCGCCGCTGAAGGACGGCGCCGCGGTCATCGCGCGCCTCAAGGACGTCGCCGCCAAGCTGCCGCCCGGCGCCTGGCTGACCGGGCAGGGGACGTACAACCAGGTCATGCCGACCCGCGCCGAGATCGACGCGGCGTTCCCGGACAACCCCGTCGACCTGCAGTGGAGCGTCCACGACCACCTGATCAACCACAAGGCCGCGACGGTGATGGGCATGGGCAAGGCCTTCCCCGATCCTGCGGCCGGCGCGACGGGGCGCTACGAGCGCACCGCCGAGGGCGAGGTGGCGATCATCCGCGACGCGCCCGCGCCCTGGCCCAAGGACAAGTCGCCGGCCTTCAACCCCGCGGAGCTCAAGGAGGCGGTGCGCTACATCCTCAGCGACTTCTACCTCAAGCGCGGCGTGACGACGGTGTCGGACATGTCGGACATGGACTCCTACAAGGCCTATGCCGAGCTCAAGGCCGAGGGCCGCCTCCCGACCCGGGTGCGCATGAACTACATGCTGCGCGGTCTCAAGAGCGTTCCCGGCGTCAATACCGCGACGGATCCGTCCGTCTCGCCTCTGGCCTCGCTACGGGCCGCTGGCGTCGCGCCCGGCAAGGGCGATGACTGGTTGCGCGCGGGGGCCATCAAGTACATCGCCGACGGCGTCTGGGGCACGACGGCGGCGATCTACAAGCCGGTCTGGAATGGGGCGGGCACCACCTGGACGCCGAACAATTATGGCGGAACCGGCATGACCCAGGAGGAGATGACCGCGGCGGTGATCGAGGCGGCCAAGGACGGTTGGCAGGTGCAGATCCATGCCAATGGCGACAGGGCCCAGGACATGGTGCTGACGGCCTACGAGGCCGCGCAAAAGGCCTATCCGCGGCCCGACCCGCGCTATCGCATCGAACATTTCGGCCATTTCCTGGTCCAGGACCCGGAACGGACCGAGGCGCGGCTGAAGCGGATGAAGGACGACCACGTCATTCCCTCGCCGCAGCCGGCGTTCCTGTGGCGACTGACGGACGTCAACGTCAAGGAGCCGGACGTGAAGTTCTTCCCGATGAAGACCTTGATCGATCGCGGCTTCCACCCGGCGGGCGGCGTCGACACCGTGGGCACGCAGAACTTCGCGACCTATCCGATGTTCTCGATCGCCCGTGCGGTAAACCGCGACACCAAGTACGGCACGGTCACCCAGCCCGAAGAGGCGATTTCGGTGATGGATGGCATCCGCATGTTCACCGCCTGGGCCGCCTACGCCAACTTCATGGAAAAGACCCAAGGCAGCATCGAGGTCGGCAAATTGGCTGACTTCGTGGTCCTGGCGCAGGACCCGCTGACCGCGCCGAAGGCCAGGTTGGCCGACATTCCGGTCGACATGACGGTGTTGGATGGCAAGGTGGCCTATCAACGCTAGGTCCCGCCCGAGCAGAGGCGCGCAGGCGGTCCTGGCCTCTCGCCTCGGACGGGAGCGAGCGCCACCGTCTCGTCTTTCGAGCCGCTTCTGCAAGGGCTCGCTCGAAGGCCCGTCGCCCCTTTCGGCTCAAGGCGTGATCCGCGTCCCGCTCACGCCGGCCAGCAGGCCCGAGACGTCATCAAGCGAGCCGACAAGGGCCTCGCGTCCGGTCGCCAACGCGAACTGTCGGGCGGCCCGCACCTTTGGGCCCATCGAACCTTCGGCATAGGTCTGTCCCGCGGGATCGTCGGCGCGGATTATTCTCAGAGGCGTCGCGTTGGGACCGCCCCAGTCGCGATAGACCGCCTCCACGTCCGTCAGGATGACAAGTCGGTCGGCGTTCAGCCCTATCGCCAGCAGGGCCGCGACCAGATCCTTGTCGATCACCGCCTCCAAGCCGATCAGACGGCCGGTCGCGTCCCTGGCGACCGGAACGCCTCCGCCGCCCGCGCAGATCACCAGCATTCCTTCGGTCATCAGGCGCTCGATGATCGATTGTTCGATGACCTCGATCGGCGCGGGCGAGGCGACGACACGGCGTTGACCGGCGCCGTCCACGGCAAAGGACCAGCCGCGTGTCTCGCCCAAGGCCAGAACCTGCTCGGCTGTGTAAACCGGCCCGATCGGTTTGGTGGGGCGCTGAAAGGCCGGATCATGGCGATCGACCAGGGTCTGGGTCAGCAAGGCCGCGACCTGGCGTTCGGGCCGCGCGTTGCGGAGTTCCTGGGCCAGCACGTAGCCGATCATGCCCTGCGACTCCGCGCCCAGCATGTCGAGCGGGTAAGCTGGCGCGGCCGCGTAAGCCTCCGCTTGCAGCGCGAGCAGGCCGATCTGTGGGCCGTTGCCGTGGACAAGCACGGTCTGGACGCCGTCGCAGGCCGTCGCCAGGCTGGCGGCCGCCCGCGCCACGTTGCGGCGTTGATTGTCCGCCGAGGCGACCTCGCCGCGCTTGAGCAGGGCGTTGCCGCCAAGGGCGATGACCTGGCGCATCAGGCCTGCCGCAGGATCGCCGCCGGCCGTTGTCCCGACGGCTCCTGCTGAGTGATGCAGTGGATGTTGCCGCCGCCCAGGAGAATTTCGCGGGCCGGAACCGGCAGGATTTTTCGGCCGGGAAAGAGCTCGGCCAGCAGCGCCTGGGCGGGCGCGTCCATCGGGTCGTCGAAGGCGGGGGCGACCACCACGCCGTTGCCGATGTAGAAATTGACGTAGGACGCGGCCATCCGGTCGCCGGGCTCGCGGGGCAGGGTGCCCGGGACCTTGTCGACCCCGGCGGCCTCCGCAGCCGTGATCAGGACGGGGGCCGGCTGATGCAGCTTATGGACCCGCAAGGGGCGGCCTCGAGCGTCACGCGCGGCGGTCAGTCGTTCGAGCGCGGCGGCCGAGCGGGCATATTGCGGATCGGCTTGGTCATCGGTCCAGGTCAGCACGACCTCGCCGGGCGCCACGAACCGGCACATGTTGTCGACGTGGCCGTCGGTCTCGTCGAGATAGACCCCCTGATCAAGCCAGATCACGGTCTCGACCCCGAGATAGTCGCGCAGCCGTTGCTCGATTTCGTCCTGACGAAGGCCGGGATTGCGATTGGGGTTGAGCAGGCACTCCTTGGTCGCCAGGACGGAGCCCTGGCCATCGACGTCGATCGAGCCGCCTTCGAGAATGAAATCCGGGCCGTAGCGGTCGTCACCCTCCAGCTCGACGACTTTCTCGCCGACCAGGTCATCCTGATCCCACGGGAAATAAAGGCCCCCGATCAGACCTCCCCAGGCGTTGAACTTCCAGTCGACCCCGCGAACCTCTCCGGCCGCGTTGACCACGAAGGTCGGTCCGCAGTCACGGATCCAGCTGTCGTTGCTGGTCATCTCGACCACGCGCACGGCCGGGTCGAGCATTTCACGGGCGATGACGTACTGCGCCGGCGAGACGCAGACCGTGACCGGTTCGCCTTGAGCGATGGCGGCGGCGACGGCGACGAAGGCATGCTGGGCCGGCTTGGCGCCGCCGCGCCAGTTGTCGGAGCGTTCGGGCCACAGCATCCAACATCCGGCGTGGGGTTCCCATTCGGCGGGCATGCGGAAGCCGTCGGCGCGCGGCGTGGTGGTCAGGAGGCGGCTCATGGCGGGATCTTCCGAATGTGAGTGAGCGACGGGCTGAGAAATCAGCGCGGACTGACGGGTTCGGCGGGCGGGCGCGACTCCGGCGCGGGCGCGCGGCGATTGGCTTTCATCGTCCCGATCACCAGTTCGCCGAGCACCAGGGTGACAATGACGCCGCCCAGGATCGGCCCGGTCTTGCTCCAGTCGATCGCCACCCCTGGAACCCACAGGAAGAAGACGATCGCCTGGACGATGAACAGGGTGCAGACGCTCGCCAGGATTCCGGCGCCGATCGCTCCGCCGGGAACCCGGTAGGGGCGTGGCGTTGCGGGATCCTTGCGTCGCAAGGTGAGGAAGGCTGGAAACAGCACCAGGTAGGGCAGCAGGAAGATCACCGAACTGAAGGCGAACAGCGACCAGAACAGATCCTCGGCGCTACGGGCGAAGACGCCATAGGCGATGATCACCACCGTCGAGACCAGACCGGTGAGCAGGTAGGCCCCGATCGGCGTCTGGTTGGATTTGCGCTGCCAGCCAAAGACCTTGGGCAGTTCACCATCGGCGGCGGCGGACTGGGCCGCGCGGTTGGCGCCCATCGACCAGGTCACCAGATTGGCCAGGATCGTGAACACCGCGCCGACGCCGACGACAATGATGATCATGTTCAGGCCAGGCGCGCCGGCCAGCAGCGAGCGCAGGGTGTCCAGCAGACCCTTGATCAGGCCGATGTCCTTGACGGGCAGGGCGACCAGAATGCCGAACGTGGCCAGGAGATAGAAGGCCGAGATCAGCAGGCCGGCGGTGATCACCGCGATGGGCACGTCGCGGGCGGGATTGCGCATCTCTTCGCCAGCGCCGGAGACCAGTTCAAAACCCATGAAGTTATAGACGATGACCGGAAGGAAACCCAAACCCGCGCTCCAATGCGGGACCAGGCTGGCCCAGGACAGGTCGTTGGCCGCGCCACGGGTGACGAGGACGTAGATCCCGCCGCCGCCGATCAGCACCATGATGCCGGCCTTGATGAAGGCGCCGACATTGGGCACCCACTTGGCCGCGGCCAGACTGGTGACGCCGATCAGCACGGTCAGCCAGGTCGCGCCCACGCCGATCAGGATCTTCGACCACAGGCCCATCTCGACGCCGGCGATCTGCGCGATCAGGCCCGCCAGCAGGATGTAGCCCGATGGCATCCACAGCGCGACATTGACCCAATAGTACCAGGTGGTGCGCGCGGCCCAGCGGTCGCCGAAGGCGCGACGGATCCAGGTCTGGATGCCGCCCTCGCCGGGATAGGCCGCGCCGAGTTCAGCGGTGATCAGGCCGTAGGGAATGAAAAACAGGGCAAAGGTGATCACCCACCAGCTCAGGGCCGAAGGCCCAATCGCCGCTGATGCGGCCAGGGTGTCGATGACCAGGATCGCGCAGACCGTGAACAGGGTCACGTCGAGCAGGCCCATGACGCGGGCGAAGCGCGCGCGGACGGGGGCGGCGGGGGATTTGTCCATGGCTCAAGCCTCCTGAGCGGCGGCGGGCGTCGCCGCGCCGTCCAGTCTATGATCGTGAAGGAAGGCCCCGATCGCGTGTGCGTGACGGGCCGAGCGCTTTGCGCTGGGGAGTTTCAGGTGCGGCCGCACGAAGGCCACGAGGATCGCCTTCTCGGCGTGCAGCCGGTTCTCAGCCTGATCGTAGATGATGGCCCGAGGCCCATCCATGACGGCGTCGGTGACCTCGACGCCTCGCGAGGCCGGCAGGCAGTGCATGAACTTGGCGTGGGACGGCGCCTTGTCCAGCAGGGCGTCGTTGACCTGATAGCGCGGCATGAAGGCGGCCTGCCGCTCGGGGATCTCGGCCTCCTGGCCCACCCACCACCAGAGATCGGTGTAGATGAAGTCGGCGTCGGCGACGGCCTGGGCCGGGTCCTCGGTCACCGAGAACCGCCCCCCGGACTGGGCGCAATTGGCGCGGGCGATCGACTGCCAGGCCTCGGGCGCCTGGTAGCGCGCCGGCGCGCAGTGGACGAACTCCATGCCCATCTGGGTGCAGATCATCATCAACGAGGAGCAGACGTTGGTGGCGTCGCCGATGAAGGCGACCTTGAGCGCCTCGAGCGGTTTGCCGGCCGGCCGATGCTCTCGCATGGTGAAGACGTCGCAGAGCACCTGGGTGGGATGGTTGTAGTCGGTCAGGCCGTTGATCACCGGCACGTCGGCGTAGCGGGCGAGTTCCGTGACCGTGGCGTGCTTGAGCGTGCGCGCCTCGATGGCGTCGACCATGCGGCTGATCACGCGCGCGGAATCCTTGATGCTTTCGCGCACGCCCAGATGGATTTCGCCAGGCTTGAGATAGAGCGCGTGCCCGCCAAGCTTGGTCATCGCCACCTCGAACGAAATCCGCGTCCGGGTGGAGGGCTCCTCGAAGATCATCCCCAGCGATGCGCCGGCCAGCAGCGGAGGCAGGGCGCGCTCGCGGTCGGCCGCTTTCAGCAGCCCGATGAGGTCCATGAGCCAGACCAGCTCGCTCTTGGTGAAATCCTGGGTATCGATGAAGTGGCGCACGGCGGGCCTCGCGACGATGACGACCAACCCTAGGTCGGCCAGAGCGCGTGAAACTGATCTGCGTCAACTGGCTTGCCAGGGATGATCATGACGAATGGTCGTTCGCCACGCCGCGTCTCAGCCGAGCCGCGGATCCCAGGCGGCGGTTGGTCCTGACAAGGCCAAGTCGACCCAGTGTCAAGCGGCCGGCGGGCGCGCCCCGTCGAAGCCCGGCAGGACGGCGGTTCGGCGGGCCACGGCGTCCAGCCCTCCGATCACCAGGTCCGCGTTGGCGGCCATCAGATCTTCAGGGCCGCGCGCCTTGGCCAGGCTGGCGAAATAACGCGCGTATCGTTCGCAACTTTGCGACCAGTCGCGGGCCATCTGGGTTTGGCCGTTTTGCGCGGCGGCGATCACGGTGTCGAAGACGGACTCCGCGACCTTTGGGGTATCGGTCTTGGCCATTGGACTATCTCCGGGTTGAGGCGGCCAGGATGCGCCGCTCAAAAAGGACCGTTTTGACGGGGATCAATCCGCACCGGCCAGCCAGCGCGATCATTGGCGTGCGCCGTTTGGGCGTGTCTTGCGCAAGGAACTTTCCAATGTCCCAGCCTGAGATCAAATCCACTCTGCCGACCATCGGACAACAGGCCAGCCACATCTTCGCGCCGCTTCAGCGCGAGATCGATCGCGTGTTCAGCGATTTCGGCCGAGGCTTCGGCATCGCCGAGAATTTCACCGTTCCCAGTCTCGACTTCAGCGAGACCGCCAAGGACATCGAACTGAAGCTCGATGTGCCGGGCTACACCGAGGACGAATTGACCGTGACGGTCGAAGACGACCGTCTGATCGTCCATGGCCACAAGACAGATCAGACCGAGAGCGGCGATAAGACCTATCGCGTGCTCGAACGGCGCTCCGGCGAATTCACGCGCCAGGTCACCTTGCCGCGGACGGTCGACGCCGAGGGTTTCACCGCCAATCTCAAGGACGGCGTGCTGACTATCGTCGCGCCGAAGACCAACGGGCACGCCGGACGCACCATCCCCATCCAAGCCGCTTCACCGGCCGCCTGACCATGCTGGCCATGGTCCTGCAGGACGGTCGGCTGACGGCGACCCTGCGCCCGGTTCCCGAACCGGGCGCNNNNACCTACCCCCCCCCCCCCCCCCCCCCCCCCCCCCCCCCCCCAGGGCAGGTGCGGCTGGAGGTCCGCGCCTGTGGAGTCTGCCGCACCGATTTGCATCTGCTCGACGGCGAACTCTCCACGTCCGGCCCCGTCGTGCCGGGCCATCAGGTCGTCGGGACCGTCGCGGCGCTGGGCGAGGGCGTCACGACGCTGGCGCTCGGTCAACGCGTCGGCGTGTCCTGGCTGGGCAGAGCCTGTGGCCGCTGCAACCTTTGCCGCGAGGGGCTCGAGAACCTCTGCAAACGCGCCGAGTTCACCGGATGGACCCGGGACGGCGGCTACGCCGACCAGGTCTTGGCCGACGCCGCCTTCTGCCTGCCGTTGCCCGACGCGTTCAGCGACCTTGAGGCCGCGCCTCTGCTTTGCGCCGGAGCGATTGGCTTTCGGGCCTGGCGCATGGCTGGCCAGGGGCGCGCCATCCGACGCCTGGGTCTCTACGGCTTCGGCGCGGCGGCGCATCTCCTGGCGCAGCTGGCGATCTTTGAAGGCCAGGAAGTTTACGCCTTCACGCGGCCCGGGGACACCGCGGCGCAGGCTCTGGCGCGCTCGCTCGGCTGCGTCTGGGCCGGCTCTTCCGCCGAGCGGCCGCCCCAACCGCTGGACGCGGCGATCATCTTCGCCGCCGACGGGGCCCTCGTCCCCTTGGCGCTGCGCGCGGTCGACCGAGGGCGCGCGGTAGTGTGCGCCGGCATCCACATGAGCACCATTCCAGCCCTCGACTATAACGACCTGTGGGAAGAGCGCCGGGTCCTGTCGGTGGCCAATCTCACTCGCGCCGATGGCGCGGATTACCTGAAGCGCGCCGCTGCGGCGGGAGTGCGCGCGCACATCACGACCTACGGGTTGCGCCAGGCCGGAAAGGCTCTGGCCGACTTGCGCGCCGGCGCCTTCACCGGCGCGGCCGTCCTCGCGATCAGGGGCTAGAGCATTTTTCGACGAAGTGGACGCCGGTGCGTCGGCAAAAAAACGCGCAAAAACAGGAAGCTAGAGCATTTTACCGATCCGGTTGGATCGGAGAAGGCTCTAGCCTGGGCCGGCGGTGAACGCGCGCAGTCCTGTCAGGCGCTGATAGAGGCGCGTCAGGTGTTCGAAGGTGGTGTCCCAGCGATATCGCTCGACGGCTCGCGCCCTGGCGCATGCTCCTAGAACCGACAGGTCGCGATCAAACAGCGCCGTGATCGCGCCGGCCATGGCCTCGGGCGTGGCCCGCGCGGCCAACTGGCCGAACGTCTCGTCCACGGTCTCGCCCACGCCCCCATGGGCGACCCCCACCACCGGCACGCCGCAGGCCATGGCTTCGAGCACCACCAGGCCGAGGGTTTCGAAGGGATTGGCATGCACCAGGGCGTCGCAACCCGAGAGAATCCTGGCCAGCCTTGCAGGGTCGTTTTGGAACGGCAGCGTCAGCACCTGCCTAGAGCGCGATGCGCCTCCGCCGATCAGGAGCAGGCGATAGTCCGGGCCCAGGCGCTCCACGGCCTCGACCAGCACGTCCAGTCGCTTCTCTGGCGCGGGCCTTCCGGCGAAGACCAGCAACCGTTCTCGCGCGCTCAGGCCAAGCGCCGCACGCAGCGGCGCGCGGGCCTGCGGATAGGGATGGAAGACGTCGGTATCGACGCCCAGCGAGACGGCCTGGACATCTTCCACGCCGGCTTCGCCGAGGATCTGGGCCATGTATCGACTCGGCGCCAGCACCTGGTCAAAGCGGCGGAAACGACGCGCCCAAAGCTTGCGAAACGCGGTGGCCCCGCGCCCCTCCAGAAGGAGCCGGGTCAGGGCCGCCACGTCGCTGTGACAGAAGCCGACCACGGGGACGCCGAGGACTTGGCCGGCCCGTAGCGCCGCCTTGCCGGGTAAGTAAGGGTCCTCGGCTTCGATCAGGGCGGGCGTGTCACGCACGATGCGTTCGGTCCAGGCCGTCAGGTTCATCGGCCAGCGATAGCCGTGCGTGAAGGGCAGCTTGGCCGACTGAACAAAGGCGATGTGAGCCTCGTCACGATCGGCCGGCCCAGGCAGCACCTGCCGATGGCGCAGGCCGGGTCGGTGCTGGGCCAGCCAGTCCGTCTTGGCGCTCAGATAGCGTCGCACGCCGCCGCTGGCCGGCGCGTAGAGCATCGTCGTGTCGACCAGCCCGACCGAGCCAAGGGGGGCGGGGGCGGGCAAGTTGGTCGCTGCGATGGAGGGGGGAACATCACGCCACATGGCGCCTCCAATAAGCGCCGATGACCAGCATGCGACGAACGCTAGGCGTATTGGCCAAGTTGTTTTGCGTCAAACGCGACCTTGCCCCGATCTAGCGATCCTCGACGATCCGGCCGTCCAGCATGCGGATACGGCGATCGGCGGCCTCGGCGAAACCTTCGTCGTGGGTCACGCACACCACCGCGCGCTGTTCGGCATGGGCTAGACGCTGGAACTCCTCAATCACCAGGCGAGTGTTGACGCTGTCGAGATTTCCCGTCGGCTCATCGCATAGCACGATGGCCGGGTCGTTGGCCAAGGCGCGCGCGATCGCTACGCGCTGCCGCTGACCGCCCGAGAGGCGGTCGGGCCGCCGCTGAGCCTGTTGGGCCAGGCCGAGCTTATCAAGCAGGGTCTGGACGGCCTGATCGATCTCCGGAGGACTGCGGCGTCCCAGGCGTCGCATCGGCAGGGCGACATTGGCGTGCGCCGTCAGCTCGGGCAGCAGGAAATGGAACTGGAAGACATAGCCGATCCGCTCCAGACGCAGCCGCGTGCGGGCCGCTTCGCCCAGATTGGTCGTCGGCTGTCCGGCGATCAGCACCTCGCCCTGATCGGGTCGATCCAGGAGACCCAGCAGGTAGAGCAGCGAAGACTTGCCGCACCCGGACGGTCCCACGATCGCCACCAGGGCGCCGGCTTCGATCTTCAGGGTCGCCGCGTCGACCAGGGTGAAGGGCTCGGGATCCGCGAGAACCCGCGTGACCGCGCGCGCTTCGATCAGGGCGCTCACGTCGCCCCTCGGAGGATGGCGACCGGATCCACCCGCGCGGCCTTGCGCGCTGGCAGCCAGGCGGCGATCAGGGCCGCGGCGAGCGATGCGCCGCCGGCCAGGAGATACTGCGGCAGGCTGCGGTCGAGCGGCAGCACGAGCGGCTTGCCGCCCATGGTCAAAGGCAGGCTGGCCAGGATCTGCAGAAGGCCCGTGCCGACCGCGAAGCCGACGAGCGCGCCCAACAGTCCCACCAGCAGGCCCTCCATCAGGAAGATCGCCTGGATGTCGCCGGCCGTGAAACCCATCGCGCGCAGGATGGCGATGTCGCGGCGCTTGTCGGCGACGCTGTTGGAAACGGCGGTGTAGATGCCGAAGCTGGCCACGATCAGGATGGCCAGGATCACCGCGTACATGATGACGTTGCGCACGACGAGCAGGTTGAGGATGTCGGCCGAGCGCTCCTGCCAGGACTCCCACTTGTAGCCCCATCGACCTTCCAGGCGATTGGCCTGCGCCTGGGCGTCGTCGGACCGGGCAAGCCGGATGTGGATCTGGTTCACGATATTGGGCCGTGTGAACAGGACCTGGGCGGTGCGCAGCAGACCATAGGCCACAGTGTCGCCGGCATAGAAGCCGGCTTGGGCGTCGGGCTCGATCAGCGCCAGGATCCGCATGCGCTGGAGGGTTCCGCTGGAGGCGGTCACGACCAGGGTGTCACCCAACCGCGCGCCCAGACGCTCGGCCAGGGGGCGGCTGATAATGATCCCGTCGGGTCGAGCCTCCAGATCCGTCAGCGCGCCACCGACCAGAGTTTCGCTGATCTTGGCCAAGCGTCCTTCCAGCCGTGGGTCAACGCCATTGAGCGCCACCGCCGCGGTCCTGCCGGCGTAGGCGATGGTCACCGCGCCGCTCAGCGACGCGGCGGCCACTGCGCCGGGGATCGCGCGGGCGTCGGTGAGCATGGCGGACCAATCCTTCAGGCCGCGCACCTCCTCTTGGGGGCGCAGGCCGTGGATGGCGATCGCGGCGCCGGGAAAGGCGTCCAGGGCGGGCTGTCGAACCGGTTTACGCTGCTCGTCGCGGACGATGATGTGTGGCGCGGAGTCCACCAGCGTCTTGATGAAATCCTTCTGGGAGCCAACCATCATGCCCGAGACGGCCAGGAAGAACCCGACGCCGATCGCCACGCCCAAGGTGGCCACGAGGGTCTGACGGGCTCGAACTCGAACATGCGCCAGGGCGACCCCGGCCAGAACGCTGACGACCGAACTCATGGGCGCGCGGCCACGCTCACGCGTTGACCGTCCCGCAGCCGGTCGGGCGCCACGATGACGGTGTCACCGGCCGCCACGCCTGACCTGAGTTCGGTCTGGGCCGCGCCAATCGCGCCGACGACCACTGGGACTTGGCGCGCGCGCCCATTTTCCACGCGCCACACCTTGCCGTTCTGGACCGCCGTGGCGGGGACGAGGATCGCATGCTCGCGCCGGGCGGCGACGAGGTTGGTCTCGACGGTCATGCCGGGCGAGAGCGGGCAGTCGGCGGGCAGGGCGATGCGGACGCGAAATACCCGGCCCGTGGCGTCCCCGGCCGGGGTGATCTGAGCGATGGATCCCTGGAACGTCCGCCCGGGAAAGGCGTCGGCGCGGATCAGGGCCTGGGCGCCTAGCTTCAGGCGGGCGATGTCACGCTCGTCGACATCGGCGGTGATGCGCAGGGTGCGCGGATCGGCCAGCAGGAACAGCATCGTTCCCACCGCCGCCAGATCGCCGGGTTCGGCCTCGCGCCTCAGGATCTGGCCGGCGAACGGCGCGGTCAGGCGATAGTCGCGCAGGCGGGCCATGGCGCCGTCGGCGGCCGCCCCCGCGGCGCGGGCCTGGGCTTGAGCGTCGTCATCGGCGGCGCGCGCGGCGAAACCCGCTTCCAGCAGGCGTCGCGTACGACCGGCCACGATGCGGGCCTGCACCGCTTGGGCGGCTAACTGCAGAGCCGTACCTTGCGCCGGACCATCCTCGAGCTGGGCCAGTCGTTGGCCCGCCGTGACCCATTGGCCTTCGGCGACCATGACCTCGCGGATTGGCGCGCTGACGACGGGCGCGACATGAGCCTGGCGCACATAGTCGACCACGCCGGAGGCATACACGACGTCGACGGCCTGACCCACGACGGCTCGAGCGACGACGACCTGCGCCGGCTTCAGATAGAACGCCGCGGCGGCAAGCGCCGCGATCAGCACGAGCAGGCACGCGCCAAAGACCCATAGCCGGCGCGATCCTGCCTTGGCGGAGATCGGCGCGGCCGCCGGCGCGGGATTGGCCGTCTTTGGCGCCGCGGCGGAGCGTGGGAGGGGCGTGTCCATCGGGCCAAGGGCCAATCCAAAAGGCCGCCGGACGCCGGCCTTGGAGGGTGATGACACGGGCTGGGGCGGCCGGGATTGATCAAGATCATGCGGTCGAGCGCCAGGCGGCGCGAAGTTGACGAACCCCGCCGCGCGCCCTGGAGAAGCTCCCGCCATGCCCCGATGTCTCACCCGCAGAACCTTGATGACCTTGGCCGCGATCCTGCCGCTGGCGCCAAAGGCCTTCGGCCAGGGCCGTACGGATACGGCGCAAGCCACATTCAGGGGCGAGAACCTGGCCTTGGTGATCGGCTATCAGTCCGGCTCGGGGCGGCTGACCTTCCGGGGGCGGCGCTATGACTTTCGCGTCAACGGCCTGGCTGCAGTCGGCCTCGGCGCCGAGCGTCTCGAAGGAACCGCCGAGGTCCGCAACTTGAAGTCCCTGGCCGATTTCGAGGGGGTCTATTGGGGCGCGGGGGCGGGCGGCGCCTTGATCCTGGGCCACGGCGCGGCGATCTTGCGCAACGGCAAGGGCGTGGAGATCCGCTTACGCCTCGAAGGCCGAGGACTGGCCTTGATGATCGCCGCCGGTGGCGCGAGGATCGCCTTTGGCTAGGTATCTGGTCGCGGGGGCCTTCGGTTCAGCTTAGCGCTCACGCCGGCGCTGGGCCTAGAAGATCCTCCCGCCGCGAGCTTGACCCAGCGCCAGGCGCTTCAGCCCCTCGGCGCAGACGAGATAGGCGCCCACCAGCCCGGCGATGGCCGCCAGGGTCGCCCCGGTCGGCGGCGCGAAGCCCAGCACTACGCCCCATGGCAGGAACGGCAAGGCCAGGGCGAGGGCCAGGCCGGCGAGCGCCGTGGCGGTCAGGGCCGGATGCGCGCGGCTCGCCAGGGCCGGACCCGCCGTCCGGATCACGAAGATCACCAGGATCTGGCTGGCCATCGATTCGATGAACCAGGCGGCGCGAAACTGGGCCACATCGGCGTGGAACACCCACAGCAGCAGGGCGAAGGTGGCGACATCGAACACCGAAGACAGAGGTCCCATGATGGCGGTGAACCGCAGCAGGCCGCGCATGTCCCAGGCCCTGGGACGCGCCAGATCCGAAGCGTCCGCCCCATCGAACGGAATGCCGACCTGCGCCAGATCGTAGATCAGGTTGTTGAGCAGCACCTGGACGGCGGTCAGCGGCAGGAATGGCAAGACCAGCGAGGCCAGCGCCATGGTCAGCATGTTGCCGAAGTTGGAGCTGGTGCCCATGCGCACGTATTTCATGATGTTGGCGTAGGTGCGCCGTCCCTCGGCCACCCCGTCGGCGAGGACGGAAAGGTCCGGCGCTAGCAGGATCATATCGGCCGCCTCGCGCGCCACGTCCGTGGCGCCGTCGACCGACAGGCCGACATCGGCGGCCTTGATCGCCGGGGCGTCGTTGATCCCATCGCCGATGAACCCGACCGTGTGGCCACGCGCGCGCAAGGCGCGGACGATCCGCGTCTTCTGGTCGGGCGTGACGCGGGCGAACAGATCGGCGTGCTCGACCCTGACGGCCAGGGCCTGGTCGTCGAGCTTGTCGATCATCTCCCCGGTCAACAGGCCCTCGACCGGCAGGTTCAGCGTGGCGACCAGATGCTGTACGACGGCGGCGGCGTCGCCCGAGATCACCTTGACCCGCACACCGGCCGCCTGGAGCCGCGAGATCGCCTGGGTGGCGCTGGCCTTGGGCGGGTCGACGAAGACGCAGAAGCCTAGGAACACAAGGCCGGTATCGCCATCCTGGCCGATGGTGTCGCGTCCTGTGGCAGGCTTGAACGCCACGCCCAAGAGGCGCAGGCCCTGGGCGGCGCGGTCGGCCTGGAGGTCGGTCAGGCGCTGACGGAGCGCCGCATCGAGCGGCCGGATCACCCCCGAGCGATCCCGCGCGTCCGTGCAAAGCGTCAACAGAGTTTCGGGCGCGCCCTTGACGATCTCGAGCCGAACGCCGTCGACCGCGCGCTCGACGAGAACCGAGACTCGCCGCCGTTCGAAATCGAAGGGGCGCTCGTCAAGCTTGCGCCAGCCGTCGAGGCTGCGGCCGGACATGTGCAGGAGCAACGCCTCGTCCAGAGGGCTCTTCAGACCAGTCTCGAAGCGCGCGTTGATCGCCGCCCATTCGGCCACCTGGTCTTCGTCGTCCCCGTCGATTCCGGGATGGGCGACCAGCGTGATGCGCGCCTGGGTCAGCGTGCCCGTCTTGTCGGTGCACAGAATGTCCATCTGGCCAAGGTCGTGGATGGCCGACAGGCGCTTGACCACCACCTTGGCGGCGGCCATGCGCTGGGCGCCGCGTGACAGGGCCACGGTCATGATCATCGGCAGGAGTTCGGGCGTCAGCCCGACCGCCAGGGCCATGGCGAACAGGAACGACTGCAAGGCTGGTCGGCCGAGCGCCAGGTGAGCCAGGAGCACGAAGAGCACCAGGAACAGGGTCAGGCGCACGATCAGGACGCCCAGTTGGTGAACGCCGCGCTCGAACGCGGTGGGCGGCTGCGTCTTGCCCAACGCGCCGGCGATGGCGCCAAGTCGGGTGCGCGGGCCGGTGGCGGTCACCAGCATCCTGGCCGTGCCGGCGACCACCGAGGCGCCTTCGAACAGCGCGTTGCGCGCGTCCGCCAGGGTGGCTTCGGTCGCGGCCGGCTCGACGGCCTTCTCCACCGGATAGGGCTCGCCGGTCAGCAGGGCCTGGTTGACCTGGACGTTGTTGACGGCAAGCACCACGCCGTCGGCCGGCACGAGGTCGCCGGCCGCCAAGTCGACGACATCGCCCGCCACCAGCTGGGCGACGGGAACTTCGCCGGCCTTGCCGTCTCGCCAGGCGCAGGCGCGCAACGCGATCGTCTGGCGCAAGGCTTCTGCGCTGGCCTGGGCGCGATGTTCCTGGATCATGTCCAGTCCGGTGGAGGCCAGGACGACGGCGACAATGATCACGAAGCTGGGCAAATCGCCCGTCGCCCCGGCGATCGCGGCGGCCACCAGCAGGATGGCCACCAACGGGTTCGCCAGGCGACGCAGAAGCTCCGTCAGGGGATGGCGACGGGCGCGTTGGGCGATGGCGTTGGGACCGTCCACGGCCAGTCGGCGCAGGGCTTCCCGCGTTGAAAGACCCTGGAGATCGCTCCCCAGGGCCTTGAGCAGGACGTCGGCGCCTTGCCGCCAGAAGGGCGGGGGCTTGGCGCTCACCGCCGACGTCCGGTCAGGCGAAGCGCGAACAGGAAGAGGTTCAGCAGATCGAGATAGAGCGTCAGGGCGCCCATCACCGCCGGCCGCGCGTCGCCATCCCAGCCTTCGGCGGCGAGGCGCCGCAAACGCTGGACATCGAAGGCCGTCAGGCCGGCGAAGGTCAGGGCGCCCATTGCGCAGATCGCGAGATCCAGCGGCGAAGATCGCAGAAAGAGGTTGGCGAGCATGGCCACGAGCAAGCCAACGACGCTCATGGTCATGAAGGCGCCCAGGCCGCCAAGATCGATCCGTGTCACCGCGCCGAGCGCGGCCATGACGCCAAAGCCAGCCGCGACGGCGACCAGGGCCAGGGCCAGGTCATGGCCGGAATAGGCCATCACCATTCCGCCCAGGGACAGTCCGACCAGCGCGGCGTAGCCCAGGAACAGGATCGCCGCCGCGGTGGGGGAAAGGCGGGTGACCGAGGCGCTGAGGGTCAGCACGATCAGCAGGGGCGCCAGGGTCACCACCCAGCCGACGCCCGTCAGACCTTGGTCGGTGAACAGGACCCGCGAAACGGCCGGCAGATAGGCCGCGCCCCAGGCCGCGCCCGCCGAGATCAGCACGCCGCCAGCCATCCAGCACCAGACAGAGGTCATGAACCCCCTCGCCAGATCAGGCGGCGCCGACAAGGCCGCGCCAAGGTCCGGGTCGTCTCCGCGCCTGAACATCCCATTCTCCTCCGCTGTCGCCGCCGGCGCCAGACGAGCGTCGACGGGTCGCGAACCAGACGGACAGAGGGTGGTCGGGGCGACCGCCGCACCCAATTGGGAAAGCTACGTAGATTTGCGAGGTTCGCCCGAGCCGACGTCGCGGTAGGTCAAGCGCTCGCCGCCTTGGTGGAGGAGAGCCCGCCGTGACCGCCGCTCTTGCGATCGACACCCGCCACTCGCCAGCCGCAGAGGCCGACGACGATCCCTCCGAGGCTTGGGCTGAACGTCTGGATCGTCTGACCAGCGCGGGGTTGGCGCGGATGACTGGCGGGCTCTCGCCGCTGTCGATCCTGTCCGCCTATGCCGACTGGGCCACTCACCTGGCTCTTTCGCCCGGCCGCCAGTGGCGCATGGGCGTCAAGGCTGGACGCAAGATGTCGCGCTTGGCCGACTTCACCGGGCGCGCCCTTCTGGAAGGATCGGCCGCCGCGCCGGCGATCACGCCCTTGCCCCAGGACCACCGGTTCGATGATCCGGCTTGGCGAACCTGGCCCTTCAATCTGCTTGAGCAGGGCTTCCTGCTGCAACAACAATGGTGGGATGCCGCCTTGACCGGCGTGCCGGGCGTCACCGCGCCGCACGAGGCGATGGCGCGCTTCGCCGCGCGCCAGATGCTGGATGTCCTAGCGCCGTCGAACTTCGTGCTCACCAATCCCGTCGTCCAAGCCAAGGTCGCCAAGACGGGCGGCGTCTGCCTGGCCCAGGGCGCGGCCAATCTCCTCGACGATGTCCGCCGCGCGCTCTCCGGCGAGCCGCCGGCCGGGGCGGAGGCCTTTCGTCCCGGCCACGAGGTGGCGATCACGCCGGGGCAGGTGGTGTTCCGCAACGACCTGATCGAGCTGATCCGCTACGCGCCCGCCACCGAGCAGGTCCGGCCCGAGCCGGTGCTGATCACCCCGGCCTGGATCATGAAGTTCTACATCCTGGACCTGTCGCCCGAAAATTCCCTGGTGCGTTGGCTGGTGGATCAGGGCTTCTGCGTCTTCATGATCTCCTGGCGCAATCCTGGCCCTTCGGATCGTGGCCGCGACCTGGAGGACTACCGGCGTCAAGGTTTCCTGGCGGCGCTGGACGCGGTGGTCGCGGAGACCGGAGCCCGCGCCGTTCACGCGGTAGGATACTGCCTGGGCGGCACCCTGCTCGCCATCGCCGCCGCGGCCATGGCGCGCGACGGCGATGAGCGACTGGCGAGCGTGACGCTGCTGGCCGCGCAGACGGAGTTCAGCGAGCCCGGCGAACTGGGTCTCTTCATCGATGCGGGCCAGGTGCGGTTCCTGGAGGACCTGATGTGGTCGCGCGGCTATCTCGACCCCCGTCAGATGAGCGGGGCGTTCCAGATCCTGCGCTCCAACGATCTGGTCTGGTCGCGCCTGGTGCGCGACTACCTGATGGGCGAGCGCGCGCCCATGAGCGATCTGATGGCCTGGAACAGCGATGGCACCAGACTGCCCTACGCGATGCACAGCCAATATCTTCATTCATTGTTCTTGAACGACGATCTGGCCGAGGGCCGGTTCCTGGTCGAGGGGCGCCCCATCGCCCTGGAGGATATCCGGGTCCCGATCTTCGCGGTCGGCGCTGAATGGGATCACGTCGCGCCGTGGCGCTCGGTCTTCAAGATCCATCTGCTGACCGGCGCGGAAGTCACCTTCCTGCTGACCAGTGGCGGACACAATGCCGGTATCGTCTCCGAACCGCAGCGTCCTGGCCGGCGCTGGCGGCGCCGGACGCGGCCCACCGACGGCCGCTATGTCGATCCCGAGACCTGGCTTTGTCAGGCCGAGCAGGGGGAGGGATCCTGGTGGCCGCAATGGGCGCAGTGGCTGGCCGATCGCTCGGGTCCGGCCGTTCCGGCCCAGACGCTGGAACGGGCGGACCAGCCCGGGAAGGGCAGCCGCGCGCCCGCGCCGGGGCGCTATGTCCTCGAACGCTGACCTCCGGGAAGCAGCACAAGCCAAGCTCGCGCCGTCCTCGCGCCCGTCCCTGGGCCTCGGCGGCGCCTGGCGACGGTGGTCGCTCGGCGTCCTGACCGCGGCGGCCCTGGTCTGGGCTATTCTTCACTTCGGCGAGTTGGCGGCGTTCGGCCAGCTCCTGGCCCGGGCCCGGCCGCTCTGGCTCGCCGCGGCGCTGGGCCTTCAGGTCATGACCTATGTCAGCGTCGCCGGTGGCTGGGCCTTGGTGCTGGCCCGCGCCGGGGCGCCACAGAAGGTCTCACGCCTGGCCCCGATCGCCGTGACCAAGCTCTTCGCCGATCAAGCCGTTCCGACGGCGGGCCTGGGCGGCAATGTCGTGCTGATCGATCAACTGGTCCGGCTGGGCGTTCCGAAGGGCGCGGCGGTCGCGGCGCTGATCATGTCCCTGATCGGCTACTACGCCGCCTATGCCGCCTTCGCCGTCCTCATGCTGTTCATGTTGTGGCTGCACGATCACGCCACCCCTCTGATGGTGGGGCTGGTCACGACCTTCCTGCTGGTCGCCCTGGCCATACCGGCGCTGGCCCTGTGGTTGCGACGGCGCGGCAGTCAGCCCTTGCCAGCTTACCTTGAGCGTCTGGCTCCAGTGCGTCTTCTGCTCGACACCCTGGCGCAAGCGCCCGCGGATCTCCTGGCCGACAAGGCGCTGCTAGCCCGTGTGACGCTCTGCAATGGCCTGGTCTTCATGATCGACGCGGCGACCCTTCAGGCGTGCCTTCTAGCGCTGGGGGGAGGGATGGCGCCGGCCACGAGCTTCATCGCGCTGATCATGGCTTCGATCGTCGCCACCTTGGGGCCGATCCCGTTGGGGCTGGGCGCCTTCGAGGCCACCTGCACGGCGACCCTGCATCTGCTGGGCGTGCCACTGGAGCAGGCGTTCGCCTCGACGGTGCTGTTGCGCCTGCTAACCCTGTGGACGCCAATGGCGCCCGGCATGGTTCTGCTGCATCTTGGCGCGCACGGCGGGAAGAGCGGAACCGCATCGGGTCATGGGCCCAAGAATACCTAGAGCGCGGCGA
Organism: Caulobacter sp. GW822-FHT01G02; assembly: GCF_058802865.1. Lineage (NCBI taxonomy): Bacteria > Pseudomonadati > Pseudomonadota > Alphaproteobacteria > Caulobacterales > Caulobacteraceae > Caulobacter > Caulobacter sp. GW822-FHT01G02. The sequence continues at coordinate 237,659 of NZ_JBXAON010000002.1, forward strand.
GGGCGGCCAGCCGGGTAGGGGCCATCACGCGAAAGCGTCGGCAGCCTTCCAGGGCGATAAGACCCTCGCTCTGCAACTGGCTGAACATGCGCGAGACGGTCTCGATGCTCAGGCCCAGGTGATCGGCGATATCCTGGCGGCTCATCGCCAACTCGCTCCAGACGGCCCGCTGTCGCTTGGCCACGTCGGACAGGAAGCCGGCGACTTTCTCAAAGGCGCTTTTGCGGGCCAGGAGCATCATGTGTTCGTGGGCCCGTTCCAGCTCCGAGCCGGTCGCGCGCCAGATGGCTCGTTCCAGGCTGTGGCCGGCCTCGCCGTGATGACGCATAGCCGAGCGCCGGGCGACCAGGACGCGGGTCGGCCCCAGCGCCTCGGCCGAGGATAGGTGCGCGGGCCCGGTTTCCAGGCCGAAGAGATCGCCCGGATAATAGAACCCGGCGATCTGACGGCGGCCGTCGCTGGTCAGGCGCGAGGCGCGCACCGCGCCGCTCTGCACCTGATAGACGAGATCGGTCTCTTCGCCCTGGGCGTAGATCTCCTCGTCGCAGGCATAGGCGATGCTGACGCCCATGTCGCCGAACATGTCGGCCGTGGGCGGATACAGCGACGTCATCGCTGGAGCGGCGGCGGATCTCGGTAAGGCGTGTATCGACATCGTGGCTCTCCCTGCGGATCGATGACAGGGATAAGGCCGGGCGGCCCAGCCACACTATTGGGAACAATACTTAACCCTGGCGTGCAGACCTCCGTTGACGTGCACCGGTCCCGCTCTCGGACCGTCCGGTGCGGTCGACGGGACGCGGGCTACCAGATCGTCATGGCCCTTTGGGTCCAGGTCCATCGCGACTCCCAGCCGGTTTGGCCGTTGTTGATCGCCTGGGTGATCTTCTTGCTCGCGCTTTCTTCGTTGCTGTCGGTCTGCAAGATCGCCGAGAGGTGGTTCTTGTCCCAGAACCAGGCCGCGGCGAGGGACCCGATATCCGGGCCGGCGACCAACTCAGGCTTCAGTCGAATATCGCCAACATCGGGTCGTCGAGACGCCAACCAGGCGCCAAAGAGCGTGTAGTTGTCGCGCCCGGTCAGTTGCTTGGGGCCCCGGCCTCGGAAGTAATAGCCGTCGTCCGAACCCTCGCGATTGCCCATGCGGCCGTTGTAGACCTTGTTGGCGAGCGCCTTTGGGTTTCCGGCGAACGGGGTGGGGTCGACGGTCTTGAAACGTCCGGGCCAGGTCTTGCGAATTTGCGCGGCCGAGTACCACAGATCCTCCTCGAACGTGCGAAATCCCATGGACTCGTGGGCCATCTGGCCGAGCCAGTGAACGGTCGCGCGCCGACCGGTGACGCCACACGTATCGCCTGCCCGCGCCAGCGCGGCGCACCAGGCGTCCGCGTTTTGAGGTCCGATCTTGGGTACGAATTTCCGGAAGGTGTCGTAGGTGATCAGAGACATGCGCCCACTTTCTCCTGAAGCGCCTTCGACTCGACATTGCTATTATGGCGTGTGTATGGCCGAAGTTCGCGTGATCACCATGAGCGATTGAGCTGGACCGTCAAGACCAGCGTTCTACGTGACCGCCGCGGATAGACCGCCGTCAGTGGCGAGAGTTCGGGGAGGCGTCCTTCTTCCGGCGCGCCTGGAGGCAGTCGGCTACGGCGCGACACGACGCATGCGGAGCGCCCGTGCGACGGCGGCGAAGGCGGCGGCGACGTGCTCGGTCAGCCAGCTGACGGGATTCTCGCCGGGGCGCCGGCGGCTGGCCATCCAGGTGGCGACGCAGATGATCGCGAAAAGCGCGGCCGGTCCGCCGACCGTGACCACCGCCGGCAGGTGAGCCGCCGACACCATGGCCTGGCCGAGGATCATCGAGGTCTCGAAGAGGAACAGCAGAATCCCGCCGGTGGCCATGGCCGACCCCGAGCCCGCGCGCTTGGCGCTCAGGCCGAACGGAACGGCCAGGAGCGGCAGCAGGGGCAGGATCAGCGCTCGCGAGGACCGAGCATAGAGTTCGGCCAGCAGGGTCTGTCGGGGGATGGCGGGTCGCGCGGCGCCAAAACCCTGCTGGGCAAGCTCGATCAGGGTCAGTTCGCTGACTTCGTCGCCCCGGAGCCGCAACAGCTTGGCTGATTGCGACAGGGGAAGGTCGAACGCGAAACGCGAAAAGTTGGCGACATAGACCCGGGCGTCGCGGGTCGTGCTGACCTGTCGACCGTCGCGCAGTTCCAGCTTCACGCTTTGATCGCCCGCGTCCTTGCTGACCTCCGCCGAGATCGCCGTCAGGACGTCCTCGCGGCCGTCGGGGCCGATCTTACGGATGAAGACGTGCTCGAGCCGGCGTCCGCTGGCGTCGGCGTCATCAGCGGTCAGGAAGACGTCGGGGCCAGCGGTGAGCAGGGCCTTAGGCCTGACGTCGCCGTTCCAACCGGCGTTCTCGGCCGCGTGCAGGACCGCGTGATAGGCGTAGCGGCTGTAGGGCTGGATGAAGCCGAACAGTATCACGCTGAAGACCATCAGCAGGACGCCAAGGCCGACGAAGGGCGCGGCGAACCGGCCCAGAGATATGCCGCTGGCCAGGATCGCGTCGATCTCCGAACTCTTGTTGAGCCCGTTGACGACCACGAACAGGCCGATGAAGAAGCCCCCGGGCAGGGTCAGGCCCACATAGTGCGGGACGAGATTGACCAGCAGTTCGGTCAGGAACTTGAAACCCTCCGTCGTCTGCGACAGCAACTGGAAGGACCGCATCAGACGCTCCATCAGGAACGCCACCATCGTGCTGATCAGCACGGCGGCCATCGGCGTCAAGGTCCGCCGCAGCAGGTAGCGGTCGAGCGTGGTCGGGATCATGGGCGATACGCGCGGGGCTTCAAAGCGCCGGCAGGCCGGCGGCCCGCGGCTCGACCGTGGCCGTCGAGCGCCACGCGCGCGCGCGGGATGCTTGCAGGGCGGGGCGCGCGTCCAGGGCCTCGGCGTAGACGTCCAGCACCTCGTCCAGAATCTCCGTCCAGCGATAGGCGCCGCTACGCTCTAGCGCGGCGGCGCCCAGGCGCCGTTGTTCTTCCGGGTGGATGAGCAGGCCCGACAGGGCGTCGGCATAGGCGGAAGGATGATCCGCGCAGAGGAGGGCGTTGCGGCCGTGGCGTAGCAGCGCGCGCGTGTTGGGCGCGTCGGCGCAGACCATCGCCAGGCCGCAGGCCATCGCTTCCAGATTGACGTTGCCGAAGGTCTCGGTGGTGCTGGGATTGAGGAAGATGTCGCCGCTGGCCAGGGCCGTGGCCAGGGTCTCTCCGGTCAGGAAGCCGGTGAAGACCGCCGAGGGCATCCGCTCCTGGAACCACGATCGGCCGGGACCGTCGCCGATCACCACCACCTGCGGGGTGTGGCCCGCCGTCTCCAGTTGGCCGATGGTCTCGGCGAACGCCGCCAGACCTTTTTCCATGACGATCCGCCCCAGAAAGACGATCACCGGACGATCAGGGGCGAAACCCTGGCTCAGCCGCCAAGCCTCGCTGCGACGTCCGGGATGGAACAGTTCGGGATCGACGCCGCGCGCCCAGGTTCGGATGCGGGCCGGAAGATTCTGGGCGCGAAGCTCGTCGCCGATCGCCTCGGTCGGGGCCAGGACATAGTCGCACGCCCCATAGAAGTTCCAGAGCTGGCGGCGCACCAGCGGGCGCAGCCGGCCAAGGCCGTAGTAGTCAAGATAGGTGTCGAACAGCGTGTGCAAGCTGGCGACCACCGGGACCTTCAGGGCGCGCGCCAACTTCAAGGCCGCCGAACCCAGAAGGTCCGGCGCGGACAGGTGGATCAGGTCGGGCTTGAACGCCTCGACATCGCGTCGCAAAGCGCGCGGCAGGCCCAGGGCCAGGCGATAGTCCCGCCGGAACGGGATCTTCACCGACGGCACCGAGATCAGCTCGCCCATCGGCTCGAACGCGGGGTTCGGTCCGGTCGGAGAATAGACCCGCACCTGCGCATCCACCGTGCTCTGCAGGTGGCCGACCAACCGGTTCAGCGACTTGTTCGCGCCATCGAGGGTGTAGTTGTAGTTCCCCGAAAACAAGGCAATCCGCAACGGGCGCACACCATCGGTGCGCGTCAACGCCTTGATATCCATATCAGTCCTTCCACGAGCGCGCTCTGGCCCCCCGGCCACTACGACGACGCGCTTGCCCCACCACCACAAGGAATCTCGAATGCGATGAGACCTACACCCGCTAACGTCGTCTTTTTGTGAAGGTCGTCAGCCGCATCACCGTCATGGTGATGCTTTAACGGTGAAGGCGGACTATTTTCGGGAAACGCGATGCGGGTAGTGGATGTCGCCGAGTTCTATTCGCCCACCGGCGGGGGCGTGCGAACCTATATCGATCGCAAGTTCGAGGCGGCCGCCCAGTTGGGCCACGAACTCTTCGTCATCGCTCCCGGGCCGGAGGACGGATTCGAACCGCGCGCCTCGGGAGGCCTGATTCAGGTTCGCTCGCCTCGGCTGCCGTTCGACGCGAACTATCACATGTTCTGGGAGGCGGAGCCGGTGCATCGCTGGCTCGATTCACTGTCGCCGGATCTGGTCGAGGCGTCCTCGCCTTGGCGTGGGGCCTGGATCGTCGCCAACTGGTCCGCGCCCGTCGCTCGCGCCATGTTCATGCACGCCGACCCGGTGGCGATCTATCCCCAAAGGTGGTTGGCCTCCGTCGCCAGCCCGGCTCGGATCGACCAGCTCTTCGACTGGTTCTGGAGCTATCTTCGCAAGCTGACGGGACGCTTCGCCTCCGTCGTGACCGGAGGGCACTGGCTCGGTCGGCGCTTCGAGCAACACGGCCTGCAGGCCGTGACGAGCATCCCGCTCGGCGTGGATCGGGGCTCCTTTTCCCCGGGACTGCGGGACGCGCGTCTGAGGTCGGAACTGCTCAAGGCCTGTTCATGCCCCGGCGATGCGAAGCTGGCCCTGGCGGTGGGACGCTTCCATCCGGAAAAGCGCTGGCCGATGGTGATCGAGGCCACGACAAGAGCCCGCGCCGATGTCCCGATCGGCCTCGTCGTGGTGGGCGATGGTATCGATCGCGTCAGGGTCTTGCGCGCGGCCGCCGGAAAGACTCACGTCCACCTGATCCCGCCGATCCGCGACCGGGGCGTGCTGGCCGCTCACCTGGCCAGCGCGGATGTGCTGGTGCACGGCTGCGACTCGGAGACTTTCGGCCTGCTTCCGGCCGAGGCGATGGCCAGCGGCCTTCCTCTGGTGGGGCCGGATCGCGGCGGCTTCGCCGACCTCGCCCAGCCGTCGACCTCGGAAGTCTATCGCTCCGGTGACACCAAAGCGGCGGCGGCGGCCATCCGTCGTCTGTTCTCGCGCGATCCGGGCGCGTTGAAGGCCGCGGCGATCGAGGCGGCCGCTGGGGTCCGGCGCGACACCGACCACTTCGCGGACCTGTTCGAGCACTATCAAGTCGTCGCGGACAGGGGCGGGTCGGTCGAGCCGCGCCCCGCGCCCCGACTCCCGCAGGCGGTCGGCGCGGGCGCTTGACTCGCGTGACGCAAGCCGATTGCGCCCCCTCCGGCGTCACCCCGGAGGTCGCGACGAACAAGGCGTCGCCTTGGTGGACTCTGCTGGGCGGCGCCCTGTCGGTCGGCCTGGTCGTCGCGATCGTCCTGCAGCTGGACGGCGCGACCTCGGACGTCCTGAAGACCATAGATCGGCTCCCGCTCCTCGTCTGGCCGGTCTTGGTGCTGCTCTACCTGACGCAGCCACTTTGTGATTTCGCGGTCTTCCGGCGTCTGTGGAGGCTGCCCCTGGCCGGGTTCGAGGCCCTGCTACGCAAGACCGTGATCAACGAGGTCGTGCTCGGCTACAGCGGCGAGGCCTATCTCTACGTTTGGGCGCGGCGCGCGGTCGGCGCCGCCGCGCCTTTCGGGGCCATCAAGGACGCCAACATCGTCTCGGCGCTGCTGGGTAATCTCCTGACCCTGGCCCTGGCGGCGATCAGCGCCACGCGGCTCCAGGATCTCGACTTCGCCCAGCGGCTGGGGCCGGCGCTTTGGTCGGGGCTTGTTCCCGTGGCGATCTCCGTCGGCCTTCTGGTCTTCGGGCGCCGGGTGTTCTCTCTTCGCCTGGGGCAACTGGCCTATATCGCCGCCGCCCACGGGCTCCGGCTCGTGGTGTCGACGGCCCTGATCGTTCTGATCTGGCGGATGGCGTTGCCGGACGTCGCCCCGGGCCTGTGGCTCGTCCTGCTGGCGATCCGCTATCTCGTTTCGCGCCTCCCGCTGATCTCGAACAAGGATCTGGTGTTCGGAAACCTCATGCTTTTGCTCTTGGGCGCGCAGTCCTCGGTCGCGGTATTGCTGGCGGCGCTGGCGCTCATGACGCTTGGCCTGCACCTTGCCGTCATCCTCGGACTTTCCGCTGTCGATCTGATCCGTGGCGTCTGGCGCGGGGCCGGGCGGCGCGCCCGCGACGCCTGAAGGCGGCAGAGGATTTCGTCAGGCTGCTCGCAACCGCTTGTTTGGGCGGTGGCGCCTAGGCGACGGAAGTCCGACGCCGCGTCCGGCTCGCCTCGAAGACGGCGAGATAGGCGTTCGCCACCGGCGTGATCCGATACGCCTGAACCGCGGCGATCAGGGCGGAGGGCTCCGGCGGCGCTGAGGCGAGTTCGGCTTCGAGCGCCCTGGCGAGGCCGTCCACATCGCCCGGCGCCGCGACACGTCCGCGCCCGGGCATGTCGAGAAGGTCCCGGACCGCCGGGGTGCAGTCGGTGGCGACGACCGGGCGGCCGCGCCCCAGGGCCTCGACGATGACCGCGCCGAAGCCTTCGTGCCAGGAACTGAGCAGCAGCAGCCGCGCGCGGTCCAGCCATGGCCCGATGTCGGACGCGTAGCCGGCGAAGGTCACGCGCTCCCGGACGCCGAGGCTGTCGGCCAGGGCCTCGAGCTGCGAGCGCAGCGGGCCATCACCGACGAAGGCCAGCCGGGCTTCCGGATCGGCGACCTTGGCGAACGCCTTCAGCGCGATGTCGTAGCCCTTCTCCGGCGCGAGGCGCCCGGCCGCGACGATCAGCTTACCCGAGGCCGTCTCGGCGGGATGGACGATGTCGTCGAGCGCGGGAAGGGGGATGGCGGTGGCGATGCGGCGGCCCAGCAGCCGGTCGATCTGCGGAAGGGTCTGGGGTGACAACGTCACTATCGCGTCGGCGTCGCGCAGTCGGCGGCGGGCGCCAACCTCGAAAGCCCATTGCTTCAAGCCGTCGCGACCACGCTTGAAGATCGGAGAGCTGACCTGGGCGACGATAGCCGGGCGGTCGTCGCCCAGGCCCTTGGCGACAGACCGGCAGACCGACCAGTGGAAGTTTCCCGGTACGAACAGCAAGTCGGCGGGATGATGGCGCAAATGCTCGGCCACCGCGCGACCCAGGCGGAAGCGTGAGCCGAAGCCGCGCGGTATCGGCGGGGCGCACTCGACCAACTCGACAGCCTCTGACACCAAACCCGCCTGAGCGCCGGTCGCCGAGCCGCACAGCAGGGTGACCTGATGGCCGGCCTTGGCCCAGGCTGTGGTCAGGCGCAGGGCGACGCGCTCGGTGCCGCCTAGGGGCAGGTCGTGCAGGACGACGAGGATTCTCATGTCAGGCGCTTCAAGCGCTGGACGATCGCCGCGCCGCGCGCCGCGAACTGTTCGGCGCCGAAGCGCGCCTCGACCCGCGCGCGGGCGGCCTGACCCATGGGCTCCAGGCGCTCCGGATTCGATAGCGCTTTGGCCAGCGCGGCGGCCAGGGCGGCGGGGTCGCGCGGCGGAACGAGGAAACCCGTCTCGCCGTCCACGATGCTGTAGGGCAGCTCGCCGACCGCCGAGGCCAGCACCGGCAGGCCCGCCTGCATCGCTTCGTGGGCGGCGACGCACAGGCCCTCCGAGCGTGATGGCTGCAGGTAGAGATGCAAGGTCGCCAGGAAGCTGGGCGGATCCTGACAGAAGCCGACGAACCGGACATTGTCGAGACCGGCTTCCGCCCTCTGGGTCTCGAGCCGCTCCAACTCGCCGCCATCGCCGGCGATCAGCACCTCGAACGGCGTGGCGGGCGCGAAGCCTCGGGTCTTCAGTTGGGCCAGAGCCTCGAGCAGGATGTCATAGCCCTTCACCGGGTGCAGCCGGCCCAGCGCGCCGAGGCGCAGGGTCTGACCCGGACGCCACGGCGCGGCCTGGGGCGCGTTGGCGTCCATCGAGAAGATCGGCCAGCAGACCAGCTTGTCCGGATCGGGGGCGATCCGCTCGGCGGTCAGGGCGGTGACGCTTTCGGAATCGCCGATCCACAGGGCCGACGCCGAGCGCCGCCAGCGCAGCAGGGCGCGGTTGGCGGGCTTGAGGAAGGCGGCGTGCTGCCAGCTGACCACCGGCTTGCCCAGCCACCCGCCGACGATCTGGCCCATCAGGGTGGCGCGGGTCAGGGAGGTCCAGACCACATCGGGCTTCCAGGCCTTCAGTTCGGCGTGGAGCCAGCGAAGGGCGGCGATCTGCTGCTTTTCGCTGGCCGGACAGACGCGTACGTCCAGGCCGGCCGCCTCCATGGCGACGGCGCCTCGGCCGTCGCGGCGGCTGAGCGCGAACACCGCGACCTCCGCGCCTTCGTCGCGCAGCACCCTGGCGATGGCGGGAACAGGCGATTGAGCGCCGCCGCCTTCGACGGAGTTGATCACATAGGCGATACGCATGTCAGGCGGCCAGGCTAGGCGGTTTGGGGCGTGCTCGCGGACGGGCGAGCCTGGGTGGCCAGCGCTGCGGCCAGCAGAGCCATGGTCAGCACCGCCTGCGCGACGATGCAAGGACCGATCGCGCCCTGGCCCCAGTTGGGCAAGGCGATCGACAGCATGGCGACCAGGCTGAAACTGCCCGCCAGGTTCATGCCGGCCGATAGGCCGGGACGGCCGAGGGCGGTCAGGGCCGCGCTTAGCGGTGGGGCGCAAAGCAGCAGGGTGCGGGCGATGGCCAGCCACAGCATCAGCCCGCCGGCCGCGGTGAACCCGTCGCCGCCCATCAGCCGGGCGAATGTGTCTCCGAACAGACCGAACAGGACACAGACCGGGACGGCGATGGCCATGGTCACGCCGCTGGCCCGGGCGATCGTCGAGATGACCAGCGTCGTCTGCCCCTTGGCTGCCAGCTTCGCCAGCTCGGCATAGGCCGCCTGGCCCAGGCTCTGGGCGGGTTGGGCGATCACGGTGGTGGCGCGCTGGGCGATGGCGAAGAGGCCGGCGGCGGTCGGGCCGCCCAGCCAGCCGATGGCCAGGGGCGTCGCCCGCGCGGCCAGTTCGGCGAAGGTCACGTCGGCGTTGGCGCCCAGCATGAAGCGGACGATGCCGGGGTTTTCGGCCCGCACGCCATGAAGGTCGGCGGTCACGGCCAGCCTGCGCAGCGAACGCGGCATGACGGCGAAGGCCATGATCCACATGACCGCCCATTCCAGCACCGCCGCGGCCAGCCAGGCCCACAGGAAGCCGACCAGGCCCCAGCCGCCAGCCCAGGCGACGACGGCGCCGATCAGGCGCACGACGGGCGGGACCAGGCTGTGGGCGCCCAGCAGGCCGAAGCGTCCGGTGACCTGCAGATAGCCGGCGGCCGTCGCGCGCACCGTGGCCAGCACCGCCAGGCTATAGGGCAGACTCAGTTCGATGGCGCGGGGCGACCAGCCGAGCTTGGCGCCGACCCATGGGGCCAGCAGCGCGGCGATCCCGACAGCGACCACGCCGCAGACCAGCTCCAGCGCCGTCGCGAGTTTCAAAAGGCGGCCCAGTCGCTGTTCGTCGCCGGCCAGCAGAGCCTGCGCGCCATAGCGCACCACCGCGTGCCAGCCGGGGAACTCGATAATCCCCCCGACGGCCAGCACATAGGTGTGGACCAGCACGAGAATGCCGTAGTCCTTCGGGCCCAGGGCGTGGGCGGCCAGGGCGATATAGACAAGGCTGATGATCCCGGCCCCGGCCTTGCCGCTCAGGAGACGCAAGGTATTGCCGAAGATGCCGCGCAACGCGCCGCGATCCTCAGCCATTGGCGACACGGGCGAACTCGGCGATCGGCTGCAGAAGAGGCGCGGTCAGGCCCGCGAACGCCGCCACGGCCCGAGCCGCGCGACGGGCCGAGGGCTCATCGGTCAGGTCGAAACTGTTCTCGAACTGCTCGCGCTGGATCTGGCTATAGCCGGCGGCGTGGTCGGCCGAGGCCGTTTCGAGCGCGCCGCCCAACTGATCGACGCCGTTGATCACCCGGCCCATCTTCCAGTGTCCGAAGTTCTTGTCGTCCTGCCAGTCGTGGCCCTGCGGGTTCAGGAAGATGCAGGGACGCGAGCGCAGCAGGAACTCGTAGACCTGGCTGCTGGCGTCGCCAAGATAGATATCGGCGGCCTGGGTGTAGGTCATGGTCGTCGAGGCGCGGCTGCCCAGGTCGATATGGATGTTCGGCGCGTTCAGGTGTCGCGCCGCCATGCGGCCGGGCCGGTCGATGCGCAGCTTGTCGACGCTGATCACGAAGGGCCGTTCGAACAGCATGACATGCGGCGCGAAGATCAGCTGATACTTGGGGTGGTCGACGAACCAGTCGAGAACCTGACGGCCGACGGTGAACCACGACGACAGGTGCGGCGAGACGTGTGGGTTATACAGCACCAGTGGGCGACCGTCGTTCGGCAGCGGCCGGGTGGGCTGAGCCGAGGCCAGGTCGAATTTCGGATAGCCGACCACCGAGATCGCCTCGGGGCGCACGCCGGTGTCGCTGACCAGCCGCTCGCGAATCTTCGGACCCGAGACCAGCACATGGTCGAAGAGAGCACTGGCGGGGTCGAAGCCGACGGCCCGGTCCCCAGCGCCGTGGCGGGTGTGAACGATTTTCAGGTCATCCAGACCGAACTTGGTCTTGAGGATCAGCGAGGTTTTCTCGGCGACCACCAGCACGTCCACCGAGCGGAAGAAGTCGAGATTGTCGCGATAGAACAGCAGTTTCCCGGCGGGCAGCAATCGCTCCAGCATCTGGTTCGCGAGCTGGCTGGACCTACGCGTCAGGCCCAGTTCCACGACGGGCAGGCCGGGTCGCCCCGCGCTCAATCGCGTCACTTCGGCGGTCAGCCGGGCGTTCGACGTCGCGATGATGATCTCGGCGTCGAGATTGGCGTCCAGCATCGCCAGGGCGATCGGCAGGCTGTGCGCCACCTGATGGACTTGGTCGTGATTGAAGAGGAAACAAATCCGCATACCAGTCAGACGACACCGATCGGGCGAAGCCGTACTGGTTCCTAAAAAAACCGTGACCGCGACGTCTCGCCGGGTCTCACCGTAGGGGGAAAAGCGTCAGGCGGAGCGCCCGGCCTTCGCCCCCCGCGCGCGGATCTTGCGGACGATATCGATAGCCAGACCGCGCGGCGAGGCCTTCAGCCGCTTGGCGTCGAACAGGGTCACTGGCCCGCAGGCGGCCAGGGTGTGGCGTCCGCCGGCGTAGCGGCCGGCGTCGAGCGGGGCTTTGAGAGGCGTCGTCGCCTCGGCCTCGAAGCGGTCGGGGGTCAGGACGTTGACGACCAGCAGGCGCAGGTCGCCGCCATAGGTGCGGGTGCAGTCCTGGACCGGCAGATGCAGGCGGCTCTCGTGGATGAAGGGCGTGCCGCCCGGCCGGCTGCTGGCCAGGTCGATCCGCACCGGATTGCCCGGATGGGTCGTCCAGGGGCCTTCGAGGCGGTCCGCATGGGCCAGATGCAGCTTGCCCTGCTTGTCACGCTGCGTGCCGTCCGGCGAATAGGCGCACCACCAGCGGCCCTCCCACTGGAAGAAGGTCGGGTCGATGGCGGGGGTGTCGAAGGCGATCTTGGCCGCCGGCTCCCAGACGTCGGGGAAGCGCTTGGCGCGATAGAGCGTGAAAGTCCCGGACCGGAAGGCCTCTGGCGTCATCCAGGTCTGGCCGTCGGCCTCGAACACCATGGGGTACGAGAGATGCCAGGGCTCGCGGATCACCGTGCTGCGGCGGACCGGCCGATAGTCGGCGTCCAGTTCGAGATGATCGATGACGCCATGCCGTGTGCGGTAGTCGTAGGCCTCGGCGAACAGGTGCAGGCGGCCGTCGCGCCACAGGCCGAACGGATCGGCCAGGAAGGTGTAGGACGGCTCCTCTGGCAGCCAGCGCACCGGGGCGGCATGCAGGCCGCCGGCCGCGACCACCGCCTGGATGGAGCTTTCGATCACGCCGACGCGCCAGATGTCCGAGAATAGGGGCATGCCCCTGCGCTAGCGCGAGGTCGTCCTGCTTGGCAAGCGCGGGCTTAGCGTCCGGCGGACCGCAGGCCTTGAGTCAGGGACTGTGCGGCGATGGCGGCCTGGGTGCGGTTGTGGACGTTGAGCTTGCGCATCAGCGCGGTCATGTGCGCCTTCACCGTGGCCTCGGCAATGCCGAGGTCGTGGGCGATCTGTTTGTTCAACAGTCCCAGATTGACGCCTTCCAGGACTTTCATCTGGGTCGGCGTCAGCGCGCCCAGCCCGGTCTCGATGCCTTGGTCCGCGCCGCGGATGTCCATCGTGGTCATGCGTCAACCCCTCTGTCTCTTCCCTGCGCCTCCGTGTTCGGAGGTGCGGCGACCGGCTTTCTCGCTGCCGCTGTGAGTCGGCTGGGCCCGGTTCGCCTATTTCAGATGTTAGCGTTATCTGTTGGACCAATTCAAGAGATTTTAGCAATGTGAGCGTGAACATCGCGTTGGTGTCGTCATATCTTCCAAATCTGTCATACAGGTTTCGGGGCGACGCACGGTGACGAGGCGCTGGGGTTGGCCTCGCGACGCGAATGGCCCGATGGTGGCGTCAGCAAAGGGGAGAGCGATGAGCGAAGGCCGCCTGGCTGATAGGGCCTATACGGGCATCGTCGAGATGATCAACAGTGACGGCCTGGAGGTCGGCGACCGCCTGCCGTCCGAGGCGCGGCTGGCCGAGATGTTCGGCATGTCGCGCACCGTCGTGCGCGAAGCCCTTGTGCGCCTCGCCGCCGACAGCATCACCGAGGCGCGGCGCGGCGCGGGGTCGTTCATCAAGAACCGGCCGTCGGACAAGCTGGGCGCTTACATGCCGCTGTCCGAGTTGCCATCGACCATGGGCAGCTATGAGGTGCGCTTCGTGTTGGAGGCCGAGGCCGCGCGGCTGGCGGCGGTGCGACGCTCGGCCGAGGAGATGGTGGCGATCGAGGCGGCGCTGTCGAGGCTGCGCAGCGCCTTGATGTCCAGCGCGCCGGCCCACGCCGAGGACATGGCGTTGCATCGCGAGATCGTGCTGGCGACCGCCAACCCGGCCTTCCTTGCCGCCTTCGAGGCGCTGGAGGCCGATGTCGACCGCATCATGCGCGCCGGCGTCGACATCTCGCGGTCAAGGCCGCCGGAAGCGATCGCCGAGATGATGCGCGAGCACGAGATGATCGTCGAAGCGATCCGGGCGCAGGACGGCGACGGCGCGGCCCTGGCGATGCGCTGGCATCTATCCAGGGGGCGAAAGCGGCTCATGCCCTAGGCGCGTGGCGCTGACGGGCCGCGCTATGGTCTCCAGCCAGGTTTGCGCCAGTTCCCGCAGACGTTCGGGCGAGGTGGCCGCGTCGAGCGTGAGGATGGCCTCGTCGGCGTCCGGGCGCTCCAGGGTGGCCAACTGGCTGTCCAGCAGGCTGGCCGGCATGTAGTGGTCCGCGCGTTGGGTGAGGCGGCGCAGGAGCTCGTCCGGTTGTGCGTCCAGAAGGATGAACCGTGTGGGAGCGCCTGTGGCCTGGCGCAGCCGTTCGCGATAGCCGCGTTTCAACGCCGAGCAGGCCGCCACGACGCCGCCGTGCGTCGCTAAGGACTCGCCGATGGCCGCGCCCAGCCGGTCGAGCCAAGGCCAGCGGTCGTCATCGGACAGGGGTTGCCCCGCCCGCATCTTGGCGACGGCGCTGGCGGCGTGGAATTCGTCGCCCTCCAGGAACGGGCAATCCAGCGCGCCGGCCAGCAGGGCGCCCAGGGTCGACTTTCCGCAACCGCTGACGCCCATGACGACGACGGCGAAACCTGCGGAGCGTGCTGGGCGCGATGGCGGCAAGCGGTTTCCTCGACCGAAGGTGTCGGAGATCGACACGCCGAGGTTGGGGTTCTAGCGACGTCTCGACGGGCCGTAACTACGACCATGGTCGCGGTGGTCGCCAACGCCGACGGCTCTATCACTAGTCTCAAAGTAGATTTGGGGAGTGGCATGAGAGCGATCCTGTTGTCGGCGATCCTGGTGGCCGCGTGCCCCATCGTGGCGGAAGCCGCGGCTTCGAATTCCTTCCTGCCGAAAGCGCCGGAGGATCCCAAGGCGATTACCGTCAAGGGCGTGGGCGACGGCAAGGCCGACGACACCGACGCTGTCCAGAAGGCCATCGACGCCGCGCGCGACGGGGCGGGTCATGGCCTGGTCTTCCTGCCGTCGGGTCGCTATCGCATCAGCCGAAGCCTGCTGGTGCCGCCGGGCGTCCGCGTTTTCGGCGTTGGCCCGACGCGTCCCGCCTTCGTGCTCGGCGCTAACACGCCGGGCTTCCAGGAGGGCGTGGGCACGATGGTCGTGTTCACCGGCGGCGACCAGTATCAGGTCGGCGACATCCCCGTGCCGGTGCCGACCGTTCGGCCCGCGACCGCCAAGGTCCGCGACGCCAATTCGGGCACCTTCTATTCGTCGATGAGCAATGTCGACATCGAGATCGGCGACGGCAATCCGGCCGCGGCCGGGGTCCGCTTCCGGATGGCCCAGCACGCCTTCCTCAGCCACATGGACTTCCGCCTGGGCTCGGGCTTCGCCGGCGTCTACCAGGCCGGCAACATCATGGAGGATGTGCACTTCCACGGCGGCCGCTACGGCATCGTCACCGAGAAGACCTCGCCCGCCTGGCAGTTCACCCTGGTGGACTCAACTTTCGACGGCCAGCGCGACGCGGCGATCCGCGAGCACGAGGTCGACCTGACCCTGGTCAATGTCGCGATCAGGAACACCCCGGTCGGCATCGAGATCGACAAGGGCTACAGCGACAGCCTGTGGGGCAAGAACGTCCGCTTCGAGAACGTCTCCAAGGCCGGCGTGGTCATCTCGGCGGAGGACAACGTCTTTACCCAGGTCGGCTTCGACAATGCCGTGGCGTCCAACACGCCGGTGTTCGCGCGCTTCCGCGACAGCGGCAAGACGGTGACGGGCAGGGGCAAGGCCTATCGGGTCGCCAACTTCACCTACGGCCTGACCCTGCCGGGCCTGGGCCACGTGGGCGAGTACAAGACGATCGCGGACATCGCGCCGCTGAAGGCGCTGCCGGCCGTCACGGCGCCGGCGCTGCGGGCCACGCCGCCGATCGGCGAATGGACCAACGTCAAGACGCTGGGCGTCAAGGGCGATGGCGTGACCGACGACACCGCCGCGCTTCAGAAGGCCATCGACAGCCACCGGGTGCTCTACCTGCCGATCGGCTTCTACAGGGTCAGCGACACGCTGAAGCTGAAAGCCGACACCGTGCTGATCGGCCTGCACCCGGCCCTGACCCAACTGGTCATCCCGGACGGCAATGCCCGCCACGCCGGCGTCGGGGCGGTGAAGCCGATCCTGGAGACGCCGAAGGGCGGCGACAACATCCTGTCGGGCATCGGGCTGTTCACCGGCCGCATCAACCCGCGCGCCTCGGCGCTGCTGTGGCGGTCGGGCGAAAAGTCCCTGGTCACGGACGTCAAGATCATGGGCGGCGGCGGCACGCCCACCGCCGACGGCAAGCCGCTGGGCGCGGCCCAGGCCCGCAGCGGCGATCCCGTGGCCGACGGCCGCTGGGACGCTCAGTACCCCAGCATCTGGGTAACCGACGGTGGCGGTGGCACCTTCGCCAATGTCTGGAGTCCCAACACCTTCGCCTCGGCCGGGTTCTACATCAGCGACACCAAGACGCCGGGCCACATCTATGAGGTCTCGGTCGAGCACCACGTGCGCAACGAGTTCGTGCTCGACAATGTCGAGAATTGGGAGTTCCTCGCGCCGCAGACCGAGCAGGAGGTCGGCGACGGTCCCGACGCGGTGTCGCTGGAGATCCGCAATTCGAAGAACATCCTGTTCGCCAACTATCACGGCTATCGGGTGACGCGGTCGTACCACCCGGCCGAGACGGCGGTGAAGCTGTTCAACTCGACCGACATCCGCTTCCGCAACGTTCACATCAACGCCGAGAGCGGCGTGGCCCTTTGCGACACAATAGGCTGCGGCACCTACCTGCGGGCCAGCAAGTATCCGTTCGAGAACGCCATCCAGGACAAGACCCGCAAGCTGGAGGTGCGCGAGCGCGAGTTCGCGGTGCTGGATGTGAAGGATGACCAGCCGGCGCCGCCTCCCGCCAATCCGAACGTCAAGAAGCTGGAGATCGGTTTCTGGTCGATCTCGGGCGCGACGGTGGGCGCGGACGGGGCGCTGTACTTCGTCGAGAAGCGCTTCCAGCGGATCTATCGCTGGACGGCGGCCAAGGGCCTGGAGATCGTCCGCGACAGCTCGCTGGACCCGACGAACCTGGCCGTCGACCGCTCGGGCAACCTGCTCGTGGTGTCCTCGTACGGCCCGCAGGCCAGCGTCTATTCGATCGATCCGAACGGTCCCAAGGACCAGATGACGATGATCGCGCCGACGGCCGTGTCCTCGCGCGCCGGGACCAAGACGCTGCTGCCGGTCAACTGGTGGAACAATGGCGAATTCCGCGACCAGTACGACCCGGCCAGGGGCGAGTTCACGACCCTGGCGCAGATGTTCGCCCGCGATGTCGGAACGCCCAAAGCCCAGGAATATGTCTCGCCCGACGGCAGCGTCTCACTGCCGGCCTTCCGGGTCTGGCAGCAGGGGCCGCCGGACCATGTCGGCTGGCGCTGGGCCGACAGCCTGCAGACCCACGGCCTGATCGGCGGCGCGGTTGGCGAGCGCTTGTTCTTCACCAACGGCTCGGAGAACAAGACCTATAGCGGCCAAGTCGGTCCCGGGGGGACGCTGACCGATCTGAAGGTCTTCGCCAATCGCGGCGGCGAGAGCGTCGCGGTGGACGGGCAGGGCAGGGTGTTCGTCGCCAATGGTCAGATCTTCCAGTACGGCGCCGATGGCCAGCCGGCCGGTCGCATCGACGTGCCCGAGCGGCCGCTGCAACTGATCTTCGGCGGGGAGGGCGGCAAGACCCTGTTCGTCCTGACCCACCATTCGCTCTACGCTGTGAACCCTTAGGTCGCGGGTGAAGGAGGCTGCCAT
Source organism: Caulobacter sp. GW822-FHT01G02 (assembly GCF_058802865.1). Classification (NCBI taxonomy): domain Bacteria; kingdom Pseudomonadati; phylum Pseudomonadota; class Alphaproteobacteria; order Caulobacterales; family Caulobacteraceae; genus Caulobacter; species Caulobacter sp. GW822-FHT01G02. The sequence goes on from NZ_JBXAON010000002.1 coordinate 254,909, forward strand.
GAAGCATTGGCTTGTGTTGGGCGCGGCTTCGATCGCGTTGAGCTTGGCGACCGATCCCGCCTGGGCCTCGACCTCGGTCCTGGCCACGGTCCCCGACGACCCGGCCGCCATCATGGTCAAGGCCAAGGGCGACGGGAAGACCGATGACGGCGCGGCGATCCAGGCGGCGATCGACGCGGCGGCGGCCAAGCCGGGCGGCGGCCTCGTCTTCCTGCCCTCGGGGCGCTATCGGATCACCAGGACCTTGTTCCTGTGGCCGGGCGTGCGGGTGTTCGGCGTCGGCGCCACGCGGCCGCTGATCGAGCTCCCCGACGCCACGCCGGGCTTCCAGAAGGGCGTCGCTAACATGGTGATCTTCGCCGGCGCCAAGCGCGACCCGGCGGGCCGTCCGGTGGCCTTCCCGCCGCCGGGCAGCGTGCCGTTCGACAAGAACGTGCCGGATGCCAATCCCGGCACCTTCTACAGCGCGATGAGCAACATCGACTTCAAGATCGGCAAGGGCAATCCGGCCGCCACGGCGATCCGTTTCCACGCCGCCCAGCACGCCGTACTGACCCACATGGAGTTCGACATCGGCTCGGGCCTGGCGGGTCTCTACCACGTCGCCAATGAGGCCGAGGACCTGCACTTCAAGGGCGGTCGCTATGGCATCCTGGCCGAGAAACCGTCGCCGGCCTGGGGCTTCGTGCTGCTGGACTCGACCTTCGAAGGCCAGCGCGACGCGGCGATCCGCGAGCACGAGGCGGGCCTGACCCTGGTCAATGTCACGATGCGCGACACGCCGATCGGCATCGAGATCGACAAGGGCTATGGCGATTGGCTGTGGGGCAAGGACGTCCGCTTCGAGAACGTCTCCAAGGCCGGCGTCGTCATTTCCAACGAGCGCAACGTCTATACCCAGGTCGGCTTCGAGAACGCCGTGGCGTCCAACACCCCGGTGTTCGCCCGCTTCCGCGACAGCGGCAAGACGGTCGCCGGCAAGGGGGCGACCTACCACGTTTCCGCCTTCAACCACGGCCTGACCGTGCCGGCGCCCGGCCAGATGGGCGAGTACCGCACGAACCTCCAGGCCGAACCCTTGAAGGCCTTTCCCAAGCCCAACGCGCCCGCGATCCGGGCGCTGCCGCCGACCGCCGATTGGACGAATGTCCGGACACAGGGCGCCAGGGGCGACAACGCCACCGACGACACCGCCGCCATCCAGAAGGCGATCGACGCCCATCGCGTGGTCTATTTCCCGATAGGCTTCTACCGCGTCACCGACACCCTGAAGCTCAAGCCCGACACCGTGCTGATCGGTCTGCATCCCAGCCTGACCCAGATCGTGTTGCCCCACGGCACGCCCGGCTATCAGGGCGTTGGCGCGCCCAAGGCCCTGGTGGAGTCGGCGAAGGGGGGCGACAATATCGTTTTCGGCCTGGGCCTCTACACCGACGGCGCCAATCCGCGCGCCACGGCGCTGCTTTGGACGGCCGGCGCGACCTCGATGGTCAACGACGTCAAGTTCCAGGGCGGCCACGGCACCAACCTATTCGATGGGACGCGGGTCATTCCCTACAACGCCAACGGCACGGGCGACGCCGACCCGGCCAAGCGCTGGGCGGGTCAGTATCCCAGTCTGTGGGTGACCAATGGCGGCGGCGGGACGTTCTCCAATGTCTGGAGCCCCAATACCTACGCCTATACGGGGATCTACGTCTCCGACACCACGACGCCCGGCCATGTGTACCAGACGTCGGTCGAGCACCACGTGCGCACCGAGATCACCCTGAACCGCGTCGCCAACTGGGAGTTCCTGGCCCCGCAGACCGAAGAGGAGGCCGGGGAGGGCGAGGACACCGTCTCGCTGGAGATCCGCGACTCCCACAACATCCTGCTGGCCAACTATCACGGCTATCGCGTCACCCGGACGCGCAAGCCGGCGGCGGCGGCGGTGCGGGTCTATAACTCGCACGACATCCGGTTCCGCAACGTGGCCGTTAATGGCGAGAGCGGCCTGGGAACCTGCGACGAGAATGGCTGCGCGACCTTCCTGCGCCTGACCAAGTATCCGTATGAGAACGCCATCCAGGACGTCACCAACGGCCTGGAGGTGCGCGAGCGCCAGTTCGCGGTGCTGGACCTGCCGGCGGTCTCGAAGCCGGTCGCGCCCTCTGTTTTCCCGGTTGGCGCGACGGTGGAGAAGCTGGCCGACGGCTTCTATTCATTGGGCGGCGGCGCGGTGGACGCGGCCGGGACGCTGTACTTCGCCGATCGCAAGCACCAGCGCATCTACAGCTGGTCGGACGCTCGCGAGCTGTCGATCGTGCGCGACAACACCCTGGATCCGGTCAACCTGGCGGTCGACGCCTCGGGTAGTCTTCTGGTGCTGTCGTCGGACGGCCGCAACGGCTCGGTCTACAGCTTCAGGCCCGGCAGCCCGGACACCGAGGTGACGGTGATCGCTGCGACGCCGACCGCCGACCATGCCGGCGCGGCCACGGTGCTGCCGGTCAACTGGTGGAGCAACGGCGAGTTCAAGGACCAGATCGACCCGGAGACCTACCAGTACCCGACCCTGGCCGAGCTCTTCGTCCGTGGCATGGCCGGCTCGAAGTCGCGCGAATACGTCTCGCCTGACGGCAGCCTGGTGCTGCCGGCCTACCGCGTCTTTCAGCAGGGACCGCCGGACTATCGCGGCCTGCGGTTCTCCGACTCGCTGGACACCTATGGCTTCACGACGGCGAAGCCGGGGCAGCGAGTGTTCCTGGCCAACAGCTCCGAGAACAAGACCTACAGCGGCGTGGTTGGGAAGGGCGGGGCGATCACCGACCTGAAACCCTTCGCCGACCGGGGCGGCGAGAGCGTCGCGACGGACGGCCAGGGCCGGGTCTATGTCGCCAATGGCCAGGTATTCGTCTACGCGCCGGACGGCCAGGAACTGGGGCGCGTCGACGTCCCCGAACGGCCGCTGCAGCTGCTGTTCGGCGGCCCCGACAAGCAGACTCTGTTCGTGCTGACCCACCACGCGCTCTACGCGGTTCGCCCGCGATAAAGCCCCGATGACGGACGGCAAAGCAGCCCCGGGCGCGCCGCGTGCGGGGCTGTTGGCGTTGGCCCGAAGCTCCAGCCCGCAGGGCATACGACCATGGTCGTATAGTTAGCGGTCCCATCGTCTGAGATAGTCCGATCAGGCCATCGAACGATGGTCTCAATGAAAAATGGGAGGGTGTAGGATGAGCGCTGTCGGTAGCCTGCGGGGGCGATCGCCCGTTTTGAGCGTGTTGCTCGCGACCAGCGCGGTCGCGATGGTCTTGGCGGCCGGAGCGGCCAACGCCCAGACGGCGCCGGCTCCTGCCGGGGGATCGTCCGACTCGACGGCGCTGACCGAAATCATCGTCACGGGTACGCGGATCCGGTCGACCGGCTTCACCGCGCCGACCCCGACCCAGGTTCTGGGCACGGCCGACCTTGAGCGCGCCGCTCAGCCGAACATCTTCACCGCCATCACCCAGCTGCCGTCGCTGCAGGGCTCCAGCGGCGCCACCACCGGCACGTTCAGCACCTCGAGCGGTCAGCAGGGCCTGTCCTCGTTCTCGCTGCGCGGCCTTGGCACCATCCGCACCCTGACCCTGCTGGACGGCCAGCGGGTCGTGCCGGCCAATGTCACCGGCGTGCCGGACATCAGCCTGTTCCCCCAGCTGCTGGTTGAGCGGGTCGACGTGGTCACCGGGGGCGCCTCGGCCTCCTACGGTTCGGACGCCGTTGGCGGCGTGGTCAACTTCATCACCAACAAGAAGTTCGTGGGCTTCAAGGCCAACGTCATGGGTGGCGTCACCACCTATGGCGACAACCACCAGTGGCTGGCCCAGGTCGCGGCCGGGAAGAACTTCCTGAACGACCGCCTGCACGTGCAGGTCAGCGGCGAATACGACTGGGAAGAGGGCGTTCCGGCGGGTGGCTTCGGCGAGGACGCGCCGGGCAGCCGCGACTGGTACACGACCGCCACCCTGGTCAATCGTGGGGTCACCAACGACGGTTCGCCTCAGTACCTCTATCGCGAGCACGCCCAAGCTTATCAGTACACCAAATACGGCCTGATCAGTAACGGCCCGCTGCAAGGCACGGCCTTCGACCAGGCCGGCAATCCGTTCCAGTTCCAGTATGGCGGTGGCGGCGTGCCGTCCAAGGCGGCCAACGGCGCGGTCAGCGGCTGCTACACGAACGGCGGCTTCTGCGTTGGCGGCGACCTGTCGGGCAATGTCGGCGTCGGCACCTCGCTGCAATCCCGGATCAAGCGGATGGGCAGCTATGGTCGCATCGGCTACGACCTGGACGACAACAACGAGATCTACGCGACCCTGAACGTCGCCCGTGTGGAAAGCAGCAACCAGCCTAACCCGGGCGCCGCCACCACCAACCTCTCGATGTCGTGCTCGAACCCGTATCTGCCGGCCTCGATCGTGGCCGCCTGCGCGGCCAATGGCGTCACAAGCTTCAACTTCGGCACCAGCAACGCGCTGCTGCCGCGGAATATCTCGGTCCATCCGACGCGGACCCAGGTTCGGGCGGTGATCGGCGCCGACGGCAAGTTCAACGCCTTGGGCAAGGAATGGCGCTACGACGCCTATTACACCCACGGCCAGAACACCACGAACATCCACGTTCGCGACATCCTGCTGATGCCGCGCTATCGCGCGGCCATCCAGGCCACGACAGTCGGCGGTCAGATCGTCTGCGCCGACCCGATCGCCCGCGCCAACGGCTGCGTGCCGTTCAACATCTTCGGCGGCAAGGCGCCGAGTGAAGCGGCCCTAGCCTATATCACGCCCAAGAACGGCCCGTACCAGCACTCGGTGCAGAAGCAGGACGTCGCCAGCATCAATTTCAGCGGCGAACCCTTCTCGTCGTGGGCGGGTCCGGTCTCGCTGGCGTTCGGCGGCGAGTGGCGCAAGGAGCAGTACCACGTCAAAGGCGACCCCTACGGCGATGGCAACACGGACTCGCCCAATACCGCCGACTATCCCGCCGACCCGGTCCTGAATGCATCGGGCTCCAACTGGTTCGCGGGCAATTACCACTCCGGCGCCGGCGAGTATTCGGTCAAGGAAGCCTATGCCGAAGTGAATATCCCGCTGGTCAATTCGGAAGCGGCGGGCAGGGCCAATCTCAACATGGCCGGCCGCTGGACCGACTACAGCACCTCCGGCACCGTCTACACCTGGAAGGTCGGGGCCACCTGGGACACGCCGATCGACGGCGTCCGCCTGCGGGCCGTCACCTCGCGTGACGTCCGCGCGCCGAACCTGTCGGAACTGTTCGCCGCGCCGGTGACGACCACCCTGCCGAACTTCACCATTCCCACGACCAATAACCCCCCGCCAGGCCAGCCTTCCGGCGGCGCGGTGACGGCGTTCCAGAACGTGGTGGGGAACCCGGACCTGAAGCCGGAAATCGCCAAGAACGTGACCATCGGCGCGGTGTTGTCGAACCCGCAATGGCTGCCGGGCTTCAGTGTCTCGGTCGACTGGTATAACATCGTCCTTAACGGCGGCATCTCCAGCCTGGGCGCCCAGCAGATCGTCAATTTCTGCTATGCTGGCCTCAGCCAGTTCTGCGGCGCCTTCAATCTTGCCCCCTCGGGCGGCGTGACGCCGTTCATCAACTCGCAGACGTTCAACCTGGCCTCGATCAAGACCAGCGGCTTCGACATCGAGAGCAGCTACCGCTTCGAACTGCCCAGCGTTCCGGGTCGCTTCACGGTCCGTGGCCTGGCCACCAACACCCACAAGTTCGTCACCAACCCCGGCATCCCCGGCGCGGTCGCCGTAGACTCGGCCGGCCAGAACTCCGGCGCCACGCCGGACTGGAAGTTCCTGGCCATTCAGTCCTGGGACACCGACCGCTTCGCCTTCAGCGTTCAGGAGCGCTGGTTCAGCGACGGCAGGTTCGGCGGCACGACCACCGACTACGTCGAATGCAAGGTCGGTAGCTGCCCAGTCTCGACCGGCAGCAACCCGACCATCGACTACAACCACATGAGCGGCGCGACCTACGTCGACATCAGCGCCTCGTACAAGTTCGGCAAGGGGCTGCAGATCTACGGCAAGGTCGACAACCTGCTGGACCGCGATCCGACGCCGTCGCCGCAGACCAACACCGGCCTGGACGCCAACCCGGCGCTCTATGACCTGCTGGGCCGCTTCTACCACGTCGGTCTGCGTTACGCATTCTAGACCCTGTCTCCGCCTCTCCTTCCCCAGGGCGGCCTCGCCCGGGCCCGAATCCGGCCAAGCGCCGGATCGTGGCTCGGGCGTCTTTCTTTGCGCTACAGACTGAAACCGGCTGGGGCGCCCGAGGCGGCCCAGCCGGGGAGATCGAGTTGATGATTCTGGTGACGAGAGAGATCAGCATAGGGGGCGCCCGTTGAGCAGGCCGGACCGCCTCCGGGACGCCACCATGGCCGACGTCGCCGAACGGGCGGGCGTCTCGCGGATGACCGTGTCACGGGTCATCAACGACGGCGCCAAGGTCCGTGACGCCACCCGGCGGGCGGTGCTCGACGCCATCCGCGACCTGAATTTCCAACCTAACCAGGCGGCCCGCAATCTGGTCACGGCCGGCGAGCTGCGCATCGGCGTCGTCTATTCCAATCCCAGCGCCGCGTTCATGAGCGACTTCCTGGTCGGTGTGTTCGAGGAGGCCACCAGCGCCGGCGCGCGGCTGATCCTGGTTCGCGGCGAGAACGGGGCTGTCCCTTCGCTCCACGAGCTGCGGCCACTGCTGAACGGCGGCGTTCATGGCGTGGTGCTGGCGCCGCCGCTCGGCGAGTCCGCCGTGGTGCTGGATGTCCTGCGCGCCGCCAATCTGCCCGTCGCCGTGGTCGCCGCGGGCCGTCCCCCGATGGACGCGATCAATGTCCGGATCGATGATCGTCAGGCCAGCCTGGCCATGACCCGGCATCTTCTGGATCTGGGCCATCGCCGGATCGGCTTCATCGTCGGCAACCCCAACCAGACCGCCAGCGCCGCGCGCCTGGACGGCGCCCGGGCGGCCATCGCGACCGTCGAAGGCGCCGAGCTTGTCCTGGCGCACGGCGCGTTCACCTACGACTCGGGTCTGCGCGCCGCCGAGGCGTTGCTGGACGGCGACCGGCTGCCGACCGCCATCTTCGCCAGCAACGACGACATGGCCGCCGCGGCCGTGTCGGTCGCCCACCGCCGACACCTGGACGTGCCAGGCGACCTGACCATCGTCGGGTTCGACGACACGACCGTGGCCACCACGTTGTGGCCGCCGCTGACCACCATTCGCCAGCCCGTCCGCCAGATGGCTGCGGTGGCCCTCGATCTTCTGCTGCGCGCGTTGCGTTCGCCCGCGCCCTCGGCGGAGGTCTATGCGGATCACGTACTGGACCATGTACTGATCCAGCGGGACTCTACCGCTCCACCCCGACGTCCCGACAAGAGGCCCTCGAATGTCTGATCCGTCTCCCGATCTGGAAGTCGCGACCGTCCGGCGGGTCACCGCGCGGCTGATGCCGCTGTTCTGCCTGATGTACCTGATCGCCTATATCGACCGGCAGAACGTCTCCTACGCCAAGCTGGACATGGTCCAGGCCCTGGGTCTCAGCGAAGCCTCCTATGGCCTTGGCGCGTCTCTGTTCTTCATCGGCTACTTCCTGTTCGAGGCGCCGTCGAACCTGATCCTGGCCAAGGTGGGCGCGCGGGTATGGTTCGCGCGGATCATGTTCACGTGGGGTCTGGTCACTCTGGCCCTGGGCTTCACGCAGAACGCGACGATGTTCTACGTGCTGCGCTTCCTGCTCGGGGTCACCGAGGCCGGGTTCTTCCCTGGCGTGCTTTATGTCCTGACGCTTTGGTATCCCCAGTCGCACCGGGCGCGGATGGTGGGACTGTTCATGATCGCCAGCGCCATCGCCAACGCCGTCGGCGCGGTCGTGGGCGGCCTGCTGCTCGATCTGGACGGCCTGCTGGGACTGGCCGGCTGGCAGTGGGTGTTCCTGGCCACCGGCGCGCCGGCGATCCTCCTGACGCCCTACGTGCTGTGGAAGCTGCCCAATGGCCCGGCCCATGCCCGTTGGCTGCCGGACGACCAGAAGGCTTGGCTCGCCAAGGTGCTCGACACCGAGCGGGGCGGGGTGGTCGACGACCATCGCGGCGCCTGGAAGGCGATGTTCGATCCGCGCGTTCTGCTGCTGGCCGGCCTCTACATCGGCATGCCGCTGGGGGCCTACGGTCTGAGCTACTGGCTGCCGACCATCGTCAAGTCGTTCGGCGTCTCCAATACGACAAACGGTCTGATCAACGTCATTCCCTGGCTGATGGTCGCCGTGGCGCTTTGGGCGGTGCCGCGCCATGCCGCGCGCCATGGGGCCAGCGCCTGGCATATCGCCGGACCGGTTCTGCTGGGCGCCCTCTGTCTCGTCCTCAGCGTGATCCTGCCCGGCCCGGTGCTGAAGTTCGCCGCGTTGTGCATCGCCGCGCCGGCCATCTTCGCCGCCCAGCCGGTGTTTTGGAGCCTGCCGCCGAGCTTCCTCAGCGGTCCCAGAGCGGCGGCCGGCATCGCGGCGATCAACGCGATCGGCAATCTGGGCGGCTTCATCGCCCAGAACATGGTGCCGATGGTGCGCGACGCCACCGGCAGCAACCTAGCGCCCATGCTGGCCCTGGCGGCCGTGCTGCTGGTGACCAGTCTGCTGATCTTCTACGCCATGCGGAAGCTGGGTCGGCGGGCATGAGTGTTGGACGATCGCAAACTCCTGGCGCTCGGCCTGTCGCGACGCGCTGAGCTCCAGGCGCGGGCCAAGTCGCCGTCCTGGGGCGCGCCGCCCGGAGTCGGCCGACGGTCTTCGCCCGCCGACGCGCCGGCGGCGGGGAAGGGCTCCCTGATCTCATTTGGTATAGTCCAAAAGTAGAGTTTCTCGCTGATCTCGCGGAGATGACGAGGCATAGCGCGCACGCGCCTGCCAGCATGTCTGGTGGAGGAGGCGTCGCCTGGGCATGGATGTCGCGGCGCGGTGTTCATCCGTATGCGATGAAATTCGCCTGTGAGGGCCCATTCGATCGGATCCTGGGTCTCAGCTTGAGCTTGCGGCAAGGGCCGTTACTGGCGCGTCAGCCAGGGGGGCGGAATTTCCGGGGCTTCGACGCCGACTGTCACGCTGATGTCGTGGCAAGCGCTTAAAGCGCTCTGGTCCATACCAGTTGGGGCAGGGGAACCAATCATGTCGACGCTATATCCCGTTCGAGCCGCGCGCCCGAACCTGAAGAGCTTTTTGTTGGCGACCGTCGCGGCTCTGGCCGTTGGCGCTCATTCATCGGCCGCGTTCGCGCAACAGACCGCCAATGAATCGGCCTCGGCCGACACGGTCGACGCGGTCGTCGTCACCGGCTTCCGCAAGTCGCTGAGCGACGCGCGCGCCATCAAGCGCGACTCGGTCATCCAGAAGGACGTGATCGTCGCCGAGGACATGGCAAAGTTCCCGGAACTGAACCTGGCCGAGTCGCTGCAGCGCCTGCCGGGCGTGCAGATCACCCGCGAGGCCGGCGAAGGTCGCCGCATCTCGCTGCGGGGCCTGGGTCCCGACTTCGCGCGCGTGCAGCTGAACGGCATGGAAGTGCTGGGCAATGTCGACTCGGCGCAGGACAGCCGCGGCCAGCGCTCGCGCGACCGCGCCTTCGACTTCAACATCTTCGCTTCGGAACTGTTCTCGAAGGTCGAGGTCGAGAAGACCTTCCAGGCCGCCCAGAACGAGGGCGGCATGGCCGGCACGGTCGGCCTGTTCACCGGCAAGCCGTTCGACTACGCGCCCGGCGCCAAGGGCGCCATCTCGGTCAAGGCCGGCACCAACCAATATACCAAGGACACCCAGCCGCGCGTCGCCGGCCTGTTCAGCTACAACTGGGACAACAGGTTCGGCGTGGCGGTGTCGGTCGCCTACAGCAAGCGCGAGACCACCGAGCAAGGTCACAACACCTATAACTACGACAAGCTCAGCGCCTCTGACATGGGCAAGCTGGTCGCCAACGGCTTGGACATCTCCCACCTGTCCGCCGCGCAGCAGAGCAAGTTCCTTTCCGGCGACCTGTATATCGCGGACGGCAACCGCATCTCCTCCTGGAACTCAAAGGCCGAGCGCCTGGGTCTGACGGGCGCCGTGCAGTGGAAGCCGGCGGACAATCTCCTCCTGACGCTGGACGTGTTGCACGGCGAGTTCACGACCCACCGCAACGAATATCACCTGGCCACGCGGCCGCTGGGGTCGGGGACGAAGTCCTTCGCGTTCGACACCCCGGCGGGCGGCGTCTGGCCGTCGCAGTTCCAGAAGGGTTCGGTGCTCAACAACCTGGCGTGGGACAGCAGCAACTACGTCACCATGACCGATGTCACGGGCACGACCTTCGGCAGCGAGCATCGCCGGTCGTTGAACGAAAACCGCTTCAACCAGGTCGCGCTGACCGGCAAGTGGGACCTGTCCGATCGCCTCAAGATCGATGGTCACGTCGGCTACGAGAAGTCGACCTACAAGACCCCCTATGACGACAAGCTGTATATGCGCGCCAAAGGCAATATGGTCGCCAACTATGGCGCTGATGGCCAATCGGCGACGTTCTCCTACCCGAATTTCGACGCCACCAACCCGGCCAACTACGCGTTGGATTCCTTCTATTATCGCGGCTTCAACAACCAGTCGGAGCTGAAGGAAGGCGTTCTGAACGTCCAGTATGCGCTGAACGACGTGTGGACCCTGCGCGCTGGCGTGGCCTACCACAAGTTCACGCAAGGCGGCCGGGACCTGTTCTATGACGACAACGTCAATGGAACCCGGTCCAAGATGCGCGGCAAGTCGGTCGCCGACGTCACCACCGTCTTCACCAACGAGTTCGGTTCGTGGCTGGTTGGCGACTATGACAAGACCTTCGCCAAGTTCAACGAGTACCACCGGTTCGGCCCCAACAAGGACGGCACGGGCGGCGCGCTGCAGGACATCGAGAACGTCTACGAGACCTCGGAAGCGACCGTGTCCGAGTACGTGCAGGCGGACTGGGACAGCGACCTTTTCGGCAAGCGCTTCCGCGGCAATATCGGCCTGCGCGGCTATCAGACCGACACTCACGGCACCGGCTGGATCCAGGGCGACGCTTACGCCTATCTGGGCACGACGGACGTGAAGGGCAGCTATGACGGCGTGCTGCCGGCCATGAACTCGGTTCTGGAACTGACGCCGCAGGTGATGGTGCGCTTCTCCGCCACGCAAAACCTGAACCGTCCGGGTCTGGGCTCGATGGCGGCCAAGGGCAGCGCGTTCCAGGCCGACAGCGGCGATATCACGGCGTCGCGCGGCAACCCCAACCTGAAGCCCTACAAGGACAGCACGCTGGACCTGGCGGCGGAATACTACTTCGGCCAGGACGGGTTGCTGTCGGCGAGCGTGTTCCACAAGAGCCTGAAGAACTTCATCGGCACGCAGACGCTCGAGAAGATCCCGTTCAGCCAGACGGGCGTGCCCTACACCACGATCCCGGGTGCGACGGCCAACACGATCGTCAAAGAGTTCGAGATGCCGGTCAATATCGCCGGTACGAAGCAACTGACGGGTGTGGAACTGGCCGCGCAGGGGCAATTCTCGTTCCTGCCGGCGCCGTTCGACAAGCTGGGCGCGGTGGTGAACTATACCTATGTGGACGCCGACGAGGCGCTCACCGGCATCTCGAACACCAGCTATAACGCCACGCTCTACTATGAAACCGAGCGCTGGGGCCTGCGGGGCTCCTTGAGCCATCGCAACAAGTGGTTCACCGGCCACAGCGACAGCCTGATGAGCGCCAGCACGCGCGGGTTCCAGGGATCCACCTATGTGGACGCCTCGGCCTTCCTCAACGTCTCGAGCGCGCTCCAGCTGACGCTGAATGCGATCAACCTGACGAACCAGAAGGACACCCAGTTCTGGGGGCAGAACGAGTATCTCTATAACCAGACCCAGAGCGGTGCGACCTACATGGTCGGTCTTCGCTACAAGTTCTAAGACGATTAAACTTGGTCAATACCGCGCCCCGACCCGCCTTTCCGGCGGGGAGGGGCGCCCCTTTGCGTGGGCTCGAACGTGATTGTCTCGCATCGACATCGCTTCATCTTCGCCGCGGTGCCCAAGACAGGCACCCATGCCGTGCGACGGGCCCTGCGCGAGCACCTGGACGACGGCGACGTCGAGCAGGTGGGTCTTTTCGTCGACAAGCGCTTCCCCTGGCAGGACCTGGCGGCGATCCGGCATGGTCACCTGTCCCTGCGGCAGGTGCGGCCGTATGTCGGCGAGGCGGCCTTCGGCGACTATTTCAAGTTCGCCTTTGTGCGCAATCCATTCGACCGTTTCGTCTCGTACTGCGCCTTCATGCTGCGCGGCGGCGACGTCTTCGATCGGCAACCGCGCGAGGCGATGCGCCACTTCCTGTTCGTCGACCCGCCTGAACAACACGTCCTGTTCCAACCGCAAGCTTCACTGCTGGTCGACGCGGATGGCTACACCCTGCTGGCCGATGAGGTCGGCCGGGTCGAGGACATGCAGGTGTCCTACGACGCCATCTGCGCGCGGATCGGCATTCCCTCCCAGCCGCTCGAGCGCGTCAACGGCAGCCAGCACGGCGACTATCGCCAATACTACGATCAGGCGCTGATCGACGGCGTCGCGGCCCGCTACGCCCAGGATCTTGAGCTGTTCGGCTACACCTTCGAAGGCCTGCGATGAGCGCCATGCCGGCCGCCAATCCGCGCAAGACCGCGGCGGTCCGCAAGCTCGGCCTCGTCGACATCGCCGCCTTGCGGACGGCCGTGCTGGCGATCCCCGAGGACATCTGGGCGGCGGAGAACGCCGCCAAGCCGAACAGGTTCGAGGCGTTGGGCGCGACCCGTCACATCGTCTTCCGTTTCATCGACAGTCCGCGCGACTGGCGCGGGTCGCATGATCGTCGGGCCTGGGCCCCATGGCGCGATCTGCTGGAGCCGGCGCTCGCCCAGGCGGTGCGCGACTACGGTTATGCGCGCGGGGTGTTTCCGCGGGTGATGCTGGCCCGCTTGCCGCCGGGCGGGGTGATCCATCCACACATCGACGCCAACCCCGCCGCGAAATGGCCGCACAAGATCCACGTGCCGCTGACGACCAATCCCGGTGTCGTATCGTTCTTCGGCGGCGAAGAACGCCATTTTCCGGTCGGCGAGGCGGTGGAGGTCGACAACCTCGGCCCCCACTGGGTGCGCAATGACGGCGCCACGGACCGCATCCACCTGATCTTCGAATATTACGACGCCGACCAGCCGGACCCGGACTGGTTGACGCCGTTCCTGGCGGCGAGCGCGCCGCGGTGACGGAACGCGACGCCTTGCTGCGTGAAGCCCAGCACCTGCGCGCCGGGCAGCGCGTCCCGGACGCCCTGGCCACGCTGGCGCGGCTGGAGGCGCTGCATCCCCGGTTCAGCCGCCTTCATCAGGAACGGGGTCACTGCCACATCCTGCTGCGCGATGGGCCGGCGGCGATCGAGGCGCTGCATGAGGCCGTGCGCCTCAACCCGAGCCTGCCGGCCAGTTGGGACATGCTGGAGCAGCTCTACCGCATGGCGGGCGACGCCGCCCAGTCGGCGACGGCGGCTCAGCATCTGGCGATCTTGAAGCAACTGCCGCCGGCGGTGGTGATGGCCAGTAGCCTGCTGGCCGACGGCGACCTGGAACCGGCGGAGGCGGTGCTGCGCGACTACCTGCGCCAGGATAATCTCAATGTCGGCGCCTTGCGCCTGTTCGCCCGAATTCGTCTGGAGCGTGGCGATCTCGCCGAGGCAGAGGCGCTGCTGCAGTCGGTCGTCGAGCGCGCGCCGGACTACCATGCCGCCCGCTTCGACTACGGGATGGTGCTGCTGCAGCGGCAGAAGCCGGCCCAAGCGCGGCAGGAGGCCGAGCGCCTGCTGCGGGACGATCCCGACAACCGCGACTACCTCAAGCAGTACGGCGCGGCCTGCGTCGCGCTGGGTGACCACGAGCCGGTCATCGACCTCTATGCGCGGCTGCTGGACGGTCTGCCCCCGACGGGACCGGAGGTGGCCGACCTGCGCCTGTGGCGGGCCAACGCGTTGAAGGTCACGGGCCGGCGGGAGGAGGCCATCGCCGACTACCAGGCTTCGCTGGCGGCGCGGCCGGACAATGGCGTGGCCTGGTTCAGTCTGGCCAACCTCAAGACCTATCGCTTCTCCGACGATGAGGTCGCGCGGATGGGCGCTCTGGAGGCTCGGAACGATCTCCCGGACATGGACCGCGTCTATCTGGGCTTCGCACTGGGCAAGGCGCTGGAAGATCGGGGCGACTACGAGGCCTCGTGGCGATCCTACGCGCGCGGCAATGCGGTGCGTCGCGACCTCGCTCGGTGGCGCCCGGAGGCGGCGGAGGCCTGCGCCGCTCGGCTGAAGAAGGTCTTTACCGCCGAGGTCTTCGCCGAACGCGCCGGCTGGGGGGCGGACGATCCCGCCCCGATGTTCGTCCTGGGCCTGCCGCGTTCGGGCTCGACCCTGATCGAGCAAATCCTGGCCTCCCATTCCCAGGTCGAGGGCACGCAGGAACTGACCGAGATCGGCCGCTATGCCGGGGAGCTCTGCGGGCGCGATGCGGATTGCGGCCTGCCGCTGGAGCCAGAGGCGCTGCTGGACCTGACGGCCGGAGAAGCGAGGGCGCTGGGCGAGCGCTTTCTGACCGAGACGCGGATCTATCGCCGGCTGGGCCGACCGTTCTTCGTCGACAAGATGCCGAACAACTTCTGGCACATCGGCCTGATCCACCTGATCCTGCCGCGCGCGACGATCCTCGACGTCCGGCGCGAGCCGATGGCCTGCGGCTTCAGCAATCTCAAGCAGCTGTTCGGCACGGCGAACCAGGAATTCACCTACGGGGTCGACGATATCGCCCGCTACTACCGAACCTATCTCGACGTCATGCGGCACTGGAACGCGGTGCTGCCGGGCCGGGTGCTGAGGGTCTCGTACGAGGACGTGATCGAGGATCTCGAGGGCGGCGTGCGGCGGATGCTGGCCCATGCCGGGTTGCCGTTCGAACCGGCCTGCCTGACCTTCCACGAAACCCGTCGCAGCGTGCGCACGCCAAGCTCCGAACAGGTGCGCCAGCCCCTCGGCAGGGACGGACTGACCCAGTGGGAGCACTACGCGCCGTGGCTGGCTCCGCTGGCCGATGCGCTGGGCGACGCCCGGGCGACCTACAGGAGCTGATCCGATGCGGCTATCGCGCCCCTTCTTCCAGATTCCCGTGCTCTTCGACGTGGCGCGCCTGCAGGTCGAGGTCGCGGCGTTGCCGGGCGAGGCCTGGGTTGCGCATCCGGATCGCCTGCCGGGCAACAGCGCGGCGCGCCTGATCAGCGCAGGCGGGGGCGAGACCGACGCCGTGCACGGACAGATGCTGCCGACACGCTGGCTGCAGAGCATGCCCTACCTTCAACAGGTCCTGGCGGGCTTCGGCGTGGTCTGGAGCCGCTCGCGGCTGATGCGCCTGGCGCCTGGCGCGGGCGTGCCCGAGCACGCTGATATCAACTACCACTGGCACACGCGCGTGCGGGTCCACATTCCGGTCTTCACCCAGCCGGCGGTCCGCTTCCATTGCGACGGCGAGGCGGTGCACATGGGCGCCGGCGAGGCCTGGATCTTCGACAACTGGCGCCGGCACCATGTCGAGAACAACGCCGACGCCGAGCGTATCCACCTGGTCGCCGACACCACCGGCACGGCGGCGTTCTGGCGGCTCGCCTGCGGGCCGACGCCGCCGCGCGCGCAATGGCGGACGGTGGCCTGGGATCCTAGCGCCTCTCCGGACCTGCTCACCGAGGACGACCAGCGCTCCCCCGTAATGCCCGCCGCCGAGGCGCAGTGGCTGATCGATGACCTGTGCGCGGAGCTGGCGCTCGCCGACGACACCGCCGACGCCAGGGCGCGCGCCGCGCGGTTCGGCAAGCTGCTGGAGAGCTTCATGTTCGACTGGCGCCAGCTGTGCGCGCTCCACGGCGTCGGCGGGCGAGGGCTGGAGGACTTCCAGCGGCTGGTCGACGCTGTGCGCCAGGCCGCCGGGCCGCTGGCCGAGGGGCTAGTGATGCGCACCAACGACGCCAGCGCCTTGCTGGTGCTGGAAAAGCGCGTGCTGCAGCACCTCGTCGTGAACTAGGTCCCGTCCGCGCGATCGATCAGGTCGCGGAGGAGACCCTGATAGGTCTCCAGGCCCGCGATCTCGGCGTCGGGCGCCTTGCCTGCCTCATCATAGCCGCGTAGCCGCAGGGCGGGCCGCGCCGCCGGATCTGCCAGGAAGTCTTCGATCTCGGCGGCGGACAACGGACCGCCCTGTAAGGCCAGGCTCTGCAGCGAGGCGGGGCTGAGACTCTCCAGATAGGCCGGATCGACCGCGACCCGATAGCGCTTGGCCGCCACGTGCAGGCGGATCGGCTCGGTGACCGCCGGGCTGAAGGCGCGGGCCAGATAGCCGGCGCCGATGTGCTCGTGCCGGGTGTCGATGCCGAGGTCGGCGGCGTTCTCGCCGACCTTCTGCATCATGTGGCCGACGTCGTGCAGCAGGGCGGCGGCGACCAGTTCCGGCGGCGCGCCGTCCAGCTCGGCATGGTGCGCGGTCTGCAGCGCGTGCTCCAGCTGGCTGACGCCCTCGCCGTAGTGCAGGCCGCCCAGGCGCGTGAAAAGGTCGGTCAGTTCGGCCACGAAAGCGTCGGCCGCGGGACGAGAGGTCATCGAATATCCGTGAACTGAAGGCTTAGAGGCGCATACGGCCGATGCCGGGATCGGTGCGGCTGGCGCGGCCAGTTTCCAGGTGTCCGGCCAGACGCTGGGTGAACGATGGATCGTCGGCCAGGGTCAGGGTCAGGTCGTACCAGTGGTCGCTGCCGCGCAGATCCCAGATCGAGCGGACGACGCCCGGGGGCTTCAGCATCACGGTCTGGCGCGCCTCGCCCTCGGCCAGGGGATAGTCCTCGGCCATGCGCAGGGTCGCCAGGCCGGCGCCTTGCAGGCTGACGACCAGGCGCGCGCGGGCGTCGGCGGCGACCGTGACGACCGGCTGCGGCCGTGACGTGTCGCCGACGAAGCGACGGTGGAAACCGTTCGGGCCGTGGACGGTCAGGTCATAGGGACCCGACGGGCGGCCGTCCTTGTTCCAGTGACCGGCGGCGTATTTCCGGCCAGCCGCCAGGGTGAAGCGCCAGGGGCCTTCGCGGTCGGTGTTGTCGAAGACCTGGAAGACCGCGCCCACCCGCCCGGCATTGACCAGGTCGATCCACAGCGCGCCGCCCGAGACGCGAGCATCGGCCGACAGGACGTAGGGCAGGGGACGCGCGCCACGCTGTGGGCCGTCCTGGGCCGATGGACCTTGGGTTTGGGGAATCCTCAGGCTCGGCGCCGCCTTGGAGTGGGCCACGCGCTGCATATAGTCGGCGGTGGCCGGCAGGGTCAGGGCCGTCCAGTCCTGGTTCGGCGTGGCGAAGTCGAAGGCCGAGGTCAGGTCGCCGCAGACCGTCCGGCGCCAGTCGCTGATGTTGTCCTCGCGTACGCCGAACCGCCGCTCCAGGAACTTCAGGGTCGAGGTGTGGTCGAACACCTCCGAGCAGACGAAGCCGCCCCGGCTCCAGGGCGAGACGATGATGGCCGGCACGCGGATGCCCAGGCCCAGCGGATAGGCGCCCTTGTTGGCGCCCTCGGCGTCCGGGCCGTAGGTCTTGGCCTCGCCAGCCACCGACACCGAACTCCAGCCTTGCTCGGGCGTCAGTGGCGGCATCGGCGGCTGCATGTGGTCGTAGAAGCCGCCGGCCTCGTCGTAGTTGACGATGAAGACCGTCTTGGCGAACACCTCGGGGTGGTCGACCAGGGCCTTGATCAGTTCGGCGCAGACATGCTCGCCCTTGGACGGCTCGGCCGAGGGATGTTCGGAGAGGTCGGCGGCGGTGACGATCCACGAGACTTGCGGCAACCGGTCGGCGGCGACGTCGGCGCGGAAAGCCTGGACCAGCTGCTCGCCATCCGACCGCTTGCGATCGGCGCCGGACTTGCCTTCGCCCACCCAGGAGCGGCCGCGCGCGTAGAACTCGGAGTCCTTGGCGCAGGGGCGGAAGGTCTTGAACACCGACAGGATGTTATCGCCGAAATTGTCATACTCCTGGTAGACCTTCCAGCTGACGCCGGCCGCCTGCAGGCGTTCGGCATAGGTCGTCCAGTCGTGCGGCCCCTTG
This sequence comes from Caulobacter sp. GW822-FHT01G02, assembly GCF_058802865.1. Classification (NCBI taxonomy): domain Bacteria; kingdom Pseudomonadati; phylum Pseudomonadota; class Alphaproteobacteria; order Caulobacterales; family Caulobacteraceae; genus Caulobacter; species Caulobacter sp. GW822-FHT01G02. The sequence goes on from NZ_JBXAON010000002.1 coordinate 273,174, forward strand.
GCCATGACCTTGTCTTCGGCCATGTCGGCGCTGGGCGTCTCGTCCTCGCCGTAGTTGCTCATTTCCGGATCGCCGCCGACCTTGCCGCCGCCGTTGCAGCCCGTCCAGAGGTGCAGGCGGTTCGGGTAGGTCTGGGTCAGGGTCGAGCAGTGATAGGCGTCGCAGACCGTGAAGGCGCTGGCCAGGGCGTGGTAGAAGGGCAGGTCGGAGGCCTTGTAGTAGACCATCCGCTTGTGCAGCTCGCCCGAGTGTCCCCACTGATCGTAGCGGCCGCCGTTGACGATGGTGATCGCCGCCTGATGGCCCTGGTCCGAGCCGTCGACGGTGTAGGCGTTGGTCGCCGAGGCGTCGCCGTGGAACGGGGCGACGAAGCCGTCGGGATGCTCTTGACTTGGTTGTCGCCACACCGAGGCGCCGCCGGGCAGGCGCTGCGGACGCGGATCGCCCAGGCCACGCACGCCGTTCAGCGCTCCGAAATAGTGATCGAACGATCGGTTCTCCTGCATGAAGATCACGACGTGCTCGACATCCATGATCGTGCCAGTGCGATGGCGCGCGGGGATGGCCAAGGCCCTGGCGACGGTGGTCGGCAATAGGCCAGCCGCCGCGCTGGCCGTGGCGGCGGCGCGCAGGAAAGAGCGGCGGTCGGTCGTCATCGGCCCATCTCCCGAGATTCGATTTTTGGTATAGACCAGGTAGTTTGGGGCTTCGGCGAAACTTTCGTGACACCAAGGCGCGGGTCATGCTTGCGGGACCGTTGGTCCGATCCAGTTCCTTGACCCTGGGGGAGCGCCCTCCCATCCTCACGGCATGGCGGGATTCGACCGCTGGCCAGGTCGCCCGATGCAGCAACCCGAAAGCCTTCAGTATATCGGCGTGCGCGACGACATCGCCGCGCGCATCGCTGGCGGAGAGTTCAAGCCAGGCGAGCGCCTTCCGTCCGAGCGCCAGATGCAGATCGGCGGCGGCGTCGCTCGCGGCACCGTGCGCGAAGCCCTCTTTCAATTGGAGGCCGAGGGGGTCATCTACCGCAAGGAGCGCAGCGGCTGGTACGTCTCGCCGCCGCCGGTGGTGTATGATCCGACCCGCTGGGAAGGCTTCATGTCCTATGTCGAGGCGCAGGGGCGGCAGCCGTCGACCGAGACCCTCAGCAAGATCGAGATCGCCTGTGACGGCGTGCTGGCCGAGATCTTTTCGCGCCCGATCGGGGCGCCCTTGTACTGGATCCGCCGCCGGCGTTCGGTCGATGGTCGGGCGGTTCTGTTCGAGAGCATCATCGTCGACGCGTCGCTGACGCAGGGCCTGATAGACCACGACCTGAATGGCTCGCTGACCAGCTTGCTGAAGTCGGTCTATGGCATTGGCGTGGCGCGCAACAAGGTCGATATGAGACCTTGCGCCCTGACTGGCGAGGAGGCCGAGGCCCTGCGGGTCAAGTCCGGCTTGCCAGGGCTTAATCTGGTCCGCACCTGTTACGACGCGCAAGGTCGCGTGGTCGAGTTCGACCGCGAGCACTGGCGCCACGACGCCCTGAAGATCAGCGTCGACATCCGCGTGCGCTGACCCGTGAAGCGGGGGAACCCGGACCAGCGCGGCCGTCATCCAGTTGTCGTGGACTTGGTCTAGACCAGTGCGCTCCAAAGAGGGCGTCTCATGACAACTGGTCCAAAGCGCTGGCTGGAGCGCGCCAATCCGCTGGCCTTCACCCTGTTCGCGGGCCTTGCCGGCTTCTGCGCCTATTTCTCGATGTACGCCTTCCGCAAGCCGTTCGCGGCGGCGACCTTCGGCGCGGTCGAGGGCTGGAGCTTCGCGGTCGACTACAAGATCGCTCTCGTGCTGGCTCAGGTCGCCGGCTACGCCCTGTCCAAGATGATCGGAGTCAAGGTGATCTCCGAGATCGCGCCCCGCCATCGCGGTGTCGCCATCCTGGGCCTGATCGGCCTCTCGTGGCTGGCGCTGCTGGCCTTCGCGGTCGTGCCCGCGCCCTGGAACGTCGCGGCGCTGTTCCTGAACGGCCTGCCGCTGGGCATGATCTGGGGCCTGGTGTTCGGCTTCATGGAGGGCCGCCGCACCTCGGAGGTGCTGGGCGCCATCCTCTGCGCCAGCTTCATTCTGTCGTCGGGCGTGGTGAAGTCGGTCGGCAAATGGCTGATGGTCGACTTGCACGTTTCACCGTTCTGGATGCCGGCCGCCACCGGCGCGATCTTCATGCCGCTGCTGGCGATCTCGGTCTGGGCGCTGGTCCAGATGCCGCCGCCCAGCGCCGCCGACGAGGCCGCTCGCGTGCGCAGGGAGCCGATGGACAAGGCCCAGCGCCGCGCCTTCCTGGGCTCTTACGCGCCGGGCATCGTGCTGCTGGTGCTGGCCTATATCCTGCTGACGGCCTTGCGCGACTTCCGCGACAACTTCGCCGCCGAGATATGGACCGCCCTGGGCTTCGGCCAGGCCTCGGGCGTGTTCACCGCCAGCGAGCTGCCGGTCGCGGTCGTCTCGTTGGCCGTGATGGGCGCGGTGATGCTGGTGCGCGACAACCTGCGAGCCTTGCTGGTCATGCACGGCGTGATCCTGGCCGGCTTCCTGGTGCTGGGCGGCTCGACCCTGGCGTTTCAGGCGCATATGCTGACCCCCCTGACCTGGATGGTCCTGACCGGCGCGGGGCTCTACATGGCCTACACCCCGTTCAACGCCATGCTGTTCGACCGCATGATCGCCTTCAGCGGCCAGGTCGGCACGGCCGGCTTCCTGATCTATGTGGCCGACGCCTCGGGGTATCTGGGCAGTGTGGCGCTGCTGGTCTGGCGCAACTTCGCCATGGTCGACCTCGACTGGCTGAGCTTCTTCGTCAACAGCGCCTATGCGACCAGCGCCGTCGGCGCGGTCTGCACGCTGTTCGCGGGCCTCTATTTCCTGCGCCGGCGGAAGACGTCCGCCAGCGGGCAGGGCGTGGGGGCCTTCCCGGCCGCCGGTCAGGTCGTCGAGCCGTGACCTTGGAGCGCCCCTTCGATCTCGCCGTTGTCGGCGCGGGCATTGTCGGCCTGGCCCATGCCCTGGCCGCCGCGCGCCTTGGCAAGCGTGTCGTGGTGATAGACCGCGACGCCCAGGCCAACGGCGCCTCGGTGCGCAATTTCGGCTTCGTGACCGTCACGGGCCAGGCGCGAGGCGAGGTCTGGCGACGGGCGCGGCGCTCGGCGCGGGTCTGGGCCGAGATCGCCGGGCCGGCCGGAATCGAGGTCGTGCAGCGCGGCCTGACCATGGTCGCCCGCCGGACCGAGGCCAAGGCCGTGCTGGAAGCCTTTCTCGAAACCGAGATGGCCGAGGGCTGCGCCTGGCGCGACGCGGGCGACCTCGGCGACCGACTGCCGGTTCAGGGCGAGGTTCTGGGAGCCCTGACCAGTTCGGTCGATCTGCGGGTCGAATCCCGCACCGCCATTCCGCGCCTGGCCGCCTGGCTGGAGGCCGCGCACGGCGTGACCTTCCTGCGAGGCGTCGCCGTGCGCGGCGTCGAGACCGGTCGCCTGGAGGCCTCCGTCGGGACGATCCACGCCGAGACCATCGTGGTCTGTCCGGGGGACGATCTCGTCACCCTGTTTCCCGACGCCTTCGCCCAGGCCGAGGTGACGCGTTGCAAGCTGCAGATGCTGCGCCTGGCCGCCCCGGGCTGGCGGCTGCCCGGGCCGGTCATGTCCGACCTGGGTCTGGTTCGCTACCTCGGCTATGCCGCCTTGCCCGAAGCGCCGGCCCTGCGCGCGCGGCTTGAGACCGAGCAGCCGGCGCACCTGGAGCACGGCGTCCACCTGATCGTGGCGCAGAGCGCCGACGGCTCGCTGGTGGTCGGCGACAGCCACCACTATGCCCCCACGCCCGATCCCTTCGCCCGGGACGACGTCGACGCCCTGATCCTCGACGAGTTCGCCAAGGTGTTCGGCCAGGCTCCGCCGCCGGTTCTGGAGCGCTGGACCGGCACCTACGCGTCGGCGGCCGGTCACAGCCTGATCGAGGCCCCGATGCCGCGCGTTCGCCTGGTGACCGTGACCGGCGGCACTGGCGCCTCGACGGCTTTCGGTCTGGCCGAGGACGTGATCGCCGGCCTCTACGGCCTTCCCCGGCAAGGAGCCGTCGCATGAGCCCGATCCAGGCCGTCATCTTCGACTGGGCCGGCACCATGATCGACTTCGGCTGCCGGGCGCCGGTCATGGCCCTGCGCGAGGTCTTCGCCGAGGCGGGGATCGAGATCTCGGAGGCGGACGTCCGCGCCGACATGGGCAAGGCCAAGCGCGATCATGTGCGGGCGTTGCTGGCCTTGCCGCGCGTCGCCAGCCTCTGGACGACGCTCCACGGCGCGGCCTCGACGGAGGCCGATGTCGACCGCCTGCACGACGCCGTCGAGCCGAAGATGCGCGCCGCCGCTCGCGACTGCGCCCGGCTGATCCCCGGCGCGGCCGATCTCGTCGCCGACCTGCGGGCGCGAGGCGTGAAGATCGGCTCCACGACCGGCTACACCCGCCCGATGATGGCCGACATCCTGCCGCTGGCCGCCGAACAGGGCTACGCGCCCGAAGTGGTGGTCTGCGCTGGCGAGACGGCGGCGGGACGGCCTTCACCCCTGATGATGTGGAAGGCCCTGGTCGAACTGGGCGCCTGGCCGGCGCGGACCTGTGTCAAGGTCGACGACGCGGTCGTCGGCGTCGGCGAGGGGCTGGAGGTCGGCGCCTGGACCGTGGGCCTGTCGGCCTCGGGCAATGGTGTCGGACTGTCGCGCGAGGACCTCGACCTGCTGCCGGAAGCCGAGCGCGCCGCCCGGATCGAAGCCTCCGCTCAGGCCCTGCGCGACGCCGGCGCCCACTACGTGGTCGAGAGCGTCGCCGGGCTAGGGCCCGTCCTGGCCGATATCGCGACCAGGATCGAACGCGGCGAGCGCCCGGCGGCTTAAGGCTCCCGGCGGCGTTACTCGGCCGCCACCGCCGCGCCGCCGAAGCGCTGGGCGCGGGCGGCGCTAGAGCGCAGGTCCGAGAAGCTCTGGGCGACCAGCGGATAGTCGGCGGGCAGGCCCCACTTGGCGCGGTACTGCTCTTCGCTCAGCCCCAGCTGGTTCAGGTGCCGGCGCAGCGAACGATAGCGGCGGCCGTTCTCGAAGCTGACGATGGCGTCGGGGGTGATGCTGGCGGCGATCTGGTCGGGCGTCGGCGGCTCGATGGGCGGGGCGATGGTCCCCGGGCCGGCGAAGACGGCTTCAAGCGCGGCGTAGGTGCGCGCGCTGAGGGCGGGCAGATCGTCCGCCGACACGGTGTTGCGGCTGAGATAGGCGCACAGCACCTGGGCGGCGATCTCGGCGGCGCGTTCCTGGGCCTTGGTCATGAGAATAGCTCGGGACGTTGAGAAGAAACCCAGGGGCGCTGGGATCGCGCCCCTGGGTCAGTTGGCGGGCGAACGGTGGGTCAGTGCGCGCCCGCGGCTCGGAGACGGTCGCCGAAGGCGCAGGCCGGCGGCAGCTCGACCTTCACCCCGGCGCGCGCCTTGCCTTTCAGCCAGTCGCTGAGAGCCTCGGCGACGGTGTGGTCCAGGCTGGTGAGGCCGCGCGTGTCCAGTTTCACCCGGCCATTGTTCGGCGCGCCGTCGAGGACCTTGGCGATCTTCGGCAACTGAATGAACGTGGCCGCACCCTCCAGTCGGATCTCGCTCTCGTCGGGACCCAGTTCGTGCTGGGAGACGCTGAGGCGCATCTTCTTGAGGTTGGGGACCAGCTCGAGCAGCGTCAGGCCCATGCCGACCAGCACGCCGGTCAGGAGGTCCGTCGCCACGACCATCACGAAGGTCGCCGCCCAGATCATCGCCGGCAGCAGACCGTAGCGGGCGAAGAGGTGGCGGACATGGTCCAGGCTGACCAGCTTCCAGCCCGTGACGACCAGCACGCCGGCGAGGGCCGCGCTGGGCACCATGCGCAGCAGCCAGGGCAGCAAGGCGACGAAGGCCAGGATCCAGACGCCGTGCAGGATCGCCGACAGGCGGGTCATGGCGCCGGCCTGGACGTTGGCGGAGCTACGCACGATCACGCCGGTCATCGGCAGGGCGCCGACCAGGCCGCACAGCATATTGCCGACGCCCTGGGCGCCCAGCTCCTTGTTGTACTTGGTGCGCTCGCCGTCGTGCATGCGATCGACGGCGGCGGCCGACAGCAGGGTCTCGGCCGAGGCGATGAAGGCCACCGCGATGGCGGTCACCAGCAGCATCGGATCGGCCATGCGGGCGAAGTCGCCGACGCCAGGAATGGCGATCGCCGCGGCGATCGATTCCGGCACGACGATCTTCTGGACGTCCAGGCCCAGGACCGTGGCCAGCACGGTGCCGGCGACGACGCCCAGCAGGGCGCCCGGGACCAGCTTCAGCGCCTTGGGGCGGAATTTCTCCCACAGCAGGATCGAGCCGATGGTCACCACGCCGACCGCCAGGGCGGCTTCGACCTGGGTCAGGGTGGCGAACTGAACGCCCGCCAGAGCCGACGGGATGGCCGCCAGATTCTGCAGGCCGTGGGCCTTGGGCGAGTCGCCGAACAGCACGTGGAACTGGCCCGCCACGATCAGCACGCCGATGCCGGCCAACATGCCATGCACGACGGCTGGCGAGATGGCGCGGAACCAGTTGCCCAGCTTGGCGGCGCCGGCGATCAGCTGGATCAGCCCGGCGACGACCAGGATCGGACCCAGCATGGACAGGCCGTGCTTGGCGACGATCTCGAAGACGATGACCGCCAGGCCGGCGGCGGGGCCGCTGACCTGTAGCGGCGAACCAGCCAGGGCGCCGACGATGACGCCGCCGATGATGCCGGTGACGAGGCCGCGCTCGGCCGGGACGCCCGAGGCGACGGCGATGCCCATGCACAGCGGCATCGCCACGAGGAAGACGACGATCGAGGCAATGAAGTCACGCGACAGGATCGTCGAGAAGCCAGGCTTCACGCCCTGGGGAGAGGAGGCGACAGCTTGGGTCATTCGGCGGCGATGCCCAGGTGATCGGCGGCGACCATGCGGCGCGAGGGGCGCTGGGCGACGGGCAGCGGAGCCCCTTCGTAGACCTGCTCGAACTGGCCGGTGTCGCCATTATAGGCCTGGATCTGGCCGGTCTCGATCTCGAAGAACCAGCCGTGCAGGGTCAATTTGCCTTGGGCGATGGCCGACGCCACCGACGGGTGGGTGCGCAGGTGGTTCAGCTGGACGACGACGTTTTCCAGCGACAGGGCGCGGGTCGTGCCGTGCTCGTCCAGGCCGTGATAGGCGTTGCAGACGACGCTGTGGGCGGCGTGGGCGTGGCGCAGCCAGGCGGCCACGTTTGGCATCTTTTCCAGAGCCGCCGGGTTCGAGAACGCCTTCATCGCGCCGCAGTCGGAGTGGCCGCAGACGACGATGTCGCGAACGCCCAGGGCCATGACGGCGTATTCAACCGCCGACGAGACACCGCCATTGGCTTGGCTGAACGGCGGAACGATGTTGCCGGCGTTGCGGCAGACGAACAGGTCGCCGGGGGCGGCCTGGGTGATCAGTTCGGGGACCACGCGCGAGTCGGCGCACGAGATCATCAGGGCCGAGGGGCTCTGGCCGTGGCTGGCCAGGCGTTCGTAGAGGGCGCTCTGGGCGGGGAAGACCTGGCCGCGAAAGAGCGCGGCGCGTTCGAGAAACTGTTCCAAGGGACCTCCATGAACTGATCGCCGCGACGCCCAAAAGGGGGGCGGGCGCCGCGGCGAGCGTCACGGCGAGAAGCGCCGGATGCGTCGATGAAGGTCGTTTGGGGTCTTTGCTGCGGTGCAGCGGCTTTGTGACAAAGGATGTCTTGGGAGATGTCTTTGGGAGGGGACGTCTTGGGCGCGCTAAAGCGCGGGTAGGCGGATCTCGACGCGCAGTCCGCCTTGAGGGCGGTTCTTCAGGGCCAGGGTTCCATTCTCGCGTTGCAGGATCTGCTGGACGATGGTCAGGCCCAGGCCGAGACCGCCGGTGTTGCGGGCCCGGGCGTCGTCGAGACGATGGAACGGCTGCAGCACATGAGCCAGCTCGGCCTCGGGGATGCCGGGACCGTTGTCCTCGATGGCCAGCACCGCCGCGTCGCCCTCGCGTGTCAGGGTCAGCGTGGCGTCGCCGCCATAGTGCAAGGCGTTCTCGACGATGTTGCTGATCGCCCGTTTCACCGACAGCGGCCGGGCCAGCACGGGCAGGTGGTCGAGGCCGGCATAGGTCGCTGGCCGCTCGGCGTCGGCGGCGTCGTCGACGACGGTCATGGCGATGGCGGCCAGGTCCGTCCGTCGCCGGGGCTCGGGATCCTCCTGGCCACCCAGATAGGCCAGCAGGGAGTCCAGCATGGACGTCATCTCGTCGACGTCGGCCTCCAGGGCTTCGCGAGCGTCGGCGTCCGTCACGAAACCGGCCCTCAGCCGCAGGCGGGCCAGAGGCGTGCGCAGATCATGGCCGACCGCGGCCAGGGCCTCGGTGCGGGCTTGCAGCAGGCCGGCGATGCGGTCCTGCATGGCGTTGAAGGCCTTGGCCACCAGCTTGAGATCGCCGGCCCCGCTCTCGGCGATGCGGACCTGAGCGCCCTTACCGACCTTGTCGGCCGCCTCGGCCAGCGCCCGCAACGGGCGGCTGAGATTGCGCAGCACCAGCGCCGCGGCGATGATCACGCCAAGGCCCAACGTAAAGGCCGAGCCGAAACCGCTCAGCAGCACGGCCCAGGGCGCGACGCGTATCTTGGTGCTCAACGCCATCCAACTGCCGTCGCGCAACTTGACGGCGACTTTCAGGTGCGTGTCGCGTGGCAAGGCGCGGTCGATGTCGGCGTGGACGCGCAGATCCCGGTCGCGCAGGCTGGGCTCGGCGTCGAACAGTTCCTCGCGGTAGTCGTTTTCGACCGCCCGGCCGCCGTCGACCAGCGTGGGCAGGACCGACCAGGTCAGGTGGGTGGCGCGATTGGAAATCACCGCGGCCCGCACCCCGCGCTCGTCGGGGGATGAGGCCTCCAGGATCCCCGTCGCGGCTACCAGTTGCTCGGACACGCGCCGGATCTGGTTCTCGCGGTCGGGATAGAGGCGACTGTTCTCGAACAGGATCGAACTGCCGATGAATTCCAGGGCCACGGCCAGCATCAGGACCAGGGTGACCTGGCCGACAAGACGCTGCGGCCATAGCCGCCAGGACTTCATCGGCGCTCGACGGCGGCGGTGAAGATATAGCCGACGCCGCGCACGGTGCGCAGCAGAGGTTCGGACTGGCCAACGACGGCCAGCTTCCTCCGTAGGCGGCTGACCAGCACGTCGATGCTGCGGTCCGAGGCGTCGGAAAGGCGGGCGCGGGACATCTCAAGCAGGCGCTCGCGGCCGATCACCCGCTGGGGCGAGCTGACGAAGGCCAGCAGCAGGTCGAACTCGGCGCCCGACAGGTCGACGAAGGCCCCGTCCGGCGACAGCAGCTCGCGACGGCCGGGATCCAGACTCCAGCCTGAGAACGTCATCCGCTGGTGGCCGCGCGGCTGGCTCGATTGCGAGCCGGCCTGAGTCCGGCGCAGGATGGCGCGGATACGGGCGATCAGCTCCTTCTTGCTGAAGGGCTTGCCGATATAGTCGTCGGCGCCGAGCTCCAGGCCGATCAGGCGGTCGGTCTCGTCATGGCGGGCGCTGAGCATGACGATCGGCACGTCGCTCTCGCGGCGCACCAGGCGGCAAAGATCGAAGCCGTTGCTGCCCGGCAGCATGACGTCCAGCAGAATAAGGTCGACCGCGTTGGTTTCCAGAACCCGGGCCATTTCCGCGCCGTGGGACGCGCTGAGCGGCTGGAAGCCTTCCTCGCGCAGCAGACGCATCAACAGCGTGCGAAGGGCCGGATCGTCCTCGACAACGAGCACCGTGGAGGCGAGCGGCGCGGTCGCCAAGTCGCGCGGCAGCGCGATCATTCCGTGGCCTGAAGTATCCATATGCTCGGGCTAATTAGGCGCCATGGCGCCGGGAACAAGGCCGGAGCCGACGATTTCTCGCCGGCTCCGCGCCTAAACTGGGGATACCCTGGCATCCCAGCGAAACTGGGCCCTCGCGCGCATTTTGCAGGTAGGGGAGCACGCGAGGGCGGGCCGCCGCCGACGATGAAGCTACGGCGACCGTTCTGTACGCCGCGCTAGCTGGCGCGGCAGGTGTCGGGGGGAACTTCTTCGGGCGCGACGTTGGCTGCGGGAGCCTTGGGCTTGGCGCAAGCGAGGGCCGTCTGGGCCTTGGCGGCGCGCTTCTGCAGGTTCTTCTTGGCGACCTCCTCGGTGAAGGTCAGGCCGGTGCCGGCGGGACCCGCAAGGGCCGGAGAGGCCAGCAGGCAGGCGGCGGCGAGGCCGAGGGACGCGAGGACTTTCATACGAAACAGACTCCGGGAACTTGAACGAGGAAACTCAGCCGCCAGCGGCGGTGTCGACTTGCGCCTGGATGGCGGGCAGGGCGCGGCGGTAGGTGTCGACGGCCTTCAGCAGGCCCTCGATCTCGGCGTGGGTAATGGCGGCGCGGTGCTCGTAGCCCTTGGCCGAGGTGAACTTGAAGGCCCAGGCGCCCGGCGTCGCGGCGGCGCGGCGCAGTTCGTTCTCGGCGACGCCGAACGAGACCTCCTCGCGGCAGACTTCCGGCGCTTCGAACAGGAAGCAGTGGCTGGCGTTGTCACGGATCTTGGTCAGTGGCGCCGCGACCGGCCATTGGCCCGTCTGGTGCGAGACTTCGCTGTAGCCGCGGATCGAGCCCGGATAGGTCAGGGTCTGACGCACCTCGAAGCGCGTGGCGCCCGAGCGCTTGTCGACGATCGCCCGCAGGTGGTTGTCGTTGCTGGGCGACTTGAAGACACCCTTGCCCGTCTGGAAGCCGCGCTCGGTGCTGATCACCGTCTCGATGTCCAACGGGTCGTCGATGACTTGAGCGCGGGCGTGAAAGTGGTCGGCGGTCAGGGCGGTCTGCTTGGCGGGCAGGCGGACGGTTTCGGCGCTCGCGGCGCCGGCGACGGCGAATCCCGCGACGGCGACCAGGGCCAACAGGCCGGTTGGGGTTTTGCGCATCCTTGTTCTCCCGAACAGGGGCCGCGCCATCGGGTGCGGCCTTTCAACGGTTCGAGAGTGGCGAGGCCGCCTTGCGGCTCTGCATCGCGATTGTGACAAAGCGTGACAGGCGAGGCCGGCTCGCCGAAAGGTCTGAGGCTATGCCGGCAGGCGCACCGCTCCGGCCTCGCGCAGGGCCTTGATCGTCGGGAAGCCGTCGACCGCCATCAGCAGGTCCGCCTCGGCCAGTAGCGAGCGCAGGACATGGACCGCGCCTTCGGTTCCGCCCAGGGCCAGGCCGTAGGAATAGGGACGCCCGACGCCCACGGCCGTCGCGCCGATCGCCAGGGCCTTGGCGACGTCGCTGCCCGAGCGGACGCCCGAGTCGAACAGCACTGGCGTGTCGCCCGCCGCCTCGACCACCCCCGGCAGCATATCGATCGCGGCGATGCCGCCATTGGCCTGCCGGCCGCCGTGGTTGGAGCAGTAGACTCCGTCGACGCCCTCGTCCTTGGCGCGGCGTACGTCGTCGGGATGGCAGATGCCCTTCAGCACGATCGGCAGCTTGGTCAGCGACCGCAGCCATGGCAGGTCGGCCCAGGTCAGCACCTTGCCGAAGGTCGCCGCCCAAGTCATCACCGAGGTCTGGAGGTCCGTCTTTGGATCCTTGCCGACCATGGCGCGAAAGCGCGGGTCCGAGAAATAGTTGGCCAGTACGGCGCCGCGCAGTTGTGGGAAGTTGGAGTCGTTGAGATCGCGCGGCCGCCAGCCGGTGACCCAGGTGTCGAGGGTGACGACGATGGCCTTGTAGCCGGCCGTCTCGGCGCGGCTGACAAGGCTGGCGGCCAGTTCGGGATCCTTGGGCGTGTAGAGCTGGAACATCCCGGGCGTGTCGCCCATGGCGGCGGCGACGTCCTCCAGCGGGTCGTTGGTCAGGGTCGAGACCATGAGCGGCACACCCGTGGTCGCGGCGGCCCTCGCGGCGGCTAGGTCGCCGTGACCGTCCTGGGTGCAGAGCCCGGTCACGCCGATCGGGGCCATGAATAGCGGGCTGGCCAGCTTCATGCCGAACAGGTCGATGGAGAGGTCACGCGCCGAGCAGTCGACCATCATCCGCGGGATCAGCCCCCAGTGCTTGAAGGCCGAGGCGTTGCTGTCCTGGGTGTGCTCGTCGCCGCAGCCGCCCTGCACATATTTCAGGGTCGAGGGCGGCATCGCCGCCTGGGCCCGCGCCAGGAGGCCGGCGAAGTCGACGGGATACTTCGGCAGCACGCCGTGCAGACCCTGAAAATAGATCTCGGTCTGATAGTCGCCGTAGTGCGGCATGGTTCGCTCCCCAGGGCTGCTCGACGGTCTGGGCGTCGATGCGTCGATCCGATTTGACGCGATCGCGCCGCCGACCGCTAGTCCCTCAAGCGCGTGATCGGCGCTCCAGCCACCAAAGAAGGCCAAGCACGGCCAGAAGGCCGACGGCCCAGGGCCAGGACGAACCCGGTGTCCGGCGGAGGACGCGGGCGTCGTGCGTGACGCTGGCCGCCACCGCGTCGAGCGTCGCCTGCCGGTCGGCGGCCCGCGCCAGCGAAGGCGCGGCGTCGGCGGCATGGACGTAGAAGCTCGCGCCGTCCGAGACCCTGCGCCATCCGGCCTGGCGAGGCCAGTAGGCGGCGCAGGCGGAGGGGCCGGTCGCCGGATCGACGACAGGCCGGCTTTCGACGCCATCCGGGTCGACGACTCGGATCGGTCCGATAACGCCGCAGAGCGCCGCGCGTTGGCCCGCCCGGGCGATGCCGTCCAGGCGCACGCCCGGGCCATCGCTGGGACGCGCCAGGGCCGAGAGCAGTTCGCTCCAAAGCTCTCCGTAGCGATCGGCGTGGCCGGTCAAGGCAAGACTGTAGCTGTCGGCCACGATCCAGAGGCCCACGCGGCCCTGGCCGCGCGGCCGCCAGATGGCCAGCGGCGCGCCGGCCTTGTCGCGGATCAACGGCACGCCCTCGCGTTCGGCTTGCGCCAGGTCGTAGCGGCTGAGTTCCAGGTCGGTCGGACCGCCGAGCCGGAAAGCCTGGACCTCGCCGTCGCCCGAGGTCGCCATGCCGAGATTCGTCCAGTCGCGTCGGGTGGCGGCCGAGAGCGGTCCAGTCGGACGCAGCAGCAGGCCGAGGCCGTCCTGCGTCGCCGCGGCCAGGGTGGCCCGAGCGCCGGGTGACAGGCTTTCCCAGCGCCGATCGTCGACCACCACGAGGTCGATCTCGGCCACGCTCGCGCGCGTGACCGGCGTCGGCGGATCGCCCAGGACCACGCCGCCGCCAACGTCGATGTCGAGGCTCAGGGCGATGCCGGCGTCCTGGGCCCAGCGGCGCAGATACTTGGTCTCGGCGCCCGGCGCGCCGGCCAGGACCAGTACGCGCGGCTGGCGCTGAGCGCGGGTCTCGACCGGGATGTCGATGTGCTCGACCAGACGACCGGCGCCGTCCCTCAGGCGCAGGTCGAACAGCGCCAGGCCGGGTGCGCGAGTGGCGGCCGACAGCCGGAAGCGGCCATTGGCGGCCACGGCGGTTTGGTCGACCACGGCGCCGGACGGATCGAGCAGTTCGACGGTTCCGGCGCCCTCGACCTGTCCGGTGACCATGAAGCGCGCCCCCGGGGCGACGGGCTTCGGCGGGGTCAGGTCGACAAGACCGCGCGGGGGTGGCGAGGGCGCGAACGTGGCGGGGCGATCCAACGGGATCTGGTCGCGCGGCGTCAGGCCGTCGCCCTCGATCAGAAGGCGGCCAGGCTCGGGATATAGCCGCAGGGCCGAGCCGAGGTCGGGCAGGCGGACCGCGCCCGGTAGCGGGCCGGCTTCAGGCAGGGCGACGAGCACGCCTCCCGAGGCGGGCGCCGGCTTCGCGCCATGGGTGGCGACCACGAGACGACCGGGCGTCGTACCGACCGAAGGCGGGAAGAGCGTCGGGTAGAGCAGCGCGCCGCCCAGGATCTGCAGAGCGATCAGCGCGGCGAACCGTCCGGCGGGACCGCGTGCGTCGGCGGACCGCCGCCGCAGAACCGTCCGCGCGATCCCGCCCAACGTGGCGACCGCGATCAGGATCGCCGTCCAGAGTTCGAAGCTCCCCGTCATCGCAGCGCGTCCAGATAGCGCCGGCCCCGCGCGTCAGCGGGACCGCGGCGGCTGACGGCGGCGGGCGGGCGCTCCAGCGCGGTCCACAGCAGGGCGCGCAGCTTGCGGCGGCAGTCCTGGCACTGGGGTTCGTTGCGGACCGTGTCGATCGCCGCCGACAGGGCCAGCGGATCGGCCAAGCGCTTCGGGTTGGCGTTCACCCAGCGGGCCAGGGCCTCGAGCTGCAGCGGTGCGTCGGGGCGGTCCCCCAGCGCGCGCCAGACCTCGACGGCCGGCGTGTCGGCGGGATCGCGCGTCGCTGGCGCCAAACGACCCGGCGCGATGCCCTCGCGCTTGCCGGACAGGCGGCGGGACAGGTCGACCGGCGGCAGCTTCGGCGGGGCGCGCGCCAGGAAGATACGCCCGGCCTGCTGCGCGGTCTTCAGCAGGTTCAGGGCCTTGTAGGCGTGGGGCAAGGCGTCCTTGGGCTTGCCCTGTCGCAGGGCGCGCTCGGAATCCCACATGGCGTCCAGCGCCTGGGCCAGGGTCGAGCGCGTGCCCGGGTCGAACAGCGTCGCCGCATCCCCCGTATCATGGGCGTGGCCGTACTTGGCGACGACGTCGGTCATGTCGTTGAGATTGGCCCCGCCGCCATGGTCGTGGCCGTCATCGTCGTCGTGGTGCTCGGCCTTGGCTGGCGCGGCAGGAGCGTCGTCGGTCGGCAGGGCGGGAGCGTCATTGGTCGGCAGGTCGAGGCCGCCGCCGCTGCTTTCGCCCTCGGCCTTCTCGCCCATGAACTGGCCGTAGCGCAGGCGCAACTGGGCCTGGTCGGCGCCGAGGCTGTTCGAGCGGTCCAGGAAGGCGTCGGGCGTGATCTTGCCGCGCTGGGCGATCAGGGCCTCGGCGTCGATGATGATCTGGCGCTGGCTGCGGAAATAGACGGGCATGACCTGCTTGGCCATGCCGTCCAGACCCTCGGCCAGGCCCATGGCGGCGGGCCAGCGCAGGATGACGCTAGGTCCCTCGACCGTCTGGCGGCGCGGGCTGCGATTGTCGCTGACCACCAGCTGCACGATCATGTCGCCACCCGGCGCCAGGCCTTCGCGCGCCAGGTCCAGCGCGGCGGTGAAGCGCTTGAGCCGCGCGGCGCCCTGGCCGGCGAGCGGCTGGATCCGCTGGGTGGTGGTGATGTTCTCACCCTCGCCCTTGGTGACGGTGATGCGTAGCTGGGCGGCGCCGTCGACGCCGTAGTCGTCGCGGACCTCGAACACCGGCGCCCACCGGCTCTGGCCGGGCGCAATGAGGGTCAGCGAACTGTCGGGCGTCACGACGCGGACGACCGGCGGAGCGTCGGGGACGATCTCCAGACGGTGCAGGCGCTGGCGGGCCAGTCCAGGGGCCTCGACGCGATAGAGCGCCGAGCGCTCGAACGCACGCCCGCCCAGCCAGCGTCCGCCGTCGCGGCGCAGCGACAGCGAGGCCTCGCCTGGGAAGTTGAGGCTGGCGGCGTCGGGATACGGCCGGAGGGTGATCGTCCACTCGATGCGCGACCCCTCCGGGGCCCGCGCGTCGAGGCCGCCTTGGTCGTAAGGGCGCTGGCCGGTATAGGCCGGCGGCGTGATCCGCAGCTTGGCGTTGGTGACCCTGGGCGCGCCGGGCGGCGATGCGGTCTCCGCCTCTTCGGGGCCGAGCGCGACGCCGGATGCGGGCGGCCAGAACAGGGCGGTGAGGATCACCAGCGCGCCGAAGCCGGCGGTCCAGGGGATCCAGCGACGGGACCAGTCTGGCCGCAGGTCCACGGCGGCGGCTTCGGCGAGGCGGGCCTCCAGGCGGGCGCGCTGCAGGGCGGCCAGGCCGTCGACGGTAGATTGGAACAGGAGGGCGCTGCTGTCCTCCAGGCCGGGCGCGTGGGCGTCGAGGGCGGCGATGAGCCAGGCCTGGTCGAAGCGTCGGCTGCGTCGGATGGCGATCCAGCCCAGCACGAGGACGCCGATCACGAGCGCGACAACCGCCCCCACGATCTCGAACCCGCGCAGACCCAGGGCGGCGATTGCCAGGACGACGGGCAGGCCGACGGCCAGCGTGTCGAGAACGCTTCGTTGCCGGGCCGCGCGGAGATGATGGGCGAGAGCGGCGATCATGCGGCCACCGGCCGGTCGCGCCGCGTCGCCAGCCAGCGCTCGACGGCGAAGATCAGAGCGATGATCAGGGCCAGCCAAGGCCTCAGGCCGACGGGATGCGGGTTGTAAGTCCCGCCGCCCGCCGCTGGGCGAACGCCGGGGGCATAGTCGACCGCCGCGACCCGGCTTGGCGCGGGCGGCGGGGCCAGCAGCGTCCAGAGCTGGATGGGGAAGTCCGGCTCGACCAAGACCGGCATGGCGCTAGGTTCGAGGGGGCGGGTCAGGCGCAGCACGCGGCCCTTGCCGAAGCGGCCGGCCGTGGCCTGGGGCGCGCCTTCGGCGTCGCGCCAGATCGTGGGCTGGGAACCTTCGACGGGCGAGGGCGCGTCGTGAGCCAGCAAGGCGACGCCGCCAGCCTCGATCCAGTCGAGCGTCGCCGTCGGCATGGGCGCGCCGGAGAGCCAGACGAGATACCGCGCACCGCGAGGCGTGGGGCTATCGGCAGGCGCGGCGTCGAAGGCGGGCGGCTTGCCGGCCTCGGCGTAGGCGGTCGCCGCCGCACGGAAATAACCGACGGCGCGTTCGTTGCCCGGGGCGTAGCGGACAGTCAGCGCCGGCGGCGCTGGTGCGGTGACAGTCTTCGCGCGCGCGGCCGCCGCGCCGATCCGCCAGTCGACCTTGCGTGACAGGTAAAGCCGTTCAGCGTCGCCGGTCAGTTCCGGCGGCGCGACGATCGTGATCGCCGTCCTGCCGGGCGTCTCGGCGTCCAGTTGGCGCACGAGGCTGGCGAAGTCCGCCGATGGCGCGGGCGCGGGTCGGTCGAGGCTAGGGAAACCGGGCGCGAGCCAGACGCGCCGCTCGCCATGGTCCGGGACGCTCCTGGCGTCGACGGCCGGCGAGACGGCGATCACGGCGCGGCCATCGCCGGTTGGCCGCAGCGCGGGCTCGGCCAGCGCCAGCACGATGGCGACCACCAGCGCGATCCGCACCGCCAGCAGCAGCCTCTCGTCGAGGCGCAGGCGACGGACCGGCCTGGGGTTCGGGTTCAGCCAGCGCAGGGCGGCGAAGTCGATGACTTGCGTCTCGGTGCGGCGGGCGATGTGGATCGCCAGCGGGACCAGGACCGCGAGCAGGGCGCCCAGCGCGGCGGGGGCGAGCAGGGCGGGGATCATCCGCGCGTCGCCGGGCGGGAGAGATCCTGGATCGGCTGGTCAGGATCCCGATCGCTGAAGTGCTCGACGAACCGCGCGCCACGCGCTTCCAGCTGGGCGCGCAGGGTGGCGCGCGCTTCGGCGAAGCGGGCCAGGAAGTCGGCGCGCAGCGCCCGGCCGTCGCCGGCGACCTTCGCGTCGCTCTCCGGATCGCGGAACAGCAGGCTCCGATCGAACGGGAAGTCGCGCTCGTCGCCGGTCAGGAGTTGGACGAACGAGACGTCGCGACCGGACGCGGCCAGCCGCTCGGCGGCCGCCACGCAAGCGTCGTCGAAGCCGTCGGAAATGAAGACCACCAGGTCGCCGGGTGCGATCCGTTCGCCCAGCACCTTCAGGTCCCGCTCCCACTGGGGGACGCCCTCGGGCCGCAGGGGACCCAGCGCCAGGCGGATGCGGTCGCGGTGGCGGGTGTCGCTGGACGGCGGCAGGATGATCGGCCCCTCGGCCCGAGCCACGACCACCCCGAAGCGGTCCCCCTGCTGCAGCGCCACCTCGATGATCGCGGCGGTCAAGCGGCGGGCGGCGTCGAAGCGTGTCCAGGCGGGCTTGCCAAGATCGGCCTGGCCCATCGAGGCGCTGGCGTCGAGGACGATCCAGATCGCCACCGGGCTCTCACGTTCGGCGTCGCGGACGAAGAACTTGTCCGACCGCGAATAAAGCTTCCAGTCGATGCGCCGCAGGTCGTCGCCGCGCTCGTAGGCGCGGTACTGGGCGAACTCCATGGCCCCGCCGCGATTGCGGCTGGCGTGGTGTCCGTCCCCGATCAGCACCGCGGCCGCGCGGGGCGTCAGCGACAGACGTCGCAGACGGCTACGCAGGTCCGGGGGCAGGTCGAACGGGGACATGGCCGCTCTTAGTCGCGCGCCGGCGCGGGCAGGGCGGCCAGCAGGGCGGCGACCACGTCGTCGGTCGACTTGCGTTCGGCCTCGGCGGCGAAGGACAGCAAGATGCGGTGGCGCATGACCGGCGCGGCCAGGGCCTTGACGTCGTCGCGCGTGGCGGCCAGGCGTCCGTGCAGCAGGGCGCGGGCCTTGGCGGCCAGCACCAGGGCCTGGCCGGCGCGGGGACCCGCGCCCCAACGGACATACTCCTGGACGGCGGCAGGGGCGTCAGGCCCGGGGCGGGTGCCGCGGACCAGCGCGGTGATCCAGGTCAGCAGGCCATCGCTGACATGCACCTGGCGCACCCACTTCTGAAGTTCGACGATGTCTTCGCCCGTCATCACCGCCGCCGGGGCGGCGATCGCGCCGCCGGTGGTCAGAGTCAGGATGGCGCGCTCTTCCTCCGCCGTCGGATAGCCGACGCGGATGTTGAGCAGGAAGCGATCGAGCTGGGCCTCGGGCAGGGGGTACGTGCCGGCCTGCTCCAGAGGGTTCTGGGTGGCCAGCACGAAGAACGGCTCGGACAGCCGATGGGTGACCCCGGCGTAGCTGACCTGGTGCTCCTGCATGGCCTCCAGCAGAGCGGCCTGGGTCTTGGGCGGCGTGCGGTTCAGTTCGTCGGCCAGCAGCAGGTGGGTGAAGACCGGGCCGGGCTGGAAGCGGAAGTGACGGTGGCCGGTGCCATGGTCCTCTTCCAGCACCTCGGTGCCGAGGATGTCGCTGGGCATCAGGTCGGGGGTGAACTGCACGCGGCGGAAGTCCAGCGACAGCGCCTGGCCCAGGGTGCGGACCAGCAGGGTCTTGCCCAGGCCCGGAACGCCCTCGATCAGGCAGTGACCGCCGGCCAGCAGGCCGATCAGCAGTTGCTCGACGACCTCGTCCTGGCCGACGATGGCCTGGCCGATCGCCGCGCGCAGCTGGCCCAGGCGCTCGAGCTTGGCCGCGATATCGGCTTCGGTGGGGGTGACGCTCATCGGAACTCCGGACAGGTCGTAAGGCGGATCAGGCCGTTAGGGCGTAGAGGACGATATTGACCGCGAACTTGGTGTTGTCCTCGGCCAGGAAGCGCTTGTTGCGCCAGTCGTAATCCCACTCGCAGCCGTAATCCTTGTTGCTGTAGAGCACCCCGAGGCGCCCGTTGATCTCGATGCCCTTGAGGTAGTCATGGACGAGATCGTCGCCCCATCCGTTCAGCTCGAAGCTGGTGGCGGGCGGGCCGTCGAACTTGAAGAAGCTGCGATAGATCGGATGGTCCTTGGCCAGCTTCTTCAGGGCGTCGCCGCCGAACAGCTTGGCCATCTGCCGCTCGAACGACTTGGCGAACAGGCCGTCGATGTCGTGGTTGCAGTCGTCGACCAGAACGAAGCCGCCATTGCGGACGTAGCGCTGGAAGTTCGCGGCCTCGGCGGGGCTGAACTCGACCAGCTTGTGGCCGGCCAGATAGCAGAACGGCGCGGTCAGCATGGCCGGGTCCGAGAGGCGCACGACGCGCTCCTCGGTGTCCACGCGCAGGTTGGTGTAGTCGACCAGCGAGGTCAGGATGTTGGACGGCATCCGCTGGTCGACGTCCCAGTCGCCGGAATCGTAGCGCAGGCGCGTGAACCAGAAGTCGTAGGTCGGCGCGGCCTGGACGGCCGACGGGCGGCTGGCGAGCCAGCTTCCCATCGCGCCGCCCGCCAGCAGACGCAGGCACTCGGTACGCGTTACGCTTCTACTCGGCATGTCGAACGTCAGACGGCGTCCGACAGCGAGGTGAAGGTGAAGTCCCGCAGGCGCATGGCGGGGATCATCATCTGCACGCGACCACCTTCGCTGACACGGACCGGACGGCCCAGGTCGTCGATGTTGTTCAGCATGATCACCGGCGACTCGTTGAAGCGGAAGTTCTTCACCGGGTGCTTCAGCTGGCCGTTCTCGATGTAGAAGGTGCCGTCGCGGGTCAGGCCGGTCAGCAGCACGGTCTGCGGGTCGACCATGCGGATATACCAGGTGCGGGTCACCAGGATGCCGCGCTCGGTCTCGCGCACCAGGTCGGCGGTCGATTTCGTACCGCCCGACATGACGATGTTGCCCGGCCGGCCGGTGACCTTCTTGCCCTGCTTCTGGGCCCAGTAGGGGCTGTAGAGCAGGTTGGCGATCTTGCCGTTCTCGACCAGAGGCATGCGCTCGCGCGGGCGGCCCTGTTCGTCCCACGGGAACACCGGCAGTTCCTTGTCCCACGGGTCGGCCATGAAGGTGACGCGCGGATCGAAGACTTGTTCGCCGAGCTTGTTGCCGCCGCCCTTCTTGGACAGGAAGCTGCGGCCTTCGTCGGCCTGGCGGGCGTCGAAGTAGTTGAACATGAACGAGATCAGGCCCGAGGCCGCGTTCGGCTCCAGGATCACCGTATACTTGCCCGGCTCCAGCGCCTGGGCCTCGGCCGAGGCGCTGGCCTTGCGCATGGCGATCTCGATGTCGCTGGCCGGCTTGAACCCGCTGGAGTCCTGCAGGTTGCGCGCGACCCAGCCCGAGCCGCGGCCGTCGGCGGTGCGCACGGTGCAGGTGTAGTCCATCGCCGTGGCGCGCTGATAGCCGAACGCGCCCTTGCTGTTGGCGAAGGCCACGAAGCTCTGCTCGTCCTGCAGAAAGCCGGCGGCGACCAGCTTCTGGGCGCGGCACGGGGCGATCGAGGCGCGGGCGACCTCGGCCCGCTGATCGGGCGTGATCGCCGCGGTCGCGGCGCTGAAGGTGTCGCTGGGCTTGTAGGTCGTGGCCTCGACGGCGGGGACGAACTCGGGGTTTTCCGGCGCCAGCTTGGCCAGCTCCTCGGCGCGCTTGACCACGCGGGCCAGCGCCGAGTCCGAGAATTCGTTGATCGTCGCCGTGCCGACGCGACGCCCGAAGGCGACGGTGACGGCAAGGTCGATGTTGCTGACGACGCCACTGGTGGAGACGTTGTTCAGGGCGAAGCGGATATTGCCCTCGATCGAACCGGTCAGCTGCGCGGTGCACTCATCGGCCGTCGACAGCTTGATGACTTTCGCGAGGATCGTCTTGGCCTCGGCTTCGGTCATGATGCTCATTGGATAATCTTCCCCGAACCGATCAACCGAGCGAACGCGCGGTGTTGATGACGTTGATGCCGTTGAACCGCGTGGTCGACGAGCCGTGGCTTACGGCCGAGACCTGGCTGGGCTGGCCCTTGCCGTCGAAGAAGGAACCGAACAGGCGATAGTCGCGCTCGTCGCAGATCGCCGAGCAGGCGTTCCAGAACTCGGGCGTGCGCATCTGGTAGGCGACGTCTTCCAGCGGCTGGGTGATCTTGCCGTTCTTGATCTCGTAGAACAGCGTGCCGCCGAACTGGGCGTTGTAGCGCTGCTGGTCGATCGAGAACGAGCCGCGGCCCAAGATGTAGATGCCGTCCTCGACGCCCGCGATCATGTCGTTGAGGCTAAGCGGCGTCTTGCCCGGCCGCAGCGAGACGTTGGGCATCCGCTGGAACTGCACGGTCGACCAGGAGTCGGCGTAGGAGCAGCCGTCGCTCTCGGTCTTGCCCAGGATGTGGGCCTGGTCGCGGGTGGCCTGGTAGTCGACCAGCTTGCCGTCCTGGATCAGCGGCCACTGCTTGGTCTTGACGCCCTCGTCGTCGAAGCCCACGGCCCCGAGGCTGCCCGGCTGCAGCTTGTCGGCCATGATGTTGACGAGGTCGCTGCCGTACTTGAAGTGCGCCGCGCGCTTGTCCAGCGTGGCGAAGCTGGTGCCGGCGTAGTTGGCCTCGTAGCCCAGCACGCGGTCCAGCTCGAGCGGGTGGCCGATCGACTCGTGGATGGTCAGGCCCAGGTGGTTGGGATCCAGAACCAGATCGTAGCGGCCCGGCTTGACCGACTTGGCGGTCAGCTTCTCGCGCGCCTGCACGGCGGCGGCCTGGGCGTCCTCGACCATGTCGTAGGAGCGGCCGTAGCTGATGATGCCGTTGGGCGAGAGGGTCTTATCCTTGGCCTGCGGGTCCAGGTATTCGTAGCCCATGCCCATCGGGGCCGAGAGGCCTTCGCGCGAGCGGAACTTGCCGGTGGTCTTGTCGACGGCCGTGACCGTGAACGGCGACCAGATGCGGTGAACGTCCTGGTCGATGTACGAGCCGTCGGTGCTGGCGAAGTACTTTTGCTCGTTGATCAGGAACAGGCTGGAATTGACGAAGTTGGCGCCGGCCTTCATCGCCGCGCCGTTGACGCGCATCAGAAGGTCGACCTTTTCCTGCAGCGAGACTTCCATGCCGTTGCGGCGCAGCGGCGTGGCCCACTTCACCTCGCCGACGCCCTTGGTCGGGGCTAACTGCACTGGCGCGGTCTGGTTCTTGGCGTTGGCCTTGGCGATGGCGACCGCCAGGCGGGCGGTGTCGGCCACGGCCTCCGCCGAGAGGCTGTTGGTCGCCGCGAAGCCCCAGGCCCCGCCGGCGATGACGCGCACGCCGACGCCGCTGGATTCGGTGTTGGTCACGCCCTGCACATTGGCTTCGCGCGTCTGGATGAACTGGCGCAGGTAGCGGCCCACGCGCACGTCGCAATAGCTGGCCCCGGCGGCCTTGGCGGCGCTCATGGCCGCGTCGGCCAGGCGCTTCTTGACGGCCACGTCGAGGGTCTCGACCAGCTGTTCGGCGGCGATGGCGCGGCCGAAGCCGGGCAGCAGCACGCCGCCGGCGCCGATCCCGCAGGCGGCAAGGAACTGACGTCTATCCAAGTTTCTTCTCCCCAACGGCCCAACAACACAGGCGCTCGCGTGACCCCCCTCACGGCGGGAATCTTGCGCGAACGAAGTTCTGTAGCGCCCCGCCGCCGAGGTCAAATCTTTCCCGTATATTGTAGTCGATATGATCAGATTGCGCGCATTGGCGACGAAGCGCGATGCAAAGCCTCCCGCCCGGATCCCGAAGCGGCGACCGGCCGCGAAGGCGTGGCCTAGGGTATCGTGTCCCGGATATAAGGCCTGAGACTCGGGAACAGGGGCGGACGATCATGGATCGCTGGCAGGCGATGAGAGTGTTCGTGAAGGTCGCCGAGACCAAGGGCTTCGCCGAGGCCGCGCGACACCTGCACATCAGTCCGCCCGCCGTGACCCGCGCGGTC
Source organism: Caulobacter sp. GW822-FHT01G02 (assembly GCF_058802865.1). Classification (NCBI taxonomy): domain Bacteria; kingdom Pseudomonadati; phylum Pseudomonadota; class Alphaproteobacteria; order Caulobacterales; family Caulobacteraceae; genus Caulobacter; species Caulobacter sp. GW822-FHT01G02. Next base: position 296,616 of record NZ_JBXAON010000002.1, read on the forward strand.
GCGGCGCTGGAGGAGACGATCGGCGCGCGCCTGCTGGTCCGCACGACCCGCTCGGTGACCCTGACCGACGCCGGCGCGCGGTTCTTCGACGACTGCTCTCGGATCCTGGCCGAACTCTCCGAGGCCGAAGCCAGCGCCGCGGGCAGTTTCGCCACGCCCAGCGGCACGCTGACCATCACCGCCTCGGTGATGTTCGGCCAACAGTACATCCTGCCGATCATCATGGACTACCTGGCCGAATATCCGGGGGTCAGCATCCGCACCCTGTTCGTCGACCGGATGGTCAACCTTGTCGACGAGGGCGTGGATCTGGCCGTGCGGATCGGCAACCTTCCCAATTCAGGGTTCAGCGCCTTGCGGGTCGGCTCGGTGCGCCGGGTCGTTTGCGGTTCGCCCGACTATTTCGAGAAGAATGGCGTTCCGGCCACGCCGGCGGACCTCGCCAACCATTCGGTGATCGCGGCGACCAGCGCCTGGGCCTCGACGGAATGGCGCTTCGGCCAGGATCAGAAGACCATCGTCCACGTCCATCCTCGCCTCTACTGCAACACCAACGACGCGGCGCTGCAGGCGGCGATCAACGGGTTTGGCCTGACGCGCGTGCTGTCCTACCAGGCGGCGCCGTCGCTGGAGTCCGGCGCGCTGCGCACGGTGCTCCCGGCCTATGAGGAGCATCCACTGCCGGTCCACATCGTCCACCCCGAAGGCCGGCACGCGCCGGCCAAGGTCCGCACCTTCATCGACTTCGCGGCCGGGCGGCTGCGGGCGGATCGGCGGATCAACTAGACTAGAGCAGGCCCATCCAGGAGATTGCATCGACAGTCTGGCCCTCGCCGAGTTTCAGAAACATGTCGTGCAGCCTGGCCTTCGGCTTCCATGATCCGAGGCGGAAGCGAGAAGCCGGCTTCGTCTCGCCGATTGACCCGCGAAACCGGCCATTGAGTAGCGCGCTATTCATCGTCGCCTCCAGGCGGGGGAACTCCTCGGAGGATGGCGCTCGGCCATCGCCGCCAGAACGGCGAACCGGAGGAATGGATTGTTCCGGTTCTCGGAATGCCGACCATTCCGCTACGCGCAACGGTGCCTTTCTCCTGTCGCGGCTTCAGTCCGCCCGGCAGATGGAGTGTCCTTGGCTCATCGGATGGACGCCGTGTCCAGCCGTTCCGCAAAGGACACGACGATGCGCCTCTACTATCATCCGCTGTCGGGCCACGCTCACCGGGCCCACCTGTTCCTGTCGCTGATCGGCGCGGATTTCGAGCTGGTCGAGGTCGACCTGGCCTCGGGCGCGCACAAGACGCCGGAATTCCTGAAGCTGAACCCGTTCGGCCAGGTGCCCGTGCTGGACGACGACGGCGTCATCGTCTCGGATTCCAACGGCATCATGGTCTATCTGGCTCGCAAGTTCGGCAAGACGGACTGGCTGCCGGAGGGTGTCATCGAGGCCGCCCAGGTCCAGCGCTGGCTGTCGGTGGCCGCCGGCGAACTGGCCTACGGCGCCGCCGCCGCTCGCCTGATCACCGTGTTCGGGGCCAAGCGCGACGCCGACGAGGTCATCGGGCGCGGCGCCGCGCTGCTGACCATCCTGGAAGGTCTGCTGGCTGGGCAGGCCTGGCTGGTCGCCGGCCGCCCGACGCTCGCGGATGTGGCGCTCTACAGCTACACGGCCCGCGCTCCCGAGGGGAACGTCGACCTTCAGCCCTATCCGGCCGTCCGCGCGTGGCTGGCGCGCATCGAGGCCCTGCCGGGCTTCGTGCCGTTCCGCCAGACGCCCGTCGGCCTGGCCGCGTAACGTCGAGCGCCGGGGAGCGGGCCATGATCACCACCGAAAAGCCCTCTCCCTGGCATCGCGGCGAGGTCGAGATCCAGCGCAGCGTCGGCGTCGAGGCGCGGATGGAAGACGTCGGCCGTCGCGTGATCCGCGACTTCCTGCTGGACCAGCACCGCGCGTTCTTCCCGCAGCTGCCGTTCCTGGTGGTCGGCGGTGTCGATCCGGCGGGCGCGCCCTGGGCGACGATCGTCGCCGGCCAGCCGGGTTTCATCAGCTCGCCTGACATCCACACCCTGGCGATCAAGGCCGTGCGCCAACCCAGCGATCCGGCCGACGCGGGCTTGGAGGACGGCGATCCTGTCGGCCTGCTGGGCATCGAGCTGCATACGCGCCGCCGCAACCGCATGAACGGAACCACGCGCCGTCAGGCCTACGGCTTCGACGTCACGGTCGGTCAGAGCTACGGCAACTGCCCGCAATACATCCAGCTGCGCGACTTCGCGGTGGTGGGCGATCCGAACGCGCCCTTTGCCGGCCAGGTCGAGACCTTCGCGGACCTGGACGCCGATGCTCGCCGGGTGATTGGCGCGGCCGACGCCTTCTTCGTGGCGTCCTACAGCGACGAGAACGGCCGGCAGGTCGATGTCTCGCACAGGGGCGGCAAGCCCGGCTTCGTGCGGATCGGCGAGGATGGCGTCCTGACCATCCCGGACTTCGCCGGCAATCTGTTCTTCAACACGCTGGGCAACATCCGGCTGAACGGCAAGGCGGGTCTGGTGTTCGTCGATTTCGCGACGGGCGACATGCTGCAGCTGACCGGCGAGGCCGAGGTGGTGCTGGACTCGCCCGAGATCGCGGCGTTCCAGGGCGCGGAGCGTCTGTGGCGGGTGCGTCCGACTACGATCGTCCGTCGTCGGAGCGTCCTGCCGGTTCGCTGGGCGGACCGTGCGAACGGCGCCTCGCCCAACGCCCTGATCACCGGCGACTGGGACGCGACGGCGGCCCGGCTCAAGGCCGCCGAGCTGGCCGGTCGCTGGCGGCCGTTCCGGGTCAGGAAGATCACTCGCGAGAGCGCGACGATCCGTTCGTTCGAACTGGAGCCCGCCGACGGCGTGGCGGCCATTCCGCACCTGGCCGGCCAGCATCTGCCCATCCGCGTCCAACTTCCCGGCGATCAGCGGCCCGTCATCCGCACCTACTCCCTGTCGGTCGCGCCGTCGGATCCGTTCTACCGGATCAGCGTCAAGCGCGAGGGCGCGGTCTCCCGATACCTCCACGACCAGATCCGCGAGGGCGACCTGATCGAGGCCCGCGCCCCGGCCGGCGACTTCATCATCGACGCAAGCGAAAAGCGCCCGGCGGTGCTGTTGGCGGCCGGCGTCGGCATCACCCCGATGATCGCAATGGCCCGACACCTCCTGTTCGAGGGCTTCCGTACGCGCGGCGTGCGGCCGACCTGGATCTTCCAGACCGCGCGGACCAAGGCCGAGCGGGCGTTCGACGAGGAGCTCGCGGCCCTGGTCGAGGCGGGGCAGGGGGCGATCCGCCTGACGCGCATCCTCAGCGATGCGGAAGGCGCGGAGAGCGACGACTACGACCTGGTGGGTCGCCTCGACATGGACGTCCTGCGCGCCGAGTTGCCGTTCGACGACTACGACTTCTATCTGTGCGGGCCGCCGGGCTTCATGCAGGCGGTCTATGACGGCTTGCGCGGCCTGAACGTCGCCGACAGGCGCATCCACGCCGAGGCGTTCGGCCCCGCCTCGCTGCAACGCACGCCGGACCTTGGCGTCGCGCCCGCGACGGCCGGCCCGCCGCCGGCGACCAGCTCCAAGCCGGTGTTCTTCATGGAGTCGTCCAAGGAGGCCCGTTGGGAGCCCGGCTCGGGCACGTTGCTGGAGTTGGCCGAGGCGCGGGGTCTGCAGCCTGAGTTCAGCTGCCGAGCCGGAACTTGCGGTTCATGCAAGACCAGGGTGCTGCAAGGCGCTGTCTCCTATCTCACATCGCCGACCGCTTCGGTCGCCGAGGACGAGGCGCTGATCTGCTGCGCCGTTCCGGCCGCCGAAGGCGAGGCGCTGCATCTGGCCCTTTGAACCTCCAGGAGAGATCCGTGTCGCGTCCGCCGCCCTCGGGCGGGCGCGGGCGTGACCAACGACGCAACCGCGGGGGTGATCGCCCCGCCTAACGCCGCGCCTGCTTCTGGTCCTCGTGGATGTCGAGGAGCGCTTTCATCAGTTCCTCGTCTTCGCTGGACATGACGCCCAGCACCTCGGCCTCGTCGCAGCCTTCCGCGGCGAGGTAGGCGTGGCCCATGGCTGAGTCGAGATAGATCGACTGGCCGGCCTCCAGGATCACGGGGTCGTAGAACTCGGTGGTCACGACGATCCGACCCTTCAGGACGAAGATGTATTCCTCGCCGGCGTGACGCACGAGGTCGCCGAACTGCTCGGCGCTCTTGGCGCGGATCTTGGTGATCACCGGGATCATCCGTTTCCCGCGCAGTTCGGTGCACAGGTAGTAGTAGTCGTAGTTAGGGGTCTGGACGCGCACGGCGCGCTCGATATCGCCCAGGCTGCGGCGCGCCATGACCGCCGGCGGCGGGGCGGCCTGATCCTCGGCGAACAGCTCCGACATGCGCATGCCCAACCGCTGCGAAAGCTGCTGCAGCTTGTCGTAGGTCAGGGTCAGGCGGTCGTGCTCGACCTTGGAGAGCGTCGAGACGGGGATACCGCTCTTCTCGCTCATCTGCTTGAGGGTCCAGCCCTCGCGATCTCTCAGTCCACGAAGCAGGGTTCCAAGCGTGTGGACATTAGCAGGCACGCGCCGCGACTCCTCGAAGGCGGTTGACGAATTTTCCAATCAGGATAGCAATTGTCCTAATCAGGATTGTTGCTTCCAATTTATCGGCTTGGCCGTGCGGGGGCAATCCTGCCGTCAGGCGAGGGGAGAGAACGCATGCGGGCGATCAAGGGGGCAGCCGTCGCGATCGTCGCGCTGCTCGCGGGGCTGGGCTCCGCACAAGGGCAGACGCGACAGGAAACGGCGTCGCCGCCGGTCGCCAGGGCGATCGCGCCGGCGAAGGCCGCACCGTCCGCCTCGGTTCCGGTGGCGATGGCGACAGCGCCCGCCCTGACCAAGGCCGATGTCGACCTGTGGCTGGACGGCTACATGCCCTACGCCCTGCGCACCGGCGATATTCCCGGCGCGGTGGTCACGGTGGTCAAGGACGGCCAGATCCTGACGACGCGCGGCTTCGGCTACGCCGATCGCGACAAGCGCACGGCGGTCGATCCCTACAAGACCCTGTTCCGCCCCGGCTCGATCTCGAAGCTGTTCACCTGGACGGCGGTGATGCAGCAGGTCGAGGCCGGCAAGATCGACCTGGACGCCGACGTCAACCAGTACCTGGACTTCAAGATCCCACCTTGCCACGGCAAGCCGATCACCACGCGCCAGTTGATGACCCATACGGCCGGCTTCGAGGAAGTCGCCAAGGCGCTCATCTTCTATGGTCAGCCCGAGCCGGTGCTGGGCGACTATCTCAAGAAGCACCTGCCGCATCGTATCTTCGACGCGGGGACCACGCCGGCCTATTCGAACTACGGCACGGCCCTGGCGGCCTACATCGTCGAGCGCGTGACGGGCGAGACATTCAACGACTATCTCGACCGCCACGTCATCGGCCCGCTGAAGATGGCCAACACCACGTTCCGCCAGCCGCTGCCCGCCAGCCTGACCGGGACGGACGCCCAGGGCTATTCGAAGCCTGGCAAGCCCGCGAAGGGCTTCGAGATCGTCGGCCCGGCTCCGGCCGGCTCGGCCTCGTCAACGGGCGCGGACATGGGCCGCTTCATGATCGCCCATCTGCAGGGCGGCGAACTGGACGGCGCGCGCATCCTGTCGCCCGAGACGGCCCGCACGATGCACTACAGCCCCCTGGACAAGGTGGATCCCAAGTCGCTGATCCCGCCGCTGGACCGCATGGAGCTGGGTTTCTTCCAGACCTCGATCAACGGCCGCTACGTCATCGGTCACCTGGGCGACACCGAGGGCTTCCACTCCTCGCTGCACCTCTACATGGACGAGCATGTCGGCCTCTATCTGTCGCTGAACAGCGGCGGTCGAGAGGGCGCGGCGGGGACGTTGCGCACCGCCATCTTCCGTGACTTTTCAGACCGCTATCTGCCCTATGCCGGCGCCCCCGACGGCAAGGTCGACGCCAAGGTCTCGGCCGAGCACGCCAAGGCCATGGCCGGCGCATGGTGGGCCAGCCGGCGGGCCGACAGCAGCTTCCTGTCGCTGTTCTACGCCGTGGGTCAGGCCAAGATCGCCGTCGGCCCCAAGGGCGAGCTGATCATCCCCAGCGTGCTGGGGCCCAATGGCCGTCCCAAGGAATGGGTCGAGATCGCCCCGTACGTCTGGCGGGAGGTCGGCGGCCACGATCGCCTGGCCGCCCAGGTGGTGGACGGCAAGCCGGTCCGCTGGAGCTGGGATTTCGGCTCGCCGTTCATGGTGTTCGACCGCGCCCCGGCCGCCCGCGACATGACCTGGGCGCTGCCGGCGATGCTCGTCAGCATCGGCGTCCTGGTCCTGACCTTCCTCTACTGGCCGGTCGTGGCCCTGGTGCGTCGCCGCTACAAGGCCAGCCCGGACATCTCGGGCAAGGCCCTGACGGCCTCGCGCGCCTCGCGGATCGGCGCCGGCCTGCTGCTGGCCCTGCTGATCGGCTGGGTCGTGGGCATGATCCAGCTGACCTCCAGCGCCGCGGCCCTGGCCGGCGCCATGGACGGCGTGATGCTGCTCCTGCAGGGGCTGGGCTGGGTCATCTTCCCGGTGGCGCTTGTCACGGCCGGCTGGAACGCCTGGCTGACCTGGACCGACGGCCGTAGCTGGGCGCGCAAGCTGTGGAGCATGCTGCTGCTGCTCTCGGCCCTGCTGCTGTTCTACGTCGCCCTGGCTTTCCACCTCCTGGGCATGTCGGTGAACTACTGATGGGCCGGCTGACCCTGGACATCGCCGACGAGACGCTCCGGCTGGCTCAGCCCTTCCGCATCGCCGGCCACGTCTTCGACACGTCCGACATCATCGTCGTGACGCTGTCGGAGGCCGGCCAGAAGGGTAGGGGAGAAGCGGCCGGGGTCTTCTTTCTGAAGGAGACCGTCGACAGCATGCGGGCTCAGCTCGAGGCTGTCCGCGAGGCGATCGAGGCCGGGCCGACGCGGGAGGCGCTGCGTTTCATTCTGCCGCCCGGCGGGGCCCGTAACGCCGTCGACTGCGCCCTGTGGGAGCTGGAAGCCGCGCGGACCGGCTTGCCGGTCTGGCGGCTGGCGGGACTGGACGCGCCTCAGCCGTTGCGCACCACCTTCACCCTCGGCGCCGATACGCCGGAAGCCATGGCCAAGGGCGCGACGGCTTACGTCCAGGCCAGATCGATCAAGATCAAGCTGACCGGCGACCTGCCGTTGGATCAGGCGCGGGTGCGGGCCATCCGCGCCGCGCGACCGGACGCCTGGCTGGGCGTAGACGGCAACCAGGGCTTCGTCCGCGCCGACCTGGAGAGCTTGGTCGAAACGCTGGTCGAAGAACGCGTCTCTCTGCTGGAGCAACCCCTGGCGCGCGGCCACGAGCACGAGCTGGAAGGCTTCCACAGTCCGATCCCGATCGCCGCCGACGAGAGTTGCGTCTCGCTGACCGATGTCTCGGCCGCGGTGGGCCGCTTCCAGATCATCAACATCAAGCTCGACAAGTGCGGCGGGCTGACGGAAGGCCTGCTGATGGCCGCCAAGGCCCGGCGCCTGGGCCTGGGCGTCATGGTCGGGACCATGGTGGGCACCAGTCTGGCCACCGGGCCGGGCTTCGTGCTGGGCCAGGTCTGCGATCTGGTCGACCTGGATGGCCCGACCTTCCTGGCGAAGGATCGGCCGCCGAGCGTGGTCTATCGCGACGGCGCTGTCTGGGCTGGCGAAAGCGTCTGGGGCGCCCCGGCCGCGGCGGCGGCCGCATGAGCCGCAAGGCGCTCGACGCCTCGCCATGGTTCGGTCAGCCGCGCGGCCTGACCGTCCTGTTCCTGACGAACATGTGGGAGCAGTTCTCCTATTTCGGCATGCGCGCCCTGCTGGTCTACTACATGACCAAGGAGCTGCTGATCGCCCAGGGGACCTCGTCCCTGATCTACGGGACCTACACGGCCTGCGCCTATTTCACGCCCATCGTCGGCGGGGTGATCGCCGACCGGCTGCTGGGCAAGCGGCGGGCGATCATCATCGGGGCCAGCGTCATGGCGCTGGGCCATTTCATGATGGGTTTTCCGAACCTGTTCTATGTCGCCCTGGCCACCATCGCCCTGGGCAACGGCCTGTTCCTGCCGACCCTGCCCAGCCAGATCAACGACCTCTATGCGGAGGGGGATCCCCGGCGCGGCTGGGCCTACAACGTCTACTATCTGGGCATCAATATCGGCGGCTTTCTCGCGCCGCTGCTGTGCGGAACGCTCGGCGAGCTGTTCGGCTGGCACGTCGGCTTCGCCGTGGCGGGCTTCGGGATGCTGGCGGGCCTGTTGATCTATCTGTGGGGTCAGCGCTACCTGCCGGCCGAGCAGAAGAAGACCGACGTCGCGCCCGACGCCGCCAAGGGGCGCATGGGCTTGCCGACCGTGCTGGCCCTGGCCGGCGTCGCGCTGTCGGTCACCGTCTTCCGCGGCGCCTACGAGCAGGCCGGCAACACCGTGGCCTTGTGGGCCGACGCCGGCGTCGACCGGACGCTCGGATCCTGGCTCGTGCCGATGACCTGGTTCCAGTCCCTGAACCCTCTGCTGGTCATGGCGATGACGCCGATACTGCTGGCCGGCTGGAAGAGACGCGCCGACGGCGGACGGGATGCGTCGCCGGCCCAGCGGATGGCGACCGGCGCGCTGATCGTGGCGGGAGCCTTCCTGCTGCTGTGCGCCGTCGACGCGTTCAGCGGGGGCAGGGCGCACTGGCTGTGGCTGGTGGCGTTCTTCGGGATCTACACCTTCGGCGAACTTTTCATCCTGCCCACCGGACTGGGTCTGTTCGCCCGCCTGGCTCCGCCCGGGTTCGGCGCGACCACCGTAGCGGCCTGGTACCTGACCATCTTCGCGGGCAGCCTTAGCGCGGGTCTGGTCGGCACTCTGTGGAGCCGGGTGAGCCACACGGCCTATTTCGCGCTGCTGGCGGGGCTGGCCGTGACCGCGGCGATCCTCCTGCGTCTGATCGATCCCTGGGCGCGCAAGGCCGAGGCGGGCCGACCCCACGATTGCCGTTGACAATTCTCTGATTGGGATAACATTGTCCTAATCAGGATTATATTTGCGTAATGGCAAGCGGGCCGAGCACGGAAAAATCCGAGCGGCCGCAGCGCGCGGCGGAGGGGATGTCTCACCGGGGCCGCCGGCGCTTTAACGAGGGGGAATTTGGATGAAGCTCAATCGTGCGACCCTGCTGATCTCCAGCGCCGTCGGCGCCCTGATGATGCAGGCTCCGGCCTTCGCGGCCGACGAAGGTCCCAAGCCCGTCTCGACCGTCGAAGAGATCGTCGTCACCGCCCAGAAGCGGGAACAGACCCTGATCGACATTCCGCAGGCCATCTCGGTGGTGTCGGGGGACACGCTGGAAGCCCACCAGGCGAACAATTTCAGCGACTATCTGAAGCTGGTTCCGGGCCTGCAGCTGGACCAGAGCACGCCCGGCGAGGGTCGCCTGGTCATGCGGGGCGTCAACACAGGCGGCGTGGCCTCGACCGTGGCCGTCTATATGGACGAGACCCCGTTCGGCTCGAGCAGCGCCCTCGTCAACGGCGCGGTGCTGGCCGGCGACTTCGATACGTTCGACATCGCCCGCATCGAGGTGCTGCGCGGCCCACAGGGCACGCTGTATGGCGCGAGCTCGATGGGCGGCCTGTTGAAGTTCGTGACCAACACGCCTGACACCAAGGGCTTCATCGCTCGCGCCCGCGTCGCGCTCGAGGACACCAAGGGCGGCGCGATGTCGTATCGCACGACGGCGATGGTCAACATCCCGCTCGGCGAGACCGTCGCGGTCCGCGCCTCGGGCTTCTACCGCAAGGACGGCGGCTTCATCGACTCGATCGGAACCGGCGGTTCGGACGTCGAGCGGAACATCAACGACGCCAAGGTCTATGGCGGCCGCGCCTCGCTGCTGTTCAAGCCGACCGACAAATTCGACCTGCGCCTGACGGCGGTGCTGCAGGACATCAAGGCCGACGCCCCGACCGTGGTCGAGAGCGATCCCGACACCCTAAAGACCCTGCACGGCGGCCCGACCCTGTCGCAGTTCGCGCCGGCCTTCTCGGACGTCGAATACCGCATCTACAACGCGGTGGTGAACTACGACCTGGGCTTTGGCACGCTGACCGCGTCAAGCAGCTACAACAAGCAGAACCAGACCAAGCGCGACGACGCCTCTTTCAACCTCAGCGGCCTGATCGAGAGCGTGTTCGGTCCCGCCAACGACCTCTACCTGGGCCAGAAGACCAACAACCGGAAATATACCGAGGAAGTGCGCCTGGCCTCGAACGCCGGCGCGCCGTTCGAGTGGCTGGTCGGCGGCTATTTCACCGACGAGAAGGGCCTGATCCACCAGGAGTACATCGCCGTCCAGCCGGGCACGCTGACCCAGCTTACCGGTCTGCCGCTTCTGGCCAACCTCGACCTCAATTCGCGCTACAGGGAATATGCCGGCTTCGCCAACGCCACCGTGCATCTGGGCGAGCGGGTGGATGTCGATCTGGGCGGCCGCTACAGCCACAACAAGCAGGTCGCCGGGCAGTCGGCCACGGGCGTGCTGGCCGGCGGTACGCCGATCAACAGCGGCCTGAAGTCGTCGGACAACGTCTTTACCTACTCGCTGGCCCCGAAGTTCAAGATCGACGATCGCCGCGCGGTCTACGCCCGCGTCGCCAAGGGCTATCGTCCGGGCGGTCCGAACGTGATCCCGCCCAGCGCGCCGGCCGACACCCCGGCCACCTTCGCGCCGGACAAGGTCACCAGCTACGAGGCCGGCTTCAAGGGCGAGAGCGCCGACCGTCGCGTCAGCCTGGACGTCGCCGCCTTCCACATCGACTGGAAGGGCGTCCAACTGCTGACCGTGGTCAACAATTTCGGCATCAACACCAATGGCGCGGACGCGAAAAGCGACGGCGTCGAGTTCACCGCCATGGCCCGCCTCGCCAGCGGCCTGACCGTATCGGCCAACGGCGCCTATACCGACGCCAAGCTTTCGGGCGACACCAGCGCCCTGGTCGGCGGCAAGAAGGGCGATCAGCTGCCCTTCACCCCCAAGCTCAGCCTGGGCTTCAATGGCGACTATACTTGGATGATCGGCGACAAGCAGGCCTATGTCGGCGCCTCGCTACGGGTGATGGGCAAGCAGAGCGGCATGTTCGACGCCGAGTACCGCGCCGCGCACAGCCAGCAGCGCCAGCTTCCCTCGTACGAGGTCGTCGACCTGCGGGCCGGGGTCAGTTTCGGCAAGGTGGACCTGGAGGCGTACGTCAAGAACGCCTTCGACTCGGACGGCAAGATCTCGACCGGCGCGGTCACCGCCAATGGCCTGCCGGTCTCTCCGGGCGGCGCGATCGGCACGGGCGTGATCCGGCCGCGCACGATCGGCCTCAGCCTGACGGCCGGCTTCTGATCACATGACCGCTATCGCCAGAACCGCCCAGGACGATAAGGCCGATGAGGCTATGGAGGGCGCCTTGCCGTCGCCCTACCTCCTGTTCCTCGGCGACACGGTCGAGCCCGGCTACGCCAAGACCGCGTTCGGCCTGCGCGACTGGGTCGGCGAGCGCTGCGTCGGCGAGTTCGTCCTGCCGGGCGCCCGGGTCAGCACCGGCCTGCCAGCCCTGGCGCCGGCCCAGGCCGTGGCCGAGGGCGCGCGGGGCATGGTGATCGGCGTGGCCAACGCCGGCGGGATCATCCCGCCAGCCTGGATCGCCGGTCTGGTCGAGGCGCTGGAGGCGGGGCTCGACCTCATCTCCGGCATGCACGCCAAGCTGGGCGATATCCCGGAGTTGAAGGCCGCCGCCCAGCGGACCGGCCGCCGGCTGATCGACGTGCGCACTCCGCCGACAGGGATTCCCGTCGGCTCGGGCAAGCGCCGCTCGGGCCGCCGGATCCTGACCGTCGGCACCGATTGCGCTCTCGGCAAGAAGTACGCGGCCCTGGCCATCACCCGAGGACTGCGTGGACGTGGCGTCGATGTCGACTTCCGGGCCACCGGCCAGACCGGGATCATGATCGCCGGCGCCGGCATACCGATCGACGCGGTGGTCTCCGATTTCATCGCCGGGGCGGCCGAGATGCTCAGCCCCGCCGCGCCGGCCAGCCATGTCGACGTGATCGAAGGGCAGGGGTCCTTGATGCACCCCGCCTACGGCGCGGTGTCGCTGGGTCTGTTGCAAGGCAGCCAGCCCGACGTCTTCGTGGTCTGTCACGAGCCGGGCCGCACCCAGATCCTCGGCTATCCCGGTCACGCCGTGCCGTCGATCGAGGCGGTGATCGAGGCGACCGTCCTGATGGGGCGGGTGACCAATCCGAATATCCGCTGCGCGGGGATCAGCCTCAACACCGGCAAACTGTCGCCCGAGACCGCCCAGGCCGAAATCGCGGCCGTGGCTCAGCGCCTGGGCCTGCCGACCGCCGACCCGCTGCGGGGCGGCCCGGCCTTCGAGCGGCTGCTGGACGCCTGCCTCGCATGAGCGGGAAGGCGGCCCCAGGCTGGTTCAGCCGCTGGCTGCTGCCAGGCCTGGCGTTCAAGGCCGCCGTCATCGGCGGCGGCTACGCCACCGGCCGCGAGATCGCCGAGTTCTTCCTGCCCGCTGGTCCCTGGGGCGGCCTCGTCGGCCTGGCCTTGGCGACGCTGATCTGGAGCGGCATGTGCGTCCTGACCTTCCTGTTCGCGCGAGCGACCGGGGCGCGGGACTATCGGAGTTTCTTCCAGGCCCTGCTGGGGCGCGGCTGGATCGCCTTCGAGCTGGCCTACGCCTTCTTTGTCGTCCTGGTGCTGGCCGTGTTCGGCGCGGCGGCCGGCGAAATCGGCCATGCGGTGCTCGGCGCGCCGAAGTGGGCGGGGATGCTGGCCCTGCTGCTGGGCGTCACCGGCTTCGTCGCCTTCGGCAGCAAGGTGGTCGAGCAGTTATTCGCCTGGGTCTCGATCCTGCTCTACGGCGTCTATGGCTTGTTTCTCGTTCTGGCCCTGACGACCTTCGGCTCCGACATCGCCGCCGCCTTCGCGGTTCCGGTCCAGGTCGGGGCCGACGCCCTGATCGGCGGAACCACCTATGCCGGCTACAACATCATCGGCGCGGTGATCATCCTGCCAGTGACCCGGCGCCTGCTCAGTGACCGGGACGCGGTGACGGCCGGCCTGATCGCCGGGCCTCTGGCGATGATTCCGGCCTTCGTCTTCTTCGTCTGCATGTGCGCCTATGCGCCAGCCGTCACGGGCGCGGCCCTGCCATCGGACGTGCTGTTGGCCAAGCTGAACCTGCCGGTCTTCCGCGCGCTGTTCCAACTCATGGTCTTCGCGGCGCTGCTGGAGAGTGGCGCGGGCGCGGTCCACGCCATCAATGAGCGCGTCGCCGTAGCCTTCCAGGTCCGGATGGGACGGCCGTTCGGCGCCCGCGCCCGCGCCGCCTGCGCCCTGGCGCTGCTCGTGTTCTGCATGGTGCTGGCCGATCGGGTCGGGCTGGTGAGCCTGATCGCCGGCGGTTATCGCCTGCTGGCCTACGCCCTGATCGCGCTCTACGTCGCGCCGCTGGCGCTGGTCAGCCTTGTTCGTTTCGCCCGACGTCCCGTCTTCCAGCCGGAGGTCTCATGATCAGCCTCATTCTCGCCGCGGCGCTTGCCGCCGGCCCCGTCGTCCAGCCGCCCAAGGGCTTCGACGCCCATGTCGAGGCCCTGCGCCAAAAGGTCGGCGCGCCGGGCCTGTCGATCACCATCGTCGACGAGGGGCAAACCGTGCTCGCCAAGGGTTATGGCGTCCGCAAGCTGGGCGACCCGGCCAAGGTCGACGCCGATACGCTGTTCATGACCGGCTCGACCGGCAAGGCCTTCACCACGGCGGCCCTGGCCACCCTGGTCGACGCTGGCAAGCTGTCCTGGGACGACAAGGTCGCCGATCGCCTGCCGGGCTTCCAGATGTACGACCCGTGGGTGACGCGCGAGCTGACCGTGCGCGACCTGCTGGTCCACCGCAGCGGCCTCGGCCTGGGGCAGGGCGACCTGCTGTTCGTGCCACGCAGCAACATCCCGCGCGCCGAGGCCGTGCGCCGCTTGCGCTATCTGAAGCCCGCCACCAGTTTCCGCAGCGGCTATGCCTACGACAACGTCCTCTACATGGTGGCCGGCCAGCTGATCGAGGCGGTGACCGGTCAGACCTGGGAGGCCTATACGCGCGATCATGTGCTGGTCCCGGCCGGCATGAACGCCTCGACCACCGACGAGCGCCGCTTCGACAACCCCAACCGCGCCCAGCCACACGCGCGACTGAACGGAGGCCTGCGCGGGGCCGGCGATCAGGAGATCCTCGACGAGCGCGACGAGCTGGCGCGCAGCGCCGCCCCGGCCGGCGGCATGGCCGTCAGCGCCAACGACATGGCCAAGTGGCTGAAGCTGCAACTGGCCCGCGGCGCCCTGCCGGACGGCAAGCGGCTGTTCAGCGAGGCTCAGAGTCAGGCCATGTGGCAGCCGACGGTTATCGAGCCGATCGACCCCGCGCCCCCCGGCATGGAGGTCACCAAGCCCAACTTCCAGGCCTATGGCCTGGGCTGGGAGATTCAGGACTACCGCGGAACTCAGATCGTCTGGCACGGCGGCGCGGTGCTGGGCTTCAAGACGGTGGTGGTGCTGATTCCCGACCGCAACGCCGGCTTCTCGATCGAGCTGAACAGCGAGGACGGCGAGCTGCCGCGCGGCCTGATGCTGGAGCTGCTGGACCACTATCTGGGGGTCAAGCCCGAGCCGTGGACCGAGCGCTACATCGCCTACAAAAAGCAGTTGATCGCCGGCGCGCTGAAGACCCTGGGCGGCGTCGAGGTCAAGCCGGCCGGCGTCGGGCCTTCGCTGCCCGCGGCCAAGTACGCCGGGACCTATGCCGACCCCTGGTACGGGGACATCGCGGTAACCGAGGGCGACGGGGCCTTGCGCATCGACTTCAAGTCGACCCCGCGCATGGCCGGCAAGCTGGAGCACTGGCAGTACGACACCTTCGTCACCCGCTTCGACGACAAGACGCTGGAGCCGGCCTACGTCACCTTCAACCTCGACCCCGACGGCAAGATCACGCGGGTGACGATGAGGGCGGTGTCGCCGATCGC
Source organism: Caulobacter sp. GW822-FHT01G02 (assembly GCF_058802865.1). Classification (NCBI taxonomy): domain Bacteria; kingdom Pseudomonadati; phylum Pseudomonadota; class Alphaproteobacteria; order Caulobacterales; family Caulobacteraceae; genus Caulobacter; species Caulobacter sp. GW822-FHT01G02. The sequence continues at coordinate 311,746 of NZ_JBXAON010000002.1, forward strand.
CGACTTCAGCTGGGATTATCACGACCTGCTGTTCACGCCGAAGGGCGCGCCGTGAACCACGTCAAACCCGCGTCGCTGCAATCTTCAAGGGTGACGCCCGGGCCGGGCGTCACCCTGGAGGCCGATCTGGCGATCATGGCCCGGCTGGAGGGCAAGCCGCTGCCGACCGTGGTCGAGCTGGCCCAGATGCTGGAGGTCTCGCAGACCACGGCCTTTAGGATCATCACCCGCTTCAAGCAGAGCGGCCTGCTGAAGCTGGTCGACCGCGTAAGGCTGCCGGCCGATGTCTGCCACTGCATCGCCGACCTGCGCACTCGGCTGACCGACGGCGGCGCGCTGGACCGACTGGAGGCGCGGCTGCGGGACGACCCATGCGTCTCGACCGCCGCCGCCGTGACCGGCAAGCACAGCTACCGGGTCATCGCCCTGCATCGCGGCATGGCCGAAGCCAATGCGTGGTTCAGAACCCTCCTGACCGAGGACGCTGTCATCGACGGCGCGCTGATCTTCTGTCGGCCGATCATCGACCGCCAGCACTACGCCCAAGCGCTGACCGGCGGTTCTCGCTAGGTTTCGGCGAGCAGAGCCAGGACGTTGGCCAGGGTGGGGGCGAGATCGTCGCGCCGCCAGGCCAAGCCGGTCTCCAGCATCGGCGCCGCGCCGGCCAGGGGGACATAGGCGACCCCCGCTCGCGCCAGGTTTCGCAGCGAAGCCGGCACGAGGGCGATCCCGAGACCGCTGGACACCAGGCTGATGATGGTCTGCATCTGGATGGCCTCCTGGATGATCCGAGCCGCCCCGCCCAGCGATGCGAAATAGCCGGTGACCAGGTCGTGGAAGGCCGGAGCCACGTGCTTGGGAAACAGGATCAGCGGCGAGGCCAGAACCTCGGCGCTGGAGAGCTCGGTCTCGCGGGCGATGCGGCCGTCCTCGATCCAGGCGCTGGGCACGGCGGCGACCAGCGGCTCGCGCAGCAGGCGGCGGTAGGCGAGGCCCGGCGGCAGGGGATGATCGGCCGGCGGGATGATGATGCCGGCATGGCGCTCGCCGCTGACGATGGCCGGGATCTGCACGTCGCTGGTGGCCTCGAACAGGCGGATCTCGACGTCCGGATAGGCCTGGGAGTAGCGCCGCACCAGCGACGGCAGGACGCTGTAGTCGGCCGTGCTGACGAACGACAGCGCCAGATAGCCGGTCTGTCCATCGCGCATCCGCTGGGCCAGGCCAGGCAGGCCGTCAAGCGCCGCCAGGACTTCCAGAACATGCGGCAGCCATTGCTCGCCCAGCGCGGTCAGGTGGACGCTGCGCTTGGTGCGTTCGAACAGCGGCGCGCCCAGGTCGCGCTCCAGGCTCATGATCGACTGGCTGAGCGGCGGCTGGGTCATGCCCAGGCGCTCGGCCGCGCGGCCGAAGTGCAGTGTCTGGGCCACGGCGATGAAGTGGCGGAGCGGGCGAGCGTCCATTGATATTCTCAGCGACCTAATTCGGCTGAACTAATATATTTTGAGAGCGAGCGAAACGGCCCTAAATAACCCCATCGCCGACATTGAGATTTGCCATGCCTCCCTATCGCTCACGCACCTCGACCCACGGCCGCAACATGGCGGGGGCCCGCGGCCTCTGGCGCGCGACGGGCATGAAGGACGAGGACTTCGGCAAGCCGATCATCGCGGTGGCCAACAGTTTCACCCAGTTCGTCCCGGGCCACGTGCACCTGAAAGACCTGGGCCAGCTGGTCGCCCGCGAGATCGAGGCCGCCGGCGGCGTGGCCAAGGAGTTCAACACCATCGCCGTCGATGACGGCATCGCCATGGGCCACGGCGGGATGCTGTACTCGCTGCCCAGCCGCGAGCTGATCGCCGACAGCGTCGAGTACATGGTCAACGCCCACTGCGCCGACGCCATCGTCTGCATCTCCAACTGCGACAAGATCACGCCCGGCATGCTGATGGCCGCCATGCGCCTCAACATCCCGGTCGTCTTCGTCTCGGGCGGCCCGATGGAGGCCGGCAAGGTGCGGGTGAAGGGCGAGATCCGCGCGCTGGATCTGGTCGACGCCATGGTCGTCGCCGCCGACGACAAATACACCGACGAAGAAGTCAACGCGATCGAGAAGGCCGCGTGCCCGACCTGCGGCTCGTGCTCGGGGATGTTCACCGCCAACTCGATGAACTGCCTGACCGAGGCCCTGGGCCTGTCGCTGCCGGGCAACGGCTCGGTCCTGGCCACCCACGCCGACCGCGAAGCGCTGTTCAAGGAAGCCGGCCGCCTGGTCGTCGACCTCTGCCAGCGCTGGTACGAGCAGGACGACGCCACGGCCCTGCCGCGCGGCATCGCCACGCGCGCGGCGTTCGAGAACGCCATGAGCCTGGACATCGCCATGGGCGGATCGACCAACACGGTGCTGCACCTGCTGGCCGCCGCCCAGGAGGGCGGGGTCGACTTCAAGATGGAGGACATCGACCGCCTGTCGCGCCGGGTGCCGTGCCTGTCCAAGGTGGCCCCGGCCAAGGCCGACGTGCACATGGAGGACGTCCACCGCGCCGGCGGCGTCATGGCCATCCTGGGCGAGCTGGAGCGCGGCGGTCTGATCGACACGACCCAGCCGACCGTCCACGCCACGACCATGGCCGAGGCCCTGGCGCGCTGGGACATCGGCCGCACCAACAGCGCCGTCGCTCATGAGCTGTTCCGCGCCGCGCCGGGCGGCAAGCCGACCCAGATCGCCTTCAGCCAGGCCGCCCGCTGGGAGAGCCTGGACCTGGACCGCGAGAAGGGCGTCATCCGCTCGGTCGAGCATCCGTTCTCGAAGGACGGCGGCTTGGCCGTGCTGTTCGGAAACCTGGCCCCCGAGGGTTGCATCGTGAAGACGGCTGGGGTCGACGACTCCATCCTGACCTTCCGGGGCACGGCGCGTGTCTTCGAGAGCCAGGAGGCGGCGGTCAGCGGCATCCTGGGCGGCAAGGTCGTGGCCGGCGAGGTCGTGGTCATCCGCTACGAAGGACCCAAGGGCGGTCCGGGCATGCAGGAGATGCTGTACCCGACCACCTATCTGAAATCGAAGGGCCTGGGCGCGGCCTGCGCCCTGATCACCGACGGTCGCTTCTCGGGCGGCACCTCGGGCCTGTCGATCGGCCACGTTTCGCCGGAAGCGGGCGAGGGCGGCCTGATCGCCCTGGTCGAGACCGGCGACTCGATCCTGATCGACATCCCCAATCGCGGCATCACGCTGGAGGTGTCGGACGCGGTGATCGCCGAGCGCCGCGAGGCGCAGTTGGCACGGGGCGCCAAGGCCTGGAAGCCCCTGGACCGCAAGCGCGAGGTTTCGCCCGCCTTGCGCGCCTACGCGGCCATGACCACCAACGCCGCCCGCGGCGCGGTGCGCGACGTCAGCCAGGTCGAATAGAGGGTTATAGCTGGGCCGCTGCTTCCCGGCAGAGGTCCAGCAGCCAGCCATTGGGCGAGTCAGCCGCGTCGCTGGCGCGTAGCACCGCGCCGAACGGCATGGGGGGCGGCGCGCTTGGCGGTTCGACCATGAACACCTTGCCGCGGTCGGCGGCCAGCTGGGCCAGGCGGCGCGGCAGGATGCAGGTCATGTCAGAGCGGCCGACCATGTTCATGGCGCTAAACGAGTCCTGCACCGTGAACGGCTGATAGGGAGTGTCGCCCAGGGCGTAGGTGTCTCCCCACGAGGTCGCGCGCCGCAGGCCCAGGTGCCCGGCCGAGGTGCGGTCGGGATCATCGTTGCCGCCACCCGAGACGCCCAGGCGCGGCAGGCGGGCCAGGGCGTCGTAGTCGACGCCGCTGGCGACCATCGGGTGGTCGGCGCGCAGCACCCACACCCCGGTCTCTTCGAACAGCGGACTATAGGAGAAGCGGCCGGGGATCGCCTCGAAGCAGCCGACGACCATGTCCAGCCGCCCGGTGTCGAGGTCCTCGGTCATGCCCGCATAGAGGTTGTGGAAATGGATCTGGACGTTCGGCGCGCTGGCGATCACGCGCTCGGCGATCAGCGGGCCCAGGACATAGGAAATATAGGTCCCGGCCGCGATGTTGAAGGTATGCGCGTCGACCGCCGGATCGAACCGCTGGCTGGTGACGGCGCTCTCCAGCAGCTTCAGGGCGGTGCGCGCGGTGTCGGCGATCTCCAGCGCGCGCGGCGTCGGCCGCAAGCCTGTCTGGCCTCTGACGAAGAGGTCGTCTCCGACCATTTCGCGTAGGCGCCGCAGCGAATGGCTCACAGCGGATTGCGAGAGCCCCAGCCGCTCGCCGGCGCGCGTGGCGTTCTTCTCTTCCAGCAGGGTGACGAACACCCGGAAGAGGTTGAGGTCGGCGGTTCTGAAATTCACGGCGTTCATGGCTGTCGTGAGTATATATCATTTCTCTCATGACAGGCCGAGCCCTATCTGAGGGCCAAGGTTCGCGACCCGAACGAACCCAACGATTCCCCAAAACCTATCGAGACGTGGAGCAGCGCGTGAGCGACGCTGAAGGTTACGAGGCTATAGCCGGCGCCGAGGCGAACGCGGCCAGCAGGCGGCGAGAGCGGAGCCTGGGCCAGCACCTGCGCTGGCCGCTGATGATCGGCGCGCCGCTGGTCGTTCTCGTGGGCATCGGCGCCTTCGTCGTGCTGACGGGCGGCAAGTCAGAGACCACCGACAACGCCTACGTTCAGTCCAGCCGCACGGGCATCAGCACCAGCATCGACGGCCGCGTGGTCGAGATCGACGTGCAGGAAAACCAGCGCGTGGCCAAGGGGCAGGTGCTGTTCCGCCTCGATCCGGCCGACTACCAGGTGGCGGTGTCTCAGGCCGAGGCCGCCCTGGCCCAGGCCCGCTTCGACGTCCAGGGCAAGCGCGCGGTCTATAACCAGCGCCTGGCCGATCTGGCCGCCGTGCAGGAGACCGCCGGCTATGCGCAGCGCGAGGCCGCCCGCCAGCGGGACCTCGCCGCCGCCGGCGTCGCCACCAAGGCCCAGGCCGACGAGGCCCGCCACGCCGCCGACCAGGCCCAGCGCCAGGTCGCCGTCGTCCGGCAACAGATCGCCACGGCCCTGGCCGACCTCGGCGGTCGCGCCGACATCGCCACCGAGCAGCAGCCCGGCGTGCTGGAAGCGTCCGCCAAGCTCGAGCGCGCCAAGCTGGATCGTTCCTACGCCGCCGTGGTCGCCCCGACCGACGGCGTTATCGCCAAGGTCGAGCAGTTGCAGGTCGGCCAGCGGGTCGAGGCGTCCAGGCCGCTGTTCTTCCTGATCTCGGGCAAGCCCTGGATCGAGGCCAACTTCAAGGAAGACCAGCTGGCCCATATGCGCGTCGGCCAGCCGGCCACGATCAAGGTCGACGCCTATGACAAGCCGCTGAAGGCCCATGTCGCCAGCTTCAGCCCCGGCACCGGCGCCAGCTTCGCCCTGCTGCCGGCCGAGAACGCCACCGGCAACTGGGTCAAGGTCGTGCAGCGCGTGCCCGTGCGCCTGACCCTGGACGACGCCGCGCCCAGCAACCTCTCGGCTGGACTCAGCGCCCAGGCGAAGGTGGATATCCGCTCGGGCAAGCACTGATGACCCCCAAGGCGCTCCAGGAGGGGCACGCCCGCGACGTCGCCAATCGCTTGCCGATCACCATCTCGGTGATGCTGGCGACGATCATGATCTCGCTGGACACCACGATCGCCAACGTCGCCCTGCCGCACATCCAGGGCAGCGTCTCGGCCTCGACCGACCAGATCACCTGGGTGCTGACCTCCTACATCGTGGCCTCGACGATTATGACGCCGCTGACCGGCTTCCTGACCGAGCGGATGGGCCGCAAGATGGTGCTGATCGTCTCGATCATCGGTTTCACCGCCGCCTCGATGCTGTGCGGCGCGGCGCAGAACCTGGTCGAGATCGTGCTGTTCCGCCTGCTGCAAGGTCTGTTTGGAGCCGCGCTGATCCCGCTGTCCCAGGCCGTGCTGCTGGACATCAATCCGCCCGAGCGCCACGGCCAGGCGATGGCCGTCTGGGGCGCGGGCGCGGTGCTCGGTCCGCTGCTAGGGCCCGGCCTGGGCGGCTGGCTGACCGATAATCTCGACTGGCGATGGGTGTTCTTCATCAACCTGCCGATCGGCATCCTGGCCTTCTGCGGCGTGTTCTTCTTCCTCTCCGAAAAGAGAAGCAGCGAGAAGCGCAAGTTCGACACCCTGGGCTTTCTGGCCCTGGCCATCGCCATCGGAGCCTTCCAGCTGATGCTGGACCGAGGCCCCAGCCAGGACTGGTTCGGCTCACGCGAGATCTGGGTCGAGCTGATCGTAGCCGTCATCGCCCTGTGGGTGTTCGGCGTGCAGTTGGCCACGGCCGAGAAGCCGTTCGTGGCGCGGGAACTGCTGGCCGATGGCAACTTCATCACCTGCTGCCTGTTCGGCTTCTTCATCGGCATCCTGCTCTATAGCACCCTGGCCTTGCTGCCGCCGCTGATGCAGACCCTGCTGGGCTATCCGGTCGCCTTCACGGGTCTGGTGTCGATGCCGCGCGGCCTTGGCTCGTTCATCGCCATGTTCGCGGTGGGCCAGCTGATGGGGCGGATGAACATCAAGCTGCTGCTCAGCATCGGCCTGGCGATCAGCGCGCTCTCGCTCTGGCAGATGAGCCACTACAATCTGGAGATGGACACGACCCTGCTCGTGGTTTCGGGCTTCCTGTCGGGCGTCGGCACCGGCCTGATCTTCGTGCCCCTCAGCACCATCGCCTTCGCCAAGGTCATGCCGCAGCATCGGGCGGAAGGGGCGGGGCTCTTCACCCTGATCCGCAACATCGGCTCGGCGGCGGGCATCTCGATCATGCAGGCCCTGTTCGTCAGCGGCATCGAGAAGCACCACGCGGTGCTGGTCGAGCACGCCCGGCCCGACAACCCGCTGTACCAGGCCTACGCTCCGAACGTGTTCTCGACGGAGGCCGCCATGGCCGCGTTCAACGGCGTGATCGGCCGGCAGGCGGCGATGCTGTCCTATCTCGACGACTTCCGGCTGATGCTGGTGATCACCATCGCCTGCGCGCCGCTCATCCTTCTCATGCGTACCCCGAAGCCCGGGGCGAAGGCCGCCAATGTCTCCGACCACTAAGCTCCTGACCGCCTTGCTGGCGGCGACTAGCCTGTCCGCCTGCGCGACCATGGGGCCGAACTTTCAGGCGCCGGACGCGCCCAAAGCCGCCTCGACCCTGGGCGCGGGCGAGACGGCCCCCGCCGCCGCGCGCCTTGACGCCGACACGGCCAACGCCGGTCCGTGGTGGACGGCGCTGAACTCGCCCGAACTGGACGCCGTCATCCGCCAGGCGCTGAAGGATAGCCCGACGCTCGCCGAAGCCGACGCCACCCTGGCCCAATCGCAATCGGCCTTGGCCCAGGCGCGCGGCGTGGCCGGACCTCAGGTCACAGGCAACGCCGGCGTCGCCCGCGAACGCGCCAACCTGCAGTCGTTCGGCTTCACGGGCTTTGGCGACATCAAGCTCAGCAATCCGACCTTCAGCCTCTATTCGGTCGGCGGCGCGGTCAGCTACGACCTCGACCTGTGGGGCGGCAATAGACGCCGCATCGAGGGCGCCGCCGCGCGCGTCGAAGCCCAGGGGCGCCGCGCCGAGGCGGCCTATCTCAGTCTCACCGCCAATGTCGCTCTTCAGGCGGCGACCATCGCCACGCTGCGGGCCCAGATCGCCAGTGTCGAGCGGATGATCGCCGACGACCAGGCCAATATCGAGCTGATCCGCAAGGCCAACGCCTTGGGCGGCTCGACCAGCCTGGCCAAGGTCTCGGCCGCAAGCCAGCTGGAAGAGGACCGCGCCCAACTGCCGGCCCTGCAGGGCGAACTGGCCGCCGCCCGTCACGCCCTGGCCGTGCTGATCGGCAAGGCCCCGGCCGACTGGAGCGCCCCGGCCTTCGATCTGTCGACCATGGCGCTCGACGCCCCCGTGCCGGTGGCCCTGCCGTCGCAACTGGTTCGCAAGCGTCCCGACATCCTGGCCGCCGAGGCCGAGTTGCACGCCGCCACCGCCGACATCGGCGTCACGACGGCCGACCTCTATCCGAACCTGAAGCTGACAGCCTCGCTGACCCAGGGCGCGCTGAAGCCGGGCGACCTCTTCTCGTACGACGCCAGCGGCTGGGACATCGGGGCCGGCCTGACCGCGCCGATCTTCGACGGCGGCGCCCTGAAGGCCCGTCGCCAGCAGGCCCGCGAGGCGGCCCGCGCCGCCAGCGCCCGCTACCAGCAGACCGTGTTGACCGCCTTCGGCCAGGTCGCCGACGCCCTTTCGGCCCTGTCGGCCGATGAAGCGGCACTGACAGCCCACGCCCGCACCGAGCAGCAGGCGACCGAACGCCTGCGTCTGGCCAGGGTCGCCTTCGACAAGGGCGGTGGCACGCTGCTGGAGGTCGTCGACGCTCAGCGCACGCTCAACGCCGCGCGCTCGGCCCAGGCCCGCGCGCAGGGCCAACGTCTGGTCGACGCCATCCGCCTGTTCGCGGCGACCGGGGCCGATTGGCGCACCGGCTGACCCGGGATGGGGCCCGCCTCAATTCTGACGGCTTCACCTCGTCTTTCCGAGCGGCTAGCTTCGCGCCCCGATGGGGTACGGGTTGGCGTAGCCGCTGAGAGAAGGACGGCCGTGATGAGCCGAAGCATGTCGCGTGGACTGGCTGTGGCGTTAGCGCTGTGGGTCGGGGGCGGAGCCGCCTTCGCCCAGACCGGCGCCGCGCCGCGTCCGGGGGACATCTACGGCGTCTGGCGTAATCCCAAGGGCAGCGTCCATATCGAGATCAAGCCGTGCGAGGCCCGCACCTGCGGCGTCGTCGTCTGGGCCAATGACCACGCACGCGCCGACGTGAAGAAGAAGAACAACCAGGATCTGGTCGGCATGCAGCTGCTGCGCGACTTTTCCGCCGCCGATCCCAACGAGTGGAAGGGCCGGGTCTATGTACCCGACCTGGACATGACCTTCTCGGGCCAGGTCAAGCTGCTGGACCGCGCCTCGCTGAAGGCCAAGGGTTGTCTGCTGCCCAACTTCCTCTGCAAGTCGCAGACCTGGACGCGGGTCGACACCGCCACGGCGAGTACGTCCAAGGCGTCCTGATCCTCAGGCGTGGCGACCCGAGCCGCCGGGTTTCTTGCCGCCGCCGTCCTGCTTGTTGACCGTGGCCCAGGCCCGGCGCTCGGCTTCCTTGTCCGAGACGCCCTTGGCCTCGTAGCCTTCGGCGATGTGGTCGGCCTTGCGTTCCTGCTTGTCGGTGTACTTGCTCTTGTCGCCCTGGGGCATGGCGCAACTCCTCTGCTGAGGACCTAACCGGCCATGTCCGTCCGGGTTCCTCGGGCTAAGCTTCGAACGAGAGCAGGGCCAGCAGCGCCCCTTCGGTGTCCGACAGCCGCCAGCCGCGATAGGCGAAGATCGCGCCTTTGCGGAAATCGGCGGCGGCCTGATCGCGCAGGCGGGGCAGGGCGGCGAGGCCGCGTCCGGCCGGGAACAGGCGCTTGGCCAGCACGGCGGCAGTGACGTTCGGATGCAGTTCGCGCCAGGCCTTGCCGATCCGCTGCACGGCGGCGGCGTCGAGGCCGGCGACGACGTCGGGTGTGGCGGAGCGGGCCATAGTCGGTGTGACGGCAAGCGCCACCAGGGCGGCCAGGAGGTCGCGGCGGCTGGTCATTGTGCAGTCTCGCTTTTCAGGTGGTCGGCCAGCCGCATGCACAGCGCCAGGATGGTCAGGGTCGGGTTGACGATGCCGGAGGTCGGGAAGACCGAGCTGCCGGCGACATAGAGGTTCCTGGCCTCATGCAGACGCAGATCGGCGTCGACCACGCCCTTGCTCGGATCAGTGTGCATCCGTGTCGTTCCCATGTGGTGGCGCGAGGCGCTGGAGGTCGCCAGCAACTTGTCGCGTGGGATCGACCAGCACAGCCGGCCCTGACCCGCGGCCCCGAACGCGTCGGCCAGGCCCGCCACCGACCGCTCCAGGTCGGCATAGTCCTTCTCGCCATAGGTCCAGGTCAGGCGCACGCGCGGCATGCCCAAAGGATCCTTGTGCTCGGGATCCAGGGTCACGCGGCTGTCGGGATTGGGAAAGTGCTCGGCCATGGCGAAGTAGCCCAGCAGTTGGGCCTCGTCCTGGCCGGCGACGCGGCCGCTGGTCTTGCGGATCGCCTGCGTGTCGGCGCCGACCTTGGTGTCGGTCCCGGAGGGCGTGGCCTTGTAGAGCGTGGCGGTGAAATTGCCGGTCTTCATCCGCGCCTGGGCCTTCAGGCCCGAGCCGATCACGCAGTGGGGCGACAGCCGCTTGGTCGGCGCATAGAGCTCCAGCGGCGCGGCGCGCGTGACGGCCACGACCGTGCCTTCGGTCTCGGCGTCGCCGTCGTTCGAATAGGTGACGTGGCCCTGGAAGAACCGCCCGACCAGGTCGTGGCCGTTGCCCAGGTTCTCGGAGGCCAGTAGCAGGCGGACATTCTCGATGCCGCCGGTCGCCAGCACGTAACGCCTGGCCTTTGCGGTGTGATGCGAGCCCTTGAGGCAGGCGACGTCCAGGCCAACGATTTCAGCGCCTTGCCGGCGAATTTTCACGACGTTGGCGTAGAGATAGACGGTGATGTTCGGCGCGTCGGCGAACTTCGTGCGCCAGGCGTCGAAAGCCGCCTTGTCGCCGCCGCCGGAGAATTTCGAGAACACCCGCGGGGCCGGGAAGAAGCCGTCGGCCGGGTCCAGCGCCAGGGGCTGGCGATCGGGTTCGGTCGGTTTGGCCATCTCCAGCGGGAAGCGCGGGATCTCCAGCAGGTCGCAGGCCCGGTCGTAGTAGGCCTGCATCTGGGGGCGGGTGACGGGCCAGCCGCTGTAGGGGATCCAAGGCCGCTCGGCGAAGTCGGCGGGGTCCAGCGGTCCGCACTTGCCGCCCCACACGTGGCCCGAGCCGCCCAGAGCCCTGATGCGGGACTGGACCGGATAGTTGTCGAACGGCCGGTCGGGATTGCCGGGCGCTTTCTGGACGCCGGAGCCGGCGTAGAGGGCCTGGTTCTCCATGTCGATTTCCAGGCCGCCGCTCTCCAGGATGGCGACCTTCAGCGGGCCGCCGGCCAGCTCCTTGGCCAGGGTGATGCCGGCCAGGCCGCCGCCGATGATCACCAGATCGGCCTCGATCCGGCTGGCGTCAGGCAAAGTCCGAGCGTCGATGATCGCCATCGTTGAAAAACTCGCTGATTTTATTGGAGAAGTTTGGGGCGGTCCCTTAGGACCGCGCGCCCCGGCTCTTCAGGTAGTCGACGACGGCGCCGTGGCCGTTCTTGCGGGCCTGACCGAGCGGCGAGCGCATCTCGCCTTCATTGGCCTCGACCGCGCGGTTCACGTCGGCGCCGTGCTCGACCAGGTAGGCGACGATGGGCAGGCTTCCCGCCTGGGCGGCGTTGATCAGCGGAGTCTCGTCGCCGGGGACGAAGATCTCGACATTGGCGCCGCGCGCCACCAGGGCCTGGACGATGTCGAGGTGGCCGGACAGCGAGGCCTGGATCAGCGGGGCGCCGTCGCCGCGCACGGCCAGGTTCGGATCGGCGCCGGCGGTCAGCAGGGCCTGGACGATGTCCATGCGGCCGCGACGGGCGGCTTCGATCAGCGGCGAGCCGTCGCCGACGATCACCGTGTTCACATCGGCCCCCAGGGCGATCAGTTCCCGCACGGCGCCGATGTCTCTGGCGCGGACGGCCTCGAACAGCGGCTGGCCCAGGTGGCGAGCGGCGGCGGACTTGGCGCGGGCGGGGGGCTGCTGGACGACCTGCGCGGGTTGGGCGGCCCAGGCGGCGACGCCGGCCGAGAGGCTCAGGATCGCGACGGCGGCCGCGCCGGCCAGGTGGCGGCCGCGATGGGCATGGTGACGGGTGAGCAAGGTGAAGCGCTCCTTCAGTTGGTTGTTGGCCGAGGCGGGCCAATGGCAGCCCAGCGGCGGGGCGAAGGCGGCCAGCTGGGTCTTCAGCATGGCTTCGCCATAGGCGCGGCGGGTCTTGGGATGACGGGCCAGCACGGCGGCGTCGCAGGCAATCTCCTGATCGATCCGCAGCACGGCCGCGCCCAGATGGATGAACGGGTTGAACCAGAACAGGCACCGCAGGCCGGTGACCACGGCGTTGATCTGCGCGTCGCCGACGGCCAGGTGGTTGCGCTCGTGGGCCAGGATCAAGGCCTGCTCCTCGGGCGTGAAGCGCTCGGCGAAGTCGGCGGGCAGAACCACGCATGGGGCCAGGGCTCCGATCACGGCTGGACCGACGCCGGGGCGTTCGGCGAGCACCAGGCTGGCGTCGTCGGTGACGCTGAGCCGGCCTAGCGAGCGGACAAAGCGGCGCTGACGCTCGGCCTGGACGATCAGGCCGGCGATAGCGACGAACCCCCAGAGGCCCAGGACGATCTCGGTGATCGGCAGGGCGCGGACTTGGTTCGGGACAGACGGCGCGACGGTGCGCCGCGACGGCGCCTCCGCCCTGGCGGTCGCGACGGCCGTTTCGGCGACGACGGGTGCGGGCAGGACGACGGTGCGGGCCGGGATCAGCAGGGCCAGGATCGACAGCGGTACGATCAGCCACAGCGCATAGGCGCTGCGGGCCCCGAACGCGGCGCGGACCGGTTTGCGCAGGGCCAGCGCCAGCAGCACGGCCGCCGCCAGGGCCAGGTTGGCCTTGGCCAGGAAGAGGATCAGGTCACTGGTCATCGTCGATCTCGTCCAGCAGGCGGCGCAGTTCCGCGATGTCCTCGGGGTTCAGCTTCTCGCGCTTGGAGAAGTGGCTGACCAAGGGCGCCAGGCGTCCATCGAACAGGCGGTCCAGCAGGCCCTGGCTCTCGGAATCCACGTAGTCCTCGCGGCCGACCAGCGGACGGTAGAGGAAGCGGCGGCCATCCTTGTCGGCGGCGATCGCGCCCTTCTTCAGCAGGCGGTTCAGCAGGGTCTTCACCGTGCCCTCGGCCCAGCCGTGGTCCTTGGCCAGGATGGCCAGCACGTCCTCGGCGGGCTTGGGGCTGTCGGCCCAAAGCACCTTCATGACTTCGCTTTCGGCGGCGCTGATGCGTTGCGGGTTCGTATCCATGACCCAACGATTACGCACGTAAACGTTCCAGTCAAGCCATCGATTACGCGTGTAAACGAATTGTAATGCGGCGGTTGGACGCGAAGCCGAAGCGGCTTAACCCTGGCGGGCGAGACAGGAGGGCCGGATGGTCGAGACATTGCAGATGGGCCTGCCGGGCTTCGACCCGCCGACGCCGACCGACCGGCTGATGTTCCTGCTGTATCCGGACCCCGCGACGGCCGAGCGGATCGCGACCGAGGCGCGCCTACTGAAAGAGGCCCTGGGCCTGCGCGGCCAGCCGCTGCTGACCGATCGCTTCCACATCACCCTGCATCACCTGGGCGACTATGTGGGCCTGCCCAACGATGTGGTGGCGAAGGGCAAGGACGCCGGGGCGGCTCTGAAGGCCGCGCCGTTCGAGGTCACGTTCGATCAGGCCGTCAGCTTCGCCAACCGGCCGGGCGCCAACCCCTTCACGCTGCAGGGCGGGGAGGACGTGCAGGATCTGATCAAGTTTCAGAAGGCGCTCGGCGAGGCCATGGCTTGGGTGAAGCTGAAGCCCGACAGCAGCTTCACCCCGCATATCACGCTGCTTTACGACGGCCAGGTGGTCCCGGCCCAGGCCATCGCCCCGATCCGCTGGACGGTCGATCGCTTCGTGCTGGTGCAAAGCAAGCTGGGCCAGACCCTGCACATCGTGCTCCAGGCCTGGGATCTGACCGGCTAGGATCACGGAGATTCGCTGCAAGAGGCCCGGCCATGACCCCGACGATGTACGGCATCAAGAACTGCGACACGGTCGCCAAGGCGCGCAAGTGGCTGGAGGCGCGCGGCCAGGCCTATGACTTCCACGACTACAAGGCGGTTGGGATCGATCGCGCGACGTTGGAAGGCTGGGTTCAGGAGCACGGCTGGGAGACGATCCTGAACCGCGCCGGCACGACCTTCCGCAAGCTGGACGAGGCCGATCGCCAGAACCTGAACGCCGACAAGGCCATCGCCCTGATGCTGGCCCAGCCTTCGATGATCAAACGCCCGGTGCTCGACCTGGGCGACCGCCGGCTGGTCGGCTTCAAGCCTGAGATCTACGAAGCCGCGATCGGCTAGTCCGCGTTTCCCTCGCGCCGTGAGCGAAGTTTAAGACGACAATTTCCAGGAGATCGGTCTATCACTGGACGGAAGGTCTCGCGTCGTCGCGAGCCATGAGGGGGTTTTTGACGCGTGGGGGACGCTGTCTCGCGATACGAGCTGGTCATCTTTGACTTCGACGGCACGCTGGCCGACAGCGCGGCCTGGATGATGCGGGCTGTCAATCCGATGGCGCGCCGGTACGGCTTCAAGACCGTCACCAACGAAGAGATCGAGATGCTGCGCGGCCGCAGCACCCGCGAGGTCATCCGCTATCTGGGCGTTTCCCCCTGGAAGCTCCCCTTGATCGCCCGCGCCGGCAAGAAGCTGATGGCCGCCGACGCTCACACCATCCCGCTGTTCCCCGAGACCGCCCGGATGCTGCGCGCCCTGCACGCGGCCGGCGTGAAGATCGCCGTGGTCAGCTCCAATAGCGAGGCGGTGATCCGTCGCGTACTGGGCGAGGAGCTGGGCGAACTGATCAGTCTCTATGCCTGCGGGGCTTCGCTGTTCGGCAAGGCCCGCAAGTTCAAGCAGGTCACGGCCCGAGGCGTCAGCCGTGACAAGGTCCTCTGCATCGGCGACGAAACCCGCGATATCGAGGCCGCCCGCGCGGTGGGCCTGGACTGCGGCGCCGTCGGCTGGGGCTACGCCAAGCCCGCGATCCTGGCCCAGCACCAGCCCACGGTGTCGTTCGCCACGATGTCCGAAATTATCTCGTACGTCGGCGCGTCCAGACCGGCGGTCGGCGGCGACTAGCCTTCGAGGGCGTCTGCCGTAGCTCTTGGGGTTTCGTTGCGCCGCGGTCCTGATGGTCGGCGGCCCTTCGGTATGGCGTCGTCCGGCCCTCGCGATCGTCTAGCTTTTGTTGGCCTTACGAAAGTTTCATCCCGGCGGGCGCCTCCAATCAGGACCGTGAACGCCTCTTACTAGTGAAGGCGGCGCGGGGGCGTCGTCCAAACAACTCGTTGGAGGATTTAAAATGGGTCCTGAAATCATCGTTCCGATCGGCGCCTTCGCCATGATCGTCGCCATCGTCTGCCTGCCGTTCTACTTCAAGAGCCGCGAGCGCCGCGAAATGCAGCGCACCCTGCGTGTCGCCATCGAAAAGGGCCAGCCGATCCCGCCCGAGGTGATCGAGGCGATGAGCCGCAGCGTGAAGACCCCGCCGACCCGCCTGCGCGACCTGCGCACCGGCGTGATCTGGCTGGCGATCGGCATCGGCATCGCCGGCGCCACCTATTTCGGCGACTTCATTCACGGCGGCGACGACTTCGACGGCTTCGGCATCGCCTGCATCCCGGTGGTGATCGGCGTGGCCTTCATCGTGCTCAGCTTCTTCAATCCGAACAAGGAAGAGCGGGTCTAGGCGGCTCGCGAGCCTTGGGAGGGGCTTGATCCAATGGGCATGGAACGCCCACCAACTGGCCACGACGTCGAGCTCGCCGCGCAAGCGGCGGCGGGCGACCGCCGGGCCTACGGGGAGCTGGTGCGCAGGCACGGCTCGGCTGTCCGGGGTCTCTTGAGACGCATGGGCGCCGACTCGGCCACCGCCGACGACCTGGCCCAGGACGCCTTCATGACGGGCTTCGAACAGGCCGCCGAGTTCCGCGGTGAGGGGACCTTCGGGGCCTGGATCAGAAAGATCGCCGCGCGGCTCTACCTGAAGAAGGTCAAGCGCGAGGCGCGGCTGATCTTCTCGGACACCGTCGAGCCGGTCGAGGATGTCATGGTGCGCGACGCGTCGAAGGACGCGGCCAGCCGCATCGACCTCGACGAGGCCCTGAAGTCGCTGTCACGCGGGGAGCGCCTGTGCGTTTCCCTGTGCTACGGCGCCGACTGGTCTCACGCCGAAGCGGCCGAGGCCTTGAATATCCCGATCGGCACGGTCAAATCCCATGTCAAACGTGGTTTGGATAAACTCCGGGCGAGGCTCGCCCGGCCAGAGGAAGGGGCGAGGAGGGAAGCACATGGCTGAACCCGATTTCGAAGCCCAACTAAGCCGCATGTTCGCCGAGCCGCCGTCGTTTCCCGACGCGGCCCTGTTCAACGCCGAGGTCGCGGCCAAGCTGGACCGCGGATGGGCGATGCGGCGCATGTTCATCGCCGTGGCCGGTGGCGCGGCGGGCCTGATCGCGGCCTTCCAGCTGCTGTCGACCCGCTTCTCCAACGAAGTCGCGCAACTGTCGAAGAATGGCAGCCACACGCTGGAGAACGAGATCAACGCCGGCGTGGCCAAGTTCAACGCGGTGCTGGCGACTCCGTCCAGCGCCGAGGCGGTCTGGCTGGCGGCCGGCCTGGCGGTGGTGGCGCTGGCGTTCTTCGTGACGCGCGCGGTCGAGGACTTCTGACGCCACGGGCCGAAGGTCCGGTGCGCCGTACCGCCTGGATGGTGTTATCGCCGTTCATGTTGCGGTGCGGCGCGATCCGGCCCACAAACGGCGCCCTAAAAGAAGCCGCTTAGGGAGCGCTCGCCGTGTCCGCCCATCGTGAAGAGACGGTCCTCCGTCTGGCCGCCCCCGACATCACCGCCCGCAAAGGCGGCGTCCCCATCGTCTGCCTGACGGCCTACACCGCCCCAGTCGCCGCCGCGCTCGACGACGCCTGCGATCTGCTGCTGGTGGGAGATTCGCTGGGCATGGTGGTCCACGGCTTGCCCAACACCGTCGGCGTGACCCTGGACATGATGATCCTGCATGGTCAGGCGGTCATGCGCGGCTCCAAGAAGGCCATGGTCGTCGTCGACATGCCGTTCGGCTCCTACGAGAACTCGCACGAAGAGGCCTACGCCAACGCCGTGCGGATCATGAAGGAGACCGGCGCCCAGGCCGTGAAGGTCGAGAGCGGCCTGACCGTGCCGGCGACCATCGCCTACCTGACCCAGCGCGGCGTGCCGGTCATGGGCCATGTCGGCCTGCGCCCCCAGGCCGTGCTGCTGGAGGGCGGTTTCAAGGCCAAGGGCCGGGACGAGGCCGGCCGCGCCAAGGTGCTGGAAGAGGCCCGCCTGACGGCGGAGGCCGGCGCCTTCGCCATCGTCGTCGAGGGCGTGGCCGAGAGCCTGGCCCGCGAGGTTACGGAAGCGGTCTCTGTCCCCACCATCGGCATCGGCGCCTCGGCCGGCTGCGACGGCCAGGTGCTGGTCGTCGACGACATGCTGGGCCTGTTCGACTGGACCCCGAAGTTCGTCCGCCGCTACGCCGACCTGAAGGGCGAGATCGAGCGCGCCGCGGCCGAATTCGCCCGTGACGTGAAGGATCGCAGCTTCCCAGGCGACGCCGAGACCTATTACGCCAAGAAGCCCTGAAAGCGCTTTCGCGGCGAACCTGGAACGACGATCGAAATCGCCGTTCCAGCGGGCGTTGCGGCCCGGCGCGGCACGCTATAGGTTCGCCGCCTCGGCGAGCGGCCCTCCGCCCGCCACAATCTGTCTTCAACCCAGCGGCGTCGCTCCAGTGCGGGCGGCGTGCCTGGGCTAGCGCCTGTTTCGGAGCCTCGTTTCGTGGTCGATGTTTTTGACGAAGTCGAAGAACAGCTTCGCTCCGAGCGCTATCGTACGCTGGCGGTGAAATCGCTGCCGTTCGTGGCGGCGGCCGTGGTGGCCGTGGTGATCGGCGTAGGCGGCTACTGGGGCTGGACCTCGTACCAGACGACCCAGGCCAACAAGGCCTCGGAAGGCTATCAGTCCGCGCTGGAAACCGCTCAGAAGCAGGGGCCTGCGGCTGCCTTCGGCCAGTTCAAGACCGTCGCCGACGGCGGCGCCGCGGGCTACAAGGCCCTGGCCTTGCTGCAAATGGGCGACATCCGCCTGGAAGAAAACAAGACCAAGGAGGCCGTCGGCTATTTCGACGAGGCCGCCAAGGCCGCGCCGAACGCCCTGCTGGGCGACCTAGCCCGCCTCAAATCCGCCTTCGCCCTGATGGACACGGCTCCCTACAAGGATCTTGAGTCGAGGTTGACGCCTTTGGCGGGGGAAAAGAGTCCGTACCGCGTGTACGCCAAGGAAGCGCTGGCCTTCGCCAAGCTGCAGGCCGGCGACCTGAAGGGCGCGCGCGCCGACTTCGTGATCCTGGCCAATTCGCTGGACAGCAGCACCTCGGAAGAGGTGCGCCAGCGCGCCCAGGCGGCCATGCAACTGATCGACTCGGGCACCGCCAAGGACCTGGCCGCCGCCGTGAAGGCCGCCGCCGCTCTGCCGCCCATGCCGCCGATGAGCCAACTGCCCGCGGGCCTCGCTCCGCAAGCCGCCCCTAACGCCCAATGAGCCGCCTGATGATCTCCAAGCGTTCCGTCGCCCTGGTCGCGCTGATGTCGGCGTCCATGGCCGTCACCGGCTGTTCGACGGTTTCGAAGCTCAACCCGTTCCACGGCAAGGACAAGAACAAGTCCACGGCCAGCCAGGGGCAGCGCATCTCGATCATCGCCTTCGACCAGAAGGTCGAGGCCAACGAGACGCTGAAGGGCGCGGACTTCTTCCTGCCCGAGCCGGTCGTCCAGACCGAATGGCGCCTGCCGGGCGGCAACGCCGAGCAGTCGATCGAACACGTCGACGCCGGCAAGGGCTTCCAGATCGCCTGGAAGAAGGGTTTCGGCAAGAAGAGCGGCAAGACCTTCCACGTCACCGCGCCGCCGGTCTCGGCCGAGGGCCGCATCTTCGTGATGGACGGCGAGGCCGACGTCGTGGCGATCGACGCCAAGTCGGGCTCGCAGATCTGGCGCAAGGACCTGCGTCCGGCCGCCGGTTCGATCAAGAAGGCCGGCTTCATGGGCCTGCTGCCCAAGAAGAACGACCGCACGGGCTTCGGTGGCGGCCTCGCCGTCGGCGCCGACAACAAGCTCTATGTCGCCTCGGGCTTCCGCTTCGTGGCCCAGATCGACGCCGCCTCGGGCAATCTGAGCTGGACGCAGCCGGTCACCACTCCGATCCACGCCGCCCCCACCGTCGCCGACGGCCGCGTGTTCGTGGTCTCGACCGACAATGAACTGCTGACCTTCGACGCCGCCACCGGCGCGCCGGGCTGGACCTACCAGGCCCTCAGCGAACCGGCCCGCATCCTGGCCGCCTCGACCCCCGCCGTCAGCGGTGACACCGTCGTGGCCGGCTTCGCCTCGGGCGAACTGGTGGCCCTGCGCGCGACTAACGGCAACGACCTGTGGAGCGAGGCCCTCAGCCGCGCCAGCCGCACCAACGCGCTGTCGGAAATCCGCGACATCCCGGGCCGCCCGGTGATCTACAAGGGCGACGTCTTCGCCGTCAGCCACTCGGGCGTCTTCGCCGCCACCGATCTGCGCTCGGGCCAGGCCCGCTGGAGCCTGCCGGTCACCGCCATCACCACCCCGTGGGTCGCCGGCGACGTGGTCTATGTCGTCGACAAGGCCGGCCAGGTCATCTGCGTCTCGCGCGAAAACGGCTCGGTCTATTGGATCCAGGACCTCAACAACACCGAGGCCCTGTCCAAGAAGCAGAAGAAGAAGCGGGCCAAGCATCCTATCCTGTGGTCGACCCCGATCCTGGCCAATGGCCGCCTGATCACGGTGTCCAGCGCCGGCGAGGCCGTCGCCTTGAACGCCAAGACCGGCGCCAAGGAAAAGACCCTCAAGGTCGGTTCCTCGGTGCTGATCAATCCGATCGCGGTCGGCGACATGATCTACGTCGTCACGGATGACGCGGAACTGATCGCCATCCGCTAAGCCAAGAAGGCGCGCCTTCGGGCTCGCTCGACAACTTGAAACGCTCTTGAGCCCGGGTCCGCGAAAGCTGGCCCGGGCGTTCGCTTTTCCAACGCCTTTTGCGGGAAACGTGAAAATCGACTACTGGACGCCCTATGCCTTTGAAACTCGCCATCGTCGGCCGCCCCAATGTGGGCAAGTCCACGCTGTTCAACCGTCTGGCCGGCAAGAAGCTGGCCATCGTCGACGACCAGCCGGGGGTCACCCGTGACCGCCGCTACGCCGACGGCCGCCTGGGCGACCTCGACCTGCACCTGATCGACACCGCCGGCTTCGAGGACGTCGCCGACGAGAGCCTGGAAGCGCGCATGCGCGCCCAGACCGAACTGGCGATCGAGGAAGCCGACCTCTCGCTGTTCATCTACGACGCTCGCGAAGGCGTCACGCCGCTGGACGAGGTGTTCGCCGCCCTGCTGCGCCGTCGTGGCAAGCCGGTGATCATCGCCGCCAACAAGGCCGAGGGCAAAGCCGGCCAGTCGGGCATCGGCGAGGCCTACAAGCTGGGCCTGGGCGAGCCGATCCCGATCTCGGGCGAGCACGGCGAAGGCATGGCCGAGCTGTACGCCGCCATGCTGGAAGCCGTTCCCGAGGACCAGTATTCCGACGACGAGGATGACGAGGACAAGCCGATCCGGCTGGCCATCGTCGGCCGTCCGAACGCCGGCAAGTCCACCTTGATCAACCGCCTGATCGGCGAGCAGCGCCTGCTGACCGGCCCCGAGGCCGGCATCACCCGCGACTCGATCTCGGTCGACTGGATCTGGGGCGACAAGAAGGTCCGCCTGGTCGACACCGCCGGCCTGCGCAAGAAGGCCAAGGTGCAGGAGAAGCTGGAGAAGCTCTCCACCCAGGACACCATCCGCGCCATCACCTTCGCCGAGGTGGTGGTGCTGGTGATGGACGCCACCCACCCCTTCGAGATCCAGGACCTGCAGATCGCCGACCTGACCGAGCGGGAAGGGCGGGCCCTGGTGTTCGTGCTGGCCAAATGGGATCTGGTCGAGGACCAGGCCGCGACCCTGGCCGCCTTCCGCGAGCACGCCGAGCGCATGCTGCCCCAGGTGCGCGGCGCGCCGGTGGTGGCGCTGTCGGGCGAGACGGGCAGCGGGGTCAACAAGCTGATGCCCGCCGTGCTGAAGATCCACAAGGACTGGTCGACCAAGGTCAAGACGCGCGACCTGAACGACTGGCTGCAGATGGCCATGCAGCGCCACCCGCCGCCCGCCGTCAGCGGCCGCCGTGTGAAGCCCAAGTACATGGCCCAGACCAAGGCCCGTCCGCCGACCTTCGTGCTGTTCTCCAGCCGCGCCGACCAGATGCCCGACCACTATCGGCGCTATCTGATCAATTCCTTGCGTGAGAGCTTCGACCTGCCGGGGGTGCCGCTGCGCATCACCATCAAGTCGGGCGCCAACCCCTATGCCGACGGCGAGGCCAAGGGCCACAGCGGCCGGGGCAAGCGCGAGTTCGAACGCCGCGAACGCGAGGAGGAACGCATCCGCGCCTCGCGCAACACGGTCAAGAAGTCCAAGCGCCTGGCCGACGAAGCCGCCGCCAAGGCCGCGATCGAGGCGGGCCTGCCCGACCCCCGCGAGGCCAAGCCGGTCAAGAAGAAGGCGCCCGCCGCCAAGGCGGCTCCGGCGGTCGAAAGCGCCGTGGCCGCCGAACCGGGCAAGGCCGCGGTCAAGTCGGTCAAGAAGCTGGGTCCCAAGGTCCAGAAGAAGGTCTCGACCGCCCCCAGCTACAAGGTCGGCGCCAAGTCGGCCGGCGGCAAGGCGGCGGGACCCAAGCGTCCGGTGTCCGGCGCGCGCACCGTGCGTGGCAACACCGGTCCGGGCAAGTCGAAGGGGCGCTGAGCCTAAACTTCGCCATACGCGTTCAGCCTTGTGGGCTGAACGTGGAGGGACGGCGATGCGAGGCTTGGGGCTGGCTTTGATCTTGATGGCGCTGCCGTCGGCGGCGTCGGCGGCCGACTACAAGCCCGTGGTCTGCACCAGCGCGGTGACCTATGCCGGCCCGCCGCTGCATCCGGCCGTCGCGCCGCCGCTGCTGGCCGAGGTTCCCAAGGCCGCGCTTGATCCGGAAGCGGTCGCGCGGCTGGAGGCGGCGTTCGTCCAGGCCAAGGCCGCGACCAAGGCGCCGGCCATGACCGCCGCCGTGCTGATCCCCGGCAAGGGCGCCTGGAGCCGCACCGACAGTGGCGAGCAACCGCCGATGCTGTTCTGGGCCAGCGCCGGCAAGAGCCTGGTCGCTATCGTCGTCCTGCAGCTGGCCGAGGCCGGCAAGCTCAAGCTGGAAGATCCGATCTCGAAGTACGTGGCCGGCGTGCCCAACGGCGACGTGGTGACCCTCCGCGACCTGCTGGCCCACACCGGCGGCCTGTTCAGCGCCAACGAAGATCTCAAGGCCCGCGCCGAGCGCCGCGCCCATACCCTGGACGAGGACGTGAAGATCATCGCTCGCCATGGGGCCATGTCATGTCCCGGCGAACGCTGGCGGTATTCCAACACCGGCTACGCGCTGCTGGGCAAGGTGATCGAGACGGTCGATGGTCAGACGTGGCAGACCACGATCGAGGCGCGGATCGTCAAGCCGCTGGGCCTGAAGTCGCTGCGGATGCTGGCTGACGGCGACAGGGCCGAGGACGTCGCCAAGCTGGTCTCGGCCAAGGAAGCCCCGATCGAGCCCGCCTGGGCCGGCGCGGCGGGCGGCGCCGTGGGCTCCGCCGAGGACATGGCTCGGGTCTGGGCGGCGCTGCTGGGCGGTAAGCTGCTGAAGCAGGAGACGCTGACGGCGATGTTCGGCCAGCTCTATCCGATGTTCGACGCCGGCAGCTTCTACGGCCTGGGCGCGATGGTCATCGAAGTTCCGGAGGCCGACGGCTCGAAAAGCCTTTGGCTAGGACATCTGGGCGGTACGCCGGGCGCGAGCGCCGTCGTGGCCTATTCGGTCAGGGACAAGGCGATCGTGGCCGCCGCCCTGACCGGAGATGGCTCGGCGACGGCCACGGCGAACCTGCTGCTGAAGCAGCTTCGCCGTTAGAAAGCTTTCCGTTCGGCCTGCCGGTCTCGGATTTCTAGGCGTCGATGCTGGGCGCTTCCTGGCCCCGATCCTTGAAGCGAACCACGCCCTTGGGCGGTTCGCGATCGGGGCGGACCAGGTCGATGATGAACGGCACGATGGTTTCTGGCGCGGGAACGGTCTGGGGATCCTCGCCCGGGAACGCGCCCGAGCGCATCCGGGTGCGCATGGCGCCGGGATCGACGCACAGAGCGCGGACGGCGGTGTTCTCCATTTCGTCGGCATAGACGTCGACGATGGCCTCGAGGGCCGCCTTGGTGGCCGCGTAGGCGCCCCAGAAGGCCGGCCGGGTCTTGGCGACGCTGCTGGAGAAGAACAGGGCCCGGCCGGCGTCCGAGGCGCGCAGCAGCGGATCCATGGCGCGGATCAGGCGCCAGTTGGCCGTCAGGTTGGTGGACAGGATCATGTCCCAGCCCTTGGGCTCCAGGTGGCTCACCGGGGTGAGGGGACCCAGCAGGCCGGCCGCGCCGACCAGGATGTCCAGCTTGCCCCAACGCTGATGGATGGCCGCGCCCAGATGGTCCAGGCCGTCAGGCTCACGCAGGTCCAGTGGGACCAGGGTGGCGCGCTCGCCGGTGGCCTCCAGGATAGCGTCGTCCAGGGCCTCGAGGGCGCCTTGCGTGCGGCCCACCGCGATCACGTGGGCGCCGGCCTGGGCCAGGCCCAGGGCGACCGCCCCGCCGATGCCGCGCGTGGCGCCGGTGACGAGGGCGATGCGGCCGGCCAGCGGCTTTTGGGAGTCGGAAGTCATGGGCGGGTTCTAGAACAGGCGAGGGCGGACGGAAACCTGGGCAAGCCCTTAAGCTTCCATCTCCTGTTCGGCGGCCTTACGGGCGTAGTGCTGGGCGATGACCGAACAGGCCATCAGCTGGATCTGGTGGAAGATCATCAGCGGCAGCACGATGATGCCGGCCGTCGGACCGGGGAACAGGATGCCCGCCATCGGCACGCCGGTGGCCAGGCTCTTCTTGGAGCCGCAGAAGGTGATGGCCCTTTCGTCCTCGGGCGAGAAGCCCAGCGCCCGCGCCCCGAAGGTGGTGGCGGCCAGCACGACGGCCAGCAGCGCGCCGCAGACCGCCAGCAGGATCGCCAGCTGCAGCGGCGAGATCTTGTGCCAGATGCCGCCGACCACGGCCTCGCTGAAGGCGGCGTAGACGACCAGCAGGATCGAGCCGCGATCGACATAGCCGATCAGCGACTTGTGCCGCTGGATCCACCCGGCGACCAGCGGCCGGGCCAACTGGCCGGCGATGAACGGCAGCAGCAGCTGGACGACGATGTCCCGCACCGATGTCCAGCCGCCCGCCGCGCCGCCCTGGGTGTGCATCAGCAGGCCGACCAGGACCGGGGTGATAAAGATGCCGAACAGGTTGGAGGCGCTGGCCGCCACGACGGCGGCCGCGACATTGCCACGCGCGATCGAGGTGAAGGCGATCGACGACTGCACGGTGGAGGGCAGGCAGCACAGGAATAGGATCCCCGCCGCCAGGGTCGGCGGCAACAAATTGAGCTTGCTAGTCAGCAGACCCAGGATCGGGAACATCACGAAGGTGAAGGCCAGAATCAGCAGGTGCAGCCGCCAGTGGGTCAGGCCCGCCACCACATTGTCGCGCGACAGCTTGGCCCCGTGCAGGAAGAACAGCAGCGCGATGGCCAGCTTGACGATGATGTTCAGGCCGTGCGCCGCCTCGCCGCGCACGGGCAGGATCGAGGCCAGCACGACCATGCCGAACAGGGCGAGGACGTACGGCTCGAGCTTCAGCTTCTCGAGAACGCTCTTCAGGGTCACGGAAAGACTTAGGCGCTGAGCAGCGAAAGCTGCTTGTCGTTGGTCTCGTTGCGACCCTCGGCGATCTCGCGGTCCGTCAGGCGGGTCGGATAGTCGCCGGTGAAGTAGTGGTCGGTGAACTGCGGGGCGGCCGGATCGCGTGGGCCGGCTTCCAGGGCGTCGTACAGGCCCTCGACCGACAGGAAGCCCAGGCTGTCCACTTCCAGGAACTTGGCCATCTCTTCCAGCGACTTGTTGGCCGCCAGCAGCTGTTCGCGCTCGGGCATGTCGATGCCGTAGAAGTCAGGCCACTTGATCGGCGGGCTGGCCGAGCGGAGGTGGACTTCCGTGGCGCCGGCCTCGCGGACCATGCGGACGATCTTCAGCGAGGTGGTGCCGCGCACGATCGAGTCGTCGATCAGGACGACGCGCTTGCCGGCCAGGATGGCGCGGTTGGGGCTGTGCTTCATGCGCACGCCCAGCTCGCGGACGCCCTGGGTCGGCTGGATGAAGGTGCGGCCCACATAGTGGTTGCGGATGATGCCCATCTCGAACGGGATGCCGCTCTCCTGGGCGAAGCCCAGGGCAGCGGGCACGCCCGAGTCCGGCACCGGCACCACCACGTCGGCCTCGACGCCGGTTTCCTTGGCCAGGTTCCGGCCCATGCGCTTGCGCACGCCATAGACCGAGCGGCCGTTCACCACGCTGTCGGGGCGGGCGAAATAGACATATTCGAACACGCAGGGGCGCGCGGCCTGGGTTTGGAACGGCTTGGTCGAGGTGATGCCGGTTTCCTCGATCACCACCATCTCGCCGTGCTCGATGTCGCGCACGAAGCGGGCGCCGATCATGTCGAGGGCGCAGGTCTCGGACGCCAGAACAGGCTTGCCCTCCAGGTCGCCCAGCACCAGCGGGCGGATGCCCAGCGGGTCGCGCAGGCCGATCATCTTCTTGTTGGTGATGGCCACCAGGGCGTAGCCGCCCTCGATCTGGCCGACCGCGTCGATGAAGCGGTCGACGATCTTGGCCTTCCGCGAACGGGCGATCAGGTGAAGGATCACTTCGGAGTCCGAGGTCGACTGGAAGATCGCCCCTTCCTGCACCAGGCGTTCGCGCAGGGTCAGGAAGTTGGTCAGGTTGCCGTTGTGGGCGATGGCCACGCCGCCGGTTTCCAGATCGGCGAACATCGGCTGGACGTTGCGGATGCCGCTGCCGCCGGCCGTGGAGTAGCGGGTGTGGCCGATGGCCAGGGCGCCCGGCAGGCGCTGGACGAGGTCGGCCCCGGTGAAGGCGTCGCCGACGTGGCCCATGTGGCGTTCGGTATGGAAGCGATTGCCGTCGAAGGCGGCGATGCCGCAGGCCTCCTGGCCGCGGTGCTGCAGGGCGTGCAGGCCCAGCGCCGCGATGGCGGCGGCGTCACGGACGCCGAAGACGCCGAACACGCCGCACTCCAGGCGCAGGGTGTCGTCCTCGGGATCGCGCCACGGCGACGAGGAATAGCGGTCGGTCGACTGGCCCAGGAAGGTCATCGTGATTTCTCCACCAGGTCGTCGAGCTTCCGACGCTGGTCATCATCATAGCCTTTATCCGACGACTTCTCGCCGGACGTATTGTCGCCGCCCTCATGAACGGCTTCCTTGATCGCCGGGGCCAGCTTGCCGGCCAGGGCCTTGCCCTTCGGGGCGAAGACCTTGAGCACCGCGCCGCTGGCTTCGGACAAGGGATAGAACATCGAATCCTGGACCCAGTGCGGCATGCGATCCGGCGGCGTCGCCAGGTGCAGCAGCAGGTTGAAGACGCCCAGGATCAACACGGCCCGGATCACCCCGAAGGTCGCGCCGACCGCGCGGTCCAGGGTTCCGGCCGAGGTCTCGTGCAGGCCGGCGGTCAGTTGGCCGCCGATCAGGCGGATGATCAGGAAGAAGACGACGAAAACCACCACTATGGCCGCCGCCGTGGCGGCCCAGTCGGGGTCCATGAGGTTGCGGAAGATCGGGCCGGAGATCCGCAGGCCAAACAATGAGATGGCGGCGGCGATGATGAACGACAGGGCCGAGGTCAGCTCGCGCGACGCGCCGCGCACCCACCCGGTGACGCCGGAGACCAGCAGCAGGAGCCCGGCGATGATGTCGAACGGCGTCACGTCAGGCTGCTCCAGATCTCGTCGCCGATCCGGCGGACGGCGTCGGCGACACGGGCGACGCCCGCGACCGGCAAGGCTCCGCCGCCTTCAGGGAGGCCGGAGAGCGGTCCGAGCGCCCGGCCAAATCCCAGTTTCGCGGCTTCCTTCAAACGCGTCTCCATCCGGCTGACGGGCCGTACTTCACCCGACAGGCTGAGTTCGCCGAACACGACGCAGTCCTGGGGCAGGGCGACGTCCAGGGCGGAGGAGGCCAGGGCCGCCGCCGCGGCGAGATCCGCCGCCGGCTCCGTGATCCGGAGGCCGCCAGCGACGTTCAGATAGACGTCCTTGTCGCCAAAACCAAGGCCGCATCGGGATTCCAGGATCGCCAGCACCATGGCGAGCCGTCCGGAGTCCCATCCGACCACGGCGCGGCGGGGTGTTCCGTACGCGGAAGGCGCGACCAGGGCCTGGAATTCCACCAGGACGGGGCGCGAGCCCTCGATGCCGGCGAACACCGCCGCGCCGGCCGAACGTTCGCCGCCCTCGTTGAGGAACAGGGCCGAGGGATTCTTGACCTCGCGCAGGCCGACATCGCCCATCTCGAAGACGCCGATCTCGTCGGTGGCTCCGAAGCGGTTCTTGGCCCCGCGCAGGATGCGGAACGGATAGCCACGCTCGCCTTCGAAGGCCAGGACCGCGTCGACCAGGTGCTCGACCACGCGCGGACCGGCGATCTGGCCGTCCTTGGTCACGTGGCCGACCAGCAGGATCGCCACGCCCTTCTTTTTGGCCAGGCGCACCAGCTCGGTGGCGCAGGCGCGGACCTGGGTGACCGTGCCGGGCCCGGCCTCGTGGGCGTCGCTCCACATCGTCTGGATCGAATCGATGACCACCAGATCGAAGTTGTCGCGCTTCAGGCCATCCAGGATGTCGCGCAGCGAAGTCTCGGCCGCCAGGCTGACATTGGCCTGGGCCAGGCCCATGCGGTCGGCGCGGCCGCGGATCTGCTCGACGGCTTCCTCGCCGGAGATATAGGCGCAGGACACGCCGCGCAGGGCGGCGCTGGCGCAGACCTGCAGTAGCAGGGTGGACTTGCCGACGCCCGGGTCGCCGCCGATCAGGATGGCCGAGCCGGGCACCACGCCGCCGCCGCAGACCCGGTCGAACTCGTCGACGCCCGTCATGATGCGCGGAGGCGGGGCGGTGTCGCTCTGCAGGCCGGTGAATTGCAGGCCGCGCACGCGGGTGGCCTTGGTCGTCGCCAGGGCGCCGGGCGGCTTGGCGCCGATTTCCTCGACCAGGGTGTTCCAGCTCTGGCAGGCTGGGCATTGTCCGGACCACTTGGTCTGGACCGCGCCGCAGGACTGGCAGGCGTAGACGGCGCCGTCGCGGGCCATGAGGTCTCCTGATTCTCGGATAGCGGGAGACTACAGGTTGGCGAGGCGCTGCGCCAAAGCCGGACGCAGCCAAGCTGTGGGCCGATGCGTTTGCATCAAGGCAGGTGTCGAGGAGCGCGACGATGAACAAGGCTTGGTGGGCGGCGATCCTGGCGACGGCGGCTCTGACGGCCTGTGGTCGCGCCCAGCCCAAGGACCCGGACGCCTCCGCCCGCGTCGAGGTCAATGGCGGCGGAGTCTCCGTCGGCCAACTGCAGAAGGATTCCGCGCGCGCAGAGATGGCGGCGGCTAAGGGAACCAAGCCTCTGACCCCGGGCAGCCTGCCGGCCTTGCTGCCGGCCACGGTCGGCGGCTTCGCGCGCGCCGATGTCCGGAGCCAGGCCGGGACCGAGCCGGGCATGACCAAGGTCAGCGCCCGCTACGTCAAGGATGGCGCGGCCTTCACACTGGAGGTCGTGGATCTGGGCGCGATCGGATCGGTCGGGGCCAGCGACAGCGCGGTCGGCGCGCACAGCACCCGGCGGACGGCCACGGGCTACGAGACCGTCACCACGGCCGGCGGTCGCACCGTCACCGAGCAGTGGGACGACACCGCCAAGTGCGGCCGCTACGCCGTGGTCGCCGCCGACCGCTACAGCATCGCCGCCGACGGCGCCGCCGACAGCGCGGCCGTGCTGAAGGCGGCCGTCGAGACGGTCAACGCCGCGCGGCTGCGGGCCCTGGCCGTCCCGTAGCGCGCGACGCCTACTGGCTGATGATCACCTTCTCGACGCCCAGGCCGATGCTGCGCGGGTCTTCCGGCGTCGAGGGCATCGGGGCGCCGATCGCATACTCCAGCGTCAGCGGCTCGCCAGGCTTGATCAGGTCCGCGGGGACGCTGACCCGGTAGGGGCGCCAGTTGGCCTTTTCGACGTTCCAAGTGACCAGCTTGCGGCCCTTCACCGACACCTCGATCTTCTGCATCACCTCGGGCGGCTTGTTGAAGCTCATGGCGTGCAGTTCGACGATCAGCGGCGCGCCGGCCGTGATGTCGGGGACATTGATCGTCATCACCGAATGCGGGCCATTGGACCAGATCCCCTTGGGATCGGCGGCCGACCATCCCGAGATCAGCTCTGGCGGGCTGACACCCTGGTCGAAATTGACCTGGGCCAGCACGCGGCTGCCGTTCGGAACATAGGGCGCGATCTCGGTCAGGCCCGGAACCTTGTTCAGCCCCTGGCCGCAGATCAGGCCGCGCAGGAAGCGGCGGCAGTCGGTGCGCTGGGTGAAGCGGCCGTATTCGGCGCCGGCGCTCTCCTCCATGACCACGGTGATGCGCGGATCGCTCGGCGTGGCGACCTTGAACAGGTCTTCCGGCGTCTGGCACGCGATGCCCTGGTCGCGGGCCGTCGAGGCGCTGTTCGACGTCCCGCCGGTGCGCACCGCCGCCAGGGTCAGCTGCGAGATCTCCATCTGGTCGATGACGTTGTTGGCGCAGAAATAGGTCGGCGCGAACACCCAGGGCCGGTTGTGCAGCACCGTCGACTTCTCGAGATTGACCGGATGATAGGACGGCGCGCCTTCGCTGAAGGTGTGGCGCACGCCGGCCCGCATCTCGTGACTGTCGCCCCATTGCAGGCCGACGGCGATGACGGCGATAGCCAGCAGGGTGATGGGGCGTGCGTAGCGGCCGATCTGCACGATCGAGACGGCGGTCAGCAGATAACCGGCGGCCCAGAACAGGCGGCCGTGGGCGCGGAACAGGCTCAGCCACTCGAACACGCCCGACAGCTTCGGACCGGTGAACAGCAGGCGCTGGGCGAGGTACGGGTTGGGACCGATGGCCCAGAGGGTCAGCACGACCATGGCCACGGTCAGCGGCAGCCAGCGGCGGCTCCACACGCGGGCGGGCGTCGGCAGCCAGCCGTGGCGCACCGACAGGAAGACGCCGGCGGCGATCGTGAACAGCACGCCCGCGCCCAGGTAGTTATAGCCCTCGAACCACTGGCCGCCGTTGGGGTCCAGGGTCTGCTTGAACCAGCCGCCCTCGAAGGTCTGGCCGAACAACGCCGAGCCCTGGGGCAGGATCGGACCCAGGATGTTCATCGAGTAGTAGCCGATGATCGGGCTCTTGCCGCCGCCGGCGCCCTGGCCGACGCCATAGCCCAGCACGAAGGCGGTGAGGGCCATGCAGAGCAGCACCAGGCCCGCGGCCTTGGCGCAGCTCGCCCAGGCTCGCGGGCGCTTCTGGGCGATCTCCGAAGCCATGGCGGCGGCGAAGCAGAAGCCGATCGGTGGCAGGTGATAGGCGTGCACGCCCATGGCCAGCGCCGCCAGGCCCGCGAAGACGCCGGCGCGGCGCAGGGTCAGGCCGTGACGGATGCTGTCGGCCGCGGCGGCCAGGGCGAAGATCACCACCCAGTGGCCGCTCAGGGCCACGTGGCCGTGGCGCATCAGGAAGGCGGGCGTGAGCAGGGCCAGCAGACCGCCCATCGCCAACAGCACGACCTGGCGCACGTCCAGGGTGCGCAGCAGGGTGATCATCGCCACCGGCTGCAGGGCGTAGGAAATCAGGAAGAACAGGCCCAGGCCGTTCAGCCAATGCCACAGGCCGGTGGCCTTCAGCACGACCGTCATCCAGGGGATGCTGTCGGTATAGACGACCGACAGCAGGGCCGGGGACAGCAGGCGGTCGGTGACGACCAGCGGGAAGCGCCAGGCCTGGCGGAACACCGCCTCCTGGCCGGCCAGCATGGTGGCCATGTCGTTGTGCGGCGCGCGCCAGAAGTCGGCGTGGGCGCCGACCAGTTTGAAGCCGATCAGGTGATGGAATAGGCCGACGGCGGCGATCACGACGGCCAGGGCGACCCAGCGCCAGCCCGCCTCCTGGCGCGCGGCGGTCAGCAAGGCGCGCTTGGCTTCTTCGTACAGGTCCGACATCGACGCGCCCCCGAGCGTAACTCTATTACAGGCTGAGCCTCACCCGCCCCGCAGCCCCACATAGCGGCGCGTCGCGCGGAGCGTCAATCGCGTCAACCGCTCGTAGGCCGAAGTGCCGGCGGCCTCGGCCGCGTCGTCGATCGGCAGGTTCGGACCGAACAGCTCGACCATCGCGCCGGGGCGGGCGGCGTCGCAGTCGGTGATGTCGACCGCGATCAGATCCATGGAGACGCGGCCCAGCATCGGCCGGCGCGCGCCGTCGAACCAGACCGCGCCGCGCGGGTAGGCGGCGCGTGGAATCCCGTCCGCGTAGCCGGCCGCGACGATGGCGACACGGGTGGTCTCGGTCGCCGTCCAGCCGGCGCCGTAGCCGATGCTCTCGCCGCGCGGCACGACCCGGACTTGCAGGATCGGCGCCTCTACCGTCGCGACGGCGCGGATCTCCGGATGCGGCCGGCCCTCGGGCCCGCCGCCATACAGGCTGATCCCTGGACGGGCCTGGTCGAAGCGCCAGGCCTCGCCCAGGAACAGGCCCGCCGAGGCGGCCAGGCTGCGTCGGGCGTTCGGCAGCAGGGCGACGGCCTCCTGGAAGCGTTCCAGCTGGATCGCGTTCAGCGGATGGGCCGGCTCGTCGGCGCAGGCCAGGTGGCTGACGACGAGCTCGATATCGAGCCGCTTGAGTCGATCAAAGGCGCCGACCAGCACCTTCAACTCCTCGGGGCGCAAGCCCAGGCGGTTCATGCCGGTATCGACGTGCAGGGCCGCCTTCAGCCGACCCGCACGGGCCTGGGCGTTCCAGGCCTCGACCTGGGGCAGGCTGTTGAGCACGGGCGTGAGCCGGGCGCCCTCCAACGTGTCGCCGGAGCCGGGCGTGACGCCGTCCAGCACGTGGATGATCGCCTCGCGGTCGCCCAGCGCCTGGCGCAGGGCCACGCCCTCGGACAGGCGGGCGACATAGAAGCTCCGCGCGCCCTCGGCCCACAGGCGGTCGGCGACCTGGGGCGCGCCCAGGCCATAGGCGTCGGCCTTGACCGCTGGCGCCACCTCGGCCCCGCCCGCGCGGGCGCGCAGGGCCGCGTGGTTCGCGGCCAGGGCGTCGAGGTCGATGGTGATGCGGGTGTCGGTGAGGTCGGTCACGAGGTCGACGTACCGGACGCGGGCAGGCGGTTCAACGCCTTAACCGTGATGGGTGGCCAGGAACCGCGCCACCAGGTTCTCCGCGCCCGAGGCGATGATCTGCACGCCGATGCACAGCAGCAGGAACGCCACCAGCCGCGACAGCACCCGCGCGCCGCCGGGGCCCAGCAGCCGCATGACCCGGCCCGAGGCGCTGTAGAGCAGCCAGACCAGGATCGCCACCAGGGCCGCGGCCAGACTGGCGCCGATGAAGAAGGGCGCCACGCCGCTGCCTTCGGTCGGGCGCTGGGACGACAGGGCGATGGCCACCGAGATCGAGCCGGGACCGGTGGTGAACGGCATGGTCAGCGGGAAGAATGCCACGTCCTCGTGGCGCTGGGCCGACTCGGTCTGACTGGTCTTGCGGTCCTCGTGCTCCTGCGGGTCCATCAGCAGGCCCCAGGCGCGGATCGCCACGACGAGCCCGCCGGCCACCCGCAGAGCCCCCAGGCTGACGCCGAAGAAGTTGAGGATATAGCCGCCCAGCAGCAGCGACCCCAGAAGCACCAGGAAGGCGTACAGGCCGATCAGCCGCGCCAGCCGCAACCGCTCGGATCGATCCCGGCCCGCCATCGCCTGGTCGAAGATCAGCGAGGCCCCGACCGGATTGACGATCGAGAACAGCGCCGGAAACGCCAGCAGGAAGGCGCCGACGAGGCTGGACGTGGGCAGGGGGCTGAAGTCCATGTGACTCGTCGGAACAGGGGGAGGCGAGGTGGGGACGGTGGCTTACAGGAACGGGTCTAGTCAAACGCCCCAGGTGCTGAACGCGCCTACTCGTCCGACGGAATGTTCCGCGCCTGGGCGAAGTAGTGGTCCTTGGCCAGGTTGCCGAAGCGGGTGGTGTCGCTGTTGAACGACAGGCGCACGGTGCCGATGGGGCCGTGACGTTGCTTGGCGATGATGACCTCGGCCAGGCCGTGCAGGCGGTCCATCTCTTCCTGCCAGGTCAGGTGCTCGGGCGTGCCCTCGCGCGGCTCGGCGCGGCCGACATAATAGGCCTCGCGATACACGAACCAGACCATGTCGGCGTCCTGTTCGATCGAGCCCGATTCCCGAAGGTCGGAGAGCTGGGGTCGCTTGTCGTCGCGGGCTTCCACCTGACGCGACAGCTGTGAGAGGGCGATGACCGGGCAGGCCAGTTCCTTGGCCAGGGCCTTCAGGCCCATGGTGATCTGCGAGACCTCCTGCACCCGGTTGGCGTTGGCGCCGAGGTCCGAGCCGGTGACCAGCTGAAGATAGTCGACCACGACCAGGTCAAGGCCGACCTGGCGCTTCAGGCGGCGGGCCCGGGCGGTCAGCTTGGCGATCGAGATACCGCCGGTGGCGTCGATATAGAGCGGCGCTTCCTGCAGCTCCATGGCCGCGTCGCGGACCCGGCCGAACTCGCTGGCGTCGATCTCGCCCTTGCGGAGGCGGTCGCCCGACACGCCCGAAGCGTCGGCCAGCATACGCAGGGCCAGCTGTTCGGCGCTCATTTCCAGCGAGTAGAAGGCCACGACGCCGCCCTGGACGGTCTTCTTGGTGCCGTCGGGCTGGATCTCGTAGGCGTATTTTTTGGCGATGTTGAAGGCGATGTTGGTCGCCAGCGCCGTCTTGCCCATCGACGGACGACCGGCCAGGACCACGAGGTCGGAGGGGTGCAGACCGCCGATCTTCTGGTCGAGATCGATCA
Organism: Caulobacter sp. GW822-FHT01G02; assembly: GCF_058802865.1. NCBI lineage: Bacteria > Pseudomonadati > Pseudomonadota > Alphaproteobacteria > Caulobacterales > Caulobacteraceae > Caulobacter > Caulobacter sp. GW822-FHT01G02. The sequence goes on from NZ_JBXAON010000002.1 coordinate 345,801, forward strand.
GGTCGGTCGCGACGCCCGACATGCCGCCTTCGCGGCTGTAGGCCTCGGCCGTCATCTCGACCGCGCCGCGCAGGGCGTCGCCGAAGCTGACGAAGCCCGATGAGGCCGCGCCGCTTTCGGCTAGGCTGTAGAGGCTCTGTTCGGCCGACTCGATTTGGTCGCGGGCGGTGCGCTTTTCCTCGTTGCCGCCTTGCGCGGCCGTGGCGATGTCGCCGCCGATGCGGATCAGTTCGCGACGCAGCGACAGGTCGAAGATCACCCGGGCGTAGTCGCCGACATTGGCCGCCGGCGGGGCGCGGTCGACGAGGTCGGCCAGGTAGCGCAGGCCGCCCAGCTCCTCGAACGCGGGGTCCTTCTTGAACTCGTCGGCCAGCAGGATCGGCTCGGCCAGCTGGCCCTTGCGGACGTGGGTCTCGATCGACTGGAACAGGCGCTGGTGGAAGGGTTCGTAGAAGCAGCGGGCCTGCAGATTGTCGCTCAACCGTTCGTAGGCGGCGTTGTCGTAGAGCAGGATGCCCAGCAGCGCTTGCTCGGCTTCCATGTTGTGCGGCGCCACGTTGATCGTGGGCTCGGGAAGACCGGGGAGAACAAGGTCGAGCGCGGGTACGAGAGACATCGACGGATATTAACGCGACGGGGCTTCGGACGCTCGGGTCGGATGGCCGCGCGGCTCCAGATGAATGGGGATATTCTGTGTATGTTCTGACCGCGTTACGTCAGAAGCGGACGCCTGTCCAAGGCCTGTGCGCTTGCACCTTCGCATAAGAAAGGGCCCGGAGATCGCTCTCCGGGCCCAAACGTTTGCGCGGTTTTCGGCCTACCAGTTGATCGCCAGACGCCCGTAGAGGAAGCGACCGTTGAAGCCGAACGGCGAGAAGCTGGAGAACGGGTTGCCGCCGCTGGTGTTGAGGTTCGGCGGCACCTGGTCGGGATACTGGTCGAACAGGTTGTCCGCGCCCAGCGACACCGTGGTGTGCTCGCCGAATCGACGGCGGGCCTCCAGGTCGACGATGCCCTGCGAGCCCGTGTGCCAGTCGCCGCTGCCGTCGGCGGCGGTGCCCGGCGACAGGACATTGCCATAGAGGGTGGTGCGCAGGGTGGCGCCCCAGGGACCCTTGCTCCAGTCGCCTTGCAGCGAAACCTTGTTGCGCGGCGTGCCTTCCTCGAAGCGCAGCGTGGCCTGCCGGCCGAACAGCGTGGTCGGGGTCGGCAGCACCGTGGTGGACGGCGTGCGGTTGACCTTGAAGTCGTTGACGTTGGCCGCCGCCGTCAGGTCGAACGTGCCGGCTTGGTCGTCGAGGATCCGGTAGCGGGCCACGATGTCGACGCCCTTGGTCTTGGTGTCGACGCCGTTGGTGAAGATGCGGCCGGCCGACGCGCCGTATCGCGACAGCAGGTCGAAGATCACCCGGGCGTTGGTGCCCGCCGCGGCGGTGGCGCTGCCCGTCAGGGTTTCCGACAGGACGATGCGGTTGTCGACATTGATCTGGTAGGCGTCGATCGTCAGCTCGAACGGACCCTTGTGGTAGACCGCGCCCAGCGAGAAGTTCTTGGACTTCTCCGGCTCCAGCGGCTTGCCGCCCAGGGCCTGGCCGACCGTGCTGACCGACGGATAGGTGCCGGTCTCGAACGGCACGGCCGTGGTCACGCCGCCGACGAGCTGGTTGATGTAGAGGATCGAGGTCGAGGTGAAGTACTGCTGCTGCAGGCTCGGGGCGCGGAAGCCGGTCGAGACCGCGCCGCGGAGGGCGAAGGCGTCGGTGAAGTCGTAGCGGCCCGACAGCTTCCAGCTCGTGTTGTTGCCGAAGTCCGAATAGTGCTCACGACGGACGGCCGCCGAGGCGGTCAGCTTCTCGGTCAGCTTGCCTTCCAGGTCCAGATAGGCGCCGACGGCGTCGCGATCGACGTCGATGACGTTGCTGGGCGTGAAGCCGGTGAAGCCGCGCGAACCGAAGGCCAGGGTCGGCGAGACCGTGCCGCGGGCATAGGACGCCACTTCGCCGGCGTTGATCTTGTAGGTCTCGCGACGGGCTTCCAGGCCGAAGGCGACGTTCAGCGGGCCGGCGAGGCCGACATCGAATTCCTGGCTGGCGTCGATGCCGAAGACTAGTTGGTCATAGGTCAGGCCGCCGGCCTGGAAGTTGGTCGGCGAGGTCGGGCCATACGACGGGTTGAGGGTGTTCTTCACCCCGAAATCGAGGTCGTTCTTGCCGTAGACCAGGTTGGTGTCGATCTTCCAGCCGGCCAGGTCGCCGCGCAGGCCGATGGCTGCGGTGACGTCCTCGGTGTTGGTGGTGATCAGCGGCAGATAGCCGTTGGGATAGACGCTGGTGATGGTCTGCTGGGCGTCGGTCGGCAGGCGGTAGGTGGCCGAGGCCTCGCTGTCGCGCTGCTGATAGCCGTACCAGCCGTAGAGCTGCCAGTTGTCGCCGATCGGCTTGCCGGCGTTGGCGTAGAAGCTGACCTGTTCGACCTCGGGATCGCCGAAGCGCGAGGTGACGCGCCGCGGCGTGACGCGGGTGTCGATGTCGCTGCGATTGGTGAAGTCGCGGTCCACATACTCGGCCGACAGCGTCAGGAAGCCGTCCGAGCCGAGCTTCAGGCCTTGCCAGCCGGCCACGGTCTTGGTCGCGCCGTCGCGACGCTTCTGCTTGGCGCCGGTCTGCAGGCCGTCGAAGCTGGTGATGTACTTGCCGGCCGTGACTGTGACGCCGCCGCCGTGGTCGGCTTCGCGCAGGCGCAGGTTGATGACGCCGGCGATGGCGTCAGAGCCGTACTGGGCCGCGGCGCCGTCGCGCAGGACTTCGATGCGGTCCAGGGCGACCGACGGGATGGCGTTGAGGTCGACGGCGGCCGAGCCGCGGCCGACCGAACCGTTCAGGTTCACCAGCGCCGTGGCGTGGCGGCGCGTGCCGTTGACCAGCACCAGGGTCTGGTCGGGACCTTGGCCGCGCAGCACGGCCGGGCGGACCGAATCCGTGCCGTCGGTGTTCGACGGGCGCGGGAAGGTGATCGACGGGACCGTGGCGGCCAGGGCCGTGGCCAGCTCGGTGCTGCCGCGCTGCTGCAGGGTCTTGGCGGTGACGACGTCGACCGGCGCCAGGGTGTCCAGGCGCGAGCGGCCGACGGTGCGGGTGCCGGTGACGACGATCTCGTCGACATTGGTGTTGTCGGTCGCTGGCGCGGCGGTTTGGGCATGGGCGGTGGCGGCGAAGGCCGTCAGCGACGCGGCCGTCAGCAGTAAGCTTCTGTAACGCATGAGATATCCCCTGTCTTGGCCGGGGATCAGGCGCGCGTCCTCATGCCCCGAAGCGGGGGTCTTGATCGCCCCCAGACCGAACATGGGATTTCAGCGTTCTGCACACAAGCTGAACATTTCTGTGCTGCGGCGCAGAAAAAAACGGCGCGGATCGCTCCGCGCCGTTTCTCGATAAAAAGCTCCGATCCCGGAAGGGATTAGGCTTCGTAGTGGTCGCCTTCGAACGAGCCGGCGCCGCCTTCCGCCATGTCTTGGGCGGCTTCGGCTTCGGCCGCGCGATCTTCCTCGAATTGCGAGTTGATCACGTTTTCGCCGCGCGCTTGGCGATCGGCTTCGTCCTGGCTGCGCGCGATGTTGAGGGTGACCGTGACGGTCACTTCAGCGTGCAGCTTCACCTTCACTTCGTGGACGCCCAGCGTCTTGATCGGCTTGTCCAGCACGATCATCGAGCGGTCGACCTTGCCGCCTTCGGCCTTGATGGCGTCGGCGACGTCGCGGCCCGCGACCGAACCGTACAGCTGACCGCTTTCGCCAGCCTGACGGATCAGGACGTATTGCGTGCCGTCCAGCGATTCACCGTTCTTGCCGGCGGCTTCGCGGTTGCGGACGTTGCGGGCTTCGATCTCGGCGCGTTGCGCTTCGAAGGTCGCTTCGTTGGCCTTGGTGGCGCGCAGAGCCTTGTGGCGCGGCAGCAGGAAGTTACGGGCGAAGCCGTCCTTCACGGTGACCACGTCGCCGAGGACGCCAGTGCCTTCAACGCGTTCGAGCAGAATGACTTTCATCGTGGTGTCTCCCTTACTTCACGACGTAGGGGAGCAGAGCCAGGAAGCGGGCGCGCTTGATGGCCTTGGCCAGCTCGCGTTGCTTCTTGGCCGACACCGCGGTGATGCGCGACGGGACGATCTTGCCGCGTTCGGAAACGTAACGCTGCAGCAGCTTCACGTCCTTGTAGTCGATCTTCGGCGCGTTGGCGCCCGAGAACGGGCAAACCTTGCGGCGACGGAAGAACGGGCGGCGAGCGCCGCCAGCGGCGGCGGCCGGAGCGCCGGCTTCGGGAGCGGTCGTATCGGTCATGATCTATCTCTCCCTTACGCTTGAGCCTGGGGCGCAAAGTCTTCGCGCGGACGTTCCGGGCGATCGCCACGGTCACGACGGGCGAGAACCGGCGACAGTTCCAGGTCCAGCTCTTCCACGCGGATGGTCATGAAGCGCAGCACATCTTCATTGATGAGCAGCTGGCGCTCCATTTCCTTCACGGCCGGCGCCGGGGCGTCGATCGCGAGCAGGGAGTAGTGGCCCTTGCGGTTCTTCTTGATGCGGTAGGTGAGGTTGCGAAGGCCCCAGTACTCGATCTTGGCGATGTGGCCGCCATTCTCTTCGATGAGGGTCTTCAGTTGCTCGTTCAGAGCTTCGGCCTGTTGCGGCGAGATATCCTGCCGCGCGATGACCACGTGTTCGTAGAACGCCATGTTTTCCTTCTTCCGTTGGGGAAGGCGGCGCGGTCGTCGGCGGAAGTCCGTCGACCACGATGGTTCCTGCACACCGAGCGGGGAAATCCCCGGTCCCGGATGGGTGCGTGCAAGACCGCTCTTCCGTGAGAACGCGCGCTATTACAGAAGATGGGGCGGGAAGGCAAGCCGCGTCGAGGTTTGCCGCCGAACCAGGCGATGCGGGGCAGTGTCCGATAATTGACATTGGCCGGGTTCCATCCGGGCGCCCAACTATGCTAGCAGGCGAACATGGGGATCGGTGATCGTCTCTTAGTGGCATTCGCAGCGGCCTTGACCGCCGGGACGGCGCACGCCGAGATCATTCAGAAGCCCGTCACGTCGGTCGCGGCGCGCGAAGGCCGGTTCGCTGGCTACTCGGCGGCCTTGCCGCTGGACCTGTCCACCGACACCGAGAAGGTCGCCCTGACGGTCAGGTCCTCGGGCATGATCGAGAACCCGACCTATGATTTCGACCTCAACCTGACCCAGAAGCCCGACGACCAGCGCGTCGGTCAGCGCTCGGTGGCGCTCGGGGCCTCGTGGAACGAGAACGAAGCCAAGCTGCGCTCATCGATGTCCAAGGCGTTCGGCTTCGGCCTCCTGCCGCGCGCCAACTATGTCCGCGTCTCGATGGACATGGACGCCAGCCAGGCCATCGCCGTGCCGGGCAAGATCCCGGTGGCGCGCGCCAATATCCGCTCGTCGCTGACCCTGGACGGCAAGCCGGTCGGCTCGATCGCGTTTGGCGGCGGCTCCACGGGCGACGAGGGCGTCGACCTCAGCCTGACCCGGCCGTTCGACATCCCCGCCGAATTCACCGTCAGCGTGCGGGGCGTCAGCAACCAGCGTGAGAGTTGGCGGCTGCAGGACGCCCGCGCCATGATCAAGCTGGTGAAGGTCGGCTGGTAGCCTCCAGCTCGCGATCCCCGTCGTTCTTCGGCTTTTTGGCGGTGACGGCCGCGAAGCGCTTCAGATACTCAGGGTGCTCGGTGCCCATGACCTTGTCCCAGAAGGTAAAGTAGAGGCCGTAGTTCCACCCCGCCTGGGCGTGGTGCAGGTCGTGGTGGGTCACGGTCGTCAAGAACGGAAACAGCGGCCGGCCGTCCTTGCGGGCGGGGAACAGCTCGTAGCCCGAGTGGCCAATCGTGTTGCGGACGATCTGGTGCAGCATGAACAGACCGATCACCGGCCATTGGGTCGGGACAAGGATCATCCATAGCGGCACGAACACGCCGTTGATGAAGGCCTCGCCCAGGTCGAAGCTGTAGGCGGTGAACGGCGAGGGATTGTTCGACCGGTGGTGCCGCCGGTGGAAGCGCCGGAACAGGCGGCGGTCGTGGATCAGCCGGTGCGTCCAGTAGAACCAGGCGTCGTGGGCGACGATCATCAGAACGAGACTGGTCCAGAACCAGACCGGACCCCAGCGCTTGGCGATATCGGGTCCTGGCAGCCAGCCGGCGCGGAACAGGCCGAAGGTCAGCAGGCCCAGGGTCGAGAAGATGGCGATCGAACGGATCGAGGTCGCGAACTCGGTCAGCAGCTGGCGCGCCGGCGGGCGGCTGTCGCGGATCTTGCGGCTAGCCAGCGGGATCGCCAGAGCGACCCAGAGCACCAGCCAGACGCCGACCGAGAAGATCACGTAACGGGTGACGTCGACCCACATGGCGTCCAGCCAGTTGCGGGCGAAGGGGAGGAGGGTGTCGAGCATTTATCCGGGCTCCAGAGCGAAAGACCTCGCCAAGGAAGCCGCCGGTTCTTGGCCCGTCGCGCCGAACTCGAAATCAGGCCCGTTTGTCGCTTTTCGACGGACCTTCGCCGGTTTCGACCAGCCGCAGTTGCGGGTGCGCGGGCGTGACGTCCTGGCGCCAGGCGGTCGGGGTGACGCCGGTGGCGGCGCGGAAGGCCCGGTTGAACGGACCCAGCGAGGCGAAGCCCAACTCGTAGGCGATGGTCGAGACCGACTTCAGCGCTTGTTCGGGATCGGCCAGGGCGAGCTTGGCCGCCTCGATGCGGCGGCCGTTGACGTAGTCGGCGAAGTTGCGGTGGCCCAGCGTGCCGTTGATCAGCTTGCGCAGGCGGTGTTCGGGCGCGCCGACCAGGGCGGCCAGGGTCCCGATCGACAGGTCCTCGCCGCGCCAGACTTCGTTGTCGTTCATCGCCTTGTCCAGGCGGGCCAGGACCAGGCGGTCGGCGGGGGTGAGGTCGAGGGTCTCGACGGGCTTGACCACGGGGGGCTCGCCGGCGGCGGGCGAGGCCTGGACCAGCACCGGCTCGGCGCGCAGCAGGGCCAGGGCCGAACCGACCCCCAGGCCGGCCAAGGCGATAGCCTGGATCAGGCTAGGCAGCATGGGGCCTTTCCCCAGGCCGAAGTCGCATAGGGTTTGGACGAGCATGTAGCCGGTCGCCGCCGCCGCGATCGGCGCGCGCAGATGCCGGCGGCGCTCGACGAGGTCGATCCGCCAGCCGCGCCAGGTCATCAGCAGGATGTGAAGATGGATCGCCAGCGAGGAGGCGGCGAAGATCCACCAGGCGACAGCGCGGGCCGGCGAGGGCGGCAGGAAGGCCCCGGGCAGCCAGAGCGCCAGCACTATGCCGGGCACGGCGAAGCGCCACGCCGGGATTTTCGGTTCGTCCTCGAACAGCACCGAGCAGAATAGCCAGAAAACCCCGGCGGCCATCGAGCTGAGAAACCAGGTCAGCAGGCTGAAGTGCCGGTGCGTCGCGTAGTAGAAATGGCTCTCGAAGCCGTGGGCTATGGCGCACGCCATCAGCAGCACGCCGACCCAGCGCGTCGGCGTCATCTTGCGGCTGGCGGCCAGGGATACGCCGGTAGCGGCGAAGGCGCCGATGGCGACGCCGCGCAGCCCCAGTTCCAGACCGGAGAGGTCGATATGGGCGAGGTCGATCATCGACCGATCATCTCCCCCAGACCGCGCGAGCCTCAACCCGCGCGGCTGGCCGGAACCCGAAAAGGCTGGTTACTTCTTGGCCCGGCTACTTCTTGGCCTTGTAGGCCTTCACCGCGTCCATGGTCTGGGTGACGTGGCCGGCGAAGTTGCCGTCGGTGTACGACATCAGGATCTTGCCGTCCGGGGCGATCACATAGGACGTGCGGTTCGACCAGTCCGGCTTCACCATCAGCGCCACGTCGTAGCTCTTGATCAGCGCCTTGTCGGCGGCGGCCACCGCGAACTTGTCGCGGCAGTGCTCCTTGGAGAAGTCCTTGATGCGGTCGACATTGCCCGCCGTGACGCCGATCACCGTGGCGCCCAGCTTTTCGAATTCGGGCGTGGCCTCGGCGAACTCGTGAGCCTCGGCGGTGCAGCCGGCGGTGTAGGCGGCTGGGAAGAAGTACAGCACCACCGGACCCTTCTTGAGGGCGTTGGCCAGCTTGAAGTCGAAGTCCTTGCCGGCCAGGGCGGCCTTGGCGGTGAAGTCGGGGGCCTTGTCGCCGACCTTGAGGGCGGCGAGGGCGGGCGAAGCGGCGGCGAGGGCGAACGCGGCGACGCCGGCGAGGATGAGTTTCATGGCGCGACTCCGAGGAAGGATGGCCCAGCTACGCTGGCGGGCGCACTTTGGATGTGGCCGCCTCTTAATTGCAAGCACTGGGCGCCCGCCCGCCGCACTTGCCCCGATGGGGCCTTTCGCCTAACCCTCCGGCCCTTGAATCTGCAAAGACGGAGCGGGCCACCATGAGCATCGCCTTCATTTTCCCCGGCCAGGGCAGCCAGTCGGTCGGCATGGGCGTCGATCTCGCCGAGGCCTTCGCCAGCGCCCGCGAGGTCTTCCAGGAGGTCGACGACGCCCTGGGCCAGAAGTTGTTCGCGCTGATGAAGGACGGTCCCGAAGGCGACCTGACCCTGACCGAGAACGCCCAGCCGGCCCTGATGGCCGTCAGCCTCGCGGTCACCCGCACGCTGGAAAAGGAGTTCGGCGTTGGCATCGATCGCGCCGCCTTCGTGGCCGGTCACAGCCTCGGTGAATACTCGGCCCTGGCCGCCGCCGGCGCCATCACCCTGGCCGACACCGCGCGCCTGCTGAAGCTGCGCGGCCAGGCCATGCAGCGCGCCGTGCCGGTGGGCGAGGGCGCCATGGCCTCGCTCATTGGCCCGAAAACGGATCTGGCCCTGGCCGAAGCGGCCGCCGCGGCCGGCTCGGAGGTCGGCGTCTGCGTCGTGGCCAACGACAACAACAACGGCAATGTCGTCATCTCCGGCGCCAAGGCCGCCGTCGACAAGGCCATCGAGAAGGCCAAGGAGCTGGGCGCGCGGGCCATTCCGCTGAACGTCTCGGCGCCGTTCCATTGCCCGCTGATGCAGCCGGCGGCCGACGAGATGGCCGAGGCTCTCGCAAAGACCACCATCATCGCCCCGCGCGCGCCGCTGGTCGCCAACATCACCGCCGCCCCGGTCCACGACCCGGACGTCATCCGTAAGCTGCTGGTCGAGCAGGTCACCGGCCGCGTCCGCTGGCGCGAGAGCATGACCTGGCTGGCGACCGAGGGCGGTATCACGCGCTTCGCCGAGGCCGGCGCCGGCAAGGTGCTGTCGGGCATGGCCAAGCGGATCGCTCCGGACTCCGAGGCGACCCCGCTCAACACGCCCGCCGATCTCGAAGCCTTCGCGGCCTCGCTCTGAACCGCATTGCGTCGTCCTCGTCCTTCGACAGGCTCAGGATGAGGACGATTGCATCGGCGGCTTGTTTGAAATCCTCATCCTGAGCTTGTCGAAGGACGAGGAATTCACCCACTTCCCTCCGACACGGAGAACTTCAAATGTTCGATCTGACCGGCAAGACCGCTCTCGTCACCGGCGCCACCGGCGGCATCGGCGGCGCCATCGCCAAGGCCCTGCACGAGCAGGGCGCCCATGTCGTGCTCTCGGGCACCCGCGAATCGGCCCTCGCGGAGCTGGCCGCCCAGTTCGGCGAGCGCGTGTCGTTCGTGGCGGCGAATCTCTCCGACTCCGCCGCCGTCGACGGCCTGGTCGCCAAGGCCGAGGAAGCCGCCGGCGCGCCGCTGGACATCCTGATCGCCAACGCCGGCGTGACCCGTGACGGCCTGCTTGTCCGCATGAAGGACGAGGACTGGGAAACCGTCATCAAGGTCAATCTGGAAGGCTATTTCCGTCTTTCACGCGCCGCCGCCAAGGGCATGATGAAGCGCCGCGCCGGTCGCATCATCGGCATCACCTCGGTGGTCGGCGTGACCGGCAACCCCGGCCAGACCAACTACGCGGCCTCCAAGGCCGGCATGATCGGCTTTTCCAAGGCCTTGGCCCAGGAACTGGCCAGCCGCGGCGTGACCGTCAACTGCGTGGCCCCCGGTTTCATCGCCAGCCCGATGACCGACTCGCTGAACGAGCAGCAGAAGGCCGGCATCCTGGCGACCATTCCCGCCGGCAAGCTTGGCGAGGGGAGCGACATCGCGGCGGCTTGCGTTTATCTCGCCAGCGACCAGGCCGGCTACGTCACCGGTCAGACCTTGCACGTCAACGGCGGCATGGCCATGATCTAAAACCGCCGTCGCTCCTTCGGTCTGCCGCTAGCAAGCCGAAAAGGAACATGATAGGCGGAGCCCGACACTTCCCGCGGACCGCGAGGCGCAGCCTCAATGTCCGAGGGCCGAAATTTCATAATGAGGGACTGAACAGAATGTCCGACATTCTCGAGCGCGTGCGTAAGATCGTCATCGAACACCTGGATGCCGATCCCGAGAAGGTCACCGAGAAGGCTTCCTTCATCGATGATCTGGGCGCCGACAGCCTCGACAACGTTGAGCTGGTGATGGCGTTCGAAGAAGAGTTCGACATCGAAATCCCGGACGACGCCGCCGAGCACATCCAGACCGTTGGCGACGCCGTGAAGTTCATCACGGAAAAGACCGCCTAAAAGGCGTCGAGTTCGCTAGTCGAACCTGACCATTTCCGCCGCGTCGCACGGGCTCTTGCCATCGTGCGCGCGGCGGTTTTCGTTTGAGGCTCAAAATACTTTAGGCCAGGGATTCGCGGCTGGCGTGGACAGGGGAAGTTCCCCACATCCCGCGTCCCGCATCGAAGGTTTGGGAGTGATCCATGCGTAGAGTTGTCGTCACGGGTATCGGCCTGCTGACCCCTCTGGGCCACGGCGTTGACGTTACCTGGAAGAACATCCTCGCCGGCAAGTCCGGCGCCAACCGCATCACGGCCTTCGATCCGACCGACTATGCCTGCAAGGTCGCCTGCGAGGTTCCGCGCGTCGATGGACGCGGCGGCGGCGGTCCGGATGTCGAGGGCTCGTTCAACCCCGACCTGACCATGAGCCCGCGCGACCAGAAGCGCGTGGACGATTTCATCCTGTACGGCATCGCCGCGGCCGACGAGGCCGTCAAGGATTCGGGCTGGGTTCCGGAGACCGACGAGGACCGGTGGCGCACGGGCGTCATCCTCGGTTCGGGTATTGGCGGCCTGTCGACGATCGCCGACACCGCGCTCGAGCTGGAAGCCAAGGGGCCCCGCCGGGTCAGCCCGTTCTTCATCTCCTCGGCCCTGATCAACCTGATCTCGGGCCAGGTCTCGATCAAGTACGGCTTCAAGGGCCCCAACCACGCGGTCGTGACGGCCTGCGCCACCGGCGCCCACGCCATCGGCGACGCCATGCGCCTGATCAAGTACGGCGACGCCGACGTGATGGTGGCCGGCGGCGCCGAAGCGGCGATCTGCAAGGTCGGCATCGCCGGCTTCATCGCCTGCCGCGCCGTCTCCACCGACTGGAACGACACCCCCGAAAAGGCCTCGCGTCCGTATGACAAGGACCGCGACGGCTTTGTGATGGGCGAGGGCGCCGGCGCCCTCGTGCTGGAAGAATACGAGCACGCCAAGGCGCGCGGGGCGAAGATCTACGCCGAAGTGGTCGGCTATGGCCTGTCGGGCGACGCCCACCACATCACCGCGCCGTCGGAAGACGGCGAAGGCGGCGGCCGGGCGCTGGCGTCGGCGATCAAGGACGCGGGCCTCAAGCCCTCGGACATCGACTACATCAACGCCCACGGCACCTCGACCATGGCCGACGGCCTGGAAGCCGGCGCCGTCGAGCGTTTCCTGGGCGACCACGCCAAGAACGTCGTCATGTCCTCGACCAAGTCGATGACGGGCCACTTGCTGGGCGCGGCCGGCGCGATCGAGGGGATCTTCTCGATCCTGGCGATCCGCGACCAGATCGCCCCGCCGACGATCAACCTCGACAATCCCGACGTTCACGTCGCCATGAACCTGGCGCCGAACAAGGCCGTGCCGATGAAGATCGACGTGGCGGTGTCCAACAGCTTCGGCTTTGGCGGCACCAACGCCACCGTGGTGTTCAAGAAGGTCTCGTGAGTAAGAAGCCGTCCGCCTCCCGCGCGCCCAAGCGCTCGCCTGCTCGGGCGAACCGTCGCGAAACCGCATCCGTGGGGCGGCGGCTGATCCGCGCCGTCTTCGGCGCCGTCGCGACTCTGGCCGTGATCGGCATGGTCGCCTTGCTCGGCGCGGCCTGGATCTATAACGGCCCCGGTCCCGCCGCCAAGGCCGGCGACAAGACCACCGTCGTCCTGCGCAAGGGCGCCAGCCTGCCGGAGATCGCCTCCAGCCTGGAGCGGGGCGGGGTGATCCGCTCCTCGTCGATCTTCATGACCGCCGCCAAGGTCACGGGCGCGGCCCGGACGCTGAAGGCCGGCGAATACGCGTTCGCCAGCCGCGCCTCGATGGCCCAGGTGCTGGACGCCGTCCGCCACGGCCGTATCGTCCGCCACTGGATCACCATTCCCGAAGGCCTGACCTCGGACATGGTCATGGACATCCTGGCCAAGTCGGACATCCTGGAAGGCAGCGCCGCGACCCCGCCCGAGGGCGCGATCCTGCCCGAGACCTACGAGGTCCAGCGCGGCGAGGACCGCGCCGCCGTGCTCAAGCGGATGATGGACGACCGCGACAAGCTGCTGAACCAACTGTGGGCCAACCGCCAGTCGGGCCTGCCCTACCAGTCGAAGGACGAGGCCGTGATCATGGCCTCGATCGTCGAGAAGGAGACGGGCGTGAAGGGGGAGCGGCCGCAGGTGGCCGCGGTGTTCATCAACCGGCTGCGCACCGGCATGCGCCTGGATACCGACCCGACCGTGATCTACGGCATCTCGCGCGGCCGTCCGCTGGGCCGCGGCCTGCGCCGGTCCGAGCTGGATGCGTTCACGCCCTACAACACCTACAGGATCGAAGGCCTGCCGCCGACGCCGATCGCCAACCCAGGCCGCGCGGCCCTGGAGGCGGCGCTGAACCCGGCCAGGACCAACGACCTCTATTTCGTCGCCGACGGCACGGGCGGCCACGTGTTCGCCTCGACGCTGGAGCAGCACAACGCCAACGTCGCCAAGTGGCGCCAGATCGAACGCAACCGCGCCGGCGCCGGCGCGCCCGTGGTTGCGGCCCCGCCGGCCGCCAAGCCGCTGGCGGGGGGCTAGGCATGTCGATTTCGGGGATGACGGGCTTCGCCCGGGTCGAAGGCGCCCACGGCGCCTGGACCTGGGCGGTCGAGGCCCGCAGCGTCAACGGCCGCAATCTCGAGACCCGCTTTCGCGGTCCGCCCGGCTTCGAGAGCCTGGAGCGCGCCGCGCGTGAAGGCTCCCAAGGCCGCTTCCAGCGTGGCCAGCTGACGCTCAACGTCCAGGCCAAGCGCGCCGAGACCTCGGGCGAGACCCAGGTCAATATAGCGGTCTTGGAGCGCTATCTGACCGCCGGTGGGCCCTATGTGGCCACCGGCATGGTCGCCAAGCCCGCCCTGGACGGCCTGCTGGCCCTGAAGGGCGTCATCGAGGCCCGCGAGGACGAGGACGACGCCGAGACCCGCGCCGCCGTCGAGGCCGGCATGGCCGCCTCGATCGGCCAGGCCCTTGATGGCCTGAAAATCGCCCGCCTGGAGGAAGGCGCGGCCCTCGATCCGGTGCTGAACGGCCTGATCGACAGAATCGAGGATCTGACCCGCCAGGCCGAACACGAGGCCTCCGGTCAGCCCGCCATTCTGAAGGATCGCTTCGCCCGCCGCATGGCCGATCTGATCGGCGAGGCCGCTTCCGAAGAGCGCATCGTCCAGGAAGCCGCCGTCCAGGCCGTGAAGGCCGACGTGCGCGAGGAGCTCGACCGTCTGGCCAGCCACGTCGCGGCCGCACGCGCGCTTCTTTGCGGCGAGGGCGCGTCGGGCCGCAGGCTCGACTTCCTCTCCCAGGAATTTATGCGAGAATCCAATACCCTCTGCTCGAAATCGGCCCTGACCGCTCTGACCGCGATCGGTCTGGAGCTGAAGGCCGTGATCGAACAGTTCCGCGAGCAGGTCCAGAACGTTGAATAAACCCCACCACAATACCCGCGGCCTGCTGTTGATGGTCGTCGCGCCCTCGGGCGTCGGCAAGACCTCGCTGACCCGCCGCCTGGTGGCCGACCACAACGACCTGCACCTGTCGATCAGCTACACCACGCGCGAGCCGCGGCCGGGCGAGCACGATGGCCGCGACTATAACTTCGTCACCCGCGAAGCGTTTCAGGCCATGATCGACCAGGACGCGTTCCTGGAGTGGGCCGAGGTCTACGGAAACTTCTACGGCAGCCCCAAGCCGCCGATCATGCAGGCCCTGGAGCGGGGCGAAAGCGCCCTGTTCGACATCGATTTCCAGGGCGCCATGAAGGTCCATGCCCAGGCCGGGGAAGACAGCGTGCTGGTCTATATCCTGCCGCCGTCGCTGGCCGAGATGAGCCGCCGCCTGCACGCGCGCAGCCAGGACAGCGAGGAGGTCATCCATCGCCGTCTGTCGCGCGCCAAGGACGAGGTCGCCGACTGGGAGCGCTTCGACTACGTCATTCTCAACGAGGATTTCGATCGGGCCTATTCGGACCTGGCCCACATCTATCACGCCGAACGTCTGAAGCGGGCTCGTAACCCGTGGATCGGCGACCTGGTGGGCGACCTTCTCAAGGAAGAGATCTAAGCTCGGCGGCGGGCTTTCACCCGCCGCCGAGGCCGTTCGCCCTAAAGCGCGCGACGGCCGAAGATCAGGTGGTACAGCGCCAGGATGACGACGGCGCCGATCGTGGCGACGGCGAGGCTGTACAGGTTGAAACCCGACACGCCGCCATTGCCGAACTGATTGAACAGCCAGCCGCCGACGAACGCGCCGACGATGCCGAGCACGATATCGAGCAGCACGCCGCTGCCGGAACGGTTGACGAGCTTGCTGGCGATGAAGCCAGCGATCAGGCCCAGAAGGAGCCAGGCGAGAATGGACATCGTAGGGACTCCGTGAGCGGCCGCCCTGTGCGGCCTTGCCCAATCAAGTCCCGGACGGTCACGTTAGTTCCCGCGTATGCGCGCCTGCACGAGGGCGATCAGTTTTTCGGCCGGCGGTCGGCCGAACGCGATGAAGAGCCCCGAGCCCAGAACGGCTCCGATCAGGAATGTCAGATCCATCGCTACTTCCTCGGGAGCGCGATAGCCGAAAGTGGACGCCGGGTTCGGCGGCCATCGCGCGTCAAACAAAGATGATTGAGAGAGCTATTGCAGACGCGCTGTGGCCAAGCCAAGGCGACAAGGGGGCGCTGCGACGATCGGTCTTGGCTTCGCCCGCTCAGGCGGCGCCTTTCGCCAAAGAGGCCTGGGGGGGCGCGATGATGCTCATCACGCAGGTCAGGCCCTCGGGGGCGTAGTCGAAGGTCGCCGAGCCGGCCAGGTCGCCCTTGAGGCTGGCGGCGATCAGGCGCGAGCCGAACCCGCCGCGTTCGGGCGGCCTGACCAGCGGGCCGCCGCGTTCGCGCCACTCGACGGTCAACAGGGTATGGCCGCCCAGACTCCAGGATACGGCGACTTGGCCGGTCTCGATCGACAGCGCGCCGTATTTCGAGGCGTTCGTGGCCAACTCGTGAAAGATCATCGCCAAGGCGAGGGCGGCGTTCGGCGCCAGGGGCAGGGGCGGCCCGTCCAGTCTCACCTGGCTGGCATAGGGTTTCAGCGCCTCGGCCAGCAACTCGCCCAGGTCCGCGCCTTCCCAGTTGCGGCGGGTGAGCAGGTCGTGGGCGGAGGCCAGGGCGTAGACGCGATCGTTGAACTGGGCGAGGCCGTTCTGGTCGCCTTCACGGAGGCTGTGGCGGGCGAGGGACTGGACCACCACCAGGGTGTTCTTCACCCGGTGGTTCAGCTCGTTGATCATCAGCTGCTGGCGCTCGGCGGCGCGGCGGGCGTCGTCGTCACGCGCCCGCAGGATGGCGGCGGCGGCCCGCAGCGAGCCGCGCACCTCGGCGATCTCCTGCAGGTGCGAGGGGGCCGGATCCAGCGGCCGGCCGGAGGCCAGAGCCTCGGCCTCGGCCACCAGGCCCCGGACGTCGCGCGAGATGGGGCGGGCAAAGGCGAGCGCCGCCGCCACGCCCAGGGCGATCAGCAGGGCGGCGCCGGCGATGGCGGGGCCTAGCGAGGTCAGCACCGTCCTGTTCAGCTCCTCGCGCGGCACCCCGACGATGAAGGTCCACCCATAGGTCGGCGAGCGGCTGAAGGCCGACAGGGTCTGGACGCCGTCGAGGGTGTGGGTCCGCACGACGCCGTCGTTCGCCCGCGCCATGGCCTGGCGCATGTCCAGGCTGGCGTGTTTGCCCACCATACTTTCCTGATCACGCGAGCGCGCCACCAGGGCCGCGTTGCGGTCGACGATGCTGGCGGTCCAGGTCTCGGGAAACGTCTGGGCGGTCATCAGGGCGTGGAAGGCCGCCGGTTGCTGCATATAGGCCAGCACCAGCAGCTTGCCGTTGACCAGGACGGGCATGTTCACGCCGATGATCGGACCGGCCCCCCGGCGCGGGATCAGGTTGCTGACGTTCGACTTGCCCGTGGTCATCTCGCGCCAGGACGTGGGCGAGACGGGGGCGTAGGGCGTCGGCCGGCCCGGGGCTATCCGCGTGTTGATCAACTGGGCGTCGTGGGTCATCAGCACGATCCAGCCTTCGCGCCCCTCCACGGCCTCGCGAGCCTGCTTTTCGAAGGTGGCGAGGTCGCCTTGGGCCAGGGCGGGCGAGACGGCCAGGCCTTGCAGAATGCTCTGTCCCTGGCCGATCTGGCGATCGGTGGCCAGGGAGAGGGCCCGGGTCATGGCGATCAACTGGGTGGAGAAGCGGCGCTGACCCTCCGCATACTGCTGGGCCGCCAGCGCGCCCATCAGCAGGATGGCGGGGGCCGCGAGGGTCAGCGCCATGAAGAGCAAGCGCCGCGCAACCGTCGATGGCGCCTTCACCGCGCTTTTGATAGTCACATTCGCCCCACTTCGCCTGGCCAAGGCTCGAGAGCGCCGGCCCCACCGTCAATAGATTTCGGGGCAGATTAGCCGTGGTGACGGGTCAGCATCCAGAGGGCCATCGCCACCATCAGCAAATTTTCGGTCAGGGACACGAAACCCAGCGGCACGTTGGTGTCTCCGCCAACGCAGGCGCATTTCAGCTCGCGCTTGTCGATATAGACCGCCTTGAACACCGAAACCGCGCCCACGCCGCCGATGAACAGGCCCAAGGGCGCGGCAAATCCCGTCAGCACGCCGGCCGCCATCAACACCCCGGCCGTCAGCTCGGCGAAAGGATAGACATAGCCGTATGGAACCCAGCGGCGGGCCAGCAGGTCGTAGTTCAGGAACATGGTCGAGAAGGTCTCGACGTCGCGCAGCTTGAGCATGGCCAGCAGGCTCATGGAGAAGGCCACGAACCACTCGGCGGCCTGCGCCGTCAGGGGCGTATGGAAGGCCGCCTGGCTGGCCGCCAGGGCGATCAGGGCGGCGACGGCGAAGACGGCGATCACCGGGGTGTAGGTCAGCGCCTTGGGATCGCGGACCCTCGCGCCGAAATGTCGGCGCAGATCGTCGTAACCGCCGATCCGCTGTCCGTCGATGAAGGCCTGGGGCGTGGTCTTGACGTCGTGCTCGGCCTTGAAGGCGTCGGTCTCGGCGCGAGTCTTCAGCCAATGATCCTCGACGACATAGCCTTTGGCCTTCAGCAGGTGCATCGCCTTCAGGCCATAGGGGCAGACGTGCCCGGGCATGACCATGCGATACAACACGGCGGTTTTCACGGGACTCATCGCTTGAACTCCTTGGCGCGCGACTGGGTCCGCCCCATGTGGGGTCCGTACCATGGTACGGAGTCAAGGCATGGCCAACACGATCGCGACCTTGGCGCGCGAAGGCGGAGTCGGGGTGGAGACGGTGCGCTACTACCAGCGGCGGGGTCTGTTGCGAACGCCCGACAAGTCCGGCGGTTCGGCGCTGTCCGGCGGCATTCGGCGCTACGACGCCGAGGACCTACGGCGGCTGAAGTTCATTCGCGCCGCGCAGGGCGCCGGGTTCACGCTGGAACAGATCGGCGAGTTGCTGGCGCTGGACTCCGGCGAGGACCGCGCGCGCGCCAGGGCCCTGGCGCGGGAACGGATCGCGGCGCTGGATGAGAAGATCGCCGAACTGCGGGCGGCGCGGGCCTCCCTCGACAAGCTGGCGCGCGCCTGCGCGGCGTCCGACACTGGCCCGTGCCCGATCATCGCGGCGTTCGAGGGCGCCTAGACCAAGATCGCCAGGGCCGAGAAGCCGAGCAGGGCGCAGGCGATGGACAGGCGGACGATCATGGGAGCCTCCCTGGCGGTGTTTAGCCAGGAAGCATCCGTCCAGATGAACCTAAGCTGAAGCTTGGCTCAGGCTCGCCCGCGCCAGCGCCAGGAAGCCGGCCAGGTCGATGACCTCCGCGCGGGCGTCGGGGCTGATGCCGGCCTTTTCGCACAGCTCGCCGCCGCCCAGCCCCTTGAGGCTGGAGCGTAGCATCTTGCGGCGTTGACCGAAGGCGGCGGCGGTGACGCGTTCGAGGGCGGCGATCAGGTCGGCCGGCGGCGGGTCCGCCTTGGGCACAAGGCGAACCACGGCCGAGGCGACCTTGGGCGGCGGTGTGAAGGCCTTGGCGGGCAGGTCCATGACCGTCTTGGCGTCGCACAGCACCTGGGAGATCACGGCCAAGCGGCCGTAAGCGTCGTCGTCGGTATGCGCGACGATGCGGTCGGCGACTTCCTTCTGGAACATCAGGGTCATCGACAGCGGCTTGAAGGGCCCCGTGAGCCAGTTGATCAGAAGCTGGGTGCCGACGTTGTAGGGGAGGTTGGAGACGACGTGAGCCGGCCCGCCGGCGGCCTTCAGCGCGTCGACCTTCAGGGCGTCGCCCTCGACCAGCTCCAGGCGGCCGTCGGCGACCTCGGCGAGGTCGGACAGCAGGGGCAGGAAGCGGCTGTCCTTCTCGATGGCCACGACCCTGGCGCCAGTCTCCAGCAGGGCGCGGGTCAGGCCGCCGGGGCCCGGACCGACCTCGACCACGACATCCCCTTCGCCGATTTGCGCCAGGCGGGCGATCTTGCGGGTGATGTTCAGGTCCAGCAGGAAGTGCTGGCCGAAGCTCTTGCGCGCCAGCAGGTCGTGGCGCTCCAGGGCCTCGCGCAGGGGCGGCAGGTCGGCCAGGCTCATCGTCTCTATCTTTCAGGCGCCCCGGCGGGCGGCGATGTCGGCCGCCAGCTTGATGGCGGCGATCAGGCTATCGGGACGGGCGAGGCCGCGTCCAGCGATGTCGAAGCCGGTGCCGTGGTCGGGCGAGGTGCGCACGATCGGCAACCCCAGGGTGATGTTCACGCCGCCCCAGAAGTCCAGCATCTTGACCGGGATCAGGGCCTGGTCGTGGTACATGCACAGCACCCCGTCGTAGCCGAGGCGGGCGGCCGGGTGGAACAGGCTGTCGGCCGGGGCTGGCCCGAAGGCGTCGACGCCCAGGTCCTTCAGGGTGCGGACGGCCGGGGCGATGATCTCGATCTCCTCGCGACCCAGGGCTCCGCCTTCGCCGGCGTGCGGGTTTAGGGCGGCGACGGCCAGGCGGGGCCGCTCGACGCCGAAGTCCTGGCGCAGGGCCTGGGCGGTGACGAGGCCGCTGTTGACGATGCTCTCGACGGTCAGGGCGGCCGGGACCTTGGCGATGGCGGTGTGGATGGTCACCAGCGTCGCCCGCAGGTCGCCGGCGGCCAGCATCATCACCGGACCGCGCGCGCCGTCGAAGGTCGCCGCGGCGGTCAGCTCGGCCAGGAACTCGGTGTGGCCGGGGAACTTGAAGCCGGCCTCGTAGAGCGGGGCCTTGGCGATCGGCGCGGTGACCAGGCCCGAGACGGCGCCGGACAAGGCCAGGCCCACGCCGGTCTCGATCCAGCGGATCACCTGCGGCGCATAGGTCGGCGAGGGCTGGCCCGAGACGACCGGGGAGAGCAGGGGGATGTCGATAACCGGCAGGGCTTGCGCGAAGACGCCCGCGGCCTCGTGGGGACCCGTCACGGCGCGGACCTTCACCCCGCCGCCGGCCGAGGCCAGCAGTTGGGCGTCGCCCACCACCACGAAGACCGGACCGTCCTGGCGCAGGGCGGCCCAGGCCTTGGCGATGATCTCCGCGCCGACGCCGGCGGGATCACCAGCGCTGAGGGCGAGCGGGCGGAGTGTCACTGGGTTCTGGCCTATCGGGTCTCGATGGTCGCCTGGTTGCGCAGGTCGCGCAGGTAGCGCTTGGAGATCAGCGCCAGCTGCTGGCCGCGCAGGCGGTTCTCGATCTGATCGTGCGACGGGGCGTTGGCGCCGCCCTGGCGCTTACCGCAGACCGCGATCAGGTGCATGCCGGCGTCGGTGCGGATCGGATCCGAGATCTGGCCGACGTCCAGCTTGTTGGCCGCTTCCTGGAAGGCGGGGGCCAGGTCGGTGATCTCGGCCTCGCCGAGGTCGCCGGCGACCAGGCCATCCACCTTGCCGGCGGTGGCTTCCAGGCTCGTGCAGTTGGCGATCTTGGGCTTCAGGTCGGTCAGCAGCTTGGTGGCCGCAGCGACCTGGGCCTCGGTGGCGTCGGCGGCCAGCGGGGCGGCGACCTGCTTGAGGTCGACGATCGCGGTCTTCGAGCCGGCGCGCTTGTCGCGCAGATAGACGATATAGACGCCGTCCTTGACCGCGATCGGCTTGGACAGCTGGCCGGGGCGCAGTTCTTCGAGCGCGGCGTCGACTTCCGGCGGCATCTCGCCCGGGCTGACCCAGCCCACGTCGCCGCCGTTGGCGGCCGTGGCCGAGGCCGAGAACTGGCGGGCGACAGCGGCGAAGGGCGCGCCTTGCTGCATCTGGTTGACCAGCTGGGCGGCGCCGTTGGTCGCCACCTCCATCCCGCCGACGCGGGCGGCGTCGAGGAAGACCTCGCTGACCTGGTACTGCGGCTTGGCCGCCGCGTCGGCCAGGCGGCGCTGATAAGCCTTGATCTGGTCTTCGCCGATGCGCAGGCGCGAACCGTAGCGGCCCTGGATCCAGCCCTGCCACGAAGAGTCGGCGCGCAGCTGGGCGCGCCAGGTGTCCAGGCCGATGCCCTGCTGGACCAGCGACTGCTTCAGCTGCTCGGCGGTCATCTTGTTGGACTGGGCGATGTCGCCGATCTGCTCGTCGACTTCCTTGTCGGTCGAGATGATCGAGATCTTCTGCTGCTTCTCGACGCGCTTGAGCTCCTGCATCTGCAGGTGCTCGTCGATCAGCGAGCGCAGGGCTTCCTGCTCGATCTGCGGCAGGTTCTCCGGGGTGGCCTGCATGCCCGAGGTGGCCATCAGCAGGCGCATGCGCTGCATCAGGTCATAGCTGGAGACGATCTCGTCGTTGACGACCGCCGCCACGCTTTCCGACAGCGGGTTGGCGGGCGCCGGCGGCGCGGCGGCCGGAGCCGGCGGGGCCGCGACCTGAGGCGGAGCCGCCTCTTGCGCCTGAAGAGCTTGCGCGGGCAGGCCGAGGCTCGCCACGGTCAGGGCGAGAATGGACGCGGCGCCGGCCGCGAAAGTCGTGACGCTACGCGCAGACCGCATGGATAGTGTCGTTCCTCTAGTCCCTGGCCGCACCCGGCGGGCGCGGTCGGTTATCACGTTTTCCGAAGTGACGAACGCCAAATCTGACGTTTCCCCCTGGTCGACCGAGCGGTCGTCGCCCCCGAGACACACCGGGCGGACGCGCGCGGACGCGGCACGCCCCCCCAAGCCGTGTTCACTCATTTGGTCACGTATCCTGCTGCGCCCAATGTGGCGAACGAAAGGCTGAACACGATCGTATGGTCAGGCTGCAGGCGCAGACCGGTGGCCGTCGAGGCGTAGCGGTCCTGCTGCTGGTAGATCACGTCGATGCGGATGCAGTCGTCCTGGTAGGCGACGCCGAGGTCGCGGCGGCGCCAGACGTCGGCGACCATGTCGCGCGCGCCGTAGGTGGTCAGCGACCAGTGCTTGGTCACCTTCAGTTCGCCGCGGGCCTCGAAGCTCTCCTGGCGGCTGCCGTTGGAATCGAGCTCGTCCTTCAGGTAGCGGACCGAGGCGTAGCCACGGGTGGTGAAGGCGTCGACGCCGGTTTCCAGGCGCTTGATCTCCTGGGTGTCCGAGTCGAGGCGCGTGCGGGCGAAGGCGGTGATGCCGCGGACCGGCGTGACCGTCGCGGCCACCACCCAATCGGACGACTTTTCCTGCAGGCCGGTGCGGGCCGGCAGGAGGGGATCGAACTTCGACCGGAAGCTGCGGCCCACCAGAATGCTGCCGCTGCGGCCGCCCGGCAGGGTGTAGGTGGCGCGGCCGCCGAGGTTCAGGCGCTGGCCGCCCTCATAGAGGTCGAAGCCAGGCGACTTGTTGGCCGAGAAAAGGTTGGTTTCGTCGAACTCCAGCGTCGCACTGTCCTCGTTGTAGAGGTAGGTCGTGGTCCCGTTGCGGGCCACGATGGTGGGCACGCGCGAACTGTCCGAACCCACGGCCACCTGAGCCAGGGGCTCCAGCACGACGTTGCCGCCGTTCTTCAGCGGCTTGTAGAACGGCAGGCTCAGGTCCACGCCGCCCACGCCCAGGGCGCGGGTGTAGGTGTCGTTGTCGCTGTCGCCCAAGGCCGCCGCGGCCGGCGTGATGTACGATTTGATCGAATAGGCGTCACCGCGGGCCTGGGCGAAGGGCGAGACCTTCAGGCCGTTGCCGACGATGGTGCTGGAGCGCCAGTCGGCCTTGAAGCTGGCGCGGCTGGAATCGACACCGTTCTGGCCCTTGTAGTCGGGCAGGTAGTAGGGCGGTTCGCCGTATTGCGACTCCGAGCGGTTGAGCATGACGCCCGAGCCTTGCAGGCGCAGACGACCGCCCAGGACCGGGGTGTCGGGTTCCCAGCGGGCTTCGACCAGCGGGCCGATCAACGGGAAGGCGCCGCTGTTCTCGAAGGCGTTCGCCGAGTTGGTCGTCGGATTGATGCCCACGACGCGCAGGCCCTGGATCGAGACGGCCGTCACCGAGAACCACGACCGGGCGTCCTGGCGGGTGGCGTAGATCTGCGAGGTCAGACGGTGGTCGTCGCTCGTGAACAGGCCACGCTGCACATAGACGTCGTTGATCTTGTACTTGTCGAACAGCAGGGCGTCGGAGACGCGCTCGGCCGTGAAGCCCCACTTCCACTTCTCGTTGATGTCGAACTTGCCGTTGGCCAGGATGTAGCTGCGGGCGGTCGACTGACCGAATCGGTCGCCGTGAATGTCGAAGTCCTTGTCGTAGGTGAAGCCGCCGCGCGCCTCGATCGCCCCCGAGTAGAAGCGTTTGCGGTAGTTCACGTTCAGGAACGGATTGACGCCCGTGCTGATCTGCGGGGCGATGATCACGTCCGACGACGGTGAGATCACGTAATAGTAGGGCTGGTTGTACGAGGTGCCCCGGCCCTTGGAGAAGTCGATCTTCGGCGCTAGGAAGCCCGAGCTGCGCTTGGCCTGCGGATCCGGATGCCAGAACAATGGCATGTACAGGATCGGCGCGCCCCACAGACGGATGGTGGCGTTCTTGTAGTAGATCAGCTGCTTCTGCTTATCCTGCACGATCTTGTCGGCCGAGACCGACCAGGTCGGCGTCGGCTTTTCGGCGCAGACCTCGCAGGGGGTGTAGATCGCCCGGTTCAGTTCCTGGATGTTGGCGTTGCGCCGCACGGCCGTGACCGAGGCGATCTTCATGTTCTGGTCGAGACGGGCCGCGAAGTTCTGGGCGAAGCCCGCCTTCATGTCCTTGTCGACTTCCATGTGATCGGCGAACTCGGCGGTGCCGTCCGGATTGATCAGCTGGACGTGGCCGTTGGCCGTGATCTCGCCGGTCTTGGCGTTGTAGATCACCTCGTCGGCGCGCAGCGTGCGGCCCTGATAGCGGCTCTGCACCTTGCCGCGCGCCGTCATGATCTGGTTGACGTCGTCCCGGATCAGCAGGTCGGATTCGAGGTAATAGCCCTCGTCCGTCAGGCCGTCGGAAGGGGCGGCGGGAACCACCGGCGTCGGCGGGATCGTGGCCAGGCTTTGCTGAGCGTGGGCCGCGCCCGCGCAGGCGAACGCCAGCCAGGCCGCGCCGCTGAACAGCAGCGCGCGGCAGGCGGACGGGACGCTGGGACGCGTTTCAGTCATGAATGACCCTGGCAGCAATGACTCACCCATCTTCCGTATAGCAAAGCAAAGTGAAGCCCGCCAAAAGCGCGACGGTTGGCGGTGTCCATGCGGCGATGAACGGGGCCAGAACGTCGGCCTTGCCCAAGGTGCTGCATAGCTCGTTGAAGAAAAAGAACCCAAAGCCCAGCGCGACGCCAGAACCGGCCAGGGCGGCCAGGCCGCCAAGCCGCATCAGGCGAAGCGAAAAGGCCGCCGCCAGCACCGACATGGCGGCGAACAGGATCGGCGTGGCCAGGTCCTGCTGCAGCCGCAGCTTGAACGGCGCGGCCGAAAAGCCGGCGTCCTCGGTCCGCTGGATCGTCGCGGGCAGCCGCCACAGGGCCACGGCCTGGGGCGTATTGAAGCGCTCCGACGCGGTGCGGTCGTCGAGATTGGAGGGGATCGACAGGCTGTCGGAGCGGATCGCCCCGGCGCCGGGCGTGGCCTCGCGCACGCCGGTCAAGCGCCAGAAGCCCGGCTCAAGCCGCGCCTCATTGGCCTCGATGCGGCGGGTGAAGTCCATCACGCCCTTGTTGTTCAGGGTGTAGACGAACAGCGACACGCCCCGCAGGCGCACCGAGCCGTCGATCAGGTCCCGGTCCCGGGCGCGGATGACGATCTGGGTCTTGTCGTCGCCCTGACGCAGCCAGGTGCCCTTGGGGGCCTCTTTCAGGTAGCCATTCATGACCCGATCGCGCTCGGTCTCGAACTTGGCGGTCATGGCCGTGGTCAGCGGGTTGAGCAGGGTGATGCTCAGCAGTCCGATGAAGAACGAGGCCATCGCGGCGGGCATGATGAACCGCCAGGCCGAGACCCCGGCCGCGCGCATGGCGATCAGCTCGCTGCGCCGGTTCAGCTCGACGAAGGCCCACATGGTGCCGAACAGGAAGACGAACGGGGCCAGCACCAGGATGGTGGCGGGAGCCTGCAGGAAGGTCAGATACAGAAGCTGGAAAAAACTGGCGTCCGCCCGCGTGCCGACGTTGCGGGCGATGTCGACGAAGGCGATCAGCATCACCATCGCGCCCAGCACGGCCAGGGCCGCCACCAGGGCGCTCATGGTGCGCTTGAGGACGTAGCGTTCCAGCATGCCCATGGTCAGCATCACGCGGCCCCCGACAGGGCGGGGGCGGCCTTGGCCATCCGGGCGGCGCGGCGCGGCGAGACCTTCTGGCGGAAGACCTGCGACAGGCCCCACCACGTGGCGGCCAGCGGCGCCATGTACTGCAGGACGTTCAGCCAGGCGTTGTCCTCGCACGCGGCCTGCACGCCGAAGCCGACGATGCGGACCACGGCCGCGGCGGCGCCGACGGCGGCCATCCGCTTGCCGTAGCCCATGCGGCTGAACGAGCCGCCCAGCACGGCCGCCAGGGCCATGGTCATCAGGGCGATGTTGTAGAGCGGGGCGGCGAAGCGCGAATGGCCTTCCGCCAGCAGCTTGCCCTTGTTCCGCTGCTCCCAGTCCTGGGTCAGGTCGGGAAAGAACAACTCGTGCGGATAGCGGTCGGCGATCTTGTAGTGCAGCAGCTCGTCGGTGTGCGACAGGCTGGAGAGGTCGAAGGTGTACTCGTCGAACGAGGTGTACTGCAGCACGCCCTGGCGCGAGAACTGCTGGTTGGAGCCATGGCGCATGATCAGCACCGGCTCGCCCCGGCGGGTGGCGATCTCGGCTTCGCGCGACGAATAGGTCGAGGCGCCGCCGTTGGCCGTGTCCTGGTGGATGAACAGGTTCTGGATCTTGTTGTCGCGGTCGATCGACTGGGCATAGACCGTCAGGCCCGGACCCGGTTCGGTGAACTGGCCTGGCTGGACCAGCGTCGAGGCGACATCGGTCTTGATGTCGAAGGACGTCTCGCGGATCTGGCGGGCGCTCCAGGGCTGCAGCCACAGGCCCGAGACCAGCGACACCAGGGCCGCGATTACCGCCAGGCGCATGGCTGGCGAGATGACGCTCCAGCGGCTCATGCCGCCGGCGAAGCAGACGACGATTTCCTGCTCGGTGTGCAGACGGTTCAGCGCCACCAGCGCGGCCACGAACAGGGCCAGCGGCATCATGATGCCGAGAAGCTGGGGCAGGGCCAGGACGATGATCTTCAGGAACACCAGCGCGCTCTGGCGCTGTTCCACGAGCACGTCGAACTCCGACAGGCTGCGCGCCAACAGCGCGAGCGCCACCAGGGCCGCCGTCGCCAGCAGCGTCGGGCCTAGCAACTGCCGGAAGAGATAGCGTTCTATGAGGCGCATCGAGTGGGGGTTCGGGCGGATGGATTCGTGGGACGAACCCCGAAGATGGGTCGTTCTACACGGGGGCTTCGCGTCGACACAACGGGGGACCTGACTTAGCTGTGCCGAGTGCGGCCCAACGGAGCCTTTTCTATGGCGCGGCATTGGACTATGCCGCCTAGTTCAAGATTGAGTGGCGGCGCGTCGTGACGCGTCACATAGAAGTCGCCCAACTGCAGGAGCGCGGCATGCGTATCGAGTTCGTCCCCGTCGACACCCAGGCCGGCGCCACGGCCGCCCTCGCGGTCCTGGCTCATGAGGGCGCGGCCCTGTCGCCGGAGGCCAAGGCCGCCAACGAGTCGACCGGCGGCGCCCTGGCGCGCGCCATCGCCGGCGGCCGCTTCACCGGCGCCAAGGGCCAGACGCTGGACGTCGTCGCGCCCCATGGCCTGGAAGCCGCCCGCCTGGTGCTGGTCGGCGTCGACGGTTCGGGCGCGGTGGAGCCGGAAGCGGTCGAGACCGCCGCCGCCTCGGCCTATCAGGCCATCAAGACCACGGGCGTCACCGAGCTGGTCCTGAAGCTGGGCGCTGACGCGGAGAGCGCCGCCCGCGCCGCCTTCGGCGCGCGCCTGGCCGCTTATCGCTTCGACAAGTACCGCACCACCGAGAAGGCCGACAAGAAGCCCTCGGTCCAGGTGGTGAAGGTCGCCGCCGCCGATCCGGTCAAGGCCCAGAAGGCCTATGAGCCGCTGGCCGCCCTGGCCGACGCCATCGTCTTCAGCCGCGACCTCGTTTCCGAGCCGGCCAACATCCTGCATCCGGAAGAGTTCGCCGCCCGCGCCAAGAGCCTGGAGAGCCTGGGCCTGGAGGTCGAGGTTCTCGGCGAGGCCCAGATGGCCGAGCTGGGGATGGGCAGCCTGCTGGGCGTCGGCCAGGGCAGCCGCCGCGAGAGCCAGCTGGTCATCATGAAGTGGACGGGCGCGGCCGACAAATCGGCCCAGCCGATCGCCTTCGTCGGCAAGGGCGTCACCTTCGACACCGGCGGCATCTCGATCAAGCCGGCCGACGGCATGGAAGACATGAAGTGGGACATGGGCGGCGCGGCCGCCGTGACCGGCGTCATGCACGCCCTGGCCGGCCGCAAGGCCAAGGTCAACGCCATCGGTATTCTCGGTCTCGTCGAGAACATGCCGGACGGTAACGCCCAGCGTCCCGGAGACGTGGTCACCTCGATGTCGGGGCAGACGATCGAGGTCATCAACACCGACGCCGAAGGCCGCCTCGTGCTGGCCGACGCCCTCTGGTACTGCCAGGACCGCTTCAAGCCGCAGTTCATGATCGACCTAGCCACCCTGACCGGCGCGATCATCATCTCGCTGGGGCATGACTACGCCGGTTTGTTCAGCAATAACGATGGCTTGTCGGAAAAACTTCTCGCCGCCGGCAAGGCCGAACGCGAGAGCCTGTGGCGCCTGCCGCTGCCGGCCGCCTACGAGAAGCAGATCGAAAGCCCGATCGCCGACATGAAGAACATCGGCGGCCGTCCGGCCGGCTCGATCACGGCGGGCCTGTTCCTGCAGAAGTTCGTCAACGGCGTGCCGTGGGCGCACCTGGACATCGCCTCGGTCGCATGGAAGAAGCCCTCGACCGACCCGACCGTGCCGGACGGCGCGGCCGGCTACGGCGTTCGCTTGCTCAACCGCCTCGTCGCCGACGCCTACGAAGGCTGAGCATGACCGCCGCGCCGTGCGAGGTCTGGTTCTACCACCTGGAGCGTTCGCCGCTCGAGGCGGTGCTGCCCGAGCTTCTGGAAAAGACGCTGGGCAGGGGCTGGAAGGCGCTGGTGCGCGGCGGAGATCCTCGGCGCATCGAGGCGCTGGACCAGCACCTCTGGACCTGGCGCGAGGACAGCTTCCTGCCGCATGGCCTGTCCAGCGAGCCGATGGCCGAGCGCCAGCCGGTGCTGCTGACCGCCGAGGACGGCAACCCGAACGCCGGTGACGCGCTGTTCCTGATCGACGGCGCCGAGCCGGGCGATCTGACCGGGGTGTCGCGCTGCATCCTGCTGTTCGACGGCCGGGATGATCAGGCGCTGGCCATGGCGCGCGGACGCTGGTCCGTCTTCAAGAAGGCCGGGCATCCGGTGTCCTACTGGCGCCAGGGCGCCGAACGCGGTTGGGAGAAGCAGGCATGAAGCGGGTACTGTCGGCGATGGCGCTGGGTCTGATCCTGGCCTCGTGCTCCAGCGCGCCCGAGCCGGCCCCGCCGCCGCCGCCCAGCACGCCCACCGCGCCGCCGGCCATCGCGCTGCCCGCCAAGCCGCCGGTCGCCGAGGCCGCCAAGGATCAGTGCGGACTGAAGGACGCCCAGGCCTTCGTCGGCAAGTCGCGCACCAGCCTGCCGGCTCCGGTCGACCCCTCCCGCTGGCGCGTGGCCTGCACGACCTGCCCGGTGACGATGGACTACCGCGCCGACCGCCTGAACATCCTGTTCAACGCCGACACAGGCGTCGTCCAAGAGGTCAAATGCGGTTAGAAATCGCGTTATGCCAAGCTTTTCTGGCGTTTTCCCGGATCGGATGAAATAACCGAATCCACCGGAGATTCCTGACCGGCCGGTTCAGAGCATGGTCGACCAGCCAACGATCGAGCCCAAGACTCGCGATGACTTAGCGGCCACGCTTCTGGCCGCTTTGGGCGTCGCATTTGGCTTTGCCGGCCTGGCCTATCTCTGCGTCGAGATTCCCCGCGCTTATAGTCAAATCTCGCCGATCTGGCTGTCGAACGGCTTCCTGGCCGCGTGTCTGCTGTCGTCGCCGTCGCGGCGCTGGCCGGCTCTGGTGGTCGGCGGGCTTCTGGGCGCCCTGGCGGCCGGCGCCCACGCGGGCGACAGCCCGACGATCAACGCCATCCTGGTGACGCTGAACATCTCCGAGGCGCTGCTGGCCGCGGTCGCCGTACGCCGTATGACGGGCGAGGCGATCGACCTGGGCCGACCGCGCGACATGCTGGCCTTCGTCCTGCTGGGCGGGTTCATGGCCCCGGTGATCGTGGGGGGCGCCGCGTCGTCGATCTACACGCTGCTGCGCGGCGGCGACCTCCTGAGCAACGTCACCGGCTGGGTGCTGAACGACATCCTGGGCATGTTGACCGTCGGCCCCTGCCTGCTGGTCCTGTTCAAGGCCAAATTCTATCTGCGCGAGCGCCCCCTGACCCGCGACGGGGCGCTGTCGATCGTCGCCTGCGGCCTGATGACCGCCGCCGTCTTCGGCCAAACCAAGTATCCGTTCCTGTTCCTGGTGCCGCCAGTCATGTTGCTGGCGGCGTGGCGCCAGGAGGTGCTGGGCGCGGTCCTGGGCGTGGTGCTGGTGGCGGCGATCGCGCTCGTCTTGACCATCGCGGGCCACGGACCCATCCACCTGATCCTGTCGGGCCCGGCCACGCAGTCGGCCGTGCTGCAGCTGTTCCTGGCCGTCTCGACCTTCGTCGCCCTGCCGGTCGCCGCCTTCCAGCGCCAGCGCCGCGCGATCATAACCGAGCTGGTCGAGACCAGCGCCGCGGCCGAACGCAGCGAGGCCAAGTTCCGCCTGCTGGCCGAGAGCGCCCTGGACATCATCGCCCACAGCGACCTGCACGGGCAGATGACCTACATCTCGCCGGCCGCCCTTTCGATCATGGGCTATCCGCCCGAGGACCTGCTGGGCACGGGCTATATGAAGACCCTGCACCCCGACGACCTGGCCAAGATCGGCGAGGTGGTCCGCGTTCAGCGCGAGTGCCGCGACGCGGCCTTGGCCCCTCCGGCCGCCACCGTCGAGTACCGCGCCTTCCGCAAGGACGGCGACATGATCTGGCTGGAGTCGCGGCCGACCCTGGCCTTTGACCCGCTGACCGGCGTCCCCACCGGCATCACCGACATCATCCGCGACGTCACCGCCCGCAAGACCCTGGAGCTGGACCTGCGCGCCGCCCGGGCCGAGGCCGAGACCGCGGCCGCCGTGAAGGGCGAGTTCCTGGCCAATATGAGCCACGAGTTGCGCACGCCGCTGACCGCCGTGATCGGCTTCGCCAACCTGGCGGCCGACGAGCCCGACCTGTCGCCGCGCGCCCGGCGCTACCTCGACCGCATCGCCGCCGGGGGACAGACCCTGCTGACGACGATCAACGACATCCTCGACTTCTCGCGGCTGGAGGCCGGACGCATCGCGCTGAACGTCCGACCGACCGGCGTCGCCGATCTGGTCGCCGAGGTGCTGGAGCTGACGAGCGCCGGGGCGATGGCCAAGGGCCTGACCCTGGACGCCGATGGCCTCGCGACGTTGCCGGCCCAGGTGATGATCGACCCCGAGCGCGTGCGCCAGGTGCTGGTCAATCTGGTCGGCAACGCCGTGAAGTTCACCGACGCAGGCAAGGTCAGCCTTGCCGCCTTTCACCACGAGAACCGGCTGCGCGTCGCCGTGGTCGACACCGGGCGCGGCGTGGCGGCCGAGGATCAGGCGCTGCTGTTCGCCCGCTTCTCGCAGATCGACGCGGCCCTTAACCGCCAGCACGGCGGCGCCGGCCTGGGCCTCGCTATCTCGAAGGGGCTGGTCGAACTGATGGGCGGCGAGATCGGTGTCGAGAGCGAGGAGGGCAAGGGCGCGCGCTTCTGGTTCGAGATTCCGGCCGATGTCGCCCAGACCGACGATGAGGCCTCTCATGACGACCTCGTTCCGTTACCGCCGCCGGGCAGCCGCGTGCTGGTGGTCGATGACAACGCCGGCAACCGCGAACTGGTCCGTTCGGTGCTTGAAGCGGTCGGAGTCGAGGTCGCCGAGGCCCGAGACGGCGAGGAGGGCGTCGCCGCGGCGGCCGCGGAGACCTACGACGCCATCCTGATGGATCTGCGCATGCCGCGGCTGGACGGCGTCTCGGCCGCCCAGCGGATCCGGGCCGAGCGGGGGCCCAGCGCCGGCGCGCCGATCATCGCCTTCTCGGCCGATGTGCGGTCGGGACCGCTGGACCCGGTGTTCGACGGCGCGACGCCCAAGCCGCTGACGGTGATGTCGCTGCTGTCCACCCTGGCCCAGGCCATGAGCGAACCGATCCCCGCCACCGTCTAGGCGAGGCTGTCGTGGAGGTTCAAGGGAACGCCGCCCTGGGACCACAATAGGCGGCTAGCGCTTGCCGACGCCCGGGAACATCGCCACGCCGTCCTCGAACACGCCCAGATAGCCCAACTCGCCCAGCAGCGGCGTCAGGTCCTCGGCCATGTCGCCCGAGTGGGGCAGGTGAGCGGGGCGGCCTTCCTGGTCGTGCAGACGGTAGACGGTCCACATCTTGCCCTTCGGCGCGGCCGCGCCGGGCTGGATGAACCTATGCTCCCAGCCGACCAGGGGCGGCGCGCGGCCGACCTCGATGTCGAAAGGGCGGTCGCGGAACGCCAGGTCCATCTCGATCCGCATGGCCTCGCCAATCCGGGCGTTCACCCAGTCGGCGAACGCTTCCAGGACGACGGACGCGGACAAACCTTCCGGATTGGCCACGACATGGTTGCGAGGATGGGCGGTGCTCATGGCGGGCACCCTGCGCCCACAGGTGTCGCGGAAGCGCTAAACTTCTTGGTTCACGAGGGTTTACCCTAAACCCTCGATGTCTCCGGTGAAGCTCACGCCTCCGCCGCCGCCAGTTCCTCGGCCAGGGTCATCCAGGTCGCCTCGGCGTCGTCCAGCTTGGCCTTGGCGTTGTCGCGGCGCTTGGTCAGCTCGGCCACTTTGGTGGGATTCTTATAAAGCTGAGGGTCGGCCAACTGGGCTTCCAGCTCGTTCACCTGCCGCGTCGTGCGCATGACGACCTGCTCGGCGGCCTCGATCTTGCGCTTCAGGGGCTCGATGGCGACGGACTTCTTCGGCGCGGAAGCCGCCGGTTCGGGCTCGCGGGCCACCTGGGTCGGCTTCACGGCCTGCTTGGCGCGGTCCAGCACGAACTTGGCGTAGTCGTCCATGTCGCCGTCGAACGGTTTCACCGTGCCGTCGGCGGCCAGCCACAGGCGGTCGGCGACCAGCTCCATCAGCGAGCGGTCGTGGGTGATCAGGATCACCGCGCCCATATAGTCGTTCAGCGCGTCCAGCAGGGCGCGGCGGCTGTCGATGTCCAGGTGGTTGGTCGGTTCGTCGAGGATCAGCATGTGCGGCGCGTCCATCGCCACCATGTTGAGCAGCAGTCGGGCCCGCTCGCCGCCCGACAGGTTGGCGACCGTGGTCTCCTGCTTCTCGAAGCCGAGGCCGAACTGGGCCAGTTTCGAGCGGCGCGAGCTCTCCGAGGCGTCCGGCATGGCCCGGCGGATGATTTCCAGCGGGGTGTCGGCCGGGTCCATCGCCTCGATCTGGTGCTGGTGGAACCAGCCGACCTTCATCTTGCGGTCGCGGTGGAATTCGCCCGACTGCACGCCCAGCGCGCCGGCGATCATCTTGGCGAAGGTCGACTTGCCCGCCCCGTTGACGCCCAGCAGGCCGATGCGGTCGTCCAGGTCCATGCGCAGGTTGAGGTTCTTGAGGATCGAGCGGCCTTCCTCATAGCCGACATTGGCCCGCTCAAGGCGGATCAGCGGCGGCGCCAGCGGGCGCGGCGGCGAGGGCAGGGTGAAGGGCGCGACGCGCTCCTCGATGGTGGTGGCCACCGGCTCCATCTTGGCCAGGCGCTTCATGCGGGACTGCGCTTGCGCCGCTTTGGAGGCCTTGGCCTTGAAGCGGTCGACGAAGGCCTGCAGGTGGGCGCGCTCGGCGTCCTGCTTGGCCTTGGCCGACAGCTGCAAGCGGGCTTTCTCGGCGCGGCGCTTCTCGAAGTCGTCGTAGCCGCCGGTGTAGAGTTCCAGCTTGCCGCCGGCCAGATGCAGCATGTGCGTACAGCTGTTGTTGAGCAGCTCGCGGTCGTGGCTGACGATCAGGGCGGTGTGCGGGTACTTCTGGAGCCTCGCTTCCAGCCAGAGCGCGCCTTCCAGGTCGAGATAGTTGGTCGGTTCGTCCAGCAGCAGCATGTCCGGCTCGGCGAACAGCGCCGCGGCCAGGGCCACGCGCATCCGCCAGCCGCCGGAGAACTCGCTCATCGGCCGCGCCAGGTCATCTTGCGTAAAGCCGAGGCCCACCAGGATTTCCGAAGCCTTGGCGGGGGCGGCGTCGGAATCGATCTCGATCAGCCGGGCCCAGATCTCGCCCATCGCCTCGGGATCGGCCGTCTCCAGCCGGGTCAGCAGGTCGTGGCGCTCCTCGTCGGCCTCCAGCACCGTATCCAGCAGGGTGAACGGCGTGGCCGGGTGCTCCTGGTCCACCGAGCCGATCCGCGCGGACTTGGGCAGGCTGATCTCGTCGTCGCCGGCGTGCAGCTGGCCCAGGATCAGCTTGAACAGGGTCGACTTGCCGACGCCATTGCGGCCGATCAGACCGACCTTGGCGCCCGGCGGCAGGCTGACGCTGGCGTGGTCGAAGAACTTCCGACCCCAGGCGTTGAAGGTCAGGTCACGGATCTGAAGCATTTTATGAAGGTTACGCGTCGGGGTTGGCGGGGAGGAGGCGCCCGGCTATAAGCCCGCAACCTCCCAATCCACAACTTTTCTGTGAGATCACTCCGTGACCGAACGCACCTTCTCGATCATCAAGCCGGACGCCACCCGTCGTAACCTGACCGGCGCCATCAACGCGGTGATCGAGGCCGCTGGCCTGCGCATCGTCGCTCAGCGCCGCGTGCGCCTGACCGAAGAACAAGCCAAGAAGTTCTACGAAGTCCACGCCGAGCGTCCGTTCTACGGCGAACTCGTCGCCCAGATGACCGCCGAGCCGGTCGTTGTGCAGGTGCTGGAAGGCGACAACGCCGTGGCCAAGTACCGCGAAGTCAT
Source organism: Caulobacter sp. GW822-FHT01G02 (assembly GCF_058802865.1). Classification (NCBI taxonomy): domain Bacteria; kingdom Pseudomonadati; phylum Pseudomonadota; class Alphaproteobacteria; order Caulobacterales; family Caulobacteraceae; genus Caulobacter; species Caulobacter sp. GW822-FHT01G02. Next base: position 380,159 of record NZ_JBXAON010000002.1, read on the forward strand.
GGGCGCCACCAACCCCAAGGACGCCGCCGAAGGCACCATCCGCAAGCAGTTCGCCCTGTCGATCGGCGAAAACTCGGTCCACGGTTCGGACAGCCAAGAGAACGCCGCGATCGAAATCGCCCAGTTCTTCACGGACGACCAGATCGTCGGCTGATCCAGCCTGTCATTTTCGGATGACGCCAAGCGCCCGGATCGGTGACGATCCGGGCGTTTTCTTTTGAATCGAATATCGGGGCTGGCGTTGAAAGACTACAGGCGCGGCGAAGTGGCGCTGGCGATCACCCTTTCGGGCGTGGCCGGCTATGTGGATGCGATCGGTTTCCTGAAACTGGGCGGGTTCTTCGTCTCGTTCATGAGCGGCAACTCCACGCGGCTGGGCGTGGCGCTGGCGACGATGGACTGGAAGGGGGTCCTGACGGCGATCACCCTGGTGGGCTCGTTCGTCGGCGGGGTAGTGCTGGGGGCGCTGACGGCCCGCGTGTTCGGCGAGAACCGTCGATCTCCGGTGCTGGTCTTGGAGGCGGCGCTGCTGGCCGTGGGCGCAGGCCTTCTGACGGCCGGATTCGATACGGCCGGGGTCACCTGCGTCGCCATGGCCATGGGCGCCGAGAACGCGGTCTTCCAGCGCAACGGCGACGTGGCCGTGGGCCTGACCTACATGACTGGCACTCTTGTGCGGGCCGGCCAGCGTATCGCTGGCGCCCTGGCCGGCGGCGAGCCGAACGACTGGCCGCGGTTCGTCCTTCTGTGGATGGGCCTGACCGCTGGCGGGGCGCTGGGCGCCCTGACCTACCTGACGATCGGAGCGTCGTCCTTGTGGGTTGGCGTGGCGATCCTAACCGGCGCGGCCCTGTGGACCGAACGGCGCTGGCGGTCGGTCTAGAGCCTGTCTCGTTTAGATGGAACCGTCTAAACGAGATAAACAGGCTCTAGGATTTCTCGATCTCGCCCGCCATCGCTATCCGCTTGGCCATATCGAAGTCGGCGGCTATGCGTGTGCGACGCAGCAGCGGCGCGCCGATCGTCCGCAGCAGGTCGCGCAAGACCTGCCGCGAGGCGCCGCAGAGGATCACCTCGCCGTCGGCCAGGGTGCGGCGCAGCAGGTCGGCCAGGGCGAAGGCGCCGGTCGGGTCGACCATCGGCGTATCCTCCAGGCGCAGGATGTAACAGCGCTTGCGGCCGGCGACGTCCTCCAGTGCGTCCTTGACCAGGCTGGCGCTGCCGAAGAATAGCGCGCCGCGGAACGTGATCACGGCCACGTCGTCGGGCAGGCCGAAATTGGGGGCGTAGGGCTCGCGCGAGTCGCCCTCCAGGCCGTCGAGGGCGATCGGCCCCTCGCCGTGCCGCACCTCGGCCAGCCGGGCCATGCGATGCATGAACACGAAGGCGGCCAGCACCATGCCTACCTCGATGGCAAGGGTCAGGTCGACCAGCACGGTCAGGGCGAAGGTGGTCAGCAGGATGGCCCGCTCGCCGTTCGAGGCGCGCAGCAGGGCCGCGAACCGGTGCAGTTCGGCCATGTTAAAGGCCACGATCATCAGGATCGCCGCCAGGGCCGCCAGCGGTACGAACCGCATCAGCGGGGCGGCCAGCAGCATGAACAGCAGCAGGAAGGCGGCGTGGGCCATGCCGGCCACTGGCGAGCGGGCGCCGGCCCGGATGTTGGTGGCCGTGCGGGCGATGGCTCCGGTGGCCGGCATGCCGCCGAACAAGGTCGCGCCGATGTTGGCCACGCCCTGGGCGACCAGCTCTGCGCCCGACCGGTGCCGACGGCCGGTCATCTGGTCGGCGACGACGGCCGACAGCAGCGACTCCACCCCGGCGAGCAAGGCGATGGTGAAGGCGCTGGGCGCCACCGCCTGGGCCTTGGCCATGGACCAGAACGCCAGGCTGGGAGCCGGCAGGCTGGAGGGCACGCCGCCAAAGCGCGATCCGATGGTCTCGATCGGCGGATGGGCCAGGGCGACGAAAACACCCCCGGCGATAGTCGCGACGAGGAACCCAGGCGCCTTGGGCGCCCAGTGACGCAGGGCCAGGATCAGGGCCAGGCAGGCCAGCGCCAGGACGATGGTGGGCGGACTGAGGCTGGCGCGGGCTTCCCACAGGGCCGCGAGCTTCGGCAGGAAGTCCGCCGGGACGTTCTCCGCCGTCAGACCCAGGAAGTCCTTGATCTGGCTGGTGAAGATGATCACCGCTATGCCGGTGGTGAAGCCCGTGGTGACCGGGTCGGGAATGTACTTGATGAAGGTTCCCAGGCCCGACAGTCCGGCTAGGACCAGGATGCCCCCGGCCATCAGGGTCGCCATCAGCAGGCCGTCATAGCCGTGCTGGGCGATCACCCCGTAGACCACGACGACGAAGGCCCCGGTTGGGCCCCCGATCTGGAAACGGCTGCCGCCTAGCAGCGAGATCAGGAAACCGGCGACCACCGCCGTGACCAGGCCGCGGTCCGGCGTGGCTCCCGAGGCGATGGCCAGGGCCATGGACAGGGGCAGGGCGACGATGGCGACCGTGAGGCCCGCGATCAGGTCGGCGCGAAAGTCGGCGGCCGCGTAGCCCTGGCGAAGCACCGTCGCCGTCTTGGGTTCGAACAACCGCCAGTTCAGGCCCATGGCTCGACCCTCAGCGCTTCTCCAGCAGCCGGACCCCGCGCCCGCCCCCCTGGCTGGGGGCGTCCTCGACGATCAACTCGATCCCGGCCGAGGCCAGGGCCTTCATGACCTTCTCCAGGCTGTCGACGACCGCGCGGACCGAGCCTTCGCAAGCCTCCATCCGCTGGATGGTCGGAACCGACAGCCCGGACAGCCGCGCCAGCTGCTTCTGGTCTATGCCGAGTAAGGCGCGGGCGGCGCGGATCTGAGGCCCAGTGATCATCTGGATGTCCCGTGTGATGTATGAAGCATCAAGATCGGGAGATTAGCAATCAGCTCGCGGCGCCTGGCCCGAGGGTTCGCACGAACTCGGCCAGGGTCTGGGCATAGAGCCTGTGCTCCTGCTCCAGCACGCGGGCCGCCAGGCTGTGGTCGTCGTCGTCGGGCAGGATCGGCACGCGGGCCTGGCCCAGGATCGGGCCCTCGTCGACGCCGGCCGTGACCAGGTGGACGGTGCAGCCCGCCTCGACCTCGCCGGCCGCGATGGCGCGGGCGTGGGTGTCCAGGCCCGGATAGGCCGGCAGCAGGGAGGGGTGGATGTTCAGCATCCGGCCTTCCCAGGCGTCGACCAGGAACGGCGTCAGGATCCGCATGTAGCCGGCCAGGGCGATCACCTCGATCCCGCGCTCGCGCAGGGCCGCGTCGATGGCGCGTTCGTGGGCCTCGCGGTCCCTGCCGAACGGCTTCTGGTCGACGCAGAGGGCCTCGACGCCTTCGGCCGCCGCCGTGGCCAGACCGCCGGCGTCCGGCTTGTTGGCCAAGACGAGGGCGATCTCGAACGGGCAGGCCGGCGATTTCGCCGCGCGGACCAGGGCCTCCATGTTGGAGCCCCGGCCCGAGATCAGGACGGCGACCTTGGTCTTCTTCAGCATCAAGCCTTGACCAGCTGGCCGCAGATGAAGGCGTCCTCGCCGGCGTTCAGCAGCGCGGCCAGGACGGGTTCAGCGTCGGCTTGCGCCACGATGATGATGAAGCCCACCCCGCAGTTGAAGGTGCGGCGCATCTCGTGCTCGGAGACGCCGCCAACCTTGGCCATCCACTCGAACACCGGAGGCAGGGCCCAGGCGTTCCAGTCGAACTCGGCCGCCAGGCCTTCGGCGATGGCGCGCGGCGGGTTCTCGATCAGGCCGCCGCCGGTGATGTGGGCGCCGCCCTTGACGCGCCCCGACTGCAGCAGGGGCAGCAGCGACTTCACATAGATGCGGGTCGGGGCCATCAGGGCCTCGGCCAGCGTCTTGCCGTCCTCGAAGGGGCAGGGGGCGTCCCAGGCCAGGCCCGAGCGCTCGACCACGCGGCGCACCAGCGAATAGCCGTTCGAGTGCGGACCCGAGGAGCCCAGGCCGATGATGATGTCGCCGGCGCGCTGCTTGTCCAGCTTGGGCAGGACGCCGTCGCGTTCGACGGCTCCAACGGAGAAGCCCGCGAGATCATACTCTCCGTCGCCGTACATGCCCGGCATCTCGGCGGTCTCGCCGCCGACCAGGGCCGCGCCGGCCAGCTTGCAGCCCTCGGCGATGCCGGCGACGACGCTCTTGGCGACCTCGATGTCCAGCTTGCCGGTGGCGAAATAGTCCAGGAACATCAGCGGCTCGGCGCCTTGCGCCAGCAGGTCGTTGACGCACATGGCCACGAGATCGATGCCGACCGTGGCGTGCATGCCCGCGTCGATGGCGATGCGCAGCTTGGTGCCGACGCCGTCGGTGGTGGTGACCAGCAGGGCGTCCTCGTAGCCGGCCGCCTTGAGGTCGAACAGGGCCCCGAAGCCGCCCAGGCTGGCTTCCGCGCCGGGGCGGCGGGTGGCCTTGGCCAGGGGTTTGATGGCGTCCACCAGGGCGTTGCCCGCGTCGATATCGACACCCGCCTGGGCGTAGGTAAGGCCGTTCGGCTGATCGCTCATGGTCGCTCTGGCGCTCGCTCTGGTCTATCGGAGGGCGGTGAACCCGTCCGAACTCGCGGAAAATTCGCTCCCCGGCGCCGCTAAGCGCGTCTTGACGCTTGCAGACTCGGGGGGGCGCGAGGCTATTAGCAGCCGATGAAGCCGATCACCACCACCGCCGAGCTGGCGGCGTTCTGTAATGCGCTCGCGGGCGAGCCTTTCGTCGCCGTCGACACCGAGTTCATGCGCGAGACGACCTACTGGCCCAAATTGTGCCTGATCCAGGTCGCCTCGCCCACGCACGAAGCCGTCATTGATCCACTGGCCGAGGGCATCGACCTCGAGCCGCTGCTGGCCGTCATGCGCGACGAGAGCATCCTCAAGGTGTTCCACGCCGCCCGTCAGGACGTTGAGATCTTCAACAACCTGAAGGCCATGCCGAGGCCGTTGTTCGACACTCAGGTGGCGGGCATGGCGGCGGGCTTCGGCGAGCAGATCGCCTATGACGCCCTGGTCCGACAGATGCTGCGCATCGAGCTCGACAAGTCCAGCCGGTTCACCGACTGGGCCCGCCGGCCGCTGACCGAAGCCCAGCTGACCTACGCCCTGGCCGACGTCACCCACCTGGCGGCCCTGTTCCCGACCCTGCGTGAGCGCCTCGAGACCTCGGGTCGCCTGGCCTGGGTCGAGGAGGAGATGTCCGCCATCTCGGATCCCGCCGCCTACGACGTCGATCCGGAAAAGGCCTGGCGTCGCCTGCGTCCGCGCAAGACGGCTTCCAAGTATCTGGCCGTGTTCAAGGCCGTCGCCGCCTGGCGCGAGCGCACCGCCCAAAGCCGCGACCAGCCGCGCGGCCGCATCCTCAAGGACGAGGCCATCGACGAACTGGCCACCCAGGCGCCGACCAGCCTGGAAGCCCTGAACAACCTGCGCGGCGTGCCCAAAGGCTTTGGCGGCAGCAAGTTCGGGCCGGACCTGCTGGCCGCGATCAAGGCGGCGCTGGCCGATCCGGAGGGCTACGCCCCGACCGTCGACAAGCCCGGTCCGCCGCCGCCCCAGAACGCCGGCGCCGTGGTCGAGCTGCTCAAGGTGCTGCTGAAGGCGCGGGCGGAAGAGGCGGGCGTCGCCTCCAAGCTGATCGCCACGGTCTCGGACCTGGAGAAGATCGCCGCCGACGACAACGCCATGACGCCGGCCCTGACCGGCTGGCGCCGCGACGCCTTCGGGGCCGACGCCCTGAAGATCAAGCGCGGCGAGCTGGCCCTGGTGCTGGACGGCGCCAAGGTCCGCGTCGTCGAGGTCCGACGGGCTCCGAAGGCCGAGTAGGCCTTACGACCGAAGTGATCAAAGGGCGCGGCGACCGCTAAGGTTGTCGCGCCCCTTTGCTACTCGGATCGAGCCATTTTCCCGTGCGCGCAAGGGGTTGCTGGCGTACAAGGCCCCGCCGCGCCGCTCCCCCGGGAGTAGAACGCGCCGTGTACGGGGGTTGCGTTGAGTGCATTCTGGGACAACCTGGCGGACGCCTACCGCCCCGCCGCGGTGTCGCGGCGACGCCTGATCCCCCTTCGCCTCTTCGTCGTGCTGGTCCTCTGTGCGATGGCGCTGGTGTGGCCTAGCCTGCACTTCCTGTTCGCATGGTCGGGCGTTTTCGTCGTCGTCCAGGCGGCCAAGTTCCTGGCCTTGCGCCATTTCCTGAACGCGCCGGCCCCTGGACGCGCCGTGGCGCTGAACCTCGTCGGCGATTTCCTGATGGCGGCGATCTTCGGCTGGCTGGCCATCCCGCTGTGGGCGATGGATACGCAGATGGGCTCGGCCGGCGCCGTGCTGCTGCTGTCCGGCTCGATCTTCACCGCCCTGATGGGCGCGGAGGGCTGCCTGGTCGCCTTCATCGCGGCGGCGGCCCCGCACATCATCTACCTGTTCGTCACGCCGCTGGTCGCCGGCGACGCGCGCGATCCGATCACGGTGTTCTTCCTGATCGGCTGCGGGCTCTTCTGCCTGACGCTGTCGATAGTCTTCCTGTGGTCGGAGCGGACCATGGTCGCCGAGCGGGCCGCGAGGCGAGCGGCCGAGCGCCAGACGGCCGCCAAGTCGGCCTTCATCGCCATGGTCAGCCACGAGCTGCGCACCCCGATCAACGCCATACTGAACGGCGCGGCGGCCCTGGACCGCGAAGGCTCGGCCGCCCTGGTCACCGACGCCGGGGTGATGATGCGCGCCATGCTCAACGACCTGCTGGACCTCTCCAAGATCGAGGCCGGGCGCATGGGTGTCGAGATGGTCGACTACGACCTGCCGGCCGTGGTCGGCGACGCCGTCGAGTTCTGGCGCTGCGCCGCCTCGGCCAAGGGCGTCGCTCTGACCCTGACCGGCGTCGAGACCCTGCCGCAATGGGTGAGAGGCGACCCGATGCGCACCCGCCAGATCCTCAACAACCTGCTCAGCAACGCCATCAAGTTCACTCCTGAAAGCAAGGGGGATGGTCAGGGCCAGGTCAGCGTCGACGTCGGCGTCGAGCGCGAGCGGCCGCGCCAGGTGGCCATCGTCGTGCGCGACACCGGCCCCGGCTTGAAGGACGACCAGATCGAGCGCCTGTTCAGCCCCTACGAGCAGCTGGGCGCGGGGACCGCCCGCGCCTTCGGCGGCACGGGTCTTGGCCTGTCGATCAGCCGCGATCTGGCCCGGCTGATGGGCGGCGAGCTGACGGCGGCTAACGCTCCGGAAGGCGGCGCGCGCTTCACCCTGCGCCTGCCCGCGCCCGACGGCGCCGCGCCGGTCGAACCGGCGGAGGACGAGGTCCAGGCCCTGGCCGTGCGCGATGAGGCGCCGGTGGTTCTGGTCGTCGACGACCACGACATCAACCGCCGGGCCCTGCGCCAGATGCTGGAGGCGTTCGGCGCCCGGGTGGAGACCGCCGAGGACGCCCAGGCGGCCCTGCTGGCGGCCGAGCGGCAGATCTTCGACGCCATTCTGATGGACGTGCGCATGCCCGGCATGGACGGGCTGGAAGCCGCTCGCCGGCTGCGCGAGGACGGCGCCAATAGCCAGACGCCGATCATCGCCGTCACCGGCGCCGCCTCGCCCGACGAAGTCGCCGCTTGCCGCGAGGCGGGCATGACGGGCTGGGTGGAAAAGCCGGTCAACCCGCGTGATCTCTACACGGCGCTGTTCGGCTAGAACCTGCCGCCTCGCCCCTTTTTCGGCGCATATCGCGGGCGTTCTCGCTAGAAGGAAGCGCAACGAACGAGTCGCCGCGCGCGTCTCGCCGCGATCGGTTTCCAATCCAGTTTCAAGAGTTTACGCGCCGTGTCGAGGATCTGGCTAAGCGACTGGGAAAAGCGTCGGCGCCTGAAATGGATCGCCGCCGGCGCGGCGGGCCTCGTCCTTGTCGGCGGCCTGGCGACCCTGCCGTTCCTGAAGAAAGCGCCCAAGGCGGTGTCCGAGGCGATCGAGCAGGCGGCGCTGAACACGCCCGAAAAGCCGTCCGCCTGGCATGGCGACATCGACTATGACGCCCTGAACGCCCGCATCGCCGCGATGGCCGCCGACAAGACCATGGAGGGCCTGGCCGTCGCCGTCGTCGAGAAGGGGCGGTTGTCCTTCGTCCACGGCTATGGCCGCACGACCGAAGGCGGCGCGAAGGTCGACGCCCGCACCGTGTTCCGCTGGGCGTCGCTGTCCAAGACCGTTTCGTCGACCCTCAGCGCGAGGATGGCGGCGGACGGGAGCCTGTCGCTGACCGAGCCGCTGGTGGCCTTCAACACCAGCCTGCGCCTGCCGGGCGACGCGCAGAACACTCTGACGGTCGAGGACCTGCTGGCGCAGCGCACCGGCCTTGGCAAGAACGCCTATGACGGCCAGCTGGAGGACGGCGTCGATCCGGCCAAGATCCGGGCCTCCTATGGCGCGCTGAAGCCGGTCTGCCCGCCGGGCACCTGCCACAGCTACCAGAACGTCGCCTACGACACGATCACCGAGGTCATCCAGGGCAAGACCGGAGAGCCCTATGCCGCCACCGTGCAGCGCAAGCTGTTCGGCCCCCTGGGCATGACCGGGGCCTCGATCGGCATGGCCGGCCTGACCTCGGCCGCGCATTGGGCCCGGCCCCACGACCGCGCTCGCCGGGAGCTGAAGCTGTCGGACGCCTACTATCACGTGCCCGCCGCGGCCGGCGTCAACTCGACCATCGTGGATCTCGCCACCTGGATGCAGGCCCAGATGGGGCTGAAGCCCAACGTCCTGTCGTCGACCGTCCTGGACGAGGTGCAGCGTCCCCGCGTCGCCACCGGCCGGCCCTACGGCCGCCTGAACATCGCTCGCGAGCTGAAGAACCCTGCCTATGGTCTGGGGATGCGCAGCTTCACCTACAAGGGCCATCGCCTGGTCGGCCACAGCGGCGGCGTCTCGGGCTACCGCTCGACCATGATGTTCGACCCGGCGACCAAGACCGGCATCGTCATGCTGTGGAATAGCGACGCCAACCTGCCTTTCCGCTTCCAGGGCGAGTTCTTCGACCGCGTCTACAGGCTCCCGTTCACGGACTATCTGGACCTGGACTCCGGCCAGCCGGGCGCGGAGGCGTCGCTGTCGGATTGAGAGTATGCGCTTACCGAAACCTCTCTCAAAGAGAGAGGGAAACGGTATGCGCCCCAGAAACCCCTAGTGCTGCGCGAACTGGCTCAACGCGCCGCCGGCGGCCAGGCCCAGGGCGCAGAAGACGCCGAGGTGGAAGACGACGCCGATGGCGACGGTGCGGCGGACCGACCAGGTGTTTTCCTGGGCGAAGACGCGGCCGATTTCCGATTGCAGGGTGCGGGCGGCGCTGGCCACGGGCGCGTCGTGATCGTTGGCGACATGCAGCTCGGGACGCTTGCGGGCCTCGGGAGCCGGAGCGATAGCATCCAGGTAGTCGACCTTACGCTTCAACATCACTGACCTCCGTTTATTTCGTTGAGGTCAAGCTACGGAAGCATTGCTAACAAAATGTGCAGTGTCGATGCCGCTAGTCTGTGACAGCTTGTCTATTTCCCCGTATCGGGGAGGTTCATGGCCGGTTAAGTATGTTGAGAGGTTCGTCTATACCTGAATTTACGCCGTGATAATCTTTGGCTTCAGGTTCAGATGTTGCGCGGCGGTATTGGCGCGCTTGCTGGTCTGTTCGCCGAGCAGCAGATTGGCGTAGCCGGGCTCCGCCGCCAGGATCAGATGCGTCTTGTCCAGGGTCAGGCGCGAGCGGGCCAGCAGGCTGGGGCTGCGGCCCGAGAGGTCGCAGGCCAGGCGGATCGTGGCCCCCAGGGCGCGGGCCCGCTTCAACTGGGCGGGGCTCAGCAGGCGCTCCAGGGTCGGCAGTTCGGGCGGGTGAAAGTTGGTGGCGTGACGGGCGTGCGAGGCGACCGCCACGAAGCAGCGCTCGGCGTGGTTCTGGCCGGCGATCGGGGCGCGCAGCACCTGCTCGAACACCAGGTCGGCGCGATGATCGGGATGCAGGCGCGCGCCGACGTCCGACAGGCGGCAGGCGGCCGAGACCAGGATGCCATCGCGTTCGCCGAACAGCGCGGGCAGGATGCGGAAGGCGGGCGCGATCCAGGCGTCGAGGGCCGGGCCCAGGTCGTCGGCGACGCCCTGGCGGTGGCCCAGGGCGTAGCAGCCCTCGATCAGCGGGTCCAAACCCCGCACGCGTGGCGGCATGGCCTCGAACAGCAGGCCCTCGCGCACGCCATAGGCCGAGATCTCGATGCGCTTGAGATGCAACTGCTCGATCAGGGCCTCCAGCACCACGGCGGCGTAGGGCAGGGTCTCCGAGCGCTTCTTGCTCATGCCCTCGATGCGCTCCAGCGAGCTTTTCGACTGGTGGGCGACCAGGCGGGCGGCGTCCAGGGCCTCGCCGGCGCTGATCTCGTACTGGTGCACGACGTGCAGCGGGTAGCCCGACAGCCGCATGTGCAGCAGGGCGAGATTGCGCCAGGCGCCGCCCACGGCGTGGAAGGTGTCGCTGCGGAAGTCGGCGGCCACCGGGGACAGACGCTCGCGGGCCAGGCGGCGGACGCGCTCGCCGTCGAAGACGCCATGCGCGGCGCCGTTGGGGCCGGCCAGGCTGAACGGGCCTAGCGGCAGGGTCACGCCCCGGCCCGCGCCGGTGGACGACAGCCGGACCAGCTCCAGGCTGGCGCCGCCCAGGTCGCCGACCACGCCCTCGGCGTCTGGGGCGCCGGCCAACACGCCGACGGCGGCGTAGTGGGCCTCTTCCTCACCGGACAGCACCCGGACGATGAAGCCGGTCTCGTCGCGCACGCGGTCGATGAAGTCCTGGCCGTCCTTGGCGTCGCGGGCGGCGGCGGTGGCGACGACGAAGGTCTCGGCGGGATTGACCGCCTCCAGCACGGCGCGGAATCGCTTCAGCGCCTGCAGGGTCTGGATGACGCCCTCGGGCGACAGGCGGCCGGTCTTGGCCAGGTCGCGGCCCAGGCCCGCCAGGACCTTCTCGTTGAAGACGGTCCAGATGGCGCGGCCTTCCAGCCGGTACACCACCAGGCGGACCGAGTTTGAACCGATATCGATCACGGCCGCGTCGCGCGGCGCCTGGAAGGGCATGGGGACGGTTTAGCGTATTCGCGGGTTGGGGGAAGCGGTCACGATCGTTTTCGATGAGGAAGAACGCGCGGAAAGGCTTGTCGGAAAACGCCTTGATCATTTTCGCTATTATAACCCGGGTGATATTGACTCATATTCTACCCGGGTAAATAAAGCGGCGATCTTCGAGAGGTTCCGCCGATGTCCGTTTCCCCCGACCAGCTCCCCGCCGTCCGCAAGGCTCTGCGCGCCACGTTCGGGACCGAGACCCTGGACGGCTGGACGCCGGTGTCCGGCGGGCTGTCGGGGGCGGGGGTCTACAAGATCCGGGTCGGCGGCATCGCCTATCTGCTGCGGATCGAGGCCGGGCGTGACGGTCTGCGCGACCCGCATCGCGGCTATGCCTGCCTGAAGCTGGCGGCGCGGGCCTGCCTGGCGCCGCGCGTGCGCTACGCCGATCCGGACGACGGGGTGGTGATCAGCGACTTCATCGAGGCCCGCTCGCTGGCCCTGGACTATGCCGGGACCCGCGCCGACCTTGTGATTGAACTGGCCCAGGCCGTGCGGGCGCTGCACGCCATCGAGGGCTTTCCCGCTCTGGTCGACTATCTGGACGGTCTCGACGCCCTGGTCGACCAGGCGGCGCGCGCGGGCGTGGTCCCGATCGGGGCGTTCGACGACTGGGCGCGGCTGCGCGAGGTCAGCAAGCGCCTGACGCCGCAGCCGGTGTCCAGCCACAACGACCTCAATCCCGGCAACCTCGTCTATGACGGCCGGCGCATCTGGCTGGTCGACTGGGAGGCGGCGTTCCGGGCCGACCGCTATGTCGATCTGGCCGCGATCGCCAACACCTATGCCGCCGCCCCGGAGAGCGAGGCCCTGCTGCTGCGGACCTATTTCGGGCGCGCGGCGACGGACGGCGAGCGGGCGCGGCTGTGGCTGTTCCGCCAGGTCAGCCACGTCTTCCACGCCGCGGTGTTCGTCGCCGGCGTGGCGGGGCGGGCGAGGGCGGAGCGGCTGGACGGTCCGGACCTCGACGCCCTCCACCAGCGCCTGGCGCTGGGCGAGCCGCTGCTGGCGACGGAGGAAGGCCGGCTGGCCTACGGGCTGGCGAGGCTGCGAGTGGTGAGGGCGAACCTGGCTTCGGGCGCCTTCGTGGAAGCCGCGTCGATCGCGAGCTAGGGATTGATCCGGCAGGCCACCGTGCGCCAGCCGTCGCCCTGGCGCCGGTGATAGCAGGTGCCGTAGCTGACCTGGCGGCCGTGGGCGCGCTGACCGCCCTTGGTCAGAGCCCAGGGCGCGGGGCCGAGCAGCAGCATGTCGGTGGTCTCGGCCTTACGCCCGCACAGGCCCCACCAGCGGATGTGGTAGCCGCCGAGCACGCCGGGGCCGTAGACCTCGGCCACCGCCTGGGCCCTGCGCTCGACGCCCGGCGGGACGCCGAAGCGGTCGACGCCGGGGCGGGCGGGCAGGGCCTGGATCGCGCAGATGTCGGCCTGCCTGGCGGGCGCGCAGGCCGACAGCATCAGCAGCGGGACAAGGGCCCAGCCCCTCAACGCTTGCGCTTGGTGCCGACGTGGTCGAAGGCCCGGGGCATGTCGTTGGTCTTGTGTCCGCGGCCCGACAGGCTGGGGTTGGTCATGAAGTAGTCGTGGGCCGAGAACGCGCCCTTGGTCTTCCAGGCCGGGTCGCGCGTATAGTCGCCCTCGCTGTCGAGACGCCAGCTCTGGGCCTCGTCATTGAGGTTGGCGACCATGATCTGGTCCAGCACCTGCTGGTGCACGGTCGGGTTCTCGACCGGGACCAGGGTCTCGACGCGGCGGTCCAGGTTGCGCGGCATCCAGTCGGCCGAGCTGATGAACACCCGCGTCTGTGCGCCGGGCATGGCCGCGCCGTTGGCGAAGGCCACCACGCGCGAGTGTTCCAGGAAGCGGCCGACGATCGACTTGACCCGGATGTTCTCCGACAGCCCCTTGATCCCCGGACGCAGGCAGCAGATGCCGCGCACGACCAGCTCGATCTGCACGCCGGCCTGGCTGGCGGCGTAGAGGGCGTCGATGATCTGCGGATCGACCACGGCGTTCATCTTGGCCCAGACGCCCGCCGGCTTGCCGGCCCGGGCGTTGTCGGCCTCGGCCGCGATCATCTTCAGCAGGTCCGGCTTCAGCGTCATCGGCGAGAAGGACAGCTTCTCCAGCCTTCCAGGCTGGGCGTAGCCGGTGATGAAGTTGAACAGCTTGCCCCCGTCGCGGCCCAGGGCCGGGTCGCAGGTGAACAGCGACAGGTCCGTATAGATCCGCGCCGTCTGCGGGTGATAGTTGCCGGTGCCGAAGTGGCAGTAGGTGCGCAGGCCCTCGCCCTCGCGGCGCACCACCACCGACAGCTTGGCGTGGGTCTTCCAGTCGACGAAGCCGAACACCACGTGCACGCCCGCCCGCTCCAGGTCGCGCGCCCACTTCAGGTTATTCTCCTCGTCGAAGCGCGCCTTGATCTCGACCAGGGCCGTGACGTTCTTGCCGTTGTCGGCCGCCTCGATCAGGGCCGCCACGATCGGGCTGTCCTTGGAGGTGCGATACAGCGTCTGCTTGATCGCCAGCACGTTCGGGTCGCGCGCGGCCTGGCGGATGAACTGCACCACCACGTCGAAGCTCTCGAACGGGTGGTGGACCAGGATGTCCTTCTCGCGGATCGCCGCGAAGCAGTCGCCGCCGTGGTCGCGCACGCGCTCGGGGAAGCGGGCGTTGTAGGGCGGGAACTTCAGGTCCGGACGGTCCGGCGGGATCAGCTCCGACATCTGGGCCAGGCCCAGCTTGCCGTCGACCAGGATCACGTCCTCGGGCTCGGCGCGCAGGCCCTCGATGATGAAGTCGCGCAGGTCCGGCGGCATGGTGGTCTGGATCTTGACCCGCACCACCCGGCCCAGGCGACGCTTCTTCAGCCGCGCCTCGAACTCGCGCACCAGGTCCTCGGCCTCTTCCTCGATCTCCAGATCGCTGTCGCGGATCAGGCGGAACAGGCCCCGGCCCTCGACCTCGTAGCCGGGGAACAGGTGGTCCAGGAACAGGATGATGAAGCTTTCCAGCGCCATGATCTTGCGCTGGCGCTTCTTGCCGCGCGTCACCACCGACGACAGCTCCCAGAACCGCCGCACCTGCGAGGGGATCGGCGCCAGGGCGTAGAGGTGCTTGTCGTCGGCGATCCGCCGCAGCTTCAAGGCCAGGCAGAAGCCGAGATTCGGAATGAACGGGAACGGGTGGGCCGGGTCGATGGCCAGCGGCGTCATCACCGGGAAGATCTGGCTGAGGAAGATGTCCTCGGCTTTGGCCCGGTCGGCGCTTTCGATGTCCTTGGCGTCGAGCAGCTTCAGCCCCTCGTCCCGCAGCTCGGTGCGGACCTGACGCCAGATCTTCTGCTGCTCGCCCATCAGTTCGGCGGCCGAGGCGTTGATGCGCGCCAGCTGCTCGCCGGGGGTCAGGCCGTCCTGGCTGATCACCCGCACGCCCTCGCGCACCTGGCCCTTCAGGCCGGCCACGCGGACCATGTAGAATTCGTCGAGGTTGTTGGCGCTGATCGACAGGAACCGCAGGCGCTCCAGCAGCGGGTGGCGCGGATTGCCGCTCTCTTCCAGCACCCGCTGGTTGAAGGCCAGCCACGAGATCTCGCGGTTGAAGAACCGCTCCGGCGAGGCCATCAGCTCGGCGTCGAGCACGAGGCCGGTCTGCGGAACAGGGATCTCGGGCGCGGCGGGCGCCAGCGGCGCGAGTTGCGGAGTCGGGTTCGGAAGGGCGGCAGCGTCGGTCATGGGCCTCAGTCTAACGCAGAATTTTTCCGGAGGGTGAAGGCCCAATGGTGGCGGAGGGCCGTGACGGGGTGACGACAGTGTGTGTGCTGAGCAATCAATCCGCCGTCATCCCGGCCGCAGCGCAGCGGAGAGCCGGGACCCAGGGGCCGCCGCGGTCGTCCGCCCCTGGGTCCCGGACAAGCCCCGCGGGCTTTCCGGGATGACAAGAAGGAAATGCGGGGAGGCGGCGTAAAACCCGCTAGTCCTCGTCCGTTTCCAGATCCCCCAGCACCTCGCGCGCCAGGGCCTTGTTGACCGCGCGGTGCTGCTGCGAGGCGGCCTCGTCCAGCAGTTTGGCGGCGGCCAGGCCCTCGGCGGCCGAGCGGGGCAGGCGGGCGATCAGATAGGGATAGAGGTCCGGATCGGGCTTCAGGTGCTCGGCCCGGAAGGCGCGCTCCAGCACCGCCCGCAGCACCACGTCGTCGGGCTCGGCGATCTCCGCCACGGTCAGGGCGTTGAGCCGCGAGCGCAGGTCGGGCACCGCGCAGCTCCAGGCGATCGGCGGGACGCGGGCGGTCAGCAGCACGCCGCCGCCGTCGACCCCGGCCATGTTGAGGATGTGGAACAGGTCTTCGTCGCTCAAGGCGGCGCTGTCCGACCTCCGGTCGGCGTCCTCGACCAGCACGGCCCGGCCGCGCAGGGCCGGCAGGTCCGGGGGCTGCGTCGCCTCGGCGTTGATCACCACCGCGCCCGTCCGCGCCGCCCAGGTCCGCGCCAGGTGGGTCTTGCCGCTGCCGACCGGCCCGACCAGGGCCAGCCGCCCCTCGGGCCAGTTCGACCAGGCGTCCAGCCGCGCCACGGCGTCGGCGTTACAGCCCGAGACGGCGAAGTCCTCCCGGCCGTAGCTCGGCGCGGCGGTCAGCGGCAGTCTGAACTGGGTCGACAATCCCTGGAGCCCGGCGTGGTGAATGGTTGGGTAGGGATATAGGGCGCGTCGGCGGTTAGGGCGAGGCGGGACGGTTGGGGATAGTGGGGATAGGGCGGATGGGGGTGTGGATGGGGAGGCGAGGCGTTTGTTCTAGAGCGGCGGCAGAGCGCCAGGAGCCCGCCATGGCCGCGTGACTCGAACCAAATGGCCTACGGCAAACTCGGGGCGGTTCAAACTCCACTCTTAACTAGTCAAAGCCTTTGGCCTTCGGCTTCACGGGTTGAAGCGTCGCTTTCGGCGTCGCGAAGAAGCACGGACCCAGACTGACGCCCCGGGTTGGCTTGTAGGTCACAACCTTGCCTTGCCCAAATCGGACAAGACAGCCCAACTGCGCCCATTTGGCTGGAGCGTGATCTTCTTTCCATGCGAGATCGAACCCGGCGCGCGCTTCGGGCGACATGGTCCCACCTTCAAGCGCAGTCGATTCTTTTGCCATCGCGCCGAGCCGTTCATCGCACTGCTGACGCTCTTCGGCGCCTATTTGAGAACCGTTTAGTCGACATCTTTGCCACCCCTTCAAGGCGCCAGAGAGACGGCCACGGTCGATCGCTTGACCATCTCCGCCGCTGCTCGGGCTTTGTAAGGGAGGCGTGCCTGAGGGACGGACGCTCAATTGATCCGTGAGCCGACCGGGCGCGGCCGTCGCTGCCCGGACCCGAGCCTCAAAGCGCGTCGCATCCAAAGCCGCTGCGGCTTGCGGCGTAAATTGCGCGCGCCCGGCCTTAACACTGACTTCTGCCGCTTTCTGCTCAGGCGGCTTCGGACGGGGTAGAATCAATAGTTCCAACGTTGAAGGCGTTTCGTGGTCGTCCCCGGCCGGCTTCGTCTGCCGCCACTGGTCTAGACCGAGGAACAGCACCAAGTGAGCCGCTAAGACAGACAGAAGACTAAGAAAAAAGGCCCGTGTTGGACCCTTGCGCCTTCTTCGTCTGGCCTCCGTCATCCGACTGATTTCCGTCTACAACTACGTAGATAGCCCCAGGCCAAAGTGGCAACTATGGGGCGAAACTGAATGCCCGCCCCACTGCTGATCCTCCCAAGTTTGAGTGGACACCTAGGCTAGCTTTTCGGAGCTGGAGAGGAGTGTCTGATGAGCGTTAAACGTCCCTAGCCCCTGAACACCCACCGCCACATCAACAACACCACCCCCACCAAGATCACCGGCCCGAACACCCGGAACGTGTGGCGCGTGCAGGGCTCCGGGAAGAAGGTGTCGTAGGGGCCATCCTTGGTGGCGCCGTACTTCACGGCGACGGCGGTCAGGGGGCATTTGAAGCCGCAGGCGGCGAAGACGGCGCTCTCGATCGCCGTCAGGCCCAGCGCGACCCACAGCCAGGGACCGCGCGCCCCGGTGATCCCGGCGGCCAGCACGACCAGGGCGGCGCTGGCCATCACCACATAGATCACCGTGTGGACGGCGCGGACGAGGGTCAGGCGCTGGGCGTCGGTCATGGCGGGAGGGTAGCGGATGGCGCTGGCGGGGCCACGGTATTCGCGTCGTTGAGGCGGTGCGGCGAAACCTCGTCCTTCGACAGGCTCAGGATGAGGTTTCGAATGAACCGCGGCGAACAGTAGACCTCATCCTGAGCTTGTCGAAGGACGAGGGCGGACCCGCCGGGGTTTGCTAAGGTGCTGTCATGGATCTCTCCCCCGACCTCCTCGCCTGGCGCGCCGAGTTGACCCGGCCCGCCGGCCCGCTGAACGGCATCGCCCGCGCGACCCAGCAGCGGATCAACAGGCTGATCCCCGAGAAGGTCCACGCCGCCATCACCGCCGCCATCGCGGGGATGACGCGGGCGCTGCTGGTCGGGTCGGACTACGCGACGGGTTCGCCCTTGATCGGCCTGACCCTGGACGAGCGCCGGGCCCGGGCGGCCAAGGCGATCGACGGCTGGAAGAAGGCGGCGGCGGCCGAGGGCGGGGTCACCGGGTTCGGCGGCTTCCTGGCGGCGGCGGCCGACTTCCCGCTGCTGATGAGCTTCAAGATCAAGCTGCTGTTCGAGATCGCCGCCGTGTTCGGCCACGACGGGACGCAGCTGCCCGAGCGTCTGTATATCCTTCACATCTTCGAGTTGGCGTTTTCGGATGCTCCGCACCGAGCCCGAGTGCTGGCGGCGATGGACGACTGGGACGCGCGGCCGCATCCGGCCCACCTGGACGACTTCGACTGGCGGGCCTTCCAGCAGCAGTACCGCGACCACATCGATCTCGCGAAACTGGCCCAGTTCATCCCCGTGGTCGGCGCGCCGCTGGGGGCGATCGTCAACTGGCGGCTGGTCGAGCGGCTGGGGCACACGGCGGTGATGGCGTATCGGATGCGGGCCGAGCAGGGGGCTGTCAGGACTGAGCTAACCCCGATGACACCCTAACGTTCGTCATTCCCGCCACAAGGGCGGGAATGACGGTTGTTTGTGGGGATTGGCGGCGCTGTATCCCCGGCGTTGGCGACATCGAACCCCACGAAATCAACGACTTGTCGATTTTACGCGCCGCTGAATGATCCGCGTTGAATCCGCCGCGATACTCAGAGCTGTCCCCGTCGCGGGGGAGGGCGTTTGGATCCGGCCCAAAACGGCGGCGGGGGTAGGTTGAGCGGGGCCGCTGGCGGTTCCCGGCGGTGTCGTCAGGTCGTGCGGCTTACTCTTTAGGAGCGCGTACGGGTGACGGGATCGTTGGGATCAAAGCCGACAGCGGAGCGACAGGGCGGTGATCGTATAAGCCGCCTATCGTGGATCGTCGGGGTCGAGACGGATGTAGCCGATCGACTTGGTCCGCGCCCGTCCGGGGGCTAGTGGGGTCCCGAGCTGAAAGACGCTCACGCCCCCCATCCTCACGGGCAAGAACAGCCTGGCGGAGCGGACTCGCGAGCCGAAACACACACAAACCTCACGGTCTCCGGGTTCGCCCGGCCGCTCCGTCGCCTCCCCAACCCCTTCAGCGGCCGCGCCGCGTGAAGCGGCGGACGTGCGTCTGACTCAGCACTGGCCCCCACCTGACCTGCTCACGCAGGTCTGTCCGCCCCCAAACGGGGCGGAGAAGAGAGCCGTCACGCGGCGGGGGACAGGGGAGCCTCTCCTCCCCCTGTTGGGGGAGGGGGACCGCCGAACGGCGGTGGAGGGGGACAGCTCCGCGCCTACAGATCCAGATCCGCCGACGCGAACTCCGCATTCTCCTGGATGAACCGGAACCGCAGCTCCGGTTTCCGCCCCATGAGCGTCTCGACCAGGCTTTCCACCGCCTCTTCGGCGCGCGGCAGGGTCACGCGGGCCAGGGTGCGCTTCTTTGGGTCCATGGTGGTCTCCTTCAGCTGGGAGGCCATCATCTCGCCCAGGCCCTTGAAGCGGCCGATCTCGGGCTTCTTGCCCTTGAACACCGTGGCCAGCAACTCGTCCTTGTGGGCGTCGTCGCGGGCGTATTCGCTCTTGCCGCCGTGGGAAATGCGGTAGAGCGGCGGCAGGGCGAGATACAGGTGACCCTGGCGGATCACGTCCGGCATGGTCCGGTAGAAGAAGGTGATCAAGAGGCTGGCGATGTGGGCGCCGTCGACGTCGGCGTCGGTCATGATGATGATGCGGTCGTATCGCAGGTCTTCCTCGCGATACTTGGCGCCACCCTGGGCGCCGAGCGCGAGCATCAGGTCCGACAGCTCCTTGTTGGCGGTGAACTTCTCGCCGGAGGCCGAGGCGACGTTCAGGATCTTGCCGCGCAGCGGCAGGATGGCCTGGTACTTGCGGTCGCGGGCCTGCTTGGCCGAGCCGCCGGCCGAGTCGCCTTCGACGATGAACAGCTCGGCCCCGTCGACCGCCCCGCCGGCGCAGTCGGCCAGCTTGCCGGGCAGGCGCAGCTTGCGGGTGGCGCTGGCGCGGGTGACTTCCTTGTCCTTGCGGCGCTTGAGGCGCTCCTCGGCCCGCTCGATGACGAACTCCAGCAGGGCCTGGGCGTTCTTCGGGCTGGACGAGAGCCACAGGTCGAACGGGTCGCGCAGCGCCGCCTCGACGAAGCGCTGGGCCTCGGAGGTCGAGAGCTTTTCCTTGGTCTGGCCCTGGAACTCGGGGTTCTTGATGAACACCGAGATCAGGGCGCCGGCCTGGGCGACGACGTCGTCGGCGGTGATGATCGTGCCGCGCTTCTCGCCCTTCAGGTCGGCATAGGCCTTGAGGCCGCGGGTCAGGGCGGCGCGGAAGCCGCTCTCGTGGGTGCCGCCCTCGGGGGTCGGGACCGTGTTGCAGTAAGACTGCATGAAGCCGTCGTGCTCGCCGAAGCCCTGGGGAGTCCAGCTGACGGCCCACTCGACCGCGCCGGCCTCGCCCTGGCGCTCGATGCGGCCCGAGAAGCTCTCGGGGGTGACGGTGTTCAGGCCCTTGGTCCGCTCGGCCAGGAAGTCGGCCAGGCCGTTGGGGAAGTGGAACGTGGCCTCGGGCGGGGTCTGATCGTGGATCCGCGAGGGATCGCAGGACCATTTGATCTGCACGCCGCGGAACAGATAGGCCTTGGAGCGGGCCATGCGGTACAGGCGCGCCGGCTTGAAGCCGACGCCCTCGCCGAAGATCTCGTCGTCGGGCTTGAAGCGCACCATGGTGCCCTTCTTGCGCGACGGGCCGACCTGCTGGATCGGGCCCAGCGGCTTGCCGCGCGAGAACACCTGCAGGTGCTCGAAGCCGTCGCGCCAGACGGTGACCTCGACGCGCTCGGACAGGGCGTTGACCACGGATGCGCCGACGCCGTGCAGGCCGCCGGAGGTCTCGTAGGCCTTGCCGGTGAACTTACCGCCGGCGTGCAGGACGGTCATGATGACCTCCAGCGCCGACTTGCCGGGGTACTTGGGGTGTGGGTCCACGGGCATCCCCCGCCCGTCGTCCTTGACCGACAGGTAACCGTCGGCGTCGAGCTTGACCTCGATGGTCTTGGCGAAGCCGGCCACGGCCTCGTCCATCGAGTTGTCGAGCACTTCGGCGAACAGGTGGTGCAGCGCCCGCTCGTCGGTGCCGCCGATGTACATGCCGGGACGCTTGCGGACCGGCTCCAACCCTTCCAGCACCTCGATGTCGGCGGCCGAATATTCGCCCGGCGCGCTGACCTTGGCCGGCGCGGACGGCGGGGCCGGCTTGCTCGACGGAGGCGGCGGCGGGATCGGACGCGGCGTCGGTTCGACGTGCGGCTCCACGCTGGTCTGGAACGGCGCGGCGGGGACGGGCGCCAGGGCGTCGTCGTCGAACAGCGAGGGGGTCTTATCGGAAGATGACATTGGGGCAAGTCTAGGCGATTCGAACGCGGGGGCCTCGTATGGCCTCGCGGCCTTCCCCTGAAAAGCAAAATCCGCCCCCAGCTAAGCCGGGGGCGGATCGCTAGAGCCAGGCGGAAAGCCTAGCGATAGGCGGGCGGATAGCCGCTCTGGTCGGTGGCCGCGTAGCGGTCGCGCAGCTGGGTCTGGCGGCTGTCCCGCGGCTGCTCGACGCCGCCCACGAAGACGTTCAGCGGCCAGCTGGTGGTCTCCAGCGGGTCGCCGTTCCAGACCACGACGTCGGCCAGCTTGCCGACTTCGAGCGAGCCGATCTTGCCGTCCTGGCCCCAGATCTTGGCGGGGACCAGGGTCACGGAGGCCAGGCCGGCCGCGTAGGGCAGGCCGTTGGCCACCGCGAGGCCGGCGTTCAGCCGTTCCTGGCGCAGGTTGTTGAAGTCCCGCGAGCCGTTGATCGCCACCTTCACGCCGGCGGCGTTCAGGCGGGCGGCGTTGTCCAGGCGCGAGGCCAGGGTCTCGAAGCTGTCGGGCAGGTCGGCCTGCGGATCGACGATGACGGGTACGCCGGCCTTGGCGATCTCGGGGGCGACCAGCCAGCCTTCCTCGACGCCTTCGAGGATGATCTTGATCTTCTCCTCGGCCGCCAGCTTCAGGGCCTGGCGGATGTCGGCGGCGCGGGAGACGCGGATCAGCAGCGGAGTCTTGCCCTGCACCACCGGGATCAGGGCCGCCAGGTCGAGGCGCGAGAGACCGAAGTCCCGAGTCGCGCCCTGCTCGAAGGCCGCGCGGCGGCTGGCGAAGGCGCGAGCGTCCTCCAGGGCCGAGCGGATCAGGATCAGGTCGGCGCCGCGCGAACCGCCGGCCGCCCGCGCGCCGCTCTCGCCCAGCGAGACGGTGACGGCCAGCTTGGAGGCCTCGACGATGTCGCTCGCCCCGGCCTTCAGGCGGATGAACGCCGCCTGGCCGCCGAACAGCGAGGGATCGCCGTCGCCGGTCTTGCCGGCGGTCATCTCCTCGACCACGCCGTCGTCGGCATGCTCGTGCGCGCCGCCGCCGGTTCCTGACAGCACCGGCACGACGGCCGAGCTGGTGATGCCCCCGTCCCGGGCGAACGGGATGAAGGTCGAGGCCGGGTTGATCCCGTAGCTGATGTCGAAGGCGGCGCTGAGCGCGTTGCCGGTGCCGTCGTCGCGGGTTTCCCGCACGCCGCTGACCTCGGACGCGCCGAGGTTCGAGGACGAGGCGACCAGGCCCGGGGTGACGACCCCGCCCTTGGCGTCGATCACCTTGGCGCCGGCCGGAACGGCGACGCTGGCGCCTAGGGCGGCGATCTTGCCATCCTTGATCACCAGCGTGCCGGCCGGGATCGCCGGGCCGGAGACGGGCTCGATACGGGCGTTGACGATGGCGACGGTCTCGGCCGCCGCGGGAAGGGCCAGCGCGCAGGCGGCGCTGGCGAGAAGCAGTGACCGGATCATCAGTTGAACGCTCCCTGGCCGGGTTGGCCGAGCTCGAAATCGGACTTGGGCTGGAAGCGCGCGTCCTTGCGATCATAGATCAGCGCGCCGTCGATGAAGACCTTTTCGGCCTGGGCGTAGACGCTGAACGGGTCGCGGCTCCAGATCACCAGGTCGGCGGCCTTGCCGGGTTCGATCGAGCCGGTCTTGTCGCCGATGCCCATGGCCTTCGCCGGATTGGCGGTGATCCACTTGATCGCCTCGGCCCGGCTGATGCCGTAGCCCAGCTTGTTGCCGGCGGTCATGGCGATGGCGGCTTCCTGGTTCAGCCGCTGGGTCATGATCGGATCGTCCGAGTGGATGACCACGCAGGCGCCGTTCTTCCAGAGGATGGCGGCGTTGGCGTCGATGCCGTCCAGGCTTTCCATCTTGAAGCCGGTCCACGACGCCCAGGTCGCCGAGCAGATGCCTTCCTTGGCCAGCAGGGGCGCGATCTTGTAGCTCTCGATCGCGTGGTGGAACATCGTGATCTTGTAGCCAAACTCCTTGGCGATATCGATCATCGTGGCTTCTTCGTCGGCGCGGTAGCAGTGGTTCTGCACCAGGATGTCGCCCTTCAGCACGCCGGCCAGGGTCTCCAGTTGCAGGTCGCGCTTGGGCGGATCGGCCTTTTCGCCCTTCTGCTGCTTGGCGCGGAAATCGTCCCACTTGCGGGCGTAGTCGGCCGCGTCAATCCAGGCCTTGCGATAGCCGAAGACGTTGCCCATCGCCGTGGAGGGCGAACGGCCCTTGCCGCCATAGACCCGCTTGGGGTTCTCGCCGCAGGCCATCTTCAGGCCGTAGGGGGCGTCGGGGAACTTCATGCCCTGCATGGTCAGGGCGGGGACGTTCTTCAGCGTCACCGAGCGGCCGCCGAACAGGTTGGCCGAGCCGGGGAGGATCTGCAGCGTGGTCACGCCGCCGGCGCGGGCCCGGTTGAAGCCGGGATCCTGCGGCCAGACCGAGTGCTCGGCCCAGACCTGGGCGGTGTTCGGGTCGGTGGCCTCGTTGCCGTCCGAGCGCGCCTGGACGCCTGGCGAGGGATAGACGCCCAAGTGACTGTGGGCGTCGATGATGCCCGGGGTCAGCCACTTGCCGGTCGCATCGATCTTGACGGCGTCGGCCGGGATCGCGGTCTCGGGACCGCCCACGGCGACGACCTTGCCGCCCGAGGTGACGACGACGCCATTGTCGATCTGCTGGCCGGTGGCGGTCAGAACCGTGGCGCCGACAAAGGCCGTGGCCTGCGAGGGGAACGGCTTGTAGGTCGACGGGAAGCCCGTCGAGGCCTGGCCGTCCAGGCCCTTGGGCAGCGGCTTGATCTCGGCCTTCTCGGCTGGCTTGCCATCCTTTTGCGCCGTGCTGGACGGTTTGGCGGGACCGCCGGTCCCGGTCGTCGCGCAGGCTGAAAGTCCCAGCGCGAGCAGGCTCACGGCAGCCGCCGCGTTACGCCATCTGATCATGAAAAACCCCGACTCTCGAAGAGGCGGGAAGGACAGACGAAATGAACCCCGTTATCAAGTCAAAGCAGGGGCGAATGGAGCCGGTCGCCGGCAAAATCGTTCCGCCTGTTCCTTGGAGGTCGTCCATGCGCCGTCTGCTCGCCTGTCTCGCCGTCGCGCTGCTGACCGCCTGCACAGCGCCCGCCACGCCGGGACCTTCGGGACCGCCGCAGCAATCGCCGCGCGCCCCCGTCGCCGAGGGCGGCATGTGCGGCGGGTTCGCGGGCTTCCAATGTCAGTCCGGCCTGACCTGCCAGATGGAGGCCGGAGTCTGCGGGCGGGTCGCCGATGCGGCGGGCGTCTGCCGCAAGGCGCCGCGGGTCTGCACGCGGATCTATCAGCCGGTCTGCGGCTGCGACGGCAAGACCTATGGCAACGCCTGCGAGGCGGGGGCGGCGGGGGTCAGCGTCTCGGCTCAGGGCGCGTGCAAGGCGAAATAGCCTGCTGCCACATTCCGGACCGTGCTGACGCAAGGTGCGGTCGACGGGAGAAAGCCATGACCCAGATCATCCGGCGCGACGTGCTGGCCGGCGGCCTCGCCGCCGCCGCGTTCGCGCCCGCCGCCCAAGCTCAGGAGAAGACGCCCATGTACGGACTGATCGGACAGATGCTGGCCGCGCCCGGCAAGCGCGATGAGCTCTTGGCGATCCTGGGGGAGGGGACCAACGACATGCCGGGCTGCCTCAGCTACGTGATCGCCAAGGATCCGACCAACGTCGACGCGCTGTGGATCACCGAGGTCTGGACCGACAAGGACGCCCATGCCGCCTCGCTGAAGCTGCCCTCCGTGCAGGCGGCGATCGCCAAGGGGCGGCCGATCATCGCCGGCTTTCCGCAGCGCTTCGAGACCACTCCGGTCATCGGTCACGGCCTCAAGGCCTAGCCGCCACGAAAAAAGGCCGCGGATCGCTCCGCGGCCTTTCCGGTTTCGAAGACCCGAAGGTCCTAGAAGTTGGCGTTCAGCGAGACGCCGACGACGCGGGGTTCGTTGACGAAGGCGGTCAGGTTGTTGAAGTCGATCGCACCCTTGATGTTGCTCTCGTTGGTGATGTTGCGGGCGAAGGCCGCCAGCTCCCAACCGGCGTCCTTGTCGGCGTAGCCGACTTTCAGGCCGCCCTCGAAGTCGCCCTTCGAGTAGAACTCCTTCGATTGGTACAGGAACAGGTTGGTGTAGCCTTGGACCTTCCAGTCGGTGAAGGCGAACAGCTCGCCCGAAGCGATCGGGTACGAGTAGCGCGCCGTGACGTCGAAGGTGTACTTCGGCGCGTTCGGGAAGGGGTTGCCGTCCACGAGGGCCAGGCCCGCGCCATTCAGCTTGTCCGTGACCGTGCAGGCGGCGCAGGGGGCGACGGCCAGCGTGCTGTCCTTGATCTTGGTGTGGGCGTAGCTGTAGCCGGCCGTGACGACGAAGTTCGGGGTGACCACGAACTCGCTGTCCAGTTCCAGGCCGTAGGCCTCGCCCTTCTTGGCGTTGATCAGGCGGTTGGAGTTGCTGCCGCCGCCGACGGCGCTGAACTGCGGGTCGTCGATGCTGTAGGCGAAGACCGCGCCGTTCAGGCGGACACGACGTTCGAACAGCTCGCTCTTCAGGCCCAGCTCATACGACATGATCGTTTCGGACTTGGCCGACGAGGCGGGCGAGCCGAAGGCGATGTCGCGGCCCTGGATCGACGGGCCGCGGAAGCCCGAGGCGACCTTGGCGTAGACGCTGACGTCCTCGTCGATCTTGTAGAACGCCGACAGGTCCCAGCTGACCTTGGAATCCGACACCGAGACCGACGGAGCCTTGTTCGGGCCCGAAACGACATTCATGTCCTTGTCGTCGTCGGTGTAGCGCAGGCCGCCCGTCAGGGTCAGCTGGTCGTTGACCGCGTAGGAGGCCTGACCGAACAGCGCCCAGGACTTGTTCTTCTGGCGCAGGGTGGTGGCCGGCATGAAGAACGGGTCGGTGCGGATGTCGTACTTGGTGTCGAAGTAGAAGCCGCCGACCTGCCAGCTCAGCGGACCGTCGGTGTCGCTGGCCAGACGCACTTCCTGCGTCCACTGGAACAGGTTCTTGATGCCGTCCTGGGTGCTCGACTGGAAGGGGATGAAGCCCGGGCCGCCCGGGTTGCCGCCGTCGATATCGCCCAGGCTGTAACCGTGGGTATTTTCATAGGCGGTGATCGAGGTCAGCTTCACGCCGTCGAAGTCGTAGCCGATGTTGGCCGAGGCGCCGTAGCCCTTGTACTTCTGCGGGTTGTTGGCGGTGTTGTCGAAGGCGACCTTGTCGCGTTGGTAGTTGCCGTTGAGCTTGTTAGAGCCCTTGGTCAGCACGTTGGCGCGGAACACGGCGGCGGTGCCGTCCAGGTCGCGGCCGTGGACGTTGAAAAGGGCGCTCAGCTTGTCGTTCGGCGTGACCAGCAGCTGAACGCGAGCGGCCTTTTCGTTGAAGCCGCCCAGGGCGTTTTCCTGCTTGGTGTAGGTGTTGTCGATGTAGTCGTCGCGACGCTGGAGCAGGAACGAGGCGCGGACAGCGACCTTGCCCGGGACGATGGCGCCGCCGTAGCCGCCGTCCAGGGTGACGGTGTTGTAGCTGCCGTAGGTGGCCGCTAGGCGGCCCTTGGTTTCGTCGCTCGGCTTGATGGTGTCGAACTTGACGATGCCGGCCGTGGTGTTGCGGCCGAACAGCGTGCCCTGCGGACCGCGCAGGACTTCGACGTGGTCGAGATCGTAGATCGGCGAGCTCTTCAGGACGACGTTCTCGAGGACGACGTCGTCCTGGATGATCGACACCGGCTGCGAGGCGGCCAGGTCGAAGTCGGCGTTGCCCAGGCCGCGGATGTAGAAGCGCGGGGCGACGCGGCCGTTCGAGGACTCGGCGTAGAGGCCTGGGGCCTTGCCCGACAGGGTCAGGATGTCTTCGCCGGCGGCGAAGACCGACTGCAGGCGCTCGCCGGAGATGGCGGCGACCGAGACCGGGACGTCCTGCAGGTTTTCGCTACGCTTCTGGGCGGTGACGACGACTTCGCCGACGGTGGTGTCCTGGGCCATGGCGGCCGAGCCGGCGGCCAGCGAGGCCACGAGGGCGGTCAGGCCGCACGACACCGTGAGGGCGCGGCGGAAAGAGCGGTTGGGGAGCATGGAGACATCCTGTGATGGAGCGCGCCGTTCGCCGACTCTGACCGGGGCGTTAACGGCGCTTCTGTTGCGCTGCGATAGGCGAAACAGCGGCTGTCGGGATATCTCGTCTTGATCGAAAACAGCTCTTTCGAGCCGATTACGTCGGTTATGTTGCGAAGTTGCGACAATTTTGTTCAGGCGGCGCCCAGTAAGTAATAAGTCATTCTACTCGCGGAGCGGTCTGGCCTCGCGGCGTAAGAAAAAGGGCCGGAGATCGCTCTCCGGCCCTTGTCCTTGTTCTGAGCGCTTACGCGATCAGCACTTGTAGTACATGTCGAATTCGACCGGGTGCGGGTGCAGTTGCAGGCGCATCACCTCTTCCATCTTCAGCTCGATATAGCTGTCGATGAAGTCGTCATCCATGACGCCGCCGGCCTTCAGGAAGGCGCGGTCCTTGTCCAGGCTTTCCAGGGCTTCGCGCAGCGAGCCGCAGACTTCCGGGATCTTCTTCTGCTCGCGGGGCGGCAGATCATAGAGGTTCTTGTCGGCCGGCGCGCCCGGGTCGATCTTGTTGATGATGCCGTCCAGGCCGGCCATCAGCAGAGCGACGAAGGTCAGATAGGGGTTGCCCATCGGATCGGGGAAGCGGGCTTCCAGGCGCTTGGCCTTCGGCGAGTCGACGTGCGGGATGCGGATCGAGGCCGAACGGTTGCGCGAGCTGTAGGCCAGCTTCACCGGGGCTTCATACCCGGGCACCAGGCGCTTGTACGAGTTCGTCGTCGAGTTCGAGAACGCGTTGATGGCCTTGGCGTGCTTGATGATGCCGCCGATGTAGTACAGGCACTCCTGCGACAGGCCGGCGTACTTGTCACCGGCGAACAGCGGCTTGCCGTCCTGCCAGATCGACTGGTGCACGTGCATGCCCGAGCCGTTGTCGGCGAACATCGGCTTGGCCATGAAGGTGGCCGTCTTGCCGTAGGCCGCGGCGACGTTGTGGATGACGTACTTGTAGAGCTGCATCCGGTCGGCCATGACGACCATGGTGTCGAACTTCAGGCCGAGTTCGTGCTGAGCCGGAGCCACCTCGTGGTGGTGCTTTTCCGGCTTCATGCCCAGCTCGCCCATGACGGCCAGCATTTCGCCGCGCAGGTCCTGAGCCGAGTCGACCGGGTTCACCGGGAAGTAGCCGCCCTTCGGGCCAGGGCGGTGGCCCATGTTGCCTTCCGGATATTCCTTGCCCGAGTTGCTGGGAAGTTCGCTCGAGTCGTACGAGTAGCCGGTGTTGTTCGGCGCGGTCGACCAGCGGACGTCGTCGAAGATGAAGAACTCGGCTTCCGGACCGAAGTAGACGGTGTCGCCCACGCCAGCCGACTTCACGTAGTTCAGCGCGGCCTTGGCGATCGAGCGCGGGTCGCGGTTGTACGGGGTGCCGTCGTCCGGGTTCACGACGTCGCAGAATAGGGCCAGCGTGGTCTGCTGGTAGAAGGGGTCGATGATGGCGCTGTCCAGGTCGGGACGCAGCTTCATGTCAGACTCGTTGATGGCCTTCCAGCCGGCGATCGACGAACCGTCGAACATCGTGCCGTCGTTCAGGAAGTCATCGTCGACCAGGTCGATGTCGAACGTGACGTGCTGCAGCTTGCCGCGCACGTCGGTGAAGCGGACGTCGACATACTTGACGTCCTTTTCCTTGATCAGGTTCAGGATATCCTTGGCGGTAGTCATTCCGTATCCCCTTTGTAGGCTCTCTAAGTGTTTGACGATCCGGCCTTTAGACGGCGGCCGGGCCGCTTTCTCCGGTTCGGATGCGGATCACTTCCGTGATCTCCGAGACGAAAATCTTGCCGTCGCCGATGCGGCCGGTGCGGGCCGCGCGGGTGATGGCTTCTAGAGCGGGCTCCAGTTGGCTGTCCTCGACGACGACCTCGACCTTGATCTTGGGGAGGAAGTCCACGACGTACTCCGCGCCGCGATAGAGCTCCGTGTGGCCCTTCTGGCGGCCGTAGCCCTTGGCTTCGAGCACGGTCATGCCCTGGACGCCCATGTCCTGCAGGGCCTCCTTCACCTCATCCAGCTTGAACGGCTTGATGACGGCTTCGATCTTCTTCATCGGTTCCACTTTCGGGCCCGGGCGGCGAACCGCTTCACTGAGCGCGCAACCATCACGCTGACCCCAGCGCCGCAAGCGAGCGCCGCAGACATTTATGACCCGTTGGTTGTCTTGCGGGCATGTGTTTGAAGTTTGGGCGCCTGGCGCCTTTGGAATATGCATTTCTGGAATGGCCGCCAAATAGCCTTGCGGCATGCGGTTTCGCGCCTACGATCGCGCCCAACGATCGTTTGAACGGGGGCGGATATGCGCGACGACACACCGGTTTTGATCGGCGCGGGCCAATTCACGTACCGGGGCGACGCCGGAAATTCGCCATCCCCGCTGGAACTGCTGAAAGTTGCGGCGGAGCAAGCGGTGCTGGATGCCGGGCTCAAAGGGTCGGTTCTTGCCGATCTGGACGCTTTGGCGGTCGTGGCGTTCAGTATCGATGCGCCGGGAGGGTTGTCGAAACTGCCGCTGCCCAGGTTGGCCGATCCGCCAGCATCCCTGGCGCGGGCGTTTTCGGCCTCGCCGGCCTGGAGCGTCTACACCGAGACCGGTGGCAACAGCCCCCAGCAGGCGGTCAATGTCGTCTGCGAGCGGATCGCGGGCGGCGAGTCGGAGTTCGCCCTGGTCACCGGGGCAGAGTTCCTGGGATCGCTGATGAAGCGGATGAAGGGCGGCCTAGGCTTCGAGGGCTGGGGCGACGACCTTACCAGCACGCCGCGACGGATCGGCGACCCGCGTCCGGGGGTGACCAAGCAGGAGGGCGCGCACGGTCTCGGCTATCCGGTGAACACCTATCCCTTGTTCGAGAGCGCGCTGCGGGCGCGGGACGGGCGATCGCTCGAAGATCACCAGAAGCAGCTTGGTGAGCTCTTCGCGCCCTTCACCAAGGTCGCAGCCGCCAATCCCTACGCCTGGTTCCCGATCGAGCGCTCGGCCGAGGAGCTGGTCTCGGTGACCGACCGTAATCGGATGATCGGTTATCCGTACCCGAAGTACCTGAACGCCATCATGGAGGTCGACCAGTCGGCGGCGGTCCTGATCGCGAGCGTCCGCAAGGCGCGCGAGCTGGGCGTGCCGGAGGACAAGTGGGTCTTCCTGCACGGCTGCGCCGACGCCTCGGACCTTTGGTACCCGCTCGAACGCCAGGACTATCACTCCAGTCCCGCCATGCGTCTGACCGGTGAGCGAGCCCTGGAGATGGCCGGGATCGGCGTTGAGGATCTCGATTTCATCGATCTTTATTCCTGCTTCCCATCGGCCGTGCGGATCGGGGCCGAGGAGATCGGGCTGGCGCTGGACGATCCGCGTGGCCTGACCATCACCGGCGGCCTGCCGTACTTCGGCGGGCCGGGAAACAACTACGCCCTGCACGCCATCGCCGAGATGGTCGGCAAGCTGCGCGAACGGCCTGGAGCCTACGGCCTGTCGACCGCCAACGGCTGGTTCCTGACCAAGCAGTCGGTGGGTATCTATTCGACGCGGCCCGTCGAAGGAAAATGGGAGCGCCAGCCGCCGTCGGTGATCCAGGCCCGGATCGACGCCCTGCCGCATCCCGAGATCGTCGAGACGCCGCAAGGGGCCGCGACCATCGAGACCTACACCGTCGTCCACGGCCGCGAGGGCGCGCGGATGGGCATCGTCATCGGCCGCGACGCGCAGGACCGCCGCTTCGTGGCCCAGACCCCGGACGATCCGGAGGTGCTCCTTGACCTGGAAAGTCGGGAGGGCGTGGGCCGGACCGGCGTGGTCGGCCCGCATCCGGATGGCGTCCGCAATCTCTTCATTCCGGATTGAACCATGACCCTTGTTCACGTGATCCGCCACGGAAAACCCGCCGCGACCTGGGGCGGAACGGACGAGGATCCCGGTCTCGACGCGATCGGCAAGACCCAGGCCGACGCCGTCGCCGAGGCGATCCTGGCTCTGCCCGAGCGGCCGACGCGCGTGGTATCTTCGCCCTTGCGCCGCTGTCGCGAGACCGCCGAACCGCTGGCGCGGGCGCTGGGTGTCGACCTGATCATCGACCCGCGCGTCGGCGAGATCCCGACTCCGACGGCGTTGTCGCACGAGGAGCGGCCCGCCTGGCTGAAGCGGGCTTTCGAGGGGCGTTGGGGCGAGATCCAGGGTGACATGGACTACGTCGCCTGGACGCGAGGCGTGGCCGCCGCTTTGCGCGAATACCCTGGCGCGGCGGTGTTCAGCCACTTCGTCGCCCTGAACGCGGCGGTTGGCGTCGCCACCGGTCGGGCCGAGGTCATGGCATTTCGCCCCGATCATTGCTCGCGCACCGTGTTCGAGATCGACGGCGACGGCTTGATCCTGGTGGAGAAAGGGCGCGAAGCTCAGAGCCAGGTGCTTTGAAGGAGTAGGCGTGGCGCGAGAGATTCTGACCGTCGCCCAGATGGCCGCGGCCGACCGCGCCGCCGTCGAACACGGCACGCCGGTCCGCGTGCTGATGGAGCGCGCGGGCGAGGCCGTGGCCCAGGCCGTCCGGGCGCGTTACGCCCGCCGTCCCGTGGTGATCTGGTGCGGCCCCGGCGACAATGGCGGCGATGGCTACGTCGCCGCGCGGCATCTGCGCCGACGCGGCTGGCAGGTGGCGGTCGAGGCCGCCTATCCGCCATCCACCGACGCCGCCCGCTGGGCGGCCTCGCGCTGGAAGGGCGAGGTGCGGTCACTGTCGACCGATCTCGCGCCGGACGCGCTCTATATAGACGCTCTGTTCGGCGCCGGCCTGTCACGGCCGCTGGAGGGGGGGGTCGAGCGCCTGGCGCGGGCCAGCCAGGAGCGACCGCTGGCCATCGTCGCGGTCGACACGCCCTCGGGGATCCATGGCGACACCGGCCGTCCGCTGGGCGACGCCGCCTTTCGCGCCGCGTTGACCGTCACCTTTCATCGCCGCAAGCCCGCTCATGTGCTGATCGAGGGGCGCAAGGCCTGCGGCGAGGTCGTGCTGGCCGACATCGGGCTGAGGACCGGCGAGGGCGCGAACCTGTTCGAGAACGATCCGGACCTGTGGGCCAAGCGCTTTCCCTGGCCGGCGCTCGACGCCCACAAGCATGCGCGCGGGCGGCTGAAGGTGATCAGCGGCGAGATGTGGAGCACCGGCGCGGCGCGGCTGGCGGCGCGCGGGGGCTTACGAGTCGGCGCCGGCGCGGTCACCGTGCTGTCGCCGCCGGGAGCTCTGGCGGTGAACGCCGCGCATCTTGAAGCGATCATGCTGGCGCCGTTCGGAGCGGAGGCCGATCTTGCGGTCGCCGCAGAGGAGGCCGACGCCGTGATCATTGGCCCGGCGGCCGGGGTGGGGGAGGCGACCGCCCGCAACCTGCAGGCCTTGGCCAGCACGGGCGCGGCCCTGGTGGTCGACGCCGACGCCCTGACCAGCTTCCGGCACGACCCGGCCAGCCTGTTCGCCTGCCTCGATCGCGACGACGTGCTGACGCCGCATCCGGGCGAGTTCGAGAGAATCTTTCCAGGCTTGTTGGCCAAGTCTTCCGAACGCATCGCCGCCGCGCGGGAGGCGTCCAGACGGGCGGGGGCGGTCGTGCTGCTGAAGGGACCCGACACCGTGGTCGCCGCGCCGGATGGCCGCGCCGCTGTGTCG
Organism: Caulobacter sp. GW822-FHT01G02; assembly: GCF_058802865.1. Lineage (NCBI taxonomy): Bacteria > Pseudomonadati > Pseudomonadota > Alphaproteobacteria > Caulobacterales > Caulobacteraceae > Caulobacter > Caulobacter sp. GW822-FHT01G02. The sequence continues at coordinate 413,069 of NZ_JBXAON010000002.1, forward strand.
CTGAATGGAACGCCATGGCTGGCCACCGCCGGTTCGGGCGATGTCCTGGCCGGCTTCATTGGCGGCTTGATCGCCCAGGGCATGGAGAGCTTCGAGGCCGCCTGCGCCGGAGCCTGGATCCACGCCGAGTGCGGCGCCCGTCACGGCCCGGGTCTGATCGCCGAGGACCTGCCGGGCCTGGCGCCCGCGGTTCTCGCCGAGCTCTACGGGCTTGCGCGGCCCGGCTCAAATCCGTAAGCCCCCACCCACGCGGATGTGGCGAAACTGGTAGACGCACCAGATTTAGGTTCTGGCGCCGAGAGGCGTGGAGGTTCGAGTCCTCTCATCCGCACCACTCTTCTCACCTGGCTCTCCAGGCCCGGATGAGTTTTGTCGCCGCCGCTCTTGGATGCTCGCGCACGTCGTGACATAAGGGCGGTCTTTCGCCGCCCCCGGCTCTCGCGGGGCGGCGTCGATCTTTTGGACCCCCAGGGCGGAGCTCGGGCGCGCGGCGTCCCGGACCCGAGAAAATAAGAATGTCGATGCAGATCGTTGAAAAGTCGGGCGAAGGCCTCAGCCGCGTTTTTAGCGTCACGGTGCCCGCGAGTGAACTGGCCACGCGCCTGGAAGCGCGCATCGCCGAAGTCGCTCCGCAGATGAACGTGAAGGGCTTCCGTCCGGGCAAGGTGCCCGCCGCTCACGTGCGCCGTCTGTACGGCAAGGGCCTGATGGGCGAAGTCATCGAGCAGGCGCTGAACGAGACCACCCAGAAGGTCCTTGACGACAACAAGCTGCGTCCGGCTGGTCAGCCCGAACTGAACCCGACGTCGGACATGGACAAGGTCATCGACGGCGGTCTCGACCTGGCGTTCGACCTGGCGGTCGAAGTGATGCCGGAATTCGATCCGATCGACCCGACCACGATCGAGTTGGTCAAGCCGGTCTACAAGGTCGGCGACGAGGAAGTCGACGAGGCCCTGGAAGAGCTGTCCAAGCAAGCGGGCACCTATGAGCCGCGCACGGGCAAGAGCCTGAAGGCCAAGGACGGCGACCAACTGCTGATCGACTTCGTCGGCACGATCGACGGCGTCGAGTTCGCCGGCGGCAAGGCCGAAGGCGCTGAACTGGTCCTGGGTTCGGGCCAGTTCATCCCGGGCTTCGAAGACCAGCTGGTCGGCGCCAAGCCGGGCGACGAGATCGTCGTGAAGGTGAAGTTCCCGGAAGAGTACCAAGCCGCCGAACTGGCCGGTAAGGACGCCGAATTCGCCACGAAGGTCACCGAAGTCCGCGCGCCGGTCGACGGCAAGGCCGACGACGAACTGGCCAAGCGCCTGGGTCTGTCGGACCTGGCCGCTCTGAAGGAGCTGCTGCGCTCGAACCTGGGCAGCCGCTATGAAAACAGCTCGCGCTTCAAGCTGAAGCGCGCCCTGCTGGACGTGCTGGACACCAAGCACGAGTTCCCGCTGCCGCCGCGCATGGTCGACGCCGAGTTCGCCGGCATCTGGCAACAGGTCGAGGCCGACAAGGCTCGTGGCGGCCTGCCGCCGGAAGACGCCGACAAGACCGAGGACCAGCTGAAGGACGAGTACCGCAAGATCGCCGAGCGCCGCGTGCGCCTGGGTCTGGTGCTCGCCGAGATCGGCCGCAAGAACGACGTGGTCGTCACCGACCAGGAACTGACCGACGCCATCATGCGCGAAGCTCGCCAGTACGGCGCGCAAGCCCAGCAGGTGTTCGACATGTACCGCCAGCGCGCCGACCTGCAGGCCGCCCTGCGCGCCCCGATCTACGAAGACAAGGTCGTCGACCTGATCTTCAACAAGGCCAAGGTCGAGGAAAAGGAAGTCTCCAAGGACGAGCTTCTGGAGGAAGACGACCTGCCGGAAGGCTACGGCGGCTAAGGCCCGATCAGGTCGAGATGATCAAGGCGCGGTCCGCGAGGGTCGCGCCTTTTTCGTACCGCCACGAAACCGCCGGCTCCTTGCAACCTGTTAAGCGCCACGCGATATGCGATAGCGACGGCGCGCGGGGGCTGATTCGTTTTCGCGCCAAAGACACACGAGAAGGGTAATCCCCAATGATGTACGATCCGGTTTCGACGGCGATGAACCTGGTTCCGATGGTGGTCGAGCAGACCAGCCGTGGCGAGCGGTCCTACGACATCTTCTCGCGCCTTCTGAAGGAGCGGATCATCTTCCTGACCGGCCCCGTCGAAGACGTGATGGCCAGCCTGATCTGCTCCCAGCTCCTGTTCCTGGAGTCGGAGAACCCCAAGAAAGAGATCGCCATGTACATCAACTCGCCGGGCGGCGTGGTGACGTCTGGCCTGGCGATCTATGACACCATGCAATACATCAAGAGCCCGGTCTCGACGGTGTGCATGGGCATGGCCGCCTCGATGGGCAGCCTTTTGCTCGCCGCCGGCGCCGCCGGCCAGCGCATCGCCCTGCCGAACGCCCGCATCATGGTGCACCAGCCGTCGGGCGGCTTCCGCGGCCAAGCCTCGGACATCGAGCGCCACGCCGAGGACATCATCAAGACCAAGCGTCGCCTGAACGAGATCTACGTCAAGCATTGCGGCCGCACCTATGAAGAGGTCGAGCGCACTCTGGACCGCGACCATTTCATGAGCTCGGACGAAGCCAAGGACTGGGGCCTGGTCGACCACGTCTACGACACGCGCGAAGCCGCCGAGGCTGGCGCTGAATAGGCGACGGCTTCACTGAGACGAGAAAGCCGCCGATCCCCGGGTCGGCGGCTTTCTTGTCGTCTCGTCGCCTGCGACAAATCCGCTCAGGTGGCGGGCTTGCCTCGAAAAACGCGGTAGCCCTTCTCGTCGGCGATCGCGAGCATCTCGGTGTCGCCCGAGGTGTCGCCGTAGGCGGCCGTCAGGCGCACGTCCGGGCCGAAGACCTCGCGCAGGCGCTGCACCTTTTCCTTGGCCCGGCAGTTGTTCCCGTCGAGCCCGCCCAGGATTCGGCCGTCCTCGTTGGTCATCAGGCGCGTGCCGATCAGCATGTCCGCGCCCAGACCCCGGGCGAATGGCGCGACGGTGATCTCGGGCGAGGCTGTTACGATGACAAGCTTTGCGCCCCTGGCCCGCCACGCGCGCCAGACGGCCAGGGCGTCGGGACGCAGCAGGGTGCGGGCGTGAGTCTCGGCGAAGGCGCGGGCGTCGGTCTCGATCTGCGCGACCGTCGCGCCCCTCATGAACTCGCGGATCGCGGCGGCCTTGAGCTTGGCGCGGTTTCGGTCGAACACGTAGGCGATCAGCGAGGGGGCCAGGCGGATGACGCCGCGCGTCCAGCGCCGGCCGGCGCGCCACTTCAGGAACGCGTTGAAGCTGTCCTTGACCGTCAGGGTGCCGTCGAAGTCGAAGGCCACGAGTGCGAGCTCATGGCTCATCTCGCCGGTCATCGGGCGCGACGCGCTCAAACCCTTGGCCATCCACGAACGCTTGCCCATCCACCATCTCAAAGAGCGCGCTTCCGCGCTCGACCTCCCATGCGATTCCTCGCCTCGTCATAAGGGGTTACGCTGGCGGCGGTAAGGCCCAAGACGCTCGCCGCTTGCGCCGGCGCGCCAATCGCCCAAATTAGATGACGAGGCCATGACACGATCCGGCCGGTTTGGACGTTTGAGGCTTCAAAGGAGTCGCCAAGGGTTGTGAACCGCGCTCGGATCGGGGAATGTCAAGGATTAGACAACTCCCGGCGTATATCCTGTCAGCTTCGGTGGCGGTGTATGCGCTCGGAGGGGCGTCACGGCGTTAAGCCGTAAGGCGCCATAGTGTGAGAAGCGATCATGACGAAAGCCGCGAGCGGCGACACCAAGAGCACCCTGTACTGTTCTTTCTGCGGAAAGAGCCAACATGAGGTGCGCAAGCTCATCGCGGGACCGACGGTGTTCATTTGTGATGAATGCGTCGAGCTCTGCATGGATATCATTCGCGAAGAGCACAAGATCGCTTTCGTGAAGTCCAAAGACGGCGTTCCTACGCCGCGTGAGATCTGCGAAGTCCTGGACGATTACGTGATCGGGCAAGGTCACGCCAAGAAGGTGCTCGCGGTCGCGGTGCACAATCACTACAAGCGCCTGAACCACGCTTCGAAGAACAACGACGTCGAACTGGCCAAGTCGAACATCCTGCTGGTCGGTCCGACCGGTACGGGTAAGACGCTGCTGGCCCAGACGCTGGCGCGAATCATCGACGTGCCCTTCACCATGGCGGACGCCACGACGCTGACCGAAGCCGGTTACGTCGGTGAAGATGTCGAGAACATCGTGCTCAAGCTGCTGCAAGCCGCCGACTACAACGTCGAGCGCGCCCAGCGCGGCATCGTCTACATCGACGAAATCGACAAGATCAGCCGCAAGTCCGACAACCCGTCGATCACCCGCGACGTGTCGGGCGAAGGCGTGCAGCAGGCTCTGCTGAAGATCATGGAAGGCACCGTCGCCTCCGTGCCGCCGCAGGGCGGGCGCAAGCATCCGCAGCAGGAATTCCTGCAGGTCGACACGACGAACATCCTGTTTATCTGCGGCGGCGCGTTCGCTGGGCTCGAGAAGATCATCTCGGCGCGCGGCGCGGCCAAGTCGATCGGCTTCGGCGCCAAGGTGACCGATCCGGAAGAGCGCCGTACGGGCGAGATCCTGCGGAACGTCGAGCCCGACGACCTGCAGCGCTTCGGCCTGATCCCGGAGTTCATCGGCCGTCTGCCGGTGGTCGCGACCCTGGAGGACCTCGACGAGCCCGCCCTGGTCAAGATCCTGACCGAGCCGAAGAACGCCTTCGTCAAGCAGTACCAGCGCCTGTTCGAGATGGAGAACATCGGCCTGACCTTCACGGAAGACGCCCTGCATCAGGTCGCCAAGAAGGCCATCGTGCGCAAGACCGGCGCGCGCGGCCTGCGTTCGATCATGGAAGGCATCCTGCTGGAAACCATGTTCGAACTGCCCAGCTACGAGGGCGTTGAAGAAGTGGTGGTCAACGCCGAGGTCGTCGAGGGCCGGGCTCAGCCTCTACTGATCTACGCCGAGAAGAAGGGCGGGGCGGCTTCGGCCTAACCCTTCAAGCTTCATCGCGAAATCGAGGCGCGCCTTTTTGAATGGGGGCGCGCCTTTTTCGTGGATCGATGGGCTTCGCAAACCTGTCGGACCATTGATGATACTTCGGCGCCACGGTCAGCTTGAGCGAGAGAAACTTCAGAAAAGTCCGGGCCTTGGGCGAACTTGCCCCGCTTGGTCGCGTTGAGGGCATGCGGGCGCCAGCTTCGCCGGTCACACGCGACTTGTCGCCGCTGTGAGGCGAGTGCGCTTGAACCCTGTTGTAAAACGTCCACATAAATAACGACCATCCGCCCAGTCCCGGGCGGACGGGTCGTTCGACTCAGGCGCATCGTCTGGTGTTACGGCGGCCCGCATGGCCAGGCGTTCGAAAGCGCCGAGGCCGGGAGTATTGAGCACATGTCCGAATTACGTACGCTTCCTGTCTTGCCGCTGCGGGACATCGTTGTGTTCCCGCACATGGTGGTGCCCCTCTTCGTGGGCCGCGACAAATCCGTGCGCGCCCTCGAGGAAGTGATGCGCGGCGACAAGCAGATCCTGCTCGTCACCCAGAAGAACTCGGCGGATGATGATCCGGCGCCGGGCGACATCTTCGACGTCGGCGTCCTGGCCACCGTCCTGCAGCTGCTGAAGCTGCCCGACGGCACGGTCAAGGTGCTGGTCGAGGGCAAGGGCCGCGCGGCCGTCGTGAAGTTCACCGACCAGGAGTCCTTCTACGAAGCCCAGATTGGCGAGGTCAGCGAGGACGAAGGCGCCGGCCCCGAGGCCGAGGCCCTGTCGCGCGCGGTCGTCGAGCAATTCGAAAACTACGTCAAACTGAACAAGAAGGTGCCGCCGGAAGCCCTGGCGTCGATCCCGCAGATCGCCGAACCGGGCAAGCTGGCCGACAGCATCGCCGCCCACCTGTCGGTGAAGATCGGCGACAAGCAGCACCTGCTGGAAATCTTCGACGTCGTGAAGCGCCTGGAAAAGGTCTTCGCCCTCATGGAGGGCGAGATCTCGGTGCTGCAGGTCGAGAAGAAGATCCGCTCGCGCGTCAAGCGCCAGATGGAGAAGACCCAGCGCGAGTACTATCTGAACGAACAGATGAAGGCGATCCAGCGCGAGTTGGGCGATCCTGATGACTCGCGCGACGAGCTGATCGATCTCGAAAAGCGCATCAAGAAGACCAAGCTGTCGAAGGAAGCCCGCACCAAGGCTGAGAGCGAGCTGAAGAAGCTGCGCAACATGAGCCCGATGTCGGCCGAGAGCACCGTTGTCCGCAACTATCTGGACTGGCTGCTGTCGATCCCGTGGGGCAAGGCCAAGACCAAGAAGATCGACCTGCTGGAGGCCGAGGAAATCCTCGACGCCGACCACTATGGCCTGGACAAGGTCAAGGAGCGGATCCTCGAGTACCTGGCCGTCCAGGCCCGGACCAACTCGCTGAAGGGCCCGATCCTGTGCCTCGTCGGTCCTCCCGGCGTCGGCAAGACCTCGCTGGGCAAGTCGCTGGCCAAGGCCACCGGTCGTGAGTTCGTGCGCATGAGCCTCGGCGGCGTGCGTGACGAGGCCGAGATCCGCGGGCACCGCCGCACCTACATCGGCTCGATGCCCGGCAAGGTCGTCCAGTCGATGAAGAAGGCCAAGACCACCAACGCCTTCGTCCTGCTGGACGAGATCGACAAGATGGGCAGCGACTATCGCGGCGATCCGGCCTCGGCCCTGTTGGAGGTGCTGGATCCGGCGCAGAACTCGACGTTCGGCGATCACTATCTGGAGGTCGACTATGACCTGTCGCAGGTGATGTTCGTCACGACGGCCAACAGCCTGAACATGCCCCAGCCGCTGCTGGACCGCATGGAGATCATCCGCATCCCCGGCTACACCGAGGATGAGAAGCTGGAGATCGCCAAGCGGCACGTCCTGCCGAAGCTGGCCAAGGACCACGGGCTGAAGCCGGCCGAGTTCATCGTTCCGGACAAGGCGATCCGCGACCTGATCCGCTACTACACCCGGGAAGCCGGCGTGCGGTCGCTGGAGCGGGAACTGGGCGCCTTGGCGCGCAAGACGGTGCGTGATCTGGCCCGCGAAAAGCTGACCACGATCACCATCGACGACGAGCGCCTGGCCAAGTACGCGGGCGTCAAGAAGTACCGCTACGGCGAGACCGACGAAGTCGACCAGGTCGGCATCGTCACCGGTCTGGCCTGGACGGAGTTCGGTGGCGACATCCTGACCATCGAGGCCGTGAAGATGCCGGGCAAGGGTCGCATGCAGATCACCGGCAACCTCAAGGACGTGATGAAGGAGTCGATCGCGGCGGCCAACAGCTACGTCCGCTCGCGGGCCGTGCAGTTCGGCATCAAGCCGCCGATCTTCGAGAAGACCGACGTGCACATCCACGTGCCGGATGGCGCCACGCCCAAGGACGGTCCGTCCGCCGGCGCCGCCATGGGTCTGGCCATTGTCTCGGTGCTGACCGGCATCCCGATCCGCAAGGATATCGCCATGACTGGCGAGATCACCCTGCGCGGCCGGGTCACCGCCATCGGCGGCCTGAAGGAGAAGCTGCTGGCGGCTCTGCGCTCTGGCGTGAAGACCGTGCTGATCCCGCAGGAGAACGAGAAGGACCTCGTGGATGTGCCCCAGAGCGTCAAGGACGGCTTGGAAATCATTCCGGTCTCGACCATGGACGAGGTGCTCAAGCATGGCCTTACGGGCCCGCTGACGCCGATCGAATGGAGTGAGGCGGACGAGCCGATTGCTGCGACTGCGAAGAAGGATGAGGGCGACAGCGACGCCGTACTCACCCACTAACGCAACTAATCGTTGATAACTTAGGCGGCGCGGGAGATTCCCGCGCCGCTGTCGTTTGACGAGGCTTTCTCAACCGCCATAATCCCCGCCGAGCCAAGCGCCGTAAGCAATAAACGGCGCCGCTCAGGCTGGGAGAAAAACATGACCACAAAAGCCGAACTCGTTACGGCGATCGCCGAGAAGGCGGGCATCAACAAGAACCAGGCCAAGGACGCCCTGGAAGCCTTCATCGACGCCGTCACCGACTCTCTGAAGTCGGGTTCCGACGTTCGCCTGGTCGGCTTCGGCACCTTCAAGGCCGTGACCCGCGCCGCCGGCACCGCCCGCAACCCGCGCACCGGCGAGACGGTGAACCGTCCCGCGTCGAAGACCGCGCGCTTCCAGGTTGGCGAAGGCTTGAAGTCCTCGCTGAACAGCTAAATCCGGTTTCTCCGCTTAAGAGAGGGCGGGGCGTCGGAGGCAGGCGCTCCGCCTCCTCGTTTTGCGCTATGCGTAGGCCTCGGCTCCGGCTAAAAGCGCCGGCCCGGAGGGCAGTTAGCTCAGCGGTAGAGCGTCTCGTTTACACCGAGAGGGTCGGGGGTTCGATCCCCTCACTGCCCACCACTCCGTCTCCCTTGGTCATCCGCATCGTCTCCCCGCGGCCGGGCCGCGGAAGCCTTCCCATGGCTAGCCCTTCCTTATGCGCGTGCGCCTAGAGGCCTGGCCGCCGTCGAGCGCCTCGCAAACGCCGAGTTGCGCGGCGTGAATGCTCAGGTAGAAGTACTGTCGCGAGAGGCTCTTGGGCGAAGCGGTGTGCCCCTGAAATCGTCCGGGAACGGCGAGGAACCGCGAGTGTCGCAAAAGCTTTATCGTTCCGGGGCCGAATGGGGGGCCTAGAGTTGCGATGAGGAATCGGTGTGACGGATACGAGATCGACCCGGCCGGTCGGCCTGCGTGGTTTTCTTTCCGATATCGCTCCGTCGACTGACGGCGCCGTTCGCCTCGTCGACACCACCATGCTCTACGCCCCGCGCAGTGGGGGCGTTCGTCGCTATCTGGCCTCGAAGCGCGCCTGGCTGGCCGCCAATCGTCCGGATGTCCGCCATACGCTGGTTGTGCCGGGCGCGCGTGATTCCTACGACGGGCGAGGCCGGGTCTCGATCTATGCCGCGCCGCTGCCGTTCGGAGCCGGCTATCGCTGGCCCGTGGTCAAGGCGGCCTGGATGGACCGCCTGATCCGCCAGCGGCCGGACATCATCGAAGCCGGCGACCCGTACACCCCGGGTCTGGCGGCGCTGAGGGCCGGTGACGCCCTGGGCGTGCCGGTCGTGGGCTTCTGCCACACCGATCTGGGCGCCCTGGCGGCGCTGCACATCGGCGAGTGGGCCGAAAAGCCGGTTCAGAAACGCTGGGCGGCGATCTATCGCCAGTTCGACCAGGCCGTGGCGCCGAGCCGCTTCATCGCCGGGCGGCTGATCGAGGCCGGGGTGCACAACGCCATCGGTCTGCCGCTGGGCGTGGACACCGAGCTCTTCCATCCGGCCCGGGCCGATCGCGACGCCCTGCGCCGCCGCCTGGGCGTCGCGCCCGACGAGCGCCTGCTGGTCTTCGCCGGTCGTCCGGCCCGCGAGAAGAGGCTGGACGTCCTGGTCGGCGCGGTCGAGCGGCTGGGCGCGCCCTACAAGCTGCTGTTCGTCGGGGCTGGCGGCGGAGCGCCGATCAGCGATCGCGCCATCTGCCTGGACTATGTCCGTGACCCGGCCGAACTGGCCGGTGTGCTGGCCAGCTGCGACGCCTTTGTCCACGCCAACGACAACGAGCCGTTCGGCCTGATCGTCCTGGAGGCCATGGCCTGCGGTCTGCCCGTGGTCGGCGTCGCCGCCGGAGGGGTGGCCGAGTCGGTGGACCACGAGGTCGGTCAGCTGGCGATCCGGTCCGAGCCCGCCGCCTTCGCCGAGGCGATCGAGGCTTTGTTCGCCCGCGATCTGGCCGTCGTCGCCGCCGCCGCTCGCCGCCGGGCCGTCGAACGGCACGGCTGGGACGCGGTGTTCCGTCAGCTGTGCGCCATCTATGGCGGCCTGACCGGCCGGAGCGCTTTCGGGGGCCTGCCCCCTCTAAGAGACCACTAGGCTTTCAGGCCGGCCAGGATCTCATAGCTGCGCTTGCGGGCGCCGTGGTCGTAGATCTGCGAGGCGAACATCAGCTCGTCGGCTTCCGTCAGCTTCAGCACCTGCTCGACCTTGCGCTTCACGGTCTCGGGCGAGCCGATCGCCGAATACTGGAAGGTGTGATCCAGGCCCGCCAGCTCGGCGGGGGAAGCGTGCTCGCGGATGTCGTCGACTGGCGGCGGCAGCAGGCCCGGCCGGCCGCGCCGCAGGGCCAGGAACTGCTGCTGGGTCGAGGTCGCGAGGCGAGTCGCTTCGACGTCGGTATCGGCCGCGCAGACGCCGATGCAGACCATGGCGTAGGGCTTGTCCAGAACCTCCGACGGCTTGAAGTGCCGGCGATACAGGAGGAGGGCGTCCAGCAGAGAGTCGGGCGCGAAATGGGCGGCGAAGGCGAACGGCAGGCCAAGGGCCGCGGCCAGCTGAGCGCTCCAAGTCGAGGAGCCCAGCAGCCAGATCGGCACGTCCTGGCCTTCGCCCGGCACGGCGCGGACGCTCTGGTCCGGATCGGCCGGCTTGAACCAGTGCTGCAGCTCGACGACGTCCTGGGCGAACGAATCGACCGCCCCGGCATAGCGGCGAAGGGCGCGCATCGTGGGCTGGTCGGTGCCGGGCGCGCGGCCCAGGCCTAGATCGATGCGGCCCGGATAGAGGGCGGCCAGGGTGCCGAACTGCTCGGCGACCATCAGCGGGGCGTGGTTAGGCAGCATGACGCCGCCCGACCCGACCCGAATCGTCGTCGTGCCACTGGCCACGTAGCCGATCACGACCGCCGTCGCGGCCGAGGCGATTCCGGGCATGTTGTGATGCTCGGCCAGCCAGTAGCGGTGGAAGCCGAGAGATTCGGCGTGTCGCGCCAGATCCAGGCTGTTGTTAAGGGCTTGGCCGACGGAAGCGCCTTGCGGAACGGGCGCGAGGTCGAGGACGGAGAACGGCGGGTAAGCGGAGGTCATGTCCGCTACATGGCGTGCGGCGCCGGCAACTCAAGGCGTTTGCCGGAGCGGTTCTCGATTTAAGGAAGGAAACCACCGGAAGGTGGCGCGAATGACGGGACTCGAACCCGCGACCTCCGGCGTGACAGGCCGGCGCTCTAACCAACTGAGCTACATCCGCGTCGTGCGCCTGGGCGCGACGGTCGTCCGTAAAACCGAGAGGAGGGTGCTTTCCGACCCCATTTTAAAGGGGTGGCGCGAATGACGGGACTCGAACCCGCGACCTCCGGCGTGACAGGCCGGCGCTCTAACCAACTGAGCTACATCC
>NZ_JBXAON010000002.1:424416-751035 GCF_058802865.1 Caulobacter sp. GW822-FHT01G02
CGCATATCCCTTCGCCGAAGCGAAAGTGCGACCCGCCCTGCGGCGAGGGGCGTCTGATATGTCGGGCGAAGACTCGTGTCAACGGCCATATCGAAGAAGCGGCAAATAGCCCGGCGGGGCTGGGCGATTTCATGTGGATGGAGCAGAGCGGGGCGGTCGCGCCGGTCCTTTGAGACACAGACGAAAGCGTTCGCGTGCAATCGATCGCCGTTAGCGGAAACAACTCTAGTTGCGATCGTTTCTCAATGTGGTTCCGGCGTTTGAAGCGTTGGCGACAGTGGGCTACAACCCGCTCGATTCAAGCCAAGGGCTGTCATGACCGCCTTCCTTCTCCAGTATCTGCCGATCGTGATCTTCCTAGGGATCGCGGCGGCCATCGGCATCGTCTTCATCCTCGCGGCAGCCGTGCTTGCGCCGAAGGCGCCGGACCCGGAAAAACTGTCCGCCTACGAATGCGGCTTCAACGCCTTCGACGATGCGCGCATGAAATTCGACGTCCGGTTCTATCTGGTGTCGATCCTCTTCATCATCTTCGACCTGGAAGTGGCGTTCCTGTTCCCCTGGGCGGTCACGCTGATGAAGCTGCCGCACGACGTGGCCCAGTTCGCCTTCTGGTCGATGATGACCTTCCTGGGCGTGCTGACCGTCGGCTTTATCTATGAATGGAAGAAGGGCGCCCTCGAATGGGAGTGATCGTTCCCGCCAATTCATCGTCGGTTCCGGCGCTTTCGGGCGGCCGTTCGACGGTCGAGGGCTATGACCCCAAACTGCACGACCCGTTCTTTGATGGCGTCTCGCAGCAGCTGGCGGACAAGGGCTTTATCACGGCCGCCGCCGATGACCTGATCACCTGGGCCCGCACCGGTTCGCTGATGTGGATGACGTTCGGCCTGGCGTGCTGCGCCGTCGAGATGATGCACTCGGCCATGCCGCGTTATGACCTGGAGCGCTTCGGCTTCGCGCCGCGCGCCAGCCCGCGCCAGTCGGACGTGATGATCGTCGCGGGCACCCTGACCAACAAGATGGCTCCGGCCCTGCGCAAGGTCTATGACCAGATGCCGGAGCCGCGCTACGTCATCTCGATGGGCAGCTGCGCCAATGGCGGCGGCTACTATTACTACAGCTACAGCGTCGTGCGCGGCTGCGACCGCGTCGTGCCGGTCGACATCTACGTGCCGGGCTGCCCGCCGACGGCCGAAGCCCTGGTCTACGGCGTGCTGCAGCTCCAGAAGAAGATCCGTCGCACGGGGACGATCGAGCGATGAGCCAAGACCTCGATACCCTGGGCCAGGACATCGTCGCCCGCGCGCCCGGCGTGCTGGGCCACTCGGTGGCGTTTGGTGAACTGACGATCGTGGCCAAGGCCGCGACCGTGGTCGAGACCCTGACCTTCCTGCGCGATGACGCGGCCTGCCGCTTCCACCAACTGGTCGACCTGACGGGCGTGGACTATCCGGAGCGAGCCGCGCGCTTCGACGTCGTCTATCACCTGCTGTCGATGGTGAAGAACACCCGCGTCCGCCTGAAGGTGATGACGGACGAGGACACCCCGGTGCCCAGCGCCACGCCGGTGTTCCCGGTCGCCGACTGGTTCGAGCGCGAGGCGTTCGACATGTTCGGTATCTTCTTCGAAGGCCATCCGGACCTGCGCCGGATCCTGACCGACTACGGCTTCCACGGCCACCCGTTGCGGAAGGACTTCCCGATGACGGGTTATGTGGAAGTGCGCTACGACGACGAGCTCAAGCGCGTCGTCTATGAACCCGTCAAGATCACCGAGTTCCGCGCGTTCGATTTCCTGTCTCCGTGGGAGGGTGCCAAGTACGCCCTGCCGGGCGACGAGAAGGCCGAGAAGCGGGCAGGGGACGCTTAAATCATGACTGGCGCCAATTCGCCCGCCGCGGCGACCGACTTCTTCCGCGATCAACCGACGACTCCGGCCATCCCGGAGACGCCCGTTCGCAAGTTCAACATCAACTTCGGCCCGCAGCACCCGGCCGCGCACGGCGTGTTGCGCCTGGTGCTCGAGCTGGACGGCGAAATCGTCGAACGCGTCGATCCGCACATCGGCCTGCTGCATCGCGGCACCGAGAAGCTGATGGAAGCGCGCACCTACCTGCAGAACATCCCGTACTTCGACCGCCTCGACTACGTGGCGCCGATGAACCAGGAGCACGCGTTCTGCCTGGCCATCGAGAAGCTGCTGGGCGTGGAAGTGCCCCGGCGCGGCCAGATCGTGCGCGTGCTGTTCTGCGAGATCGGTCGCATCCTCAATCACCTGCTGAACGTGACGACCCAGGCCATGGACGTCGGCGCCCTGACGCCGCCGCTCTGGGGCTTCGAGGAGCGCGAGAAGCTGATGGTGTTCTACGAGCGCGCCTGCGGCGCTCGCCTGCACGCCAACTATTTCCGTCCGGGCGGCGTCCACCAGGACCTGACCCCCAGCCTGATCGACGACATCGAGACCTGGGCGAAGGCTTTCCCCAAGATCTGCGACGACATCGAAGGCCTGATCACCGACAACCGCATCTTCAAGCAGCGCAACGTCGACATCGGCGTCGTGACCAAGGAAGACGCCTGGGCCTGGGGTTTCTCGGGCGTGATGGTCCGGGGCTCGGGTATCGCCTGGGACCTGCGCCGCAACCAGCCCTACGAGAACTACAACGAGTTCGAGTTCGACATCCCGCTGGGCAAGAATGGCGACTGCTACGATCGCTATCTCTGCCGCATGCAGGAGATGCGCGAGTCGACGAAGATCATCCTGCAGGCGGTCGCCATGCTGCGCGGTACGCCGGGTCCTGTGCTGACCGAAGACAACAAGGTCAGCCCGCCCCGTCGCGCCGAGATGAAGCGTTCGATGGAAGCCCTGATCCATCACTTCAAGCTCTACACCGAGGGTTTCAAGACGCCGGAAGGCGAGGTCTACGCAGCCGTCGAAGCCCCCAAGGGCGAGTTCGGCGTCTACGTGGTCAGCAACGGCGCCAACAAGCCGTATCGCGTGAAGATCAAGGCGCCGGGCTTCTCGCACCTGGCGGCGATGGACTGGATGAACCGCGGCCACCAGCTGGCCGACGTTTCGGCCATCCTGGGCTCGCTCGACATCGTGTTCGGCGAGGTCGACCGGTGAGCCTGGAAGCGATAGCCCAAGCTCAGCTGGACGCCTACAACGCCCAGGACCTGGACGCGCACTGCACCCACTTCGCCGACGACGTCGTCGTGGCGGGCCTGAACGGCGACGTGGCGCGCACGGGGCTCGACGCCTATCGCGCCTTCTACGCCAAGACCTTCGCCGAGTTCCCCAAGAACCAGGCCAAGCTGCTGAACCGCATCGTGGTCGGTGCGAACGTGATCGACCACGAGCATGTTGACCGCGGCAACGGCGATGCGCCGTTCCAGGTCGCCGCCATCTACACCTTCAAGGGCGACAAGATCGTCCGCGTGGATTTCGCCCGATGAGTGTTCGTCGTCTCGCCAAGGAACAGCCGGCCAGCTTCGCCTTCTCCAAGGACAGCCAGGCCAAGGCCGACTGGTGGAAAGCCAAGTATCCCGCCGCCCGCAAGCAGTCGGCGGTGATCCCGATGCTGTGGCTGGCCCAGAAGCAGGAAGGCTGGATCTCGGAACCGGCGATCCAGGAGATCGCCAAGCAACTCGAGATGCCGGTCATCCGCGTGCTGGAAGTGGCCACCTTCTACGTGATGTTCCAGCTGCAGCCGGTCGGCAAGGTCGCCTTCGTGCAGCTGTGCGGCACCACGCCGTGCCAGCTGCGCGGCGCGCTGGACCTGAAGGCCGTGCTGAAGGCCAAGATCGGCGACGCCAACCACGTCTCGGCCGACGGCAAGTTCAGCTGGGAAGAGGTCGAGTGCCTGGGCGCCTGCTGCAACGCCCCGATGGCCGCGATCAACGACTACTATTACGAGGACCTGACGCCGGAGAGCCTGGCTCAGATCCTCGACGACTTCGCGGCTGGCAAGTCGCCCAAGCCGGGCAGCTACGACGGTCGGGGCGCCTCGGAACCGAAGGGCGCGATCCACACCCTGACGGACCCGAAGCTGTACGACGGCAGCTACGCCAAGAAGATCAAGATCCCGAACCTGCCGGAGAAGCCCAAGGCCACGAAGGCCAAGCCTGAGGCGACCGCCTAACATGACCGCCGACGCCGCCCTGCAAAAGAAGCGCCTGACCGCGATGCTCGTCATCAACGCGGTGTGCTTCGTGCTGGCTGGCGTCGCGATCTATGGCGCGGTGTCGCTGCGGATCGACTGGCTGCGGCTGGTCTTTCTGGGCGCCATCATCGCGGGCCTGGGCTCGCACGTCTGGTTCATCCTGGGCTGGATGCGCGGCCCCAAGGGAGAGGGGACTTCGTCATGATTGACGACAGCGAACTCAACCTCCGCCGCGCGGCCTATGCCGACACCATCCGGGGCCTCCATCGCCGTGAACGCGGCGTGGGCTTCGTGGCGTGCCTGCTAGGCGCGATCCTGCTGATCTGGGGTCGCACCGTGCAGGGCGCCCCGTTCTGGGCGGTCGTCGCCGGTCTGGTCACGATTGGCGCCGGCTGGCTGCTTTTCGCCTATGTCATCATTCGTCGGACGCGCTATGTGCGCGCCCATCCATTCGATCCGCAAAGCTGAGTCATGGTCGGTA
Organism: Caulobacter sp. GW822-FHT01G02; assembly: GCF_058802865.1. Classification (NCBI taxonomy): domain Bacteria; kingdom Pseudomonadati; phylum Pseudomonadota; class Alphaproteobacteria; order Caulobacterales; family Caulobacteraceae; genus Caulobacter; species Caulobacter sp. GW822-FHT01G02. Next base: position 429,061 of record NZ_JBXAON010000002.1, read on the forward strand.
TCCTCGAAGACAAGGACCGCATCTTCACGAACCTCTACGGTCTCCATGATTGGGGCCTCGAGGGCGCGAAGAAGCGCGGCTGCTGGAATGGCACCAAGGACATCCTGGACGCCGGGCGCGACTGGATCATCGACAACATGAAGAACTCCGGCCTGCGCGGCCGGGGTGGGGCGGGCTTCGGCACCGGCCTGAAGTGGTCGTTCATGCCCAAGGAAGTGAAGGACGGTCGTCCGCACTACTTGGTCGTCAACGCCGACGAATCCGAGCCGGGCACCTGCAAGGACCGGGAGATCATGCGGCATGATCCGCACCTCCTGATCGAGGGCTGCCTGATCGCCTCGCGCGCCATGCTGGCCCACGCCTGCTACATCTATATTCGCGGCGAATATGTCCGTGAGCGCGAAGTGCTGGAAGCCGCCATCAAGCAGGCCTACGAGGCCAAGCTGATCGGCAAGAACAACGTCCACGGCTGGGACTTCGACCTCTACGTCCACCACGGCGCCGGCGCCTATATCTGCGGCGAAGAGACGGCCCTGCTGGAAAGCCTGGAAGGCAAGAAGGGCCAGCCGCGCCTGAAGCCGCCGTTCCCGGCCGGCGCGGGCCTCTACGGCATGCCGACCACGGTCAACAACGTCGAGAGCATCGCCGTCGCCGGCACGATCCTGCGTCGTGGCGCCGCCTGGTTCGCGGGCTTCGGCCGTCCGAACAACGCCGGCACCAAGCTGTTCTGCGTCTCGGGCCACGTGAACCTGCCTTGCAATGTCGAAGAAGCCATGAGCATCCCCTTCCGTCAGCTGATGGAAGATCACTGCGGCGGCATCCGCGGCGGCTGGGGCAACCTCAAGGCCGTCATCCCGGGCGGTTCGTCCGTGCCGATGATCCCGGCCGAGCAGTGCGAAGACCTGCCGATGGACTTCGACGCCCTGCGGAACCTGCGCTCGGGTCTCGGCACCGCGGCCGTCATTGTCATGGACAAGTCGACCGACCTGGTCCGCGCCATCGCCCGCCTGAGCTACTTCTACAAGCACGAGAGCTGCGGCCAGTGCACGCCGTGCCGCGAAGGCACCGGCTGGATGTGGCGCGTCATGGAGCGCATGGCGACCGGCGAGGCCGATCCGAAAGAGATCGACACCCTGCTGGACGTCACGACCCAGGTCGAGGGTCACACCATCTGCGCCCTGGGCGACGCGGCCGCCTGGCCGATCCAGGGCCTGTTCCGTCACTTCCGCCACGAGGTGGAGGAGCGGATCGCTTCCTATCGTAGCGGTCGCCTGCACGTGCAGGGCGCCAAGCTGATCGCGGCGGAGTAACGATTATGGCTATCGCCAAGGTCAACGGCGTCGAAGTCGAGTTCGAACCCGGCATGACGGTTCTGCAGGTCGCGGAACTGGCTGGGGAAGAGATCCCGCGCTTCTGCTATCACGAGCGCCTGTCCATCGCCGGCAACTGCCGCATGTGCCTGGTCGAGGTGAAGCCCGGCCCGCCGAAGCCTCAGGCCTCGTGCGCCCTGCCGGCCGCCGAGGGCCAGGAGATCTTCACCAAGACCCCGATGGTCAAGAAGGCCCGCGAAGGGGTGATGGAGTTCCTGCTCATCAACCACCCGCTGGACTGCCCGATCTGCGACCAGGGCGGCGAGTGCGACCTGCAGGACCAGGCCGTCGGCTACGGCCGCGACGACAGTCGCTATGACGAGAACAAGCGCGCGGTCGAAGAAAAGGCCATGGGCCCGCTCATCAAGACCGTGATGACGCGCTGCATTCAGTGCACGCGCTGCGTCCGCTTCATCACCGAAGTCGCCGGCTCGCCGGAGATCGGCCTGATCTCGCGCGGCGAAGACGTTGAAATCACGACCTATCTGGGCGCGGCGGTGACGTCGGAGCTCAGCGCCAACGTGATCGACCTGTGCCCGGTCGGCGCCCTGACCTCCAAGCCCTACGCCTTCGAAGCCCGTCCGTGGGAGCTGAAGAAGACCGAGAGCATCGACGTCATGGACGCGCTGGGCTCGTGGATCCGCGTCGACAGCCGCGCCGCCGCCGTGCTGCGCGTGCTGCCGCGCAACAACGACGACGTCAACGAGGAGTGGATTTCGGACAAGACACGCTACGCCGTCGACGGCCTGGGCCGTCAGCGTCTCGACCGTCCGTACGTCCGCGTCGGCGGCAGCCTGAAGCCGGCGACCTGGGCCGAAGCCTTCGCCGCCATCGCCGCCAAGATCAAGACGACCGCGCCCGAGCGTATCGGCGTCATCGCCGGCGACCTGCAGGACGCCGAGAGCCTGAAGGCGACCAAGGACCTCTTCACCGCCCTGGGCGTGAAGAACCTGGACAGCCGCCAGGACGGCGCCGCGCTGGGCGCTGGCCCGCGCGAGAGTTGGCTGTTCAACTCGACGATCGCCGGCATCGAGAACGCCGACGTCGTGCTGTTCGTCGGCGCCAATCCGCGCATCGAGGCCCCGGTCCTCAATGCCCGCTTCCGCAAGCAGTGGATCGCCGGCAAGACCCGCTTCGGCGTCATCGGCGAGCAGGCCGATCTGACGTTCGACTACGACTACCTCGGCGCCGGCGCCAAGACCCTGTCGGGTCTGGCCAAGAGCAAGGGCGACTTCATCGACGCCCTGAAGGCGGCCGAGCGTCCCGCCATCATCATCGGCCAGGGCGCTCTGGCCCGCGCCGACGGCGCGGCCATCCTCAAGGCCGCCGCCGGCCTCGCCAAGACCGTCAAGGTCGTGCGCGAGGGTTGGAACGGCTGGAACGTCCTTCACACCGCCGCCGCGCGCGTCGCCGGTCTCGACATGGGCTTCGTCCCGGCCGAGGGCGGTCTGGCCACGGCCGACATGCTGAAGCCGGGCGCCCTGGATGTCCTGCTCCTGCTGGGCGCCGACGAGTGCGAGACGGCCGCCTCGGGCGCCTTCAAGATCTATCTCGGCACGCACGGCGACAACGGAGCCCACAAGGCCGACGTGATCCTGCCGGGCGCGGCCTACACCGAGAAGAACGGCCTCTACGTGAACCTCGAAGGCCGGGTCCAGATGGGCCGCCGCGCGGTGTTCCCGAAGGGCGAGGCCAAAGAAGACTGGTCGATCCTGCGCGCCCTGTCGGAGGTGCTGGGGCACAAGCTGCCCTACGACAGCCTGGACCAGCTGCGCGCCAAGCTGTTCGCCGACCACCCGACCTTCGGCCAGATCGACTACGCGCCGGGCTCCGTCGCGACCTCGTTCGATGTCGGCGCGCTCGGCGCTGACGGCGAGGTCTCGGACGCGCCGTTCGAAAGCCCGATCAAGGCTTTCCACCTGACCAACCCCGTCGCGCGCGCCAGCGTGACCATGGCCGAATGCGCGGCCGTGGCGTCCGGCGCCGCCAAGATCGCCGCGGAGTAAATCGTGGGCTCGACTTCTCCGCTTCTCTGGTTTGGGCTGACGACCGGCGGCATCCTGCTCGTCGTGATCTGGGTCCTGCTGAGCCTGGCCTTCCTGCTGCTGGCCGACCGCAAGATCTGGGCCGGCGTCCAGATGCGCAAGGGCCCCAATGTCGTGGGTCCGTTCGGCCTGCTGCAGTCCTTCGCCGACTTCTTCAAGTTCGTGCTGAAGGAGATCGTGATCCCGGCTGGCGCCGACAAGATCATCTTCATCCTGGCGCCGCTGATCAGCCTGGTCCTGGGCTTCGTCGGCTGGGCCGTGGTGCCGTTCGCGCCGGGCTGGGTCGTCTCGAACCTCAATGTCGGCATTCTCTATCTGCTGGCGATGAGCTCGCTGGGCGTCTACGGCATCATCATGGGCGGCTGGGCTTCGAACTCGAAGTACCCGTTCCTGGGCGCGCTGCGTTCGGCGGCGCAGATGGTGTCGTATGAAGTCTCGATCGGCCTGATCATCATCACGGTGATCCTGCTGGCTGGTTCGATGAACCTGTCGACCATCGTCGAGAAGCAGTCGGGCTGGTTCTGGAACTGGAACGTCTTCGGCGGCGGCCTGAAGAACATCATCCTCGTGCCGATCATGGTCGTCTCGATGGGCATGTTCTACATCTCGGCCCTGGCCGAGACCAATCGCCCGCCCTTCGATCTGCCGGAAGCCGAATCCGAACTCGTGGCCGGTTACCAGGTCGAGTACAGCTCGACGCCGTACCTGCTGTTCATGGTCGCCGAGTATTCGAATATCGTCCTGATGTGCGCCATGATCAGCGTACTGTTCTTCGGCGGCTGGAATCCCGGTTTCCCGACCGACTTCCTGAAGAGCTGGGGCTGGTGGGGCAATCTATTCCTGGCCTTGGTGTTCTACGCCAAGATCTGCTTCTGGTTCTTCATGATCGCCATGGCGAAGGCCATCGTGCCGCGCTACCGCTACGACCAGCTGATGCGCCTGGGTTGGAAGGTGTTCCTGCCGACCTCGCTGGTGCTGGTGGCCGCGGTCGCCGCCTGGCGCGTGTTCGGTCCGGGGGCCTGATGCGTCGCGCCGCGATCCTTGTGCTGGGTCTTTCCGGACTTGCCCTGACGGCCTGTGCGGGCGTCGCGGCGACGGATCGGTCCTATTCGCTGGGCGACGGGGTGGTCAGCTATGACGACCTCCGCCGCGAAGGCGACAAGTGCAAGGCCTCGGGCGGCGTGATCCAGGCCAAGCAGGACGGGGGCGACCCCGCTCAGCTGTCGAACTACACCTGCGTGATCCCGCGCGGGCCGAAATAGGGGCTTTCAGCCCAGATCGAGACGGGGAGGGGCCAACGCCCCTTCACGAAGTATAGGTTTAGGAGAGCTCTGGTGTTCCAGCGCATCACTCAAGCGGTCAAGGGCGCTGCCCTTCTGGACTTCGCCGGCGCCTTCGGCCTGGCCATGAAGTACATGATCGCGCCGAAGAAGACGGTGATCTATCCGAACGAGCGCGGCCCGCAGTCGCCGCGCTTCCGGGGCGAGCACGCCCTGCGCCGGTATCCGTCGGGCGAAGAGCGCTGCATCGCCTGCAAACTCTGTGAAGCCATCTGCCCGGCCCAGGCCATCACCATCGAGGCCGAACCGCGCGAGGACGGCAGCCGCCGCACGACCCGCTACGACATCGACATGGTCAAGTGCATCTACTGCGGCCTGTGCCAGGAGGCCTGCCCGGTGGACGCCATCGTGGAAGGCCCGAACATCGAGTTCGCGACCGAGACCCGCGAAGAGCTCTACTACGACAAGGAACGTCTTCTCGATAACGGCGACCGCTGGGAGCGCCTGATCGCGAAGAATCTGGAGTTGGACGCGCCCTACCGTTAAAGGGACGGGCGAATCCTAGGAGGCGGCGCGCCGTTCGGCCGCGTCGTCATTGGACTTAAGTTTTCAGGGGAGCACCTGGGCCAATGGCCTTGCAGGCGATCGCTTTCTATCTGCTGGCTTTCACGACCATCGCGGCGGGCTTGCTCGTCGTGTCGGCGCGGAATCCCGTGCACTCGGTGCTCTTCCTGATCACCGCCTTCTTCTCGGCCGCCGGCCTCTTCGTCCTGCTGGGCGCGGAGTTCCTGGCGATGCTGCTGATCGTCGTCTATGTGGGCGCGGTCGCGGTGCTGTTCCTGTTCGTCGTCATGATGCTGGACGTGGACTTCGCCGAACTCCGGCAAGGCTTCGTGCAGTACCTGCCGTTCGGCGGGGCGATCGCCCTGGTCATCGCCACCGAGATGGTGATGGTCGTGGCCGCGGTCGCCACCAACGGCGCGGCCTCGCGGAACGCGCTGCCAAACGCTTCGCCGGGCGGTGTTCCGAACACCGAGGCGATCGGTCGGGTGCTCTACACCGACTATGTCTTCTTCTTCCAGCTGGCGGGCCTGGTGCTGCTGGTCGCCATGATCGGCGCCATCGTCCTGACCCTGCGCCACAAGCCGGGCGTCAAGCGCCAGGACATCGGCAAGCAAGTCGCCCGTACGCCGAAGACCGGCATGGAACTGGTCCAGATCAAGCCGGGTGAGGGGATCTCCGAATGATCGGCCTGTCGCACTATCTCGTCGTCGCCGCGATCCTGTTCACGATCGGCGTCTTCGGCATCTTCGTGAACCGCAAGAACGTCATCGTCATCCTGATGTCGATCGAACTGATCCTGCTCGCGGTGAACATCAATCTCGTGGCGTTCTCTTCGTTCCTGCACGATGTGGCGGGGCAGATCTTCGCCATGTTCGTGCTGACCGTCGCCGCCGCCGAGGCGGCCGTGGGTCTGGCCATTCTCGTCACCTTCTTCCGAAACCGCGGCGACATCGCGGTTGACGACGCCAGCATGATGAAGGGCTAAGCGACGTCATGCAGACGCTTGTCACCATTCTCGTTTTCGCGCCGATCATCGCCGCGGCCATCGCCGGCCTGTTCGGTCGCCGCATCGGCGACGTGGCCTCGCAGTCGGTCACCACCGGCGCGCTGATCCTGGCCTGCGGCCTTAGCTGGTACACGTTCAGCCAGTGGACCTGGGGGCACATGGAAGCCTTCACCGTCCATCTGCTGCCGTTCATCCACATCGGCGACTTCCAGGCCGACTGGTCGATCCGCATCGACGCCCTGTCGGCGACCATGCTGATCGTGGTCACGACCGTTTCGATGCTCGTGCATATCTATTCCTGGGGCTACATGGCCGAGGACGACAGCAAGCCGCGCTTCTTCGCGTACCTGTCGCTGTTCACCTTCGCCATGCTGTCGCTGGTCACCGCCGCCGACTTCATGCAGCTGTTCTTCGGCTGGGAAGGCGTGGGCCTGGCCTCGTACCTGCTGATCGGCTTCTGGTACAAGAAGCCGTCGGCCAGCGCCGCGGCCATCAAGGCCTTCGTGGTCAACCGGGTCGGCGACTTCGGTTTCGCCCTCGGCATCATGACCACCTTCTGGGCGTTCGGCACGATCCAGTTCGCCGAGCTGTTCCCGATGATCGCCAGCCACGCCGGCAAGACCTGGGAATTCGCCGGCCACACCTGGCCGCTGATGGATATCGCCTGCTTCCTGCTGTTCATCGGCGCGATGGGCAAGTCAGCGCAGTTCTTCCTGCACACCTGGCTGCCGGACGCCATGGAAGGCCCGACCCCGGTCTCGGCCCTGATCCACGCGGCCACCATGGTGACCGCCGGCGTCTACATGCTGTGCCTGCTGTCGCCGATGTTCGAATACGCCCCGGTGGCCAAGAACATCGTCACGGTGATCGGCGCGGTGACGGCCCTGTTCGCCGCCACGGTCGGCCTGACCCAGAATGACATCAAGCGCGTGATCGCCTACTCGACCTGTTCGCAGCTCGGCTACATGTTCTTCGCCGCCGGCGTTGGCGCCTACCAGGCGGCCATGTTCCACCTGTTCACCCACGCCTTCTTCAAGGCGCTGCTGTTCCTGGGCGCCGGTTCGGTGATCCACGGCATGCACCACGAGCAGGACATGCGGAAGTACGGCGCCCTGGCCAAGCTGCTGCCGGTGACCTTCATCGCCATGACGATCGGCACGATCGCCATCACGGGCCTGGGCTTCCCGCCGCTGCACCTGGGCTTCGCCGGCTTCTACTCGAAGGACACCATCATCGAAGCGGCCTTCGCCGCGGGCGGCCAGAACGGCATCGCCATGTTCGCCTGGGTGATCGGCGTGCTCGTCGCGGGCCTGACCTCGTTCTACTCGTGGCGCCTGGCCTTCTTCACCTTCAACGGCAAGGCGCGCTGGGGTCATGACGACCACCACGCCCACGGTGACGCCCACGCCGCCCAGGGTCACGACGCCCATGCGCACGGGGCGCACGATGACCACGCGCATGACGATCACGGCCATGGTCACGACCACAAGCCGCATGAGAGCCCGTGGGTGATGCTGATCCCGCTGGTGGTGCTGTCGCTGGGCGCGATCTTCGCCGGCTTCGTGTTCACCGACTACTTCGTCGGCCACCACCAGGAAGAGTTCTGGCGCGGCGCGATCTACAACGCCCCGACCAACCACGTCCTCCACCAGGCGCACGAAGTGGCCGAGTGGGTGAAGTGGAGCCCGCTGATCGCCTCGATCCTGGGTCTGCTGGTCGCGGTCTACGTCTACCTCATCAAGGGCAACGAGCGGCTGGGCCTGAAGCTGGCCGAGCGCAAGGGCCCGCTGTACGTCTTCTTCTACAACAAGTGGTTCTTCGACGAACTTTACGACGCCACCTTCGTGCGCTTCGCCAAGTTCCTCGGCGACCTGTTCTGGAAGGGCGGCGACCAGAAGATCATCGACGGCCTCGGCCCGGACGGCGTCAGCAAACTCTCCTATGAGGTAGGCAGGCGCACCGGCAAGCTGCAGACCGGCTATCTCTATCACTACGCGTTTGTCATGCTGCTCGGCGTCGCCGGCCTGCTGACCTTCGCCCTGTACGCCTTCCGTTGAGGGGGACGGAGCTTATGAGCGGCCTTCTCAGCCTTACGACCTTCGCGCCGATCGTCGGCGTCGCGGTGATCCTCGCCGCGCGCGCCTTCAGCGGCGCGAGCGAAAAGACCGACACCCTGGCCAAGTGGATCGCGCTCGCGACCACCCTGGTCACGTTCGGCCTGTCGATCGTCCTGACCCTGCAGTTCGATCCGAAGAACCCGGGCTTCCAGTTCGTGGAAGACTTCGCCTGGTTCGCGGGCCTGCATTACCGTATGGGCGTGGACGGCATCTCGGTGCTGTTCGTCCTGCTGACCGCGTTCCTGCTGCCGATCTGCATCATCGCCAGCTGGAAGTCGATCGAGAAGCGCGTCGTCGAATATCTGATCGCCTTCCTGGTCCTGGAGACCCTGGTGATCGGCGTATTCTGCGCGCTCGACCTGATCCTGTTCTATCTCTACTTCGAATTCAGCCTGGTCCCGATGTTCCTGATCATCGGCATCTGGGGCGGCAAGCGTCGGATCTACGCGGCCTACAAGTTCTTCCTCTACACGCTGCTGGGTTCGATCCTGATGCTGGCCGCCATCCTGGCCATGATCAATATCGCCGGCACCTCGTCGATCCCGGCGCTGATGACGTTCAAGTTCGCTCCGTGGCTGCAGACCTGGCTGTGGCTGGCCTTCTTCGCCTCGTTCGCGGTGAAGATGCCGATGTGGCCGGTGCACACCTGGCTGCCCGACGCCCACGTGGAAGCCCCGACGGCCGGTTCGGTCATCCTGGCCGGCATCCTGCTGAAGCTCGGCGGCTACGGCTTCATGCGCTTCAGCCTGCCGATGTTCCCCAACGCCTCGGAGATGTTCCAGCCGCTGGTGTTCGCGATGTCGGCCATCGCCATCGTCTACACCTCGCTGGTCGCCTTCCGTCAGACCGACATCAAGAAGCTGATCGCCTATTCGTCGATCGCCCACATGGGCTTCGTGACCATGGGCATCTTCTCGGGTAACGCGGCGGGCGAGCAGGGCGCCCTGTTTCAGATGCTGAGCCACGGGGTGATCTCCGGCGCGCTCTTCCTCTGCGTCGGCGTGGTCTACGACCGCATGCACACCCGCGAGATCGCCTTCTACGGTGGCCTGACCAACCGGATGCCGCACTACGCCTTCGTGTTCCTGCTGTTCACCATGGGCAATGTCGGCCTGCCGGGCACCTCGGGCTTTGTCGGTGAAATCCTGACCATGACCGGCGTCTACAAGGCGTCGACCTGGACGGCGATCGTGGCGGCCACCGGCGTGATCCTGTCGGCCATGTACGCCCTGACCCTTTATCGCCGGGTCATGTACGGCGAGATCACCAATCCCGAGCTGAAGACCATCACAGATCTGGACGCGCGCGAGATCGTGCTGTTCGTGCCGCTGATCGCGATGACCCTGCTGCTGGGCGTCTATCCCAATCTCGTGTTCAACCTGACCGCGACGTCCGTCGACGCGCTCGTCGGCGCCTGGCGCGCCGCCGTGGGCGGGTGAGGAGCCTATGACCTTTTCCGCCCACTTCACGCTCGTCCTGCCTGAGATCGTTCTCGCGATCGCGGCGCTCGTCCTGCTGGTCGCCGGCGCCTTCCGGGGCAAGGTCGGGGCCATCTTCACCCTGGCCGCCGTCGCGGCGCTGATCGCGGCCGCCGCCACGGCCGTCCTTGGGCCGCATGGCCGCGCCTTTGGCGGCGTCTACGCGGCCGACGCCGCGGCGACCTACGCCAAGGTGGCCATCTATCTCTCCAGCGCCATCGCCGTGGTGCTGGGCGACCGCTGGCTGGCCCAACGTAACGACCAGAAGTTCGAATACGCCGTCCTGGTGATCCTGGCGGCGCTCGGCATGGGCGTCACCGCCTCGGCTGGCGACCTGATCAGCCTCTATGTCGGCGTCGAGCTGCAGTCCCTGGCCCTGTACGTGCTGGCCGCCATGCGCCGCGACGACGCCAAGTCGTCGGAGGCGGGTCTGAAGTACTTCGTGCTGGGCGCTCTGTCGTCGGGCCTGCTGTTGTACGGCAGCTCGCTGATCTACGGCTTCACCGGCTCGACCCACTTCAGCCAGATCGCCCTGGCCGCCGCCCACGGCGGCGCGCACGGCACGGGCCTGCTGTTCGGCCTGGTGTTCCTGATCTGCGGCTTGGCCTTCAAGGTCTCGGCGGCGCCGTTCCACATGTGGACCCCGGACGTCTATGAAGGCGCCCCGACCCCGGTCGTCGGCTTCTTCGCCGCCGCGCCGAAGCTGGCCGCCATGATGATGTTCGCCCGCGTGCTGGGCGACGCCTTCCCAGCCGCTGGCGACCAGTGGCGTCAGATCCTGGTGATCGCGGCCCTGCTGTCGATCTTCATCGGCGCCTTCGCGGGCCTGGCCCAGACCAACCTCAAGCGCCTGTGGGCCTATTCCTCGATCGCCAATGTCGGCTACGCCCTGCTGGGCGTCGCGGCGGGCGGCGAGGTCGGCCTGCATGCGATGCTGGTCTTCATGGTGCTCTACATGGTCGACGTCACCGGCTTCTTCGCCTGCCTGCAGGCGCTGAACCGCGACGGCAAGCCGATGGAGACGATCGAGGACATGGCGGGCCTGATCAAGGAACGTCCGGGCGTCGCCCTGGCCATGACGGCGTTCTCGCTGTCGGCCCTGGGCCTGCCGCCGTTCTCGGGTTTCTGGTCGAAGTACTACGTTTTCAAGGCCGCCCTGGGCGCGGGCGACGTGGTCCTGCAATGGGCCGCCGTCCTGGGTCTGGTCGGCTCGGTTGTCGCGGCGTTCTATTACCTGCGACTGATCAAATCGATGTGGTTCGACGCACCGGCCGGTTCGGTCGACGCGCCGTCGCCTTCGGCGCAAGCCGTCGGCATCGCGGCCGCGTTCTTCTCGTTCCCGATCGTGCTCGTGGCCCTGGTCTGGCTGGATCCCGCCGCCAAGGCCGCCGCGGCCGCCTTTGGTCACGCGTGACGTGACGGGCGTTCCGCCCGTCGTCGTCCCACCCATCGTCGTTCTCGATGAGATCGACTCCACCAACGCCGAAGCCCGTCGCCGGGCCGAGGCTGGCGAGGCCGGCCCCGTGTGGCTGGTCGGCCTTCGCCAGACCGCCGGCCACGGGCGTCGCGGTCGGGCCTGGGAAACGGGCGAGGGCAACCTCGCCGCTACCCTGCTTCTGCGTACCGACAAGCCGCCGGCCGAAGCCGCCCAGGTCTCGTTCGTCGTCGCCCTGGCCGTGGCCGACATGCTGGGCCAGTACGTGCCGGCCTCCCTGGTCAGCCTGAAGTGGCCCAACGACCCGCTGCTGGGCGGACTGAAGGTCAGCGGCATACTGATCGAGTCGGGCGCCTCGCCCTTGGGCGGCCTGTGGCTGGCCGTCGGCGTCGGCGTCAACCTGGCCCGCAAGCCGACCAACAGCGAACGACCCGCCACCTCGATCGCCAGCCATCGCGACATTCCGCCGCCGGGCGCGCCCGAGGCCGCCCAGGCCCTGGCCGAGGCGTTCGAGCGCTGGTCGCGGGTCTGGACCTCGCTGGGCTTTCCCGCGATCGCCGACGCCTGGACGGCCCGCGCCCATGGCCTGGGTGAGCCTTGCGTCGCGCGCCTGGGAACCGAGACGGTCGAAGGGATCGCCGAGGGGCTGGACGGCGACGGGGCTCTACGGCTTCGTCTGGATGACGGCAGGATCCGCCGGATCACCGCCGGCGATGTATTCTTCGGAGGCGCGTGATGCTTCTCGCCATTGAACAGGGCAACACCAACACCATGTTCGCCATTCACGACGGCGCGTCGTGGTTGGCTCAGTGGCGCGCGGCCACCGAGAGCACCCGCACCGCCGACGAGTACGTGGTGTGGCTCTCGCAGCTGCTGTCGATGCAGGGCATCGGCTTCCGCGCCATCGACGCGGTGATCATCTCCAGCGTCGTGCCGCAGTCGATCTTCAACCTGCGCAACCTCAGCCGGCGCTACCTCAACGTCGAGCCGCTGGTGATCGGCGAGAACGCCCGGCTGGGCATCGATGTCCGCATCGAGAAGCCCTCCGAGGCCGGCGCCGACCGCCTGGTCAACGCCATCGGCGCGCACATGGTCTATCCGGGCCCGCTGATCGTGATCGACAGCGGCACCGCCACCACCTTCGACATCGTGGCCGCCGACGGCGCGTTCGAGGGCGGGATCATCTCGCCGGGCATCAATCTTTCGATGCAAGCCCTGCACGAGGCGGCGGCCAAGCTGCCTCGGATCGCCATTCAGCGGCCGGCTGGTAACAGGATCGTGGGCACCGATACGGTGTCGGCCATGCAATCGGGCGTCTTCTGGGGGTATATCTCTCTGATCGAAGGGCTCGTCTCGCGTATCAAGGCTGAGCGCGGCGAGCCCATGACCGTTATCGCCACCGGCGGCGTCGCCTCGTTGTTCGAGGGCGCCACCGACAGCATCGACCACTTTGACTCCGACCTGACGATACGGGGTCTTCTCGAAATCTATCGTCGAAACACCATTTCCGAGACCTGATGAAAAAATCCAAGAGCGACGAGCTCGTCTTCCTGCCGCTGGGCGGGTCGAACGAGATCGGCATGAACTTCAACCTGTACGGCTTTGGGCCGGCGCACGATCGCAAGTGGATCGTCGTCGACCTGGGCGTGACCTTTGGCGACCAGACGACGCCGGGGGTCGAGATCATTCTGCCCGATCCGTCCTATATCGAGCCCTATGCCAAGGACATCATCGGCATCGTCCTGACCCACGCCCACGAAGACCACCTGGGCGCGGTGCACTGGCTGTGGCCGCGCCTGAAGGCGCCGGTCTACGCCACGCCGTTCACCGCCTTCCTGCTGCGCGAAAAGTTGCGGGACGCGGGCATCCTGGACGACGTGCCGATCACCGAGGTGCCGCTGGGCGGCAAGTTCTCGCTCGGCCCGTTCGACCTGGAACTGATCACCCTGACGCACTCGATCCCCGAGCCGAACGGCCTGGCGATCAAGACGCCGCTGGGCACGATCCTGCACACCGGCGACTGGAAGATCGATCCCGAGCCGCAGCTTGGCGCGCCGACCGATGACGCCGCCCTACGCCGCCTGGGCGATGAAGGCGTGCTGGCCATGGTCTGCGACAGCACCAACGTCTTTGTCGAAGGCTCGGCGGGATCGGAAGCCGATGTCCGCGAGGCGCTGGGGAACCTGATCCAGAGCTTGTCGGGCAAGATCGCCGTGGCCTGCTTCGCCTCGAACGTGGCGCGCATGGACACCGTGATCCGCGCCGCCCAGGCCTGCGGCCGTAAGGTCAGCCTCGCTGGCCGCTCGATGCACCGCATGGCCGCCGCCGCGCGGTCGGTGGGGCTGCTTCAGGGGCTCGAGCCTTTCATCAACGACGATCAGGCCAAGCACCTGCCCGAGAACGAGGTCCTGTTCCTCTGCACCGGCAGCCAGGGCGAGGCTCGCGCCGCGCTGTCGCGCATCGCCGACGGCAGCCACCCGCACGTGAAGCTGGGGCAGGGCGACCATGTGATCTTCTCCTCAAGGGTCATCCCGGGCAACGAGATCCCGATCCGCAACCTCCAGAACAAGCTGGCCGACCGAGGCGTGCGCCTGCACACCGAGCGCGACACGCCGGGCATCCACGTGTCGGGTCACCCGTGCCGTGAAGAGCTGCGCCAGATGTACGCCTGGGTCCGTCCGACGATCGCGGTGCCGACCCATGGCGAGCGCCGTCACCTGATCGAGCACGCCGCCTTCGCCAAGGACCTGCAGATCCCGCACGCCATCTCGCCGCGCAACGGCGACATGGTGCGCCTGGCGCCGGGGCATCCGGAGATCATCGACGAGGTGCCGGCCGGGCGCCTGTATGTCGACGGCGGCGTGGTCACGCCCGAGAACGGCGACGCCCTGCGCGAGCGCCGTCATGCTGCGTTCAACGGGATGCTGGTGGTGTCGATCGTCCTGGACGGTCGCAACAAGATCGTCTCGGGTCCGCAAGTGCGCGGCATCGGCTTGGCTGGCGACGAAGAGTATTCGCTGGACGACGCGCTCGACGATCTCGCCGAGGAGGCCGAGACCGCCTACAAGAAGCTGGCGGGCGATACCCGCGAGCAGGACGAAGCGATCGAAAGCGCCATCTCTCGCGCCGTGAAGAAGGCCGCGTTCCGGATCTGGGAACGCAAGCCGGTCGTGGAAACGACGGTCCTGCGCCTGTGATCTTCCGTCGTAGCCGTTCCGCCGAGCCCAGGATGTCGGCCTCGCCGACCTCGGGCGCCGGCGAGAACGGCTACGCGGTCCAGATCGTCCGCCACCTCTACCAGGATCTGCTCAAGCGCGAGCCGGATCCCGACGCCCTGGCCGCCTGCGTGGCCTGGATGGAGCGTGGTGCGGCGATCGAGGACATCAAGACCGAGATCATCGGTTCGCCGGAATATCGCGAGCGTGTCTCGGGGCATCCGATCGCCAAGTTCCCGGCCATCTACCGTCCGGAGCGGATCTCGTACTTCACCCACAGGGGCCGCTTCCGTCCGCTGGCGATCAGCATCGAGACGGTCAATATCTGCAACAACGACTGCGTGATCTGCCCGTACTCGATCCAGACCCGCAAGAAGCAGGGCATGGACATGGCGGTGTTCGCCAAGGTGGTGGCCGACTACGCGGCGCTGGGCGGCGGTCCGGTCACCCTGACGCCGATGGTCGGCGAGGTGCTGCTGGACAAGCAGCTTCTCGAACGCCTGAAGCTGCTGCGCGCGACGCCGGCGATCTCCCGCGTCTCGGCGATCACCAACGCCACCATGGCCTATCTCTATACGGACGAAGAGCTGGCCGAGCTGGCCGGCTATTTCGACCGCATCACGGTGTCGGTCTACGGCCTGGACGCCGAAGAATTCGCGCTGATGACCCGCAAGGACCAGTACGATCAGTTCATGGACTCGCTGGGCCGGCTGATCCGCATTTTCGGCGTCGGCAAGGTGGGGTTGGGCGCGCGGCACCTGCGGGAGCGCACGACCGACGAGATCGACGCCTGGCTGGCCGATGTCGCCCAGCGCGCAGGCATCGAACCGGGCCAGCTGTCGCTGCCCGGCACGCGGACCTACGCCAACTGGACGGTGTTCGATACGTCCAAGCCGTTGCCGCTGGACGCCGAGTGGATGCCGCCGCGGCGCAACACCGAGCAGTGCGCGCTGCCGCTGATCAGCCTGCAGGTGCTGTCGAGCGGCAAGGTGTCATTCTGCGGTTGCGCCGACTTCGACGGCAAGACGGCCCTGATGCTGGGCGATATTCGCGAGGCCAGCCTGGCCGAACTGCTGGGCTCGGAACGGGTCAAGGCGCTCTGGGATTGGCAGGGTTGCGGCGTTCCCGAGCCCTGCAAGGGCTGCAGCTTCTACATGCCCATCAGCCAATTGAACGATCTGCACTCGGCTTTCAGCGATCCGATTGGTACCTTCGGCGGCTAGGAGAATAACATGATCGGCAAGCTCAACCACGTGGGCGTCGCGACGCCCTCGATCGACGACTCGGTGAAGATGTACCGCGACCTCCTGGGCGCCACCTCGGTGACCGAGAAGTGGGCGATGCCGGAGCAGGGGGTCTGGGTCTGCTTCGTCAACCTGCCCAACAGTCAGATCGAACTGATCGAGCCCTATGGCGAGAACTCGCCGATCCATGGCTTCCTGGCCAAGAACCCCAAAGGCGGCCAGCATCACATCTGCTTCGAGGTCGAGAACATCTACGAAGCACGCGACGATCTGGTGGCCAAGGGCGCGACCGTGCTGGGCGAGCCCCGTATCGGCGCCCACGGCACGCCGGTCATCTTTGTTCACCCCAAGGACATGGGCGGCCTGCTGGTCGAGCTCATGGAAACGCCCCAAAACACTGCTGGTAAGGATGCTCACTGATGAGCCCGATCACCTGGTTCGCGATCTACCTGACCATCTGGTGGACGGTGCTGTTCGCCGTCCTGCCGCTGGGCTCGCGCAGCTACCACGAGGCCGGCCTCAAGACGCCGGGCGGGGGCGATCCGGGCGCGCCGATCAATCCGAACCTGAAGCGCAAGTTCATCACCACGACCTGGGTCTCGGCCGTCGTCTTCGTGCTGTTCTTCCTGATCGTGCGCTTCAACCTGATCACCCTGCCGGATCTTCCGCGATAAGGCCGGCGTGCGAATGCACAAGCCTTGGGCGCGAGGTGAGCAATCTGCCCTCGAACGCCCAAGTCTTGGGCGAACGGTCTCATTGTGAGCGCTTCCCTCGCATGGCCGTGCCCCAACAGATGTTTGGTTGGTAAGGTGACTTCAGGAGATCGGCCTTGCCGGTCTCGCTCTGTGGCGTCTTCCCCGACGATGACTTGATAGGCCGCGCGGCGATCCGCGCGGCCTCTCTTTTATTCGCGTCGGGAGCCATACTTTAGTCACGCGCGTTGCCAAGCTGTCGGACGAGAGGCTATCTCAGGCCTCCTTGAATTCCCGGAGTTTCCACGCGCATGCGCTTGTCGCGCTATTTCCTGCCGGTGCTGAAGGAAGCACCGTCCGACGCCCAGATCGTTTCGCACCAGCTGATGCTTCGCGCCGGCATGATCCGCCAGGAAGCGGCGGGCATCTATGCCTGGCTGCCGCTGGGTTTCCGCGTGCTGAAGAAGATCGAGCAGATCGTCCGCGAGGAAATGGATCGCGCCGGCGCCATCGAGCTGCTGATGCCGACGCTGCAGTTGGCCGACCTGTGGCGCGAGTCGGGCCGTTACGACGCCTACGGTCCGGAGATGCTGCGCATCACCGACCGCCACGAGCGCGAACTGCTGTACGGGCCCACCAACGAGGAAATGATCACCGAGATCTTCCGCGGTTCGGTGCGCAGCTACCGTGACCTGCCCAAGAATCTCTACCACGTGCAGTGGAAGTTCCGCGACGAGACCCGCCCGCGCTTCGGCGTGATGCGCGGTCGCGAGTTCCTGATGAAGGACGCCTACAGCTTCGACCTCGACGCCGAGGGCGCGCGCAAGGCCTACAACCGCATGTTCGTGGCCTATCTGAACCTGTTCGAGCGCATGGGCCTGAAGGCGGTTCCGATGCGCGCCGACACCGGTCCGATCGGCGGCGACCTCAGCCACGAGTTCATTGTCCTGGCCGAGACGGGTGAAAGCGCCGTCTTCTGTCACAAGGACCTGGTCGAGATGCCGGCGCCTGGTCCGGACGTCGACTGGTACGGCGACCTGCAGCCTCTGGTGAACCAGCGCACGGCGCTTTACGCCGCGACCGAGGAAATGCATGACGAGGCCGCCTTCGGCGCGCTGCCGGAAGGCGACCGCCTGTCGGCGCGCGGCATCGAGGTCGGCCACATCTTCTCGTTCGGGACCAAGTATTCCGAGCCGATGAAGGCCGTGGTCACGGGTCCCGACGGCAAGGACGTGCCGGTGCAGATGGGCAGCTACGGCGTGGGGGTCTCGCGCCTGCTGGGCGCGATCATCGAGGCCAGCCACGATGAGGCCGGCATCATCTGGCCGGAAAGCGTCGCGCCGTTCCATGTCGGTATCGTCAACATGCGCCAGGGCGACGCGGCCTGCGACGCGGCCTGCGAGACGGCCTATGCCGCGCTCAAGGCCGCCGGCAAGGATGTGCTCTATGATGACACCGACGCCCGCGGCGGCGCCAAGTTCGCCACCATGGACCTGATCGGCCTGCCCTGGCAGATGGTCGTCGGCCCCAAGGGCATCGCCGAGGGCGTGGTCGAGATCAAGAACCGCAAGACCGGCGAGCGCCACACCGCCTCGCTGGACTCGGTCATCGAGGGCCTGACCAAGAGCAAGACCGCCTGATGCCAGACGTCCGCGCCGCCGGCCCCTTCAGTCGCTGGGAGCGCTCCGTCGCTCGCCGGTATCTGTTCGCCAAGCGCAAGAACGGCGGCGTGGCGCTCATCGCGGTCATATCGTTCTGCGCGGTGATGCTGGCGGTCTTCGCCCTCATCACCGTGATGAGCGTCATGAACGGCTTCCGGGCCGAGCTCCTGGGCCGGATCGTCGGCTTCAACGGCCACCTCTACGCCCAGTCGCCGCTGATCAACGGCCCGGACCGCGACACCATCATCCGTCGCATCAAGGCCGCGCCGGGCGTGATCCAGGCCGCGCCGATGGTCGAGGCCCAGGCCATGGTCATCGGCCCGACCCAGGTGACCGGCGCCATCGTGCGTGGGGTGACGCCCAGCGACCTGCGACACATGTCGCTGATCTCCAGCAACATCAAGAAGGGCTCGCTGCAGGGCTTCGGCCAGGGCGAGTACGGCGGCGACATCGTCCTGATCGGCGATCGCATGGCCCAGACCCTGGGCGTGCAGCCGGGCGATCCGATCACCCTGATCTCGCCGACGGGACCGGCCACGGCGTTCGGCACCTCGACCCGCGAAAAAAACTACATTGTCGGCGGCCTGTTCAGCGTCGGCATGAGCCAGTTCGACGAGGCCTTCATCTATATGCCGCTGGAGCAGGCTCAACTGTTCTTCGGCCGCGACACCTCGGTCGACTATGTCGAGATCAAGGTCGACGACCCCGACAAGGCCAAGGAATACAAGCATGATGTCGAGGTCGCCTCCGGTCCCGGCGCGCTGGTGACCGACTGGCAGGACAAGAACCACAGCTATTTCACCGCCCTCCAGGTCGAGCGGAAGGTGATGCGATTGATCCTGTTCTGCATCGTCGCCATCGCCACCCTGAACATCATCTCCAGCCTCGTCATGCTGGTGAAGAACAAGGGCAAGGACATCGCCATCCTGCGCACCATGGGCGCCAGCCAGGGCGCGGTGCTGCGCATCTTCGTCATGGCCGGCGCCTCGATCGGCGTGGCCGGCACCCTGTGCGGCCTGGCCCTGGGCGTGGTGTTCTGCGCCTACATCACCCCGATCCAGAACTTCGTGGAGTGGGTCACCGGCACGGCCGTGTTCAGCGCCGACGTCTACATGCTCTCGCACATTCCGGCCAAGATCGACTGGACCGAGGTGGGCGGCATCGTCGCGCTGTCGGCCCTGATGAGCATCCTGGCGACGCTGCCGCCAGCCATGCGCGCCTCGCGCCTCGATCCGGTGGAGGCGCTTCGCTATGAGTGATCCAATCCTGGCCCTGCGCGGGGTCGAGCGCGTCTACAAGACCGAGGCCGGTGATCTGCCAGTGCTGCGCGGCGTCGACATCGACGTCTATCCGGGCGAGGTGGTCGGGCTGATCGGTCCCTCGGGTTCGGGCAAGTCGTCGCTGTTGCACTCGGCGGGCCTGCTGGAGCACCCCGACGCGGGGCTCGTGGCCCTGGAAGGCCGTGACTGCTCCAAGCTGTCCGAGCGCGCCCGCACCCGTATTCGCCTGGGCACGGTCGGCTTCGTCTATCAGTTCCACCATCTGCTGCCCGAGTTCTCGGCCCTCGAGAACGTGGCCATGCCGCTCAACATCGCCGGCAAGAGTCGTCGCGAAGCCGAGGCGCGCGCCAAGGATCTGTTGGAGGGGCTGGGCCTGGGTCCACGCATGAACCACCAGCCGGCCCAGATGTCCGGCGGCGAACAGCAGCGCGTGGCCATCGCCCGCGCCCTGGCCAACCGTCCCAAGCTGCTGCTGGCCGACGAGCCGACCGGCAACCTCGATCCGGCGACGTCGGCGACGGTGTTCCAGGCCCTGTACCAGACCTGCCGCCAGCAAGGCGTGGCGGCCCTGATCGCCACGCATAACATGGAACTGGCCCGCTACATGGACCGCGTTCTCGCCCTCAAGGACGGCCACCTGGAAGCGCAGCGGTTCTAGCCAGCACGCGCGTCGCCATTCGGTCGCCGAAACAGGGCCGAACCGCCCGCGACGCGGTTAAAGCAGCGCGCTCTTCATGGCCGCGAAGAAGCCGTCCCGGTCGATCTTCTTGATGACCCTGGCATTGGGTTGTCGCCGTTTCAGAGCTGGATCGGCGATCTCGATATCGGGCAGGATCGAGTGTGAGACGCTCAGGTAGCCGCGTGTCAGTTCGCCCTGGATCTCGACATCGACCACGCAGTCCTCGGCCTCCAGGATCAGGTTTTCATCAAGCGCGATGGCGCAGGTCATGGCGTCTGGGTGCAGGCTGCCGTCCAGCCCCTCCGTTTCCCGGGCGAAGGCGAGGGAGGCGCGGTTCACGTCGGTGAAGAACCCGGCCTTGCCAGTACCCACGGCTTCTAGCTCCGCTAGCTGCGCCGTGGTCCACAGGCCGTCCCGCAGGGTGAGGGTCCAGGTGGCGATCGACAGGTTGAAGCCGGCGTTGACGACGATCTTGGCGGCCTCCGGATCGACATAGAAATTGTACTCGGCCGCCGGCGTGACATTGCCGACGCCATTGTCCGTGCCGCCCATGACCCAGAGGTGTTTCACGGCCTTGGCGATGCGCGGCTCGCGCAGATAGGCCAGCGCGATGTTGGTCAGCGGCGCCTGGGCGATCAGGGTGATCTCGCCGGGCGCGTCCATGATCCGCCGGACCAGTTCGTCGACCGCGTGCCCCTCGGCGGGGCGCTGGGCGGCCCTGGCGAAGCCGCTGTCGCTCATGCCATCGTGGCCGAACACATAGGCGGCGTCGAGCGGCGCTCGCGTGAACGGCGTCTGGGCGCCCAGATAGACGGGGACCTCGCCGGCCTTGCCGCACCGCTCCAGCGTCACCAGCGCGTTCTCGGCATGCTGCTCGAAGCCGACATTGCCATGGGCGATCGTGATCGCCTCGACGGTCACGCCGGGGCGGGTGAGGGCCAGCATCAGCGAGAAGACGTCGTCGCCGGCGGTGTCGGTGTCGATGATCAGGCGCATGGCCTCGATCTGGACCGATCCGCTCGCCTTGACCATATCGAACATCGATGCGTTCGGCCGTGTGTTACAAGACGCGGGCCGGAAAAATGGGGTGGAACGTCGCGGAACATCTTGTGAACAGAACAAAAGCGGAATATGGAACAAAACAAGAAATCTGTGGAGGCTCCTATGATCCGTATCGCCCGTGAGTCTTTGGCCCTTGTGTCGGTCGTCAGCTTCGTCTGGATGATGTGTACGGTCGCCAATCTGGTGGCCTGAGTCGTATGACGACGGTCGTCTAGCGGAGGTTGGTCATGGCGGACGGGGAGGGACAGGGTTTCGTCCATCTGCGGGTTCGCTCGGCCTATTCGCTGCTGGAAGGGGCGATCAAGGCCGACCAGATCGGCAAGCTGGCCGCCGGGATCGGCATGCCGGCCGCGGCCATCGCGGATCGCGCCAATCTGTTCGGGGCGCTTGAATATTCGTCCTACGCCAAGGATGCGGGGGTCCAGCCGATCATCGGCTGCGCCATCCCGATCACCGGCATCGGCGGCGGTCCGACCGAACGCTGGGCCCGGGCCCCGACCATCGTGCTGCTGGCCCAGAACGAGCGGGGTTATCTCAACCTCTCGGAACTGTCGTCGATCGCCTATCTCGACAGCGCCGAGTTGCCCGAGCCAATCGTGCCCTGGGCCAAGGTCATCGAACACAATGAAGGCCTGATCCTGCTGTCGGGCGGTACGGACGGTCCGGTGGACGCGCTATTCGCGGCCGGCAAGTCGGCCGAGGCCTCGGCGGCCCTCGCCGAGATGCAGCGTGTTTTTGGCGACCGCTTCTATGTCGAGCTTCAGCGCCACGGTCTGCCCAAGCAGGCGGCGGCCGAGCCCGGGCTGGTCAACTGGGCCTACGAGCACGACGCGCCGCTGGTCGCCACCAACGACGTCTATTTCGCCAAGGAAAGCTTCTACGCCGCCCACGATGCCTTGTTGTGCATCTCGGACGGCTCGTTCGTCGGCCAGGATGAGCGCAGGCGTGTGACGCCCGAGCACTGGTTCAAGCCGGCGGCCGATATGCGCAAGCTGTTCTCCGACCTGCCGGAGGCCTGCGACAACACGCTCGATATCGCCCGCCGCTGCGCCTTCATGGTGCACAAACGCGACCCGATCCTGCCCAGCTTCCCGACCGGCGACGGTCGCAACGAGGCCGAGGAGTTGGAGCACCAGGCGCGGGAAGGCCTGAAGGCGCGCTTCGTGGGCCTGACCTTGTCGGCGCCCGAGGAGGAGTACTGGAAGCGGCTCGATTTCGAGCTCGACATCATCAAGAAGATGGGTTTCCCGGGCTACTTCCTGATCGTGTCGGACTTCATCAAGTGGGGTAAGGCGCACGGCATCCCGGTGGGGCCCGGGCGGGGTTCGGGCGCCGGTTCGCTGGTCGCCTGGGTGCTGACCATCACCGACCTCGATCCGTTGCGCTTCGGCCTGCTGTTTGAACGCTTCCTCAATCCCGAACGGGTCTCCATGCCCGACTTCGACGTCGACTTCTGCCAGGAGCGGCGCGAAGAGGTGATCTCCTACGTGCAGGAGAAGTACGGTCGCGACCGTGTGGCCCAGATCATTACCTTCGGTTCGCTGCAGGCCCGCGCCGTGCTGCGCGACGTCGGCCGGGTGATGCAGCTGCCGCTGGGGCTGGTCGACCGTCTCTGCAAGATGGTGCCCAACAACCCGGCCGCGCCGGTGACCCTGGCCCAGGCGATCGACCTGGAGCCGCGCCTCAAGCAGGCCAAGAAGGAAGACGCCAACGTCTCGGCCTGTCTGGACGTGGCGCTGCAGTTGGAGGGGCTGTTCCGCAACGCCTCGACCCACGCCGCCGGCGTGGTGATCGGCGACCGGCCGCTGACCCAGCTGACCCCGCTGTACAAGGATCCGCGCTCGGACCTACCGGCCACCCAGTTCAACATGAAATGGGTCGAGAGCGCCGGCCTGGTGAAGTTCGACTTCCTGGGCTTGAAGACCCTGACCGTGCTGGATCGCGCGGTGAAGCACCTGAAGAAGCGCGGCTTCGAGATCGATCTCGGAAAGTTGGCCTTCGACGACAGCAAGACCTACGAACTGCTCGCTTCGGGCCAGACGGTCGGCGTGTTCCAGCTTGAAAGCCAGGGCATGCGCGACACGCTGCGCAAGATGCGCTGCGGCTCGATCGAGGAGATCACCGCGCTGATCTCGCTCTATCGCCCGGGTCCGATGGACAACATCGACACCTTCGTCGACTGCAAGTTCGGCCGCAAACCCGTCGACACCCTGCACCCGTCGCTGGAGGCGGTGCTGAAGGAGACCTACGGCGTCATCGTCTACCAGGAACAGGTGATGCAGATCGCCCAGATCCTGGCCGGCTACAGCCTGGGCGAAGCCGATCTTCTGCGTCGCGCCATGGGCAAGAAGAAGAAGGAGGAGATGGATCTCCAGAAGATCCGTTTCGTCTCCGGCGCCAAGGAAAAGAACGTCCCCGAGGAGCAGTCGGGCTCGATCTTCGAACTGGTGGCCAAGTTCGCCGGCTACGGCTTCAACAAGTCGCACGCCGCCGCCTACGCCTTCATCTCGTATCAGACGGCCTGGCTGAAGGCGAACACGCCGGTCGAGTTCTTCGCCGCCTCGATGAGCCTCGATCTGTCGAACACCGACAAGTTGGCCGTCTTCCACCAGGACGCCCGCAAGTTCGACATCACGGTGCGAGCGCCGGACGTCAATGTCTCGGGCGCCGACTTCGAGGTCGAGAACGGCGAGGTGCTCTACGCCCTGGGCGCCATTCGCAACGTCGGTCTGGAGGCCATGAAGCATCTGGTGGCGATCCGCGAGGAGGGCGGGCCATTCCGCGACATCTTCGATTTCGTCGAGCGGATCGATCCAAAGCAGGTCAACAAGCGCGCCATCGAAAACCTGGCCCGGGCCGGGGCTTTCGACCAGATCCACAAGAACCGCGCCCAGATCGTCGCCTCGGCCGACGTGCTGATCGCCCATGCCCAGAGCTGTCACGCCGACCGCCAGGGCGGGCAGGGCGGCTTGTTCGGCTCGGACCCGGGCGCCGGGCGCCCGCGCCTCTCCAAGACCGAGAACTGGAACCAGGTCGACCTGCTGGACGAGGAGTTGTCGGCTGTCGGCTTCTACCTGACCGGCCACCCACTGGAAGACGTGGTCGGCATGCTGCGGCGTCGTCGCACCGTGATGCTGACCGAGGCCATGGCCCAGGCCGAAGCCGGCATGGAGGCCCTGCGCATGTGCGGCGTCGTCCGTCGCCGCCAGGAGCGGGCTTCGCAAAGCGGCGAGAAGTTCGCCTTCGTCTCGCTCTCGGACCCGACCGGCGAGTACGAGGTGCTGTTCCCGCCGGAATCCCTGCGCAAATGTCGTGACGTTCTGGAGCCGGGCAAGGCCGTGGTCATCAAGGTTCGCGCCAAGGCCCGCGACGGCGAGGTTCGCTTCTTCGGCGATGACGCCGAGCCAATCGAGAAGGCCATCGAAAACGTGGTGGCCGGCCTGCGGGTCCACCTGTCGCCATCGGCGACCGAGATCGAAGCGCTGAAGCGTCGCCTCGAGCCGGCGCAGGGGCAGAAAGGCGGAGAAGTGACCTTCGTCGCCGCTATCGGCGGGGGGCGCGAAATCGAACTGCGTCTGCCGGGGCGCTATACGCTGGATGCTGCGCTGCGCGGGGCGCTGAAGACCGCGCCCGGCGTGGCGCTGCTGGAGGATGTTTAGGAATAAATTCCTATTTTTGGCTTGATGTTCCGGTTTCGGGTTGGAGGTCTCGACGGGATTTCCACCGCCGGCGGCGGTCGCCGGCATCATTGCGATAGAAGAGCCGGAACGGGCGGACACAGGGGAGAGGGCCAATGGCCAGTCACGAAGGCGGTTGCCAGTGCGGACGCGTGCGCTACGCGGTCGATGTCGAGCTGGAGGGCGTGATCAGCTGCAACTGTTCCCGTTGCGGCAAGTTGGGCGCGATCCTGGCCTTCGCGCCGGAGAGCGCCTTTGAGCTGAAGAGCGGCCAGGACGCCCTGACCGAATACCAGTTCAACACCCACAAGATCTCGCACCTGTTCTGCGAGACCTGCGGCATCCAGTCGTTCGGGATGGGGACCGCGCCTGACGGCCGGAAGATGGCGGCGATCAATGTCCGCTGCCTGGACGGCGTCGACGTCTTCGCCCTGAAGCCGCGGCCGGTGGACGGCAAATCGTTCTGAGGGCGAGGCGGCGGCGCTAGCCGCTCGTCGCGAGCCCGGGTCGGATCTGGGTTCGACCTGATGCCCAGGCGAAGTCTGCGGTGACTGATGGGAGGGGGCGAGGCTGGATTTCAGGCGCGCAGCTTCAATCGAGCAGCGGATTGCCGACGCCGCTTAGGTCCACGTTTTCGCGAGGATGATCGTCGTCAGGTTCCGGGGGATCCTTTCGGGGACTTTCGACCGTGCTATGGCCCGGACGCCAGCGCGCCGGGCCGTGAGCAGGCCGGCCTACCAGGCCGCCGCCCGACCGTTGGCCAGTCCGGCTCGGAACAGTCGCCGCTCGGCCTTCTTGCCGCCCTTGACGATCACCGGCGTCTCCGCGCCGCGCAGCAGGGGCAGGTCGTCGAGGCTGTCGGTATAGGCATAGGCCCAGCGCGCGCCATGGCCGGCCTCGGCCAAAGCCTGGCACTTGCGCTGGTGGCGGCAATGGACATCGGCGACCCAGCCGCCGCCGCGGCGCTTCAGAGAGGTGCCAAGCACCTCGATCGGGTGGCCCAGAGGCCCGATCAACGCCTGCGCCAGGATGGCCGGGGCGGCGGTGACCACCACGACGCGGTCGCCGGCGTCCAGATGCGCCTTCAGCGCGGCGAGACCGCCGGGGCGCCAGGCCAGGGTGCTGCCGCCGGCCCGGAACGCTTCGCCGAACCCCGCGCAAGAGTCGCGCAAGGCCCGCTCGCCCAGGCCCGCCGTGGCGATCCACAGCAGGATCGAGGCGCCGAGCCGGCGCGTGCGCGGGATCATCACCATGGGCGCGGCGAACGGAACCACGGCCAGGACCGCCAGGGCGCGCAAGGGCGAACGCCTGACCCGTCCCCATAGCCAAAGGCCAGTGGAGTCGCCGTCCAGCAAGGTTCCGTCCAGATCGAAGACCGCGAGCATGACGTTCTCCAGCTATGCCTTGTGTAACGACGACGCCGGGTCGATCGGTCCACATCAGTATGTCGGAACGGCGACGACTTTCCGGTCGCCCTGTGGAGCGTCGGTGGATGTTCGCCGGTCTGGAGGGGATGGATCTGGCGGTCGGCGTGGTCGCGACGGATCAACCGTGCGGCCGGCGCCCCGATCGCGCCGAGGGCTTGCTTTTTCTTCGCCGAGAGACTATCTGCGCGGCCATTCCACACGTGGACGTTCGGTTGCACTGGGGAGACATCCCGGCGTCGCCGTTCCGGTCCCGCTCCAGAATGGTCTGGAACGGGGGTGTCCGCGGAGGTTCAACCGGAAAAAGGATATAGGCCCGATGGCTCTTCCCGAATTCTCCATGCGTCAGCTCCTGGAAGCCGGCGCCCACTTCGGCCACCAGACGCACCGCTGGAACCCGAAGATGGATCGCTACATCTTCGGCTCGCGCTCGAACATCCACATCATCGACCTGTCGCAGTCGATCCCGTTGCTGCACCAAGCCCTGGTGAAGGTCCGTGAAGTCGCCGCCGCCGGCGGCCGCGTGCTGTTCGTCGGCACCAAGCGCCAGGCCAGCGACCCGGTCGCCACCGCCGCCAAGCGCTGCGCCCAATACTACGTGAATCACCGCTGGCTCGGCGGCACCCTGACCAACTGGCGCACCGTTTCGGGCTCGATCGCGCGTCTGCGCGAGCTGGAAGGCGTCCTGGCCGGCGAAGGCCAAGGCCGTTCCAAGAAGGAGCTGCTGCAGCTGACGCGCGAACGCGACAAGCTGGAACTGTCGCTGGGCGGCATCAAGGACATGGGCGGCATCCCCGACATCATGTTCGTGATCGACACCAACAAGGAAGCGATCGCGATCCTGGAAGCCCGCAAGCTGAACATCCCTGTCGTCGCCATCCTCGACACCAACTGCGATCCGGACGGCATCACCTACCCGATCCCGGGTAACGACGACGCCGCCCGCGCCCTGCAACTGTACTGCGACCTGATCGCAGACGCCGTTCTGGACGGTCTGGCCGCTGGTCAAGCCGGCTCGGGCGTCGACCTGGGCGCCGCCGTGAACCCGACCGAGCCGGCCCTGGCTCGCGCCCTGGCTCCGGAAGCGATCGCTGAAGCCGTCCCGGAAGCCGCTGTCGAAGCCGCTCCGGAAGCGCCGGTTGAAGTCGCCGCCGAAGCGGCTCCGGAATCGGCCGAGGGCTGATTTCCCGCGCGCCTCTCTCCTGGCCTGGCCGGGGTGGAGAGGCCGTCGCGACCCTGACATGCGACCGGGCTACAAGCCCGGTCGCTACTCTTTATGGATTAGGCGGGCCACAAGCCCGGTCGCTAACCGTTTGAATCTGGAGATTTTCCATGGCTGAGATCACGGCTGCGCTCGTCAAAGAACTGCGCGAAAAGTCCGGCGTCGGCATGATGGACTGCAAGAAGGCGCTGTCGGAAAACAACGGCGACATCGAAGCGTCCATCGACTGGCTGCGCGCCAAGGGCCTGTCCAAGGCCGCCAAGAAGGCCGATCGCGCCGCCGCCGAGGGCCTGGTGGCCGTCGCCACGGCCGAGCAGGGCGCGGGTGAAACCGCCACCGCCGTCGAAGTGAACGCCGAAACCGACTTCGTGTCGCGCAACGACCTGTTCCAGGGCGCTGCTCGCCAGATCGCCGGCGCGGCTCTGACCACCGACGGTTCGGTCGACGCCATCACCGCGGCCAAGCTGGCCGGCGGCGAGAGCGTGCAGGATCACCTGACCAACCTGATCGCCACGATCGGCGAGAACATGATGGTTCGTCGCGCGGCCAAGCACACCGTCGAGAACGGCGTCGTCGCCTCGTACATCCACAACGCCACCGCGCCGGATCTCGGCCGCATCGGCGTGCTGGTGGCCGTCGAGTCGACCGGCGACAAGACCGCCCTGCGCGAACTGGGCCGCAAGATCGCCATGCACGTCGCCGCGACCGCCCCGCTGTCGCTGTCGCCGGACGATCTCGACCCGGCCGCCATCGAGCGTGAAAAGGCCGTGTTCACCGAACAGGCTCTGGAGTCGGGCAAGCCGCCGGCGGTCGTCGAAAAGATGATCGAAGGCCGTATCCGCAAGTTCCTGGAAGAAGTCGTGCTGCTGAAGCAGGCTTTCGTCATGAACCCGGACCAGACCGTCGAGCAACTGGTCGCCGAGACCGCCAAGACGCTGGGCGCGCCGATCGCCGTGAAGGGCTTCACCCGTCTCGCCCTGGGCGAAGGCGTTGAAAAGAAGCAGGACGACTTCGCCGCCGAAGTCGCCTCGATGACTGGCCAGGCCTAAGGCTTGAACGCTGGGTCCTTCGGGGCCCGGCAAACAATCAGGGCGCGGCGCGTCTAGACGCGCGCCGCGCCCTTTTTGCGCCTGCCGTTCGACAACCCCGTCAGAGGGTCAGGACGGTTGGCAAAACCCACCTCACTTCTGTAGAACGCACTTAATGTGCGTGCCGACGACTCAGGAATAGCGGTCCAATGTCCGATACCAGCGCGCCCCAGAAATACCGCCGCATCCTGCTGAAGGTGTCCGGCGAGGTCCTGATGGGCGACACGCCCTACGGTATCGACACCAACACCGTGCAATCCGTGGCCGAAGACGTGGCCGAGATCGTCAAGTCCGGCGTCGAATTGTGCCTGGTGATCGGCGGCGGCAATATCTTCCGCGGCATGGCCGG
Source organism: Caulobacter sp. GW822-FHT01G02 (assembly GCF_058802865.1). NCBI lineage: Bacteria > Pseudomonadati > Pseudomonadota > Alphaproteobacteria > Caulobacterales > Caulobacteraceae > Caulobacter > Caulobacter sp. GW822-FHT01G02. The sequence goes on from NZ_JBXAON010000002.1 coordinate 457,949, forward strand.
CGCGGCTAAGGGCATGGAGCGCTCCAGCGCCGACTACATGGGCATGCTGGCCACCGTCATGAACGCTCTGGCCATGCAGGACGCGCTCGAGCGTATCGGCGTCGAGACCCGCGTGCAGTCGGCCATCCCGATGGCCACGGTCTGCGAGCCCTACATCCGCCGCCGCGCCCAGCGGCACCTGGAGAAGGGCCGCGTCGTGATCTTCGCCGCCGGGACCGGAAATCCGTTCTTCACCACCGACACCGCCGCGGCCCTGCGCGCCGCCGAGATGCAGTGCGACGCCCTGTTCAAGGGCACCAGCGTCGATGGCGTCTATACGGCCGATCCCAAGAAGGATCCGAAGGCCGAGCGCTACGAGCGTCTGAGCTACATGGACGTGCTGGCCAAGGACCTGCGGGTCATGGACGCCTCGGCCGTGGCCCTGATGCGCGACAGCAACATTCCGATCGTGGTCTTCTCGATCAAGGGGCGCGGCAATCTGCTGACCGTCCTGCGAGGCGAGGGGACCCACACCGTGGTCGCCGCCGACCGCGCCGCCTGAAGATAGAGAACCGCGAGGAGAGCCCGCCATGGCCGCCGCCGAGAAACCCGTCCTGTCGCGCTACCGCGAGCGAATGGACAAGACCATCGCCGCCCTGAAGGACGAATTCGCCAGTCTGCGCACCGGTCGCGCTTCGGCCAGCCTGCTGGATCAGGTGATGGTCGAGGCCTATGGCTCGACCACGCCGCTGAACGCGGTGGCTTCGGTCAGCGTGCCCGAGCCGCGCCAGATCAATGTCAGCGTCTGGGACCGCGGCGTCGTGGTCTCGGTCGAGAAGGCGATCCGCGCCTCGGGCCTGGGCCTGAACCCGGTCGTCGAAGGTCAGAATCTGCGCATTCCGATTCCGCCGCTGACCGAGGAGCGCCGCAAGGATCTCTCCAAGATCGCCGGCAAGTACGCCGAGCAGCAGAAGATCGCCGTCCGCAACGTCCGCCGCGACGCCAACGACGACCTGAAGAAGGCCGAGAAGGACGGCGCGATCGCCGAGGACGAGCGCAAGAAGATGGAAACCGAGGTCCAGAAGATGACCGACGAGGCCATCAAGCGCGTGGACGAGGCCTTGAAAATCAAAGAACAAGAGATCATGCAAGTCTGATCGCCCTTCCTGCGAGTTGATGGGGGAGCGACGAGGGAAGGTTGAAGCGAATGCCGGCGACCACCGGTCCGCAGAACGTGTCGGGGCGCGCCGGGGGCGAGGCGACCGACCAACGTCTGCACGTGGCCATTATCATGGATGGCAACGGCCGCTGGGCGAAGCAGCGGGGGATGCCGCGCGTCCTCGGCCATCGAGCCGGGGTCAACGCCCTCAAGCGCACCGTCGAGGGCGCTCAGACTCAGAACGTCGGCGTGCTGACCGTCTTCGGCTTCTCGACCGAGAACTGGCGCCGGCCGGCGCACGAGGTCTCCGAACTGATGAGCCTGCTCAAGGCCTATGTTGAATCGGACCTGGAGCGCCTGGCCAAGGCGGGCGTGCGCGTCCGCATCATCGGCCGCCGCACGGGGCTGTCGGCCGATATCGCCGAGGTGATCGACCGGGCCGAGAAGCGCACCGAGGGTAACACCCAGTTCACGCTGCAGGTGGCCTTCAACTACGGCGGTCAGGCTGACATTACCGATGCGGCCCGCGCCTTCGCCGAGAAGGTCGAGCGCGGCGAAGCCAAGGCCTCGGACCTGACCGAAGAGACCTTCGAGCGCTTCCTGTCGACGGCTTCGGCCCCGGCGCCGGACCTGATCGTGCGCACCAGCGGCGAGCGCCGGATTTCCAACTTTCTGCTCTGGGAATGCGCCTACGCCGAGCTGATCTTCCAGGACGTGCTGTGGCCCGACTACGGGCCCGAGGCCCTGGCGGCCGCCATCGCCGAATATCGCCGTCGGGACCGACGCTACGGAGGGGTCGCTGCCGATGACGTCGCCGTCGCCGGCTAAGCGTTTCAACTGGGGCAATCTTCGGACGCGCGTGGTTTCGGCCACCGTGCTCGTGCCCATGGTCGTGGCCGCCGTCTGGTTCGGCGGCTTCTGGATTCTGGCCCTGGCCCTGGTCTGCGTGGCCCTGTTGGCACGGGAATGGGGCAAGATCAGCGCGCCCAAGGCCCCGCGCGCGGTCGGCGCCGTGGTTGGCGTCTTCTGCGCGATCGCCGTGCTCGCCGGCTTCTTGCACAACTTCTACATCGCCTGGTCGGTCGTGCTGGTCGGCGCCTTCCTGGCGGGGCTGATCGCGCGGGGCGCGGTCGAGCGGCGGGCCGACGCGGCCTATGGCGTGGTCTATATCGCCCCGGCGGTCATCGCTCTGGTCTGGGTTCGCTCCCTGCCCGACGGTCTGTGGTGGACGCTGCTGCTGTTCGTGGTGACCTGGTTCGCCGACATCTTCGCCTATGTGGTGGGCAGTCTGCTGAAGGGGCCCAAGCTGTGGCCCCAGATCTCGCCCAACAAAACCTGGTCGGGTTTCATCGGCGGCCTGGTGGCGGCGACGATCGGCGCGGTCCTGGTGGCCCACTTCGCCCATCTGAAACTGGTTTGGCCCGCGGCGGCCCTGATCGGCCTCCTCGGCGGTCTGGCGACCATGGCCGGCGATCTCTGGGAATCGATCCTCAAGCGCCGCTTCGGCGTGAAGGACAGCGGCGACATCATCCCGGGCCACGGCGGCCTGCTGGATCGCGTCGATGGCCTGATGTTCGCGGCGATCGTCATCGCCGCCGTCCGGCTGGTCGACCACGTGGGATGGGCGCATTGACCTTACCCCGCAAGGTGGTGGTGCTGGGCTCGACCGGGTCGATCGGCCTTTCGACCTTGAGCCTTTTCGAGGAATCCGGCGTCGAGATCGAGATTCTGGCCCTGACGGCTGGGCGCAATGTCGAGCGCCTGATCCAGCAGGCCCGGCGCTGGACGCCGACGGTCGCGGTCATCGAGGACGAGAGCAAGCTGCAGGCGCTGAAGGACGGTCTGGCCGGAACCGGCGTGCGCGCCGCCGCCGGCGCGGCCGCCGTGACCGAGGCCGCCGCCATGGGCGCGGACTGGGTGATGTCGGCGATCGTCGGCGCGGCGGGCCTCCCCCCCACCGTCGCGGCCGCCCGCACCGGCGCGATCGTGGCCCTGGCCAACAAGGAAAGCCTCGTCTGCGCGGGGCCGGCCCTGCTGGCCATCGCCAAGGCGGCCGGCGGTTCGGTGATCCCGGTCGATTCGGAGCACTCGGCCATCTTCCAGGTGCTGCAGCCCGACTGCGCCCACCGGGTGGCGCGGCTGATCCTGACCGCCTCGGGCGGGCCCTTCCGCACCTGGGACAGGGCCGCCATGGCCGCCGCGACCCCGGAACAGGCCATCGCCCACCCGAATTGGAGCATGGGCGCCAAGATTTCGGTCGATTCCGCGACGATGATGAACAAGGGCCTCGAAATGATCGAGGCTTCCTACCTGTTCGGAACGCCCGAAGACCGTATCGACGTCGTGATCCATCCCCAGTCCGTGATCCACAGCCTGGTCGAGTACGCCGATGGCTCGACCCTGGCCCAGATGGGCCCGCCCGACATGCGCGCTCCGATCGCCTGCGCCTTCGCCTGGCCGGACCGGCTGCCCTGGCCGGCGCCCCGCCTGGATCTGGCCGCCTACGGCCAGCTGACCTTCGAATCGCCCGACCTGGACCGGTTCCCGTCGATCGGCATCGCCCGCGAGGCTCTGCGCCTGGGCGGCGGCGCGCCGACGGCGATGAACGCGGCCAATGAGGTCGCCGTTGCTGCTTTCCTTGACCGGCGGATTGGCTTTCTCGATATTGCCGCCTCGGTGGCGGGAACCCTTGAGCGTATGAACAGTCTGGGCAACCTCGCCGTGGCGGAAAGTGACGCTGTCGATAATGCGATGATGATCGACGCCAGCGCTCGCCGCATTGCGGCCGAGGTTGTCGCGCAAAAGCATCGCCGGCTCTGATCCGGGGGACCGGCCAACCTATGACTGACGTCTTGATCTTCATCCTGTCCACGGCCTTCGTGCTGTCCGTCGTGGTGACCATCCACGAGCTCGGGCACTATTGGGCCGCGCGGGCTTGCGGGGTGGCCATCGACTGCTTCTCGATCGGTTTTGGCCCGCCGCTGCTGTCGTGGACCGACAAGCACGGCGTCGAATGGCGCGTCGCCTCGATCCCTCTGGGTGGCTATGTCCGCTTCTCCGGCGACGAGAACGCCGCCAGCGTGCCCGACCAGGACAACCTGGCCGCCATGCGCGACTCGATCGTGCGGCGCGAGGGCGAGGCGGGGGTCTCCAAGTACTTCCATTTCAAGCCGGTCTGGCAGCGGGCGATCATCGCCGTGGCCGGCCCGGTGTCGAACTTCGTCCTGGCCATCCTGATCATGGCGGTTTTCCTGGTGCTGGTCGGCTCGCCGCAGCGTGTGGCCAGCGTCAACGGTGTCGTGCCGGGCGGCGCGGCGGCGGCGGCCGGCTTCAAGAAGGGCGATATCATCGTCGCCGCCGACGGGCGCAAGATCGGCACGTTCCAGGACCTGCAAGGCTATGTCTCGCTGCGCGCCAACCTGCCGATCGACTTCACGGTCAAGCGGGGCGAGCAGCAGGTTCACCTGACCGCCACGCCGCGCCTGGTCGAGATCAACGACAAGATCAGCGGGCGCATGAAGACCGGCCAGCTGGGCATCGAGAACGCCGGGATCACCCAGTTCAAGCGCTCCAGCGTCCTGACCGCCATTCCCGACGCCACGGTCGAGGTGTGGGGCATGATCAGGACGATCGGCTTCTATCTGGGCCGCCTCGTCACCGGTCAGATGCCCGCCGACCAGATCAGCGGCCTGATCGGCATCGGCCACACCGCCGGCGCGGTGACCAAGGCCAGCGCCGCCGGCGCGCCCGACGTGGGCACCATGGCCCTGCGCGTCTTCATGTCGTCCATGCTGCTGATCGCCAGCCTGTCGGTCAGCATCGGCTTCATGAATCTGCTGCCGATCCCGGTCCTCGATGGCGGACATCTGCTGATGTACGCCTACGAAGCCGTGGCCAAGCGGCCTCTACGGGCGGATTTCCAGGCGGCCGGCTTCCGCGCGGGGCTTGCCTTGATCCTGGGTTTCATGCTGTTCGCGGCGTGGAACGACCTCAACCGCTACGACGTGTTCAAATTCATCGGCGGCCTGTTCACGTGAACGCCCGCTCTTCGTCCATGATTGGTCCCATGAACAAACTTCGCGCCCAAAGCGCCGCGTTCGCCACGGGTATGGCGCTGCTCCTCGGCTCGACGGCCCTGGTGGCTCCGCAACAGGCTTTCGCCCAGGCCGCTCAGACCGGCGTGGTCCAGCGCATCGTCGTTCAGGGTAACGAACGCATCGAGCAGGGCACGGTTCTGTCCTATCTGCCGATCCAGCCGGGCGACACGGTCGATTCCCAGCGCCTCGACCTGGCGCTGAAGACCCTGGCCCGCACCGACCTGTTCGCCGACGTGAAGATCGAGATGCAGGGCGGCGACCTCGTGGTGAAGGTCGTCGAGAACCCGATCATCAACCAGGTGGTCTTCGAGGGGAACTCGTCCCTGAAGGAAGACAAGCTGAAGGACGAAGTGCAGATCCGCCCGCGCGGCATCTTCACCCGCGCCAAGGTGCAGGCCGACGTCCAGCGCATCATCGAACTGTATCGCCGTTCGGGCCGCATCTCGGCGACCGTGACGCCCAAGGTGGTGGAACTGCCGCAGAAGCGCGTCGACCTGGTCTTTGAAATCAGCGAAGGCCCCAAGAGCGGCGTGCTGGGGATCAACTTCCTGGGCAACAGCGAGTATTCGGACAACGACCTGCGCGACGTGGTCGTGACCAAGGAAAGCCGCTGGTACAAGATCCTGACCAGCAACGACAACTACGACCCCGACCGGATCGAGTATGACCGCGAGCAGCTGCGCAAGCACTACCGCAACCGCGGCTTCTTCGACTTCCGCGTCGTCTCGTCGGTGGCCGAGCTGGCGCCCGACAAGAACGGCTTCGCCGTCACTTACACCCTCGACGAAGGCCCGAAGTACAAGTTCGGCAAGGTCACCGTCGAAACCGAACTGAAGAAGCTGGACGGCAACCTGCTGGCGCAGATCCTGCCGATCCGCGCCGGCCAGCTGTACGAGGACGAACGCATCGAGCAGGCCACCGACGCCCTGACCTTCGCGGCGGGCGCGGCCGGCTTCGCCTTCGTGGACGTGCGTCCGCGCTACGTGCCCAATCGCGAGACCAAGACCGTCGACGTGGTGTTCTCGGTCCGTGAAGGCCCGCGCGTCTATGTCGATCGCATCGACATCGTCGGCAACACCCGCACGCTGGACTACGTCCTGCGCCGCGAGCTGGAGGTGGCCGAGGGCGACGCCTACAACCGCGTGCTGGTCGACCGCTCGAAGAACAACATCCGCCGCCTGGGCTTCTTCAAGGAAGTCGACATCGAGGACACCCCCGGTTCGGCTCCGGACCGCACCAGCCTGAAGGTGAAGGTCGAGGAGCAGCCGACGGGCGAACTGTCGTTCAGCGCCGGCTACAGCTCGGTCGACAAGCTGGTGCTCGACGTCGGCATCACGGAACGCAACTTCCGTGGCCGCGGCCAGAACCTGCGGGCCCGCGCCTCGGTCGGTTCGCTGCGCCAACAGATCGACTTCGGCTTCAGCGAGCCGCGGTTCGCCGGTCGCAACCTGGTGGCGGGCGTCAACCTGTACACCTTCCGCTACAACCTGTCGGACTACGCGGCCTACGACACCAAGTCAGTCGGCGGCGACATCCGCTTCGGCTTCCCGCTGACCAACGACTCGTCGATGAGCCTGCGCTACACGATCCGTCAGGACGACGTCAGCGTGGCCGACAGCCTCTGCACCAGCGGCTCGGTCTCGCAGATCCTCTGCCTGCAGCGCGGCGCCTACATCACCTCGCTGATCGGCTATGGCCTGCGCATCGACAAGCGCAACGACCCGATCAACCCGACCCGCGGCTGGTTCGCCGACCTGAACCAGGACCTGGCCGGCATCGGCGGCGACGTGAAGTACCTCAAGACCGAAGCTGACGCCGGCTGGTACTGGGGCTTCACCAAGGACCTGGTGTTCAGCGCCACGGGCTCGTTCGGCTATATCGAGGGCTGGGGCGGCGACAATGTCCGCATCAACGATCGCTTCTATCGCGGCGGCACCTCGTTCCGCGGCTTCGAGATCGCCGGTATCGGTCCGCGCGACATCTCGAGCACCAACAACTCGATGGGCGCCAAGCTTTACGCGATCAGCACCTTCGAGCTGACCATCCCGACCTTCCTGCCCGAGCAGTACGGCATCAAGGCCGCCCTGTTCAGCGACGTGGGTACGGCGGGTCTGCTGGATGATGTGGATCGTCAGAAGTCGCCTGGCATCTTCGATCCGTTCATCAAGGATAACCTCGGCCTGCGTGCGACGGCGGGTATCTCGATCGACTGGAAGTCCCCCATGGGTCCCATCCGATTCGATATCAGCCGCATTTTGGCCAAGGAAGACTACGATCGAACCGAAACCTTCCGGTTCTCCACCTCCACAAGGTTCCAATAAACATGTCCAAGTTCCTGTCCGCGGCCGCGTCCAGCGTCGTCGCTCTCGCCCTCGCGACCAGCGCCTCGGCCCAGACGGCTCCGGCCGCCGCTCCCGCGGCTCCGGCTGTCACGCACGGCCCGGCTCTGCCGGGCGTCTGCATCTTCTCGAGCCAGGGCGCCGTCGGCAACTCGCTGGTGGGTAAGGCGGTCGACGCCCGCCTGAAGACCATCATCCAGCAGGTGAACGCCGAGCTGACCGCCGAGCGCACGGGTCTCGACAACGAAGCCAAGGCTCTCGACGCCAAGAAGGCCACCCTGGCCCAGGACGCCCTGGAGCAGCAGGCCGCCGCTCTGCAGGTCAAGGCCAACGCCTGGCAGCGCAAGGGCCAACTGCGCCAGAAGGAAGTGGAAACCACCGAGCAGAAGGCGCTGCAGCGCGTCTATCAGGAGATGGATACGCCGATCCGTCAGGTCTATCAGGCCCAGAAGTGCAGCATCCTGTTCGATCGCGAATCGGTGATGCTGGCCAACCCGGCGATGGACATCACCGGCGCCGTGGTCGCCGCTCTCGACGCGCGCATCAAGACCCTGACCTTCGATCGCGAACGTCTGGACCAAGGCGCTCCGGGCGCCGCGGCCCTGCAACCGACCAATAAGTAAGCGAATCGTCTCCTTTAGGATTACCTAGGGGAACTTATTCGTGAGGAGCCATGCCGGACCCCCGTTTCTTCGACAACCTGGGTCCGGCATCGCTTTCCGAGTTGGCCCGGGCCGGCGCCGCCGAACTGGCGGACGCCGCCCTGGGCGACCGGGCCATCGCCCGCGCCGCGCCGCTGGATAGCGCTGACGCGCAGAGCGTCGCCTTCTTCTCCGACGCCAAGCGCAGGGACGCCGCCGGGTCCACCCTGGCCGGGGCGTGTTTCGTGCGTCCCGAGCACGGCGATCTTCTTCCCGAGACCTGCGCCGCGCTGATCACCAGGCACCCACAGGCGGCCTGGGCCGCGGCCGTGGGCCGTCTTCACGCGCCGCGCCGTCACGATCCCTCCGCCGCCGCCCTTCATCCGGAAGCGGAGCTGGAGGATGGCGTCCTGCTGGCGCCCAACGTGACGATCGGGCAGGGGGCGAGAATTGGGCGCGGCACGAGGATCGGCCCTGGGGCCGTCATCGGTCCGGGCGTGCTGATCGGGCGTGACTGCGTGATCGGCCCCAATGCCGTGATCGGTTTCGCGCTGCTGGGCGACCGGGTGTCGGTCTCGGCCGGCGCGGTGCTGGGCGAGGCGGGCTTCGGGGCCGCCGTCGGGCCGCGCGGCATGGTCGACATGCCCCAGCTGGGCCGGGTGGTGATCCAGGACGACGTCACGATCGGCGCCAACAGCTGCGTCGACCGGGGCGCCTTCGCCGACACCACGATCGGCGAGAACACCAAGATCGACAACCTGGTGCATGTCGCGCACAACGTCCGTGTAGGACGCAATTGCGTGCTGGCGGCCTATACCGGGCTGTCGGGCAGCACGATCGTCGGCGACGGTGTCGCCTTCGGTGGCAAGGCCGGCGTCGCCGACCATTTGAACATCGGCTCGGGCGCGAGCATCGGGGCGGCCGCCTCGGTGTTCAAGGACGTGCCGGAAGGCGAAACTTGGACGGGATTTCCGGCGCGGCCGCTCAAGCGGTGGCTTCGGGAGACCGCATGGCTGTCGCGCATGGCGGGCGGTCGAGGGACGAGGGGCAGACCATGAGCGAGAACACCGAGCAAACGGTGCGGACCGACATCGACATCGCGGAGATCCTGGCGCGCATCCCGCACCGCTATCCGTTCCTGCTGGTCGACCGCGCCGAGGACTACAGGCCCGGCCAGTCGATCGTCGGCATCAAGTGCGTGACGATCAACGAGCCGTTCTTCCAGGGCCACTTCCCGGGCAACCCGGTGATGCCCGGCGTGCTGATCATCGAGGCCCTGGCCCAGACGGGCGCGGTGTTGATGAGCAAGACGCTCGAGGTCGACACCGAGGGCAAGACCATCTTCTTCATGTCGATCGACGGCGTGCGCTTCCGCAATCCTGTGCGTCCCGGCGACGTGATCCGGATGGAGGTCGAGGTGGTGCGCGCGCGCTCGTCGATCTTCAAGTTCAAGGGCGTGGCCAAGGTCGGCGACAAGGTGGCCGCCGAGGCCGAGTTCGCCGCCATGGTGGTCGAGACGGGACCCAAGGCATGACCATCCATCCCACCGCCATCATCGCGCCCGAGGCCAAGATCGCCGCGGATGTCGAGATCGGACCCTACAGCATCGTCGGCCCCGACGTGACGCTGGAAGCAGGCGTGCGGCTGTTGTCGCACGTCGTGGTGGAGGGCGCGACGACGATCGGCGAGGCTTGCGTCGTGCATCCGTTCGCCAATCTGGGCGGCCCGCCGCAGCATCTGGGCCACAAGGGCGAGCGTACTGAACTGCTGATCGGGCCACGCAATATCATCCGCGAGCACGTGACCATGCATACGGGCACCGCGTCGGGTAAGGGCGTGACGACGATCGGTTCGGACGGCCTCTACATGGTCGGCTCGCATGTCGCTCACGACTGTTCGGTCGGCGATTTCGTGGTGCTGGCCAAGGGAGCGACCTTGGGGGGGCACGTCGCCATTGGCGACTACGTGTTTATGGGCGGCCTGGCCGCCGCGCACCAGTTTTCGCGCATTGGCCGCTACAGCTTCATCGGCGGCCTGGCCGCCGTGACAAAGGACGTCATTCCGTACGGCTCGGTCTGGGGCAACCATGCCCATCTCGAGGGCCTGAACCTGGTGGGCCTCAAACGACGCGGCTTCTCGCGCGAGACGATCAATGCGCTGCGCGCGGCCTATCGCCTGATGTTCGCCGACGAAGGCACCTTCCAGGAGCGTCTCGAGGACGTGGCCGAAACCCATGCGGCGATCCCGGAGGTGATGGAGATTGTCGACTTCATCCGCGCCGACGCCAACCGCCCGCTCTGCCTGCCCGAGCGCGAGGTCTAGGGTCGGGTGATGCGCAAGCTCGGTCTGATCGCCGGCGGCGGGGCGTTGCCCGTCGAACTGGCGGCCCATTGCGAGGCCGCCGGCCGCGCCTTCGCGGTGATGCGCCTGCGCGGCTTCGCCGACCCGGCCTTGGCGCGCTATCCTGGCGCCGAGGTCGGCATCGGCGAGTTCGGCAAGGCGTTCAAGGCGCTGCGGGCCGAGGGCTGCGAGGTCGTCTGCTTCGCCGGCGACGTGAAGCGCCCGGACTTCGCCGCCCTGATGCCGGATGCGCGCGGCCTGCTGATCGTGCCCAGCCTGATCAAGGCGGCGCGCCAAGGCGATGACGCCTTGCTGCGCCGGGTGCTGGACGAGTTCGAGAAGGAAGGCTTCGAGATCGAGGGAGCACACGAGGTGGTCGGCGAGATGACCTTGCCGCGCGGCCGCCTGGGCAAGTTCTATCCGCGCGACGATCACATGGCCGATATCGACAAGGCCCTGCTGGTGGCGCGCGAGATCGGCCGACTGGACGTGGGGCAGGGCGCCGTGGTCTGCAACGGCCTGGTCCTGGCCGTCGAGGCCCAAGAGGGCACCGACGCCATGCTGCGCCGGGTAGCCGAGCTGCCTCAGGCGATCCGTGGCTCGGCCGAGCGTCCGCGCGGCGTGCTGGCCAAGGCGCCCAAGCCGATCCAGGAGACCAAGGTCGATCTGCCGACCATTGGCGTCGCCACTATCCAGCGCGCCGCCCGCGCGGGCCTGGCGGGCGTGGTCGGCGAGGCCGGCGGTCTGCTGGTGGTCGACCGCGAGGCCGTGACGGCCTGCGCCGACGATCTGGGGCTCTTCGTGCTGGGGGTTGATCCGCAGGAGCGGACTTGATGCTGAAGGTCATGCTGGTCGCCGCCGAGGCCTCGGGCGACGCCTTGGGCGCCAGTTTAGCCAAGGCGTTGCGGGCGCGGCTGGGCGACAAGGTCGCGTTCGTCGGCGTCGGCGGAGCCAAGATGGCCGAGCAGGGGGTCGACAGCCCCTTCGATATCGCCCAGCTGTCGATCCTGGGCATCGTGGAGGGGCTGAAGGCCTATCCGACGGTCAAGGCCCGCCTGAAGGACACAGTGGCCCTGGCGGCCCGCGAAAAGCCCGACGTCGCCATCCTGATCGACAGCTGGGGCTTCAACATTCGCCTGGCCCATGCTCTGCGGAAACTGGATCCCAGGTTGCCGCTGGTGAAGTACGTCGCGCCGCAGGTCTGGGCCTATCGCGCCGGCCGAGCCCGAAGCCTGGCCAAGGCCGTCGACCTGCTGTTGTCGATCCAGCCGATGGACAAGCCGTATTTCGACGCCGTGGACCTGCCCAGCGTCTTCGTCGGCAACTCGGCCCTGGCCAAGCGCTTCGACCATGCCGACGGTGCGAGATTGCGCGCGGCGATCGGCGTCTCGGCCTCCGATCAGATCCTCCTCGTGCTGCCCGGCAGTCGTCCGTCCGAGATCGAGCGCGTGCTGCCGGCCTTCGAGGACGCCGTGCGCCTTCTGAAGGCCGAGCGGCCTGAGCTTGAGATCGTCGTCCCCGCCGCCTACACGGTGGCCGAGGCCGTGAAGGCTCGTATCGCCGGCTGGCCGTTCCGGGCGCACGTGATCGAGGACGAGCAGCAGAAGGACGACGCCTTCGTCGCCGCCGACGTCGCCCTGGCCTGCAGCGGCACGGTGACGACCGAGCTGGCCCTGGCCGGCCGGCCGATGGTGGTCGGCTACAAGATCGCGCCCCTGACCTACGCCATCCTCAAGCGCTTGATGAAGCCGCGCTGGGTCACGCTGTTCAACATCGCCGCCGACCGGGAGATCGCGCCCGAACTGCTGCAGGACGCCTGCGAAGGTGAGGGCCTGGCCCGCGAAGTCTCGCGGTTGCTGGACGATCCGGCGTTGCGCGCCGAGCAGTCCGCCGAGCAGAGCGCCGCGCTGGACAAGATGGGCCGCGGCATGCCCGACCCGTCGGAAGCCGCTACCGACGCCTTAATCGACTTCCTGAAGGCGAGGGGCCTGGTTGCGGCCTGAAACCGCTCGGTCGAGCGCGCCCAGTAGCTTGGCGACGTCGATCGGCTTGCTGACGTGGTCGTCCATACCCGCCTCGATCAGCAGTTCTATCTGGTGGCGCATGGCGTTGGCCGTCAGGGCGATCACCGGCGTGCGCGGACGGCCTTCCTCGGCTTCCAGGCGTCGGATCTCCTTCAGCGCCGTCAAGCCGTCCATGACTGGCATGTGGATGTCCATCAGCACCGCGTCCCAGGGTTCGTCGCGCCACGCGGCCAGGGCCTTGGCGCCGTCGTCGACGATGAGGGGCTCGACACCAGCCTGGCTCAGCACTGAGCGCAGAACCAGCTGGTTGGTCGGATTGTCCTCGGCGGCCAGGATGCGCAGTCCCGGCGCGGCGTCGGGCGCGGTCTCGTCCTCGGCCTGCGCGAGCGTGGCGACCTTGGTCAGCGGCAGGACGACCGTGAAGGCGCTGCCTTCGCCCAGGCGGCTGAACAGGGTGACGTCGCCGTCCATGCGCCGGGCCAGTTCGCGGCTGATAGCCAGCCCCAGGCCCGCGCCGCCGTGGCGACGGGTGGCGATGTCGTCCAGCAGCACGAAGCGGTCGAACAGGCGCTCCTGCGCGTCGGCGGCGACGCCGGGACCGGTGTCGGCGACAGTCAGTTCCAGCCGGCCGGCCACGTAGTCAGCCACGATGGACACGCCGCCGGTCTCAGTGAACTTCACGGCGTTTGACAGCAGGTTGTGCAGGATCTGTCGCAGCCGGGCGGCGTCGCCCAGATAGGCGCCCTCGGCGGTCGGGGAGATGGACAGATCGTGGCTCAACCCCTTGCCCAGCGCCAGGGCGGCGAAGGTCTGGCCGCAGCCGACCAGTAGGTCGCGCAGGTCGAACGGCTCGAGCCGCAGCTCCAGTTGGCCCGACTCGATGCGGGCCAGGTCCAGCAGATCGTTGAGGATCGCGGTCAGGGCCTTGCCCGATTGGCGGACTACGCCCAGGCGCTCGCGCTGGGCCGGCGAAAGTTCGTCGGCCTGCATCACCTGCGCCATGCCCAGGATGCCGTTCAGCGGCGTGCGGATCTCGTGGCTCATGGTCGCCAGGAAGGCGGTCTTGGCGCGGTTGGCGCTGGCCGCCTCTGCCTCGCGGGCCTGGGCCAGCGCGGTGGCTTCGGCCATCTGCCGGACCGTCGCTTCGCGATGCAGGGCATAGCGCAGCACGTAGGCGAAGAAGCAGAGCACCGCGACCAGGGAGAGCGCCAGTTGGACGGGGCCGGTCGACGGGAGGGTCAGAACCGTGATCAGCAGCACTTGCAGCACCACGGCGGCCAGGGCGGCCAGGCCGATCCGGCGGGAGATCACGAACTCGGCCGTGCAGCTCAGCGCGATGGCGGCCATCATCGCGCCGCCGGCCAGCACCGACGCGCGCTCGCCCAGCAGCACCAGGGCCGACGGCAGGCTGGCATAGATGAAGGTGTAGACCAGGGTGAAGGCCGCCAGCACGGTCTCAAGGACCGGCGCGGCCTGGCCATGCTTGGCGATGAACCGGCAGAGCAGCTGGCTGGCGGCGACCAGCGCCAGGGCGGCCCCCAGCCAGACGACGCAGATCGAGGCATCGAGCCATGCGCAGCTCCCGGCGGCGGCCAGCAGGGTCATCGGCACGATGGACAGCAGATCGCGGCGGCGATGCTCGACGATGCTCAGCCACCGCGTATCCAGAACGCACCTCACACGCCGAAACTAGACTCGCCCTGAAGGCGAGACGCCTTGAGTTCATACTTTGAAGGTTAACCAGCGATTTACACCCGGGGGCTAGGATCCCCATAACTGTCGCCGTGGAGCCGTTGTCGTGGCCATCGACCCGACCACGCCCGTGACCCCGATCCTTCCAGCCCCTGCGGCTGGGACGGCGGCCGATTCTGTCGCGACGTTGCAGGCGATGGCGCGCCAGGCGCTTGCCAATTCCACCGCTCAGCTGGGTGAGATCGTCGGCCGTCCTCCCGCTACTCAGGCCCATGCCGGTGGTCCTGTCGAGCAGGCTGGGCAGGCCGCGACCCAGGACGCCGGCCATGCCGGCGACGCGCCGGGCGCCAAGGCCGTTCCACCGGCGCTGCAACAGGCTACCCCGGCCAAGCCCGAGACACGCCTGGTCCGCGCTGTGCGCACCGCCGCCGCCGAGGCGGTGCCGCGTCAGACGGGGATAGCGCCGCTGATGGCCAATGTCCGCGCCGTGATCGGTCGTCCTGACATGCCGACCGAGGTGCGCGAGGCGGGCAGGGCGTTGCTGGCCAAGGCCCCGTCGGCCGCCGAGATCGCCACGCCTCAGGGGCTGCGCCAGGCCATCGAGCGGTCCGGCGTCTTCCTGGAGGCCCGGATGGCCCGCGCGGCCGTGACGCCAGTTCAGGATAGCGCGCCCCGCGTTCCCGAGGTCAACGACATGAAGGCCGCGTTGCTGGTGTTCCGCGGCGCGCTGTCAGCCTGGCTGGCCAAGGCTCCGCCGCGGGTGTCGGACGCGCCAAGTATCGAGCCGGTCTCGACGTCCGCCGCCGGCGAAGCGCTAGAGGCGCCTGCGACCGAACCGCCTCGCGCGGCTCCATCAGTCCCCGCGACGGCGCAACGGCCGGCCGCCCCGAACACTCCCGTGACGAGCGGAACCGTCCAGCCCGATCCGGAAGTCGCGCCGACGTCGCCCCAGGCCGCCGAGGTCCACGAGGCCGCACCCGAGACTTTCCCGGCGACCGCCAAGGCGCCTTTGCCTCCGCCAGAGGACGACGGTCTGGCGGCGCGCTTCGGTGCTTTCGTGGCCCCGCCCAAGTCCTCGGCGCCCGTCCAGACGCCGGTTCGCGCCGCGATGTCGGCGCTGGTTCAGCTAGGTCTGATCGCCGAGGAGGCCCTCGCCGAGGGCTCGAACGCCGGACCGCCGGCTGAGCCACGCGCCTTGACGCCGCGGGGCTACGGCGCGGCGCCGGCCGACTCTGGGCGCTCCAAGGTCCCGCCGCCGCCCTATGCCGGCGGCCCGATGGCCGGGCAGAAGCCGGCCGCGCCTGAAATGCCCATAGACCAGGCGCCCGCCGACCTCGTGCGCCGTCTGCTGAAGGGGACCAACGGCGCCCTGGCCCGGCAGGACCTGATGCAGATAGCCTCACTGCCCGAGCCGCACGAGCCCGAGGCCGCCGAGGCTCGTCCGCAGCAGGCTGGCCGCCTGAACCTCGACCTGCCGTTCATGACGCCACAGGGCTTGGCCGTCGCCCAGTTCGAGATCAGCCATGACGGCGGCGGCTCTGGCGGTGGCGTCTTCGGTCCGGCGGAGCGCACCTACAAGGCCCGCTTCTCGCTCGACCTCGAGCCGCTGGGGCCCGTCCACGCCCTGATCACCCTGACCGGTTCGCACACGCGCGTATCGCTGTGGGCCGAGAGGGCCGAGACCATCGCGCGCCTTCGCGCTGGCGAGGAGAGCCTGGGCGCGGCCTTGCGCCGGGCCGAGCTATCGCCCGAAGTCGCTGTCCATTCCGGCGCGCCGCCCAGTCCGGGCGCCGCCAGTCCGCTGGGCCATTTCGTGGACCAGGCCTCATGAGCGGAATCACTGGACCCTCGGCGCGACCGCGCATCGCCGTCGCCTTGCTCTACGAAGATCCCAACGCGCCCAAGGTCGTGGCCTCGGGCCAGGGTTGGTTGGGCGAGAAGATCATCGAGACGGCCCGCGAGCACGGCGTGCCGATCGAGGAAGACCCCGTCCTGGCCCAGGCCCTCTCGACCCTGGAAATCGACGAGGAGATTCCCGAAGCGCTGTACCGCGCCGTGGCCGAGGTCCTGAGCTTCCTTCTCAAGCGCTAGAAACGAAAAAGGCCCCGCCGAAGCGGGGCCTGATCCGTTGTTCCGAAGGCGAAGCGCCTAGCGCTTCTCGACCGGCACGTAGTCGCGTTGCGTGGCGCCCGTATAGAGCTGGCGCGGACGACCGATCTTGCGGGTGGGGTCCTCGAACATTTCCTTCCACTGGCTGATCCAGCCGACGGTGCGGGCCAGGGCGAACAGCACGGTGAACATGTTGGTCGGGAAGCCCATCGCGCGCAGGGTGATGCCCGAATAGAAGTCGATGTTCGGGTACAGCTTGCGGTCGATGAAGTACGGATCGCTCAGGGCGACCTTTTCCAGTTCCTGGGCGACCTGCAGCAACGGGTCGTTGTTGTGGCCCAGTTCCGCCAGCACTTCGTGGGCGGTCTTCTGCATGACCTTCGCGCGCGGGTCGAAGTTCTTGTACACGCGGTGGCCAAAGCCCATCAGCTTGTACTTGCGGTCCTTCACGCCTTGGACGTAGTCCGGGATGTTCTCGACCGAACCGATGGTTTCCAGCATCTCCAGCGCTTCCTGGTTGGCGCCGCCGTGCGACGGGCCCCAAAGGCAGGCGATGCCGGCGGCGATGCAGGCGAACGGGTGCGCGCCCGACGAACCGGCCAGGCGGACGGTCGAGGTCGAGGCGTTCTGCTCGTGGTCGGCGTGCAGGATGAAGATCCGGTCCATGGCGCGGGTCAGCACCGGGTTCGGCTTCCAGTCCTCGGCCGGCACGGCGAAGCACATGCGCAGGAAGTTTTCAGAGTACGACAGGTCGTTGCGCGGCGACACGAACGGCTGGCCGACCGTGTACTTGTAGGCGCGGGCGGCGATCGTCGGCATCTTGGCGATCAGGCGATGGGCGCTGATCTCGCGCTCACGGGCGTCGTCGACATTGATGCTGTCGGCGTAGAAGGCCGACAGAGCGCCGACAGCGCCGGTCATGACAGCCATCGGGTGGGCGTCGCGGCGGAAACCCTGGAAGAAGGCGTCGAACTGCGCGTGCAGCATCGTGTGGTAGGTGATGTTCTTTTCGAACTGCGCGAACTCAGCGGCGCTCGGCAGTTCGCCGTTCAGCAGCAGATGGCAGACCTCGAGGAACGAGGACTTCTCGGCCAGCTGGTCGATCGGATAACCGCGGTGCAGCAGAATGCCGGCGTCGCCGTCGATATAGGTGATCTTGCTCTCGCACGACGCGGTCGAGGTGAAGCCCGGATCGAACGTGAAGTGGTCGCTTTCAGCGTAGACTTTCCGGATGTCGAGGACGTCCGGACCCGTGCTGCCCTTGAGGATCGGCAGGTCGTAGCTCTTGTCGCCGATCGTCAGCGTGGCTTTATCGGTCATACTTAGACCCCTTCATAAATTGGAACGAGCAGTCCAACTTTCGTTTTCGCAGGTGCGTTATAGCGCCTCATGCGCGCGGCGCCAGGGCGTCGTCAAGGCGCCCCAAACTCTCTTCGCGCGAGAGCGCGGCCATGGTCTTGTTCAGATCGGGAGCCTGGGCGCCGCCGGTCAGAATCCCGCGCAGGGCCGGACCGAACTTGCCAAAGCCGACGCCTTCGGATTCCGCGAACGTTTTCAACACGGTTTCCAGCGTCGCCGCGTCGAAGGCTGGGGCGGCGGCCAGCTGATCGCGCAGACGCTTGAGGCGCTCGACGGTTTCTTCGGTCAGCTGCTTTTGGGTTTTCTCTTCGAGCGCGAACGGCCGCGTCTTCAGTGCGAACGCACAGTGGTCGACCAGCTCCAGGATGGTCTTGGCGCCTTCCTTCACTTCCGGGACCGTGCGGGCGATGCGCTCGCGGGCGTCGGCGGGCAGGGGCTCGCCACGCTTCTGGGCGGCGTCCAGCGCCAGGTCCGTCAGGCGCGCGTCGTCGGCCTTGCGCAGGTGCTGGGCGTTGATGTGGTTCAGCTTGGCCCAGTCCAGGCGCGCCGGCGCCTTGACCACGTCGGCGATGTCGAACCAGGCGATCGCCTGCTCGTCGTTGAACACCTCGTCGTCGCCATGGCCCCAGCCCAGGCGCGCCAGGTAGTTGCGCATGCCTTCGGCGATGTAGCCGAGATCGGCGAACTCGCCGACCGCCTGGGCGCCGTGGCGCTTGCTGAGCTTGGCGCCGTCCGGGCCGTGGATCAGCGGGATGTGGGCGAAGGCCGGCAGGTCCCAGTCCATCGCCTGATAGATCAGGCTCTGGCGGGCGGCGTTGTTCAGGTGGTCGTCGCCGCGGATCACGTGGGTGACCCCCATGTCGTGGTCGTCGACCACCACGGCGAGGTTGTAGGTCGGCGCGCCGTCAGCGCGCAGCAGAACGAGATCGTCCAGCTCGATGTTCTTGAACGTCACCGGACCCTTCACGAGGTCGTTGACGACGGTTTCGCCGTCCAGCGGGCCCTTGAAGCGGATCACGTGGGGGACCGACAGGTCGCCTTCGGGCGCATCGCGCCACGGCGAGCGGATGGCCTTGCCTTCGGCGCGGGCCTTCTCGCGGGCGACTTCCAGTTCCTCGACGGTCATCCAGCAGCGATAGGCGCGGCCCTTGGCGAGGAGTTCATGGACCACCTCGACGTGACGCGGGGCGCGGGTGTGCTGGAAGATGACCTCTTCGTCCGATTCCAGGCCCAGCCAGTTCAGGCCCTCGAAGATCGCCGCGACGGCGGCCTCGGTCGAGCGCTCGCGATCAGTGTCCTCGACGCGAACAAGGAACTTCCCTCCCGTATGGCGTGCATATAACCAGTTGAACAGCGCCGTGCGAGCGCCGCCGATATGCAGGAAGCCGGTGGGCGAGGGGGCGAAGCGCGTGACGACGCCCGTCGAAACGGGGCCGGTGGAGGTGGGGTTCGACATGGGCTTCAAAACTGTGGGGCTGGACGCCGAAATGGCGTTGACGAGCACGAACCGCAAGGCGGCTTGGGCGGCGCGTCTTAGCACGCCGCTTCGTGCCGGACCTAGCGGTTTTCCGCGTCGCGGCGAACTTGGATCATCCGTCAAAAGCACAAGGGTTTCCGGATGTTAGGCGTTGAAGCGGCCGAGACGGCGCCGTCGGCGTCCGCGCCCCGCCTGTCATGGTCCGCCGTGAAAGCCGCGCTGCTGACGGAAGGGCGAGTCAATCTGGATCGGGCGTTTCTTTGGACGCCGGTGGCGTTCGGTCTCGGCGCGGCGGCCTACCTGGAGGTTGGCGTTGAACCCTCGCTCTGGATGCTGGCCTTGGCGACCGGATCACTGGCGGCGATCTGGTGGGTCTGTCGGCGCTGGAACGCCCCGCGTGGCCTTGTCGTGCTGGCCAGCCTGGCCGCGTTCGGGGCGGCGGGCGGTCTCGCCGCCAAGATCCGCAACGATCGCGTAGCCGCGCCGCTGATGGCGGGCGAGCGGGTCGTGCGACGAGTAGACGGCTTCGTGGTCGACGTGGTCAGTCCTGGCGCGGGCGGACCGCGCCTGCTGATCGCGCCGGTGGCGGTGTCAGGCCTGCCGCCCGAACGGACACCGCGCCGGATCCGGGTGACGATCGGTGAGAACCAGACGCCAGCGCCGGGCCAGGCCGTGCATCTGCGGGCCATGCTGGGACCGCCGCCGCCGCCGGCCGCGCCGGGGTCCTACGATTTCGGTCGCGACGCCTGGTTCGACTCGATCGGCGGCGTCGGCTTCGTGATCGGCGAACTGGGGACGACGCGGCTGGATCCGCCGCCCTTGAGGTTGCGCCTGACCATGGCGGTCAACGCCTTCCGCTGGAGCCTGGCCCAGCGGATCCTGGCGCGGATGGGCCCCAGCAGCGGCGGCATCGGCGCGGCCATGGTCACCGGCCACGAGGCCTGGATCACCGAGGATCAGACCGAGGCCATGCGCGCCTCGGGCCTGGCGCATATCCTCTCGATCTCGGGCCTGCACATGGCCATCGTCGGCGGCTTCGTGTTCGGCGCCGTGCGGCTGGGCGTCGCCGCCTGGCCGTGGCTGGCCCTGCGGGCGCCGGGCAAGAAGATCGCCGCCATCGCCGGCCTCGCCGCCGTGCTGGGCTACCTGGTCATCTCCGGCGCGCCGCCGCCAGCTGAGCGCTCGGCGATCACGGCGAGCGTCGCCTTCCTGGCCATTCTGTTTGACCGCCGCGCCATCACTCTGCACGGCCTGGCGGTCGCGGCGCTGCTGATCCTCGCCATGAAACCCGAAACAGCCGGCGAACCCGGCTTTCAGATGTCGTTCGCCGCCACCGCCGCCCTGGTGGCCCTGGCCGAAAGCTGGCCTCGGCCGGTGAAGGAGATCTCGACGCCGTGGTGGATCCGCTGGCCGCAGGCGGGACTGACCTGGCTGGCGGCCTCGGTCGCCGCGAGCCTGGTGGCGGGCCTGGCTACCGCGCCCTTCGCCATGCAGCACTTCAATCGCGTCGCCGTCTGGGGCCTGCCGGCCAATCTGGCGGTCGCGCCGCTGTCGTCGTTCGTGATCATGCCGTTCCTGGCGGTCGGGACGCTGCTGGAGCCGTTCGGCCTGGGCGCGCCGTTCCTGGTCCTGGCCGGTTGGGGGATCGACGGCATGGTCGGGATCGCCAGCGGCTTCGCCGACGCTCATGGCGCCCAGCGGATCGTGGCCAGCGCGCCGCCGCAGGTGCTGGTGGTCGCCTTCCTGGGCCTGATGACCCTGTGCCTCTGGCGGGGGCGGTTGCGCTGGATCGGCGCGCCCCTGGCCCTGGCGGTCGCCCTGTGGCCCAGGCCCGCCGCGCCGGACGCCTGGATCGCCGCCGACGGGGCGACCGCCGCCGTCCGCTCGGGCGACGCGGCCGTGCTGTTACGCACCGACGCCAAGCGGTTCGGCGCGGAACTGTGGGCGCGACGGCGTGGCCTGACCCCGGCGACCTGGAGCCTCTATGGCTGCGACAAACGGATCTGCGCGCCGGAGCCGGGCGCGCCCGTACGGCTGTCGCTGGCGTGGAGCCGCAAGACTCCCGACGCCGAGACGCTGGCGGGTCTCTGCGTGCGCAGCGAGGTCGTGGTGATCCGCGCCCCGGCCCCGGCGCGCATGCCGCCATTGTGCGCCGACACCGTGCTGCTGACCGCCGAGGATTTCGCGCGGGGCGGGGCCGCGGAGCTCTATCGCCGGCCCGATGGCTGGCGCATCGTCTGGGCTCAGCCCCTGCGCGGCGACCGGCCGTGGAGTCGTCCAGCGGGGAGCCGCCTGCTGACAGCCGATGTCACCAGCGCCCGTTAAGCCTTGTCGGAGCGCGGGACGCAATCCGCCGGAGGACCTGTCATGTCGAACCCTTTCGTCGCCCGCCGCGCCGCCTTCCGCGCCCTGCACGCCGACGGCTGCTTCGCCCTGCCCAATCCGTGGGATGTCGGCGGCGCCAGGCGTCTGGAAAAGCTCGGTTTCAAGGCCCTGGCCTCGACCAGCGCCGGCATGGCCTGGGCGATGGGCAAGGACGATGGCCAGATCACCCGCGATGAGGTCATCGATCACCTGCGCATGCTGTGCGCCGCCACCGACCTGCCGGTGAACGCCGACTTCGAGAACGGCTTCGCCGACACGCCCGAGGTCGTCGGCGAGAGCGTGACCCTGGCCATCGAGGCCGGCGTCGCGGGCCTGTCGATCGAAGACTGGTCGGGCTCGGCGCTCTACGACCTGCCGGTCGCCGTCGAACGTCTGAAGGCCGCCCGCGCGGCGATCGGCGCCTCGGGCCAGGACGTGATCCTGGTCGGCCGCACCGAGGGTTATCTGCGCGGAAACCGCGACCTCGCCCCGACCCTGGAGCGGCTCAAGGCCTACGCGGAGGCGGGGGCCGACTGTCTCTACGCGCCTGCGGTGACCGATCCGGAAGAGATCCAGGCGATCGTCCAGGCCGTGGCGCCCAAGCCGGTCAATGTGCTGTTCTGGGGGCCTGAGATGTCCGTCGAGAGCCTCGGCGCGCTGGGCGTGCGCCGGGTCAGCACGGGCGGGGCGCTGGCCGCGGCGGCCTGGGCCGGGTTCGACGCCGTCGCCAAGCGGCTGGCGGAGGAGGGGCGGCTGTAAGCGTCACCCGATACGAAAGGACCCCGATCCTCGGATGAAGATCGGGGTCGAATTTCAAGCGCTCGGAAGCGCCTAGTGATACCGGCGGATCAGCCCCACCAGCTTGCCCTGCACCTCGACCTGGTCGGGACCGAAGATGCGGGTCTCGTATTTGGGGTTGGCGGCCTCCAGGGCGATCGAGCCGCCCTTCTTGCGCAGGCGCTTGAGGGTGGCTTCCTCGCCGACCAGGGCGACGACGATCTCGCCCGAGGTGGCGGTGTCGCCTTTCTTGATGATCACGTAGTCGCCGTCGAGGATGCCGGCCTCGATCATCGAGTCGCCTTGCACCTCGAGAACATAGTGCTCGCCATTGCCCAACATGGATTCGGGCACCGGCAGACGTTCGCGCTCGTGCTGGATGGCGTCGATCGGCGTGCCGGCGGCGATCTTGCCCAGGATCGGCAGTTCGCGGCTGTCATTGGCCGGCGCGGCGGATACGGAGGCCGATGACGGCGCGCCGCCGCCTTCGAACACCTGCGGCCGGAAGGCGCCTCGCCCCTTGGGCGGGGCGGCCGTCGTGGCCTGCTGCGGCAGCTTCACCACTTCCAGCGCGCGGGCCCGGTGAGCGAGACGGCGAATGAAGCCACGTTCTTCCAGGGCCGTGATGAGCCGGTGGATGCCCGACTTGGACGCCAGGTCCAGGGCCTCCTTCATCTCGTCGAAGGACGGGGAGACGCCGGTCTCCTTGATCCGCTCGTGGATGAACATCAGCAGTTCGTGCTGCTTGCGGGTGAGCATGTCGACCTCGGCTGGAACGCGGAACAAACCGCAAACCTCGCGAATGTTCTCTAGGCGTTCCGCCTCAAAGTCAAGTCGAGCGTTGCCGCTGGCCAAAAGTCCAGGAAATTCAAAGGCTAGAGCATGAGGTCGCGGAAAAGGCGACCAGAATCAAAAGCTTAACGAAAGCTTTCAGAGGCGCTTGCGGGCGATGATGATGTCCTGGTCCTGCATCGGCTGACGGCGCCAGACGCCGAGGGCCTGGTTCAGGACGTCGAGGTTGAGCGCCTCGTACTGCGCCAGGATCGGCTCCAGGTCATAGCCGATCACCGCCTCCGGCAGGTCCGGCGTCGCGGTCCAGCAACCGTCCAGGGCGTGGACGAAGTCGAAGGCGATCTTGCCGGCGCCGGTATTGGCGCGGGCCTCGTCGTCGATCAGGTACCAGGAGACGATGCTGGTCCCGCCCGGCTTCAGCACCCGGGCGATCTCGCGGGCGAACTGGGCCTGGTCGGCGGCCAGCAGATGGGTGAACACCGAGCCCAGCCAGACATAGTCGAAGCTGGCGTCCGGATAGGGGAAGATGAAGGCGCTGGCCGGTTGCGAGCCGCCCGGATTGTACCGGTCGCTGTGCATGTCGGCATGGGTGAATTCGAAGCGCGGGTCGCCGACGGCGATATTGGCTTTGCACCAGTCGATGGCCTCGGCCATCACGTCGAAGCCGGCATAGCGGCCCGACTCATCCAGATAGTCGACCAGCGGGGCGGCGGCGCGGCCGATGCCGCAGCCGACATCGAGGATGGCGTGATGCGGCTGCAGGCCGGCGGCGACGAACAGTTCCTTGAACTGCTGGCCCACGCGGATGAAGTCGGCGTCGGCCGCGCCGACGAGGTGCCATAGCTCCTGAGGGGCGGCCACGGCGTCGGACGGCGGCGGTGTTGGCGTTGGCGAGAGGGCGCGCCGCAGCTTGGAGAGAAGGGCCCGCATCCGATTCCTTTCAACGAAAGAGCGGCGCGGACCCTAGCGAGCGACCAGGCTTCAGCCAACCCGGCCGTTGATCCACCCTAGGGAATGGTCTTCAGTTCCGGGTGCTTGGGCGTGACGGGCGCATAGAACGCCGCCAGCGTCGCCATGTCCTTCTCATAGTCGCCGCTGGGGATCATCGCCGGACCCAGGCCCACCACCTTGCGCTTGTAGTCCATGAAGCCGGGCACCATCGGCACGCCAGCCTTCAGGGCGATGTTGTAGAAGCCCGTTTTCCAGCCGCCCGCCTTGCCGCGTGTGCCCTCGGGCGCGATCGTCAGCATGAATTCGTCGCGGCGGGCGAACTCGTCGACCATGGCCTGGACCGTATCGCGTGACTGGGAGCGGTCGATCGGCACGCCGCCAAGGTCCTTCATCAGCGTCTCGAACGGCCAGCGGAACAGCGAGGCCTTGCCCATGAAGCTCAGCTTCAAGTTCAGGGCGTCAGCCGCGCCCAGGAAATAGACGAAGTCCCAGTTGCTGGTGTGCGGGGCGGCGATGATCACGAACTTGCGGGTCGTCGTCGGCGCCGAGCCTTCGATCGTCCAGCCCTCGCGCTTGAAAAAGGCGACGAGGGACCAATTCACCACGCGGGCGACCCAATGCATTCGCGCTTCCTCGCGTGGCGTCGCCGGCGTCGCGGCGCGGCGGCTTTCTTGTTGAGGCGACTGTGAGCGGACGAGGCCGAAAACGCCAGATGGCGCGTACCCGATCCTTTAGCCGCGCAGAGCGCGCGTGGCGGCCGTGACGTCGGCCTGACGCATCAGGCTTTCGCCGACCAGCATGGCCTTGGCGCCGGTGGCCTCCATCCGCACCACGTCTTCGTGGGTGAAGATGCCGCTCTCGGTGACCAGCAGGGCGTCGCTCGGCGCCTGCGCCGACAGCCGCTCGGTGACGGCCAGGTCGACGACGAAGCTTTTCAGGTCGCGGTTGTTGATCCCCACCAGGTCCGAGCCCAGGGCGCCGGCGCGGGCCATCTCGGCCTCGTCATGGACCTCCACCAGGGCGTCCATGCCCAGACGCCTGGCCTCGGCCATCAGCTCGGCGGCCAGCACGTCGTCGATCATCGCCAGGATGACCAGGATGGCGTCGGCGCCGAGGGCGCGGCTCTCGGACACCTGCCAGGGGTCCACCAGGAAATCCTTGCGGATGCAGGGCAGGGCGGTCGCCGCGCGAGCATCGATCAGATAGGCGTCGGCGCCCTGGAAGCTGGGTCCGTCGGTCAGCACCGACAGGCAGGCCGCGCCGCCGGCCTCATAGTTGCGGGCCAGGGCCGGCGGATCGAAGTCCGCGCGGATCAGGCCCTTGGAGGGCGAGGCCTTCTTGATCTCGGCGATCAGCGACAGCTTGCCGGGCGCGTGGCCCTGAGCGAGCGCCCGCTTGAAGCCGCGTGGCGACGAGGCGTTCCGGGCGGCGGAGTCCAGGGCGGCCTGGGTGCGACGGCGCTTGCGGTCGGTGACCTCGTCGCGCTTG
The DNA here is from genome assembly GCF_058802865.1 of Caulobacter sp. GW822-FHT01G02. Classification (NCBI taxonomy): domain Bacteria; kingdom Pseudomonadati; phylum Pseudomonadota; class Alphaproteobacteria; order Caulobacterales; family Caulobacteraceae; genus Caulobacter; species Caulobacter sp. GW822-FHT01G02. The sequence goes on from NZ_JBXAON010000002.1 coordinate 483,537, forward strand.
TAGGCGGCGATCTTGGCGAGGATGTCGGTCATGCGGCGGCTTCCGTGTTCGTTGCGGCCACCAGGCCGGCGAGGGCCGCCTTGGCGCGGCCTTCGTCGATGACGTTGGCGGCCAGTGCGATGCCCTCGACCAGGGTCTCGACCTTGTCGGCGACCAGGAAGGCGGCGGCGGCGTTCAGCAGCACGATATCGCGATAGGGCCCCTTCTCGCCGTCGAGCAGGCGGGTGAGGGCGGCGGCGTTGAACGCGGGATCACCGCCGGTGATGTCCGACAGCGAGGCGCGCGGCAGGCCGACGGCCTCGGGCGTGATCTTGAAGAGATGGATACGGCCGTCGCGCCATTCGGCGACCTCGGTCTCGCCCGTGGTGGTCAACTCGTCCATGCCCGCGCCATGCACCGACCAGGCGCGCTCGGCGCCCAGGGCGCCCAGGGCCTTGGCGATCGGCTCGACGAAGCGCGGCGCCGAGACGCCGACCACCTGCCGCTTGGCGCCGGCCGGATTGGTCAGCGGGCCCAGCAGGTTGAAGATCGTGCGGAAGCCCAGCTGCTGGCGGATCGGCGAGACATGCTTCATCGCCCCGTGATGGGCCTGGGCGAACAGGAAGCAGATGCCGGCCTCGTCCAGGGCCCGCCGCTGCTGCTCGCGCGTGGCGTCGATATTGACGCCCAGGGCGGTCAGGACGTCGGCCGTGCCGGACTTGGAGGTGATGGCGCGGTTGCCGTGCTTGGCGACCTTGAGGCCGCCGCCCGCGGCCACGAAGCCGACGGCGGTGGAGATGTTCAGGGTGTGCAGGCCGTCGCCGCCGGTGCCGCAGACATCGATGACGTCGTAGGGATGCTCCAGCTGGACGGCCGCGCGGCGCATGGCGCGGGCGCTGGCGGCGATCTCGCCCACGGTCTCGCCGCGCAGGCGCATGGCGGTGACGGCGGCGGCGACCTGGGCCGGCGTCGGCTCGCCGCGCAGGCAGGCGGCGAAGAACACCTCGGCGTCCTCTTCGCCCAGGGTCTGGCCGTCGGCCAGCTTGGCCAACAGCGGCTTGAATGCATCGGACATGTTGACCGTCCTAGACCCAGACCGCCGCGTCGCGCTTGACGCCCGCCAGGTCCATGAAATTGGCCAGCATCTGATGGCCGCCCTCGGTGGCGATCGATTCCGGGTGGAACTGCACGCCGAACACGGGACGGGTCTTGTGCTGGACGCCCATGATCTCGCCATCGTCGGTCCAGGCGGTGACCTCCAGCTCGGGCGGCAAGTCCTCTTTGCGAACGGCCAGGCTGTGATACCGGGTGGCGGTGAAGGGGTTGGGCAGTCCCTTGAAGATGCCCTTGTCGTTGTGGCGCACCTTGCTGACCTTGCCGTGCATCACCTGCTTGGCGCGGATCACCTCGCCGCCATAGGCCTGGCCAATGGCCTGGTGGCCGAGGCAGACGCCCAGGATCGGCAGGTCGGCCGGCGCGGCGCGCAGCAGCGGCAGGCAGATGCCGGCCTGGTCCGGAGCCTTGGGGCCGGGCGACAGCAGCACCGCGTCGGGCTTCAGGCCCAGGGCCTCCTGCACCGTCAACGCATCGTTGCGGTAGACGACCGTCTCGGCGCCCAGCTCGTTCAGATAGTGGACGAGGTTGTAGGTGAAGCTGTCGTAGTTATCGATGACGAGGATCATGACGCCGCCTTTCGGAGGTCGGTTCTAGAGCGCGTTAGGCGAAAGTGTAAGCGGTTTCGCCGCACTAACGCGCTCCAGGTTTCTTGAAGGCGCAGCCATTTTGGATGCCATCCAAAATGGCTGTGGCTCGGGCGGAGCCGAAGTGTAGCGGCAATTTCGCGCGCGGCTTTCAGTTACGGTTACAGCGGTTGCGGTCTTCAAGCATCATATGGCGATGGACCCGCGTGATTCCGCCCTGGACCCTGTCGCCGTCGCCTATGTTCGCGCGTTGTTGCGGCGGAAGAACCGTGTCCAGAAGATGGGGCCGGTTCTGGCCGCCGCGGCTTTCGCCGCGATCTGCGCGCTGGCCTTCGCCACGGTGATGGTGCTGGCGCCGCCGGCGGTCACTCAGCATCTCCCGGACGACCGGCTCGGCGGTCCCTAGTCCAAAGGGAAGAAGTCAGCCCTAAGGCTCAGCTGAATCGCCAGGCTTCCTCGGCCGCGCGCTTGAGGGCGCGGGACTTGTGCAGGGTCTCGTCATACTCGGCGTCCGGGTCGCTGTCGGCGACGATGCCGCCGCCGGCCTGGACATACATCATACCGTCCTTGACCAGCGCCGTGCGCAGCACGATGCAGGTGTCGACCGAGCCATCGGCGCCGAAATAGCCCACGGCGCCGGCATAGCCGATGCCGCGCTTTTCGACTTCCAGCTCGTCGATGATCTCCATGGCCCGAACCTTCGGAGCGCCCGAGAGCGTGCCGGCGGGCAGGGCGGCCATCAGTACGTCGACTGGATCGACGCCATCGGGCGCCGTGCCCTCGACGTTCGAGACGATGTGCATGACGTGGCTGTATCGCTCGATCTTGAAGCTCTCGGTCACGCGGACGTTCGGGCCCTTGGGGCGCTCAGCCGGGGTATTGCGGCCCTGGTGGTTGAGCATGGCCACGCGGCCCACGTCGTTGCGGCCGAGATCCAGTAGCATCAGGTGCTCGGCGCGTTCCTTGGGATCGGCCAGCAGTTCGGCTTCCAGCGCCGCGTCTTCCTCGGGCGTGGCGCCGCGCGGACGGGTGCCGGCGATCGGCCGGATGGTGATCTTGTTGTCGCGCAGACGAACCAGGATCTCGGGGCTGGAGCCGACCAGGTTGAAGCCGTCCAGGTTCAGGAAGAACAGGAACGGCGACGGATTGGTCCGGCGCAGCGAACGGTACAGGGCGAACGGCGGCAGGTCGAAGGGCGCGCGGAAGCGGTGGCTGGCCACGACCTGGAAGATGTCGCCGGCGGCGATGTAGTCCTTGGCCTTGGCGACCACGTCGGCATAGTCGGCGCGGCTGACCGGCGTCGTGAAGTCCATCGGACCGCGCGGCGCGCGGGGCGCGTCGTGGGCCAGCGGACGACGCAGGTCGGCCATCACCGTCTCGATCCGCGAGCGGGCGGCGGCATAGGCGTCCTGGGCGGAGACGCCGGCTCGCGGGCGCACGGCCGTGGTCAGGATGATCTCCTGGGCGATGGCGTCGAAGACGGCGACGATCGACGGCCGGGTCATGATCCCGTCCGGTAGGCCCAGCGTGTCTTCGTTGATATCGGGCAGACGTTCGACCAGGCGCACCAGATCGTAGCCCAGGGCCCCGAACACGCCGGCGGCCATGGGCGGCAGGCCCTTGGGCAGCTCCATCCGCGCCTGGGCCACCAGGTCGCGCAGGCTGTCCAGCGCGCCGCCCGGCTGGGGCGTGTAGCGGCCGGCGGCGATGTCGTCGCCCTCGGCGATCTCGGCCTGGTCGCCGCGGCAGCGCCACACCAGGTCCGGGTTCATGGTCACGATCGAGTAGCGACCGCGCCAGGCCCCGCCTTCGACGCTTTCGAACAGAAAGCTGTAGGGACGCGCCTGGGCGATCTTCAGATAGGCCGAGACCGGCGTCTCGAGATCATCGATCAGGCGGGTCCAGACGACCTGCTGCCGTCCGGAATCGTAGATTTCCGAAAAGGCGTCGAACGCGGGCTCCAGACTCATTACTCGGCTTTCTTTCCAGACTTGGCGGCTTCGGCCTTGGCCAGGGCTTCGGTGTCGACGCCGATGGCCTGGCGCGCCAGGGTCAGGTTGCTCTTGGTCTTCAGCTGAACCTTGGCGGCGTTGCGCGCGGCTTCGCCGAGGTCGCGCATCAGGCCCTCGCCCGCCTGGGCGCCGGCCATGGCGGTGATCTGGGCGATGGCGGCGGTCGGGGCCGAGCGGATGGCTTCCAGCTTGGCGACGACATAGGCCTCGCCCTGCGGACCGGCGCGGGTGGCGAAGGCCTCGTTCTTCTTGGCCTGGAAGGCGGCGCCCAGGAACTCGCGGCCCAGGCCCATGTGCTGCTGGGCGTTCTGGCGCGACAGGCCCGGGACCTGCTGGACCTTGGACTGCACCGAAGCGGCGACAGCCTCGATCGACTCGCCCTTCTTGACGCGAGCGACCAGTTCGTCGGCCTTGGCCTTCAGGCGCTTGCTCATTTCCTGACCCATCCACACGGCGGTCAACTGCGGCTTGATCTCGGCCAGCGGCGGCATGGCGGCCGGGATCACCTTTTCCACCTTCACGGCGTAGTATTCGCCCTTGCCGGCCTCGATCAGATCGCTTTCCCCGCCTTGCGACAGGCCGAAGGCGGTCTTGACGATGTCTGGCGTCAGGCCGGCGACCGGCTGGCCGGTCTCGTCCGCGCCTTGCGCGGTGACCGGCGCGGTCGTCAGCACCAGGGCGCCGGCCTTGCTGGCCGCGGCGACCAGATCGGCGCCGCCGTCATGCGCGTCCTGATAGGTCTGGGTCTGCTCGTAGGCCTTGGTCTGCGCGGTCTGGGCGCGGACCTCGGCCTCGATCTGCGGACGCACGCTCTCCAGCGAGGCGGTCGAGCCCGGCGTGACCTTGACGATCTTGATGACCGAGACACCGAGTTCGCCCGTGATCGGGCCGCTGACCTGGCCGGCGGCCAGGCTGAAGGCGGCGTCGGCGACCTTGCGGTCCGGAACGGCGGTCTTGGGCTTGTCGGTCAGGACGAGCGGGGTCTTGCCGAACGTCTTGGCGACGGCGACCGGATCCTCGCCCTTGGTCAGGCGCTGCGAAATCGTGGCGGCGGCCTTGGCGTCCGGGGCGACGATCTGGATGATCGTGCGGGTCTCGGGCTTGGCCAGGCTGTCCTTGCGGAAGTCGTAGGCCTTCTGCACGGCGGCCGGGTCGATGGCGACGGTCGGCTCCAGGGCCTTGGCGCTGACGCGCATGATCGACAGCACGCGGGTTTCCGGACGCGTCAGGCGCTCGGCGTTTTCCTTCATGAAGGCGGTCAGCTGGGCGTCGGTCGGCGGAGCAGGACGCGTGACCGAGGCCGGGTTCACGGCGAAAGCGGCGACGTCGCGCTCTTCCAGAACGTAGGCGCCTTGCAGGGCGGCGTAGATGCGCGGGGCCTTCAGGCCGCCGGCGACGGCCGAGAAGAAGTGGGCGTTGGCGATCTCGTCGCGCAGCGAAGCTTCGTAGTTCGCCGGCGTCAGGTTGTTCTGGGCCAGGAGGCCGGCATACATCTGCGGGTCGAACTTGCCGGTGATCGGGTTGAACGGACGCTGGCTGGGCGGCAGCTGGCTCATCTGCTGGTGCACGATGTCGCCGACCAGCTTGTCGGACGGCTTCACGCCCATGCCCTGGATGGCCGCGGCGATCGATTCCTGCAGGGCCAGTTCCTGGACGATCTGCCGGTCGATGCCTTGCTCGACAGCCTGGTCAGGCGTCAGGGCTTGGCCGCTGCGCTGCTCCATGCCCTTGCGGTAGTTGTCGAAGCGCAGCTTGAAGTCCTGGGCGGACAGGGTGCGCGAGCCCGCGCTGATCACGCCCGAGCCCTTGGGGCCCTTGAAGACGTCGCTGATGCCGAAAATGGCGAAGCTGACGATCAGCAAGCCAAACAGCAGCACCGCGAACGGCGATTTGGCGAAGGAGCGGAAACCGGCGAGCATGCGTTCGAAAACCTTCCAGGCGGATCGCCGCGCGAATGAGCACGGCGGTCGAGAGCAGCGGGTATAGTAGAGCCGCGTGCGCGTGGGCAAGCGGCGTGGGCTTGACTTCCCAAGGGAGCGTGACCTCAAGAAGGCCTTTATGACCTTATCGAACACGACTCCCCGGCCGCTGATCGCCGGAAACTGGAAGATGAATGGCCTTTCGGCCGCGCTCGACGAGGCGCGCGCCATCGCGGCCGGCCTGGAGCGCCAGCCCGCCGGGGCCCGCGTCGCCATCTTCCCGCCCGCCACCCTGCTGCACCGCCTCGCCGAGGCCGTCGAGGGTTCTCATCTCCTGACTGGCGGTCAGGATTGCCACGGCAAGGCCAGTGGGGCGCACACCGGCGACATCTCGGCCGAGATGATCGCCGACGCCGGCGGAACCCTGGTGATTGTCGGCCATTCCGAGCGGCGCACCGACCATGGCGAGACCTGCCAGCAGGTGGCCGCCAAGGCCGAAGCGGCTATCGCGACGGGGCTGGAGCCCATCGTCTGCGTCGGCGAGAGCCTGGCGCAACGGGAAGCGGGGGAGGCGGTGGCCTTTGTCGTCGGCCAGCTGCGCAACTCCCTGACGCCCGGCCTGGCCGGCAAGGCCTTCAACGTCGCCTACGAGCCGTTGTGGGCCATCGGCACGGGCCACGTGGCCTCGGTCGACAACATCATCGAGATGCACGCGGCGATCCGCGCCGAGCTGATCGCTCTGTTCGGCGAGCAGGGGGGCGCCGTCCAGATCCTCTACGGCGGCTCGGTGAAGCCCGAGAACGCCCGGGAGATCCTGGCCGCGCCGGACGTGGGCGGGGCCCTGGTTGGCGGCGCCTCGCTGAAGGCCAAGGACTTCCTGGCCATCGTCGAGGCCGCCTAGGGCTAAAAAGCTTCCGCGGACGGGCCGTGCAAGCGCATGGTCCGTCCCAGAATCCTTGACATCATGGCGCCCACGTGCGCCTTACCGCGCCTTGCAAATCACCGCGTATTCAAGACTTTCATGACCTCCATGCACGCCTATCGCACCCACAACTGCGGCGCCCTGCGCGCCTCCGACACCGGTTCCTCGGTGCGCCTGTCGGGCTGGATCCACCGCAAGCGCGACCATGGCGGCCTGGTCTTTATCGACCTGCGCGACCATCACGGCCTGACCCAGCTGGTCCTGCACCCCGAGACCCCGGGCTTCGCGATCGTCGAGCGTCTGCGCGCCGAAAGCGTGATCCGCGTCGACGGCGAGGTCGTCGCTCGTGACGCCAGCGTGGTGAACCCGAACCTGCCGACCGGCGAGATCGAGATCCGTGTCTCGGCCGTCGAGGTGCTGAGCGAAGCCGCCGAGCTGCCGCTGCCGGTCTTCGGCGAGCCGGACTATCCGGAAGAGATCCGCCTCAAGCACCGCTATCTCGACCTGCGTCGCGAGACCCTGCACAAGAACATCGTCCTGCGCTCGCGCGTGATCCAGTCGATCCGCAACCGCATGTTCGCGCAGGGCTTCAACGAGTTCCAGACGCCGATCCTGACGGCCAGCTCGCCGGAAGGCGCGCGCGACTTCCTGGTGCCCTCGCGTCTGCACCCGGAGAAGTTCTACGCCCTGCCGCAGGCGCCCCAGCAGTTCAAGCAGCTGCTGATGGTCTCCGGCTTCGACCGCTACTTCCAGATCGCCCCGTGCTTCCGCGACGAAGACCTGCGCGCCGACCGTTCGCTGGAGTTCTACCAGCTCGACGTCGAAATGAGCTTCGTGACGCAGGAAGACGTGTTCGCGGCCATCGAGCCGGTCATGCACGGGGTGTTCGAGGAGTTCTCGAACGGCAAGCCGGTCTCGCCGATCGACGGCGCGCACACCTTCACCAACGACTTCGGCCAATCGTTCGAGCACAAGGGTTTCGAGCGCCTGACCTACGCCCAGTCGATGGCCTGGTACGGCAGCGACAAGCCGGACCTGCGCAACCCGATCAAGATGCAGAACGTCTCGGAGCACTTCCGTGACGGCGGCTTTGGCCTGTTCGCCAAGATCCTGGGCGCGGACGCCAAGAACCAGATCTGGGCGATCCCGGCCCCGACGGGCGGCAGCCGCGCCTTCTGTGACCGCATGAACAGCTGGGCTCAGGGCGAAGGTCAGCCGGGCCTGGGCTACGTCTTCTGGTCGGAAGACCAGGGCGGCTGGGGCGGCCCGATCGCCAAAAACCTGGGCGAGCCGACGCAAGCCCTGATGGAATCGCTGGGCCTTGGCGCGGGCGACGCCGCCTTCTTCGTGGCCGGCGATCCGTCGGTGTTCACCAAGTTCGCGGGCCTGGCCCGCACGCGGGTCGGCACGGAGCTGAAGCTAGTCGACGAGAACCAGTTCAAGTTCTGCTGGATCGTCGACTTCCCGATGTTCGAGTGGAACGAGGAAGAGAAAAAGGTCGACTTCTCGCACAACCCGTTCTCGATGCCGCAAGGCGGTCTGGAGGCTCTGGAAACCCAGGACCCGCTGACCATCCGCGCCTACCAGTACGACATCGTCTGCAACGGCTACGAGCTGTGCTCGGGCGCGATCCGGAACCACAAGCCCGAGATCATGCTCAAGGCCTTCGCCACCGCCGGCTACGGCCCCGAAGTGGTCGAGGACCAGTTCGGCGGCATGCTGAACGCCTTCCGCTATGGCGCCCCGCCGCACGGCGGTCTGGCCCCCGGCATCGACCGCATCGTCATGCTGCTGGCTGATCAGGTGGCCATCCGCGAGGTCATCGCCTTCCCGCTGAACCAGCAGGGCCAGGACCTGCTGATGAACGCCCCGGCCAACGTGCTCGATAAGCAGCTCAAGGAGCTGCACATCCGCACCGCGCCCCCCATCAAGGTCTAGGCGCGGGACGAGAGTCCGGAACAAAGAAGCCCTCCGATCTCGCGATCGGAGGGCTTTTTCATGATTGGTTGGCTTAAAGCCAGATCACCACTTCTTGGGCGACGGCGGGGCAGGGGGCGCGGGCGGGGCCGGCGGCGCCTTGGGCACCTCGCGCAGCAGCATGAAACGTCCGCCCTTGATCCCGTTGCACGGCCGGACGCTCAGGCCCGAGGGCAGGCGGGTGGAATTGTCGCCGCAGGCCTCGTCCAACTGGTCCTGTTCCAGGCCCCGGGCGCTCGACAGATCGGCGCCGCTGAGATTGACCATGGTCAGGTCGGCGTTGCGGAAGTCCGCGCCGTTGAAGATGGCGCCGCGCAGGTTCGAGCCGGTCATGTCGGCGTTGCGGAACCGGGCGCCGTCGAAACGCGCGCCCTGGAAATTGGCGTGGTTGATGTCGGCGTTCGAGAAGTCGGCGTCGCGGGCGTTGGCGCCCGACAGGTTGGCGGCGATCAGCTCGGCATTGGAAAAGCGCGCCTTCTGCAGGTTGGCGCCCACCATGTTGGCGGCGTGCAGTTCGGCCGACGACAGGTCGACGCGGACCAGGGTGGCCTGGGTGAAGTTGGCGCCGCTGCTCTCGATGCCGGACATGCGGGCGTCGGTGAAGTTGGCGCCGGTGAAGTTGGCGCCGCGCATCTCGGCGCCGCGCAGATCGGCGCGGCTCAGATCGGCCCAGCCGAAGTCCGAGCCGTAGAACATCGCGCCGCGCAGGTCCGAGCCGATCAGGATGGCCTTGACGAACTTGGCCCCGGCGAACTTGGCGTTCATCAGCTTGCGACCGGCCAGATCGCAGTTGGCGCACATCCCGCCGAAGGAGGTCAGCTTGGCGACGTCCTTGTCTTCGATCGAGGCCTGAGCCTGGCCGGACATGGCCAGCAGGCTCAGGGTCAAGGCGGCGATGGAGGCGCCCAGGCGGGACATCAAGTTCTCCGTTCAGTCATACGCGACTGTGTGAGTTACGGTTTGAACCGGCGGCCGCGTGGAAGCCACTTAAATTGCGGTAATGACGGGGATTTAACGGCAGAGCGGGATGCGCAGATTGCCCGGCAGATAGGTCGAACCGTCGCCGCAGGCCTGGTCCAGCTGAGCCTGGGTGAGACCGATCGCGCGGTCCATTTCGGCGCCCGAGAAGTTGGCGCCCGATAGTCTGGCCCCGGAGAAATTCGCGCCCTGCAGATAGGCGCCGACGAAGCTGGCGTTGGTCAGGTCCGCGCGGGCGAAGTTGGCGCCGGTCATGACCGCGCCATAGGCGTTGACGTCGCGCAGGTCGCCGCCGGTGAAGCGGGTGCGGTTCATGATCGCCGTCGAGAAGTCGGCCTGACGCAGGCGCGCGCCCGCCAGGTTCTTGTTCTTCAGCGTCAGGTTCGACAGATCGGCCTGGAACAGGTTGCAGCGCGGGCAGTTGGCGCCATTGCGGACAGCCGAGATCTGGGCGGCGTTCTGCGCCCCGGCCGAACTGGCGAAGACCAGCACGGCGAGGGCCGAAAGAAGAGCGATCGGTTTCATTCTGGCGCAGGTCCTACGCGAAAAGGGCGTTTTCACCCTGCCGCAGCAAGCTTAACGCCAGCCGAACGCGCTCAGGACGAGGCGACGGGCCCCGGGTGGTCAGATTGCGTTCCGCAGGTGTCGCAGACCGTCATGCCGCCGCGCCTGGTCAGCGAGAGGTCGCCGCAGGCTGGGCACATCTCGCCCTCGGCGCCCGGACGATTCTGGCCCTCCAAGCGGCGGCGGCCGAACGAGGCGAAGACCAGGTTGTCGTGCGCGGCGCCGCGCGAAAAACCCTTGGAAATGAACAGGCTGGCAGGCACTGGAGTGGGTTCGGCATCGTCGATATCGTCGCCCGGGCGGCCCTTGCCCGCGCCCAGGCCGTCGGCGTTGAACTCACCCGGGTCGCCATTGGCCAGATCGTCGCGGCCGAGATATGAAACGCCCAGCTCGCGAAAGACGTAGTCCAGGATCGAGGTCGCCGACTTGATCGAGTCGTTGCCGGTCACCGGGCCCGCCGGCTCGAACTTCGTGTAGACGAAGGCGTCGACGAACTCGTGCAGGGGCACGCCGTGCTGCAGGCCCAGCGACACGGCGATGGCGAAGTTGTTCATCAGGCTGCGGAACGCCGCGCCTTCCTTGTGCATGTCGATGAACAGCTCGCCCAGCTCGCCGTCCTCGTACTCGCCGGTATGCAGATAGACCTTGTGGCCCCCGACGGCCGCCTTCTGGATGTAGCCCTTGCGGCGATCGGGCAGGCGGCGGCGCGAGCGGTCGCGCTCGACGATCTTCTCGACCACGCGCTCGGTGACCGTGGGTTCGCGGGCCATCTGGTCTCGAAGGGACGCCGTGGCGCGCGGCGCCTCGGCGGCGGGCTCGTCAGGCAGGTCCAGCTTGAAGTCGGCCGGCGCGGCGGCGCGTTGCAGGCGGAACGCCCGGATCCCCGAGCGAGCCGCGGCGGCCTGGGCGCGGACGGCGTCGGCGGGACGGCTGTCGAAGGCCACGGGGATCGCCACCGGCGTCGGCAGGCAGGCGAAGGCTTCGACGGCGGCCAGCATGGCGAGGCGATCAGCGAAGGCCGGAGCCTCGACCGATTTGAAAGCCTCGCGCAGTTCCGGGTTCAGCGCTTCGCAGTCGCCCAAGGCGCCCGCGCCCAGGGCATGGCGCTCGGCGGCGGCGATCTCGGAGACCGAAAAGTCGGCGAAAGCCAAGGTGTCGAAGTCGCGGCGGGCCACGTCCTCGGCCGAGACCCCCAGCACGTCGCGCAGAAAGCCCGCGCCGATCACGGCCGGGGCGAAGGCGGCGCGCAGGCCGTGGTTCTCGCGCAGGGCGTGCTCGGCCTTCTCGATCTCGTGGGCGGTGAACCCGCGCGCCTGCAGCATGGCGTGGTCGATCGCCGGGCTCTCGGCCAGCGAGCCGTGGCCCAGGGCGTGACGGCGCGCGGCGTCCAGGTCGACGCCTTCGCTCGACAGGGCCTCGAAGGCGGCGGCGCTGAAGGTCGGCAGCAGGAAGCCGTCGGCGGTCTGGGCGACCGAAACCGGCGACATGGCGCCCGCCGGGCCGACCGGCGCGCCGCCGAGGCGCAGGGTCGCTTCCGGATCTTCGAAAGGACCGACCAGGGCGGCCGAACGCAGGCCATGCTTGCGGGCCAGGGCATGGGCGGTCGCCAGGGCGGCGGCGGCCTCGGTGGCCAGGGCCGAGCGCAGGGCGGCGGCGCGGACCCGGCGCTCGGCCAGGGTCTTGAGCACGCTCTGCTTGTCCTGGGCGAAGGCGGTGTCCGGTCCCATCGCGGCGGCGGCCTCGGCGCTGGCCGACAGGGCCGCGCCGACGGCCAGCGCCCACAGGGCGGCCGCGCCGTCACGGCCCTCGACGCCGGTCTGGGCCCAACCTTGGCTGAGCAGGCAGTCGCCGACGCCGGCCAGGCTCAGACGGGCGGGGCGCTCGCCGCGCTCCAGCTCAAGGGCCGTGCCCCACAGGTGGCAGACATAGGTGAATCGCTCGACGTCGAAGCCGTCGGCGTCGAGAAAGGCGCTGGCGTCGATGGCCGCGCCGACACCCACGCCGCGCGCCAGGATCTCGGCGTCCGTTGGCGACAGGGCCAGGGTAAGGGCGTTCGTCTCCCAGCCGACCTGGGCGGCGAAGGCGGCGGCTTCATCGCCGGCCGCCACGCCCTGGCGCGAGGCCGAAGCGACCATGGCCGGCTCGCGCTCGACCGACAGCTCGGGCAGCGCCGCCCGCGGCGCATCGGCCGTGGCGATGGCGTCGAGAAGGGTGCGGTCGTCGGCGCCCAGTTCGCGGGCCTTGCGGGCGGCGCGGGCCAGGGCCGGGTTCTTGCGGACGTCGGCGCAGGCGCGCGGGTCGCCCGAGCAGCGGCGGACAGCGTCGGCCACCTGGGCCAGGGCGGCGTCCAGCCGCGCGGCGGCCCGGGCGGCGAGGGCGCGGCCGCGGCGGCGACCCAGGCTGTCCTTGACGATGGTCTGGAATTCGAACTCGGCGATCTCGGGCAGCAGGTCCAGGCCCGCCTGGCCGCCGGCCGGGGTGGCGATCCCCGACAGCATGGTGGCCAGCAGGGCGTCGCGGAAGGCGCTGGCGTCGGCCTTGTCGCCGAACAGGCCCTGGGCCAGGCCCGCCTGGGCCACGCGCTCGGCGTAGCGGGCTGGACCGCCGCCCAGCGCGGCCTTGGGTTCGATCTCGCCGGCCCAGTCCAGCCAGGCCTCGACGCGGGCGTCGCTCCAGGCGGTCGGGGCCGAGACGACCACGATGCTGTCGCTGCGTTCGAGGTCGCGCCACTCCATGACGGGAGCAACTCCGGCGGCTTTGGCGGGCATGCGCATGGGCGAGTTCCGGGTTCGTCTGGCGATCGCGATATCTTGTCAAATCCTTAACGCGTGATTCCGCGCCGGCGGGACGCGCGTAAGGTCGCACCCCAAGCTAGAACCTCGATCGCCGAGCCTCAATAGATGTTGCGGGTGTGAGGGCTCTAATCCACAAGATGTTGAAGTCTTCTCCCGTGGAGCGACGCTGGACGCTGAGGCCGCGAAACCCTATAGTCCGGCCGCTTCGCCGTGCGTGTCGCGGCCTGCAAAGCCTTATAAATTCGGGTGCGAACGTAGTGCTGAAAGCGATCTTCACGTGGTGGAACGGCGCGACCATTGGTCAGCGCTTCCACATCGGCCGCCGCGGCGTGTTCGTGGGCAAGGACGACTATGGCAACCGCTACTTCGAAGCCCGCGACAACAGCGACAGCTATGACGCCCGCAAGCGCCGCTGGGTGATCTACAGCGGCTATGCCGAAGCCTCCAAGGTCCCGTCGGACTGGAGCGGCTGGCTGCACTACACGTTCGACGAGGTCCCGACCCAGACCCCGCTGAACCGTCGTGACTGGGAGAAGGATCACATCCCGAACCTGACCGGCACCGTGCACGCCTGGCGTCCGAAGGGCTCGCTGGCCCGTGGCGGCGAACGCGCGGCGGCCACCAGCGACTACGAAGCCTGGAAGCCGGAATAGTCTCGATGGCCCGCCGGGCGTCCCTGGTCGCCAAAGTCACTGCCCTTGGCGTGGTCCTGTCGGGTCTGACCGTAACGGGCGCCGCCATGGCGCGGCAGAACGGCGCCCCGCAGGCCCAGACCCCTCCGGCGGCCGTTCAGGCCCCCGCGGCGCCGACGCCGCGTCCCGTGACTCCCGCGCCGACGCCGGGCGAATTGCGGCCGGCCCAGCCGACCACGGTCTCGCCCGCGATCGCCAATCCCAATCCGCCGGCCTCTCCGCCGCCCGCCGCCGCGACGGCGCCCAAGCCGGCCGCGACGACCCCGGCCAAGCCGCCCGAGCCGGCCAAGCGCCAGCGCTACACGATCGCCATCCTGCAGGCTCTGGACAAGGTCACCACCGAGACCATGCGGTTCGAGGTCCCGGTCGGCCAGCCGATCCGCTACAAGACCCTGGTCTTCACCGTCCGCGCCTGCGAAACGGCGGCGGCCGACGAGGTCGCGCCGGAGACAGCCGCCTATCTCGTGGTCGACACCCAGCCCAAGGCCCAGGCCGGCCGCGCCGCGCCGCCCGGACGCCAGGTCTACAAGGGGTGGATGTACGCCAGCTCGCCGGGTCTGAACCCGCTGCAGCACCCGGTCTATGACGCCTGGCTGATCGCCTGCAAGCAGGCCGCCCCGGTCGCGCCGCCCGCCAAGCCGTAGAAGTCTCCCTGGACCGTCAGGGCCTTGGCCAGTCGTCGGCGATAGTCCGCGCGGCTGATCTCGATCGTCCCGAACTGCGTCAGGTGCTCGGTCAGGAACTGGGTGTCCAAGAGCTGGTAGCCGCCGGCCAGCAACCGCGCCACCAGGTGGACCAGCGCCACCTTGCTGGCGTCGCGCGCGGTCGAGAACATGCTCTCGCCGAAGAACGCCCCGCCCAGCGACACGCCGTAGAGGCCGCCAACCAACTCATCGCCCAGCCAGGTCTCGACGCTATGAGCCAGGCCGCGCGCGTAGAGCTGGCCATAGAGGCGTTGGATGGGGTGGTTGATCCAGGTCTCGACCCGGCCAGGCCTGGAGGCCGCGCAAGCCTCGATGACCGCGTCGAAGGCGGTGTCGATGCGAACCTCGTAGGGCCCGTTACGGACGGTGCGCGCCAGGCGCTTGGGGATGTGAAAGCCCCCGAGCGGCAGGACGCCCCGCCGCTCGGGATCGATCAGGAAAACGCTTTCGTCCTCGCGGGCGTCCGCCATGGGGAAGACGCCGCGCGCGTAGCAGGCGATCAGATCGTCGACCGTGAAGGCGTCGTCCATCGCCGGCTCCAGATCAGCTCTCTTGAGCTTTGATCCAGCGCTCCAGCCAGTGGATGTCGTAGTCGCCGGCCAGGATGTCGGGCTGCACCAGGAGGTCCTGGAACAGCGGGATCGTGGTCTCGATGCCGCCGACGACCATCTCACCCAGGCAACGCTTCAGGCGGGCGATGCACTCGGCGCGGTCGCGGCCATGCACGATCAGCTTGCCGATCAGGCTGTCGTAGTAGGGCGGGATCGCATAGCCGGTGTAGATCGCCGAATCCAGGCGAACACCCAGGCCGCCGGGGGCGTGGAAGTCGGTGATCGTACCGGGCGAGGGCGTGAAGGTCCGCGCGTTCTCGGCGTTGATCCGGCACTCGATGGCGTGGCCCTCGAAGACGACGTCTTCCTGGGTGAACGACAGCGGCAGGCCGGCGGCGATGCGGATCTGTTCCCGCACCAGGTCGATGCCGGTGATGGCTTCGGTGACCGGGTGCTCGACCTGCAGGCGGGTGTTCATCTCGATGAAGAAGAACTCGTCGTTTTCCCACAGGAACTCGATGGTCCCGACGCCCAGGTAGCCGATGGCCTTGACGGCGTCGACGACGACCTTGCCGATCTTGGCGCGACCTTCGGCCGACAGGGCCGGCGAGGGCGCTTCTTCCAGGACCTTCTGGTGGCGGCGCTGCAGCGAGCAGTCGCGTTCGCCCAGGTGGACCACGTTGCCGTGGCTGTCGGCGATGATCTGCAGTTCGATGTGGCGCGGCTTCTGGAGATAGCGCTCCATATAGACCGTGTCGTCGCCGAACGCGGCGCGGGCCTCCGCGCGAGCCGTCGAGACGGCTTCGGCGAGATCCTCACGCGTCTGGGCGACCTTCATTCCCCGCCCGCCGCCGCCGGCGGCGGCCTTGATCAGCACCGGGAAGCCGATCTTCTCGGCGGCCTCGAAGGCCTCTTCCTCGGTCGAGACGCCGCCGTCCGAGCCGGGGACGACCGGGATGCCGGCGTCCTTCACGGCCTGCTTGGCGGTGATCTTGTCGCCCATCATCCGGATGTGCTCGGGCTTCGGACCGATGAAGGTGAAGCCGTGCGCGTTGACGATCTCGGCGAAGCGGGCGTTCTCCGACAGGAAGCCGTAGCCCGGGTGGATGCCCTGGGCGCCGGTGATCTCGGCCGCCGCGATGATCGACGGGATGTTCAGGTAGCTTTTGGCGGCCGGCGCGGGGCCGATGCAGACGCTCTCGTCCGCCAGGCGCACCCACATGGAATTGCGGTCCGCCTCGGAGTGAACCGCCACGGTGGCGATGCCCATTTCCTTGCAGGCGCGGTGAACCCGGAGCGCGATTTCGCCCCGGTTCGCGATGAGAATCTTGTCGAACATGAGCGTTACTCGATGACGACGAGAGGCTCGCCGAACTCGACGGGCTGGGCGTCGGCGACCAGGATCTCGACGACCTTGCCGGCCTTCGGGGCCGCGATCGGGTTCATGGTCTTCATGGCTTCAACGATCAGCAGGGTCTGACCCGCCGAGACGGTGTCGCCCACCTTGATGAAGGCGTCGGCGCCCGGCTGAGGCGAGAGATAGGCGGTGCCGACCATTGGCGACTTCACGGCGTCGCCGCGGGCGGCGGCCGGAGCGGCTTCAGCGGCGGGCGCGGGCGCGGCGGCCGGGGCGGCGACCGGAGCCGGGGCATAGGCCGGCGCGGCGGCCTGGACGTAGTTGACCGGAGCCGCGGTCAGTTCGCGCGCCACGCGGATCTTCAGGCCGGCGTGCTCGACTTCGATCTCGGACAGGCCCGTGTCCTTCAGGATGTCCGCCAGCTTGCGGACCAGACGGGCGTCGATCGCGGGAGCTTCGACCGGATCGGCGGGGGCCTTGGGGTTCGACATGGAAGCTTACCTTGTTCTCTTGAGCGTCTCGGCGGCGGAAAACGCCGGGCGTTATCGTTGTTAAGCGCGGATCAGGCCGAAGGCGGCCTCGATCGCCAGTTCATAACTCGCCGCGCCGAAGCCCGAGACGATCCCGGTGGCGGCCAGCGAAACGAAAGTGTGGCGGCGGAATTCCTCCCTCGCCGCCGGGTTGGACAGGTGGCACTCGATCACCGGGATGCTCAAGGTCTTGAGCGCATCCAGAAGCGCGATCGAGGTGTGGCCGTAGCCGGCCGGATTGATGATCAGCGCCGAGGCCGACTCACGCGCCTCCTGCACCCAGTCGATCAGCACACCCTCATGATTGGACTGGCGGAAGACCACCGAAAAGCCACGTGAAGCCGCCCGCGCCTCACAGCGCGTACGGACATCCTCGAGGGTGTCCTTGCCGTAAATCTCGGGCTCCCGGGTCCCCAACAGGTTGAGGTTGGGCCCGCTCAGCACGTGGATCGGTTTTACCATGCGGCTCCGCCGTCGATTCCGAGGGTCTTGTATAGCCGGTTCCGCCGGGTCACAAGCACGGCTCGCTTCGGAGGTGAGATGAGGCTTTTACTGAACGGGGAAGAGCGGGACGTGGCCGACGTCGTCACGATCGCCGATCTGGTGGGCGCCCTGGGTCTGGACGCCCGCAAGGTGGCGGTCGAGCGCAACCTCGAGATCGCCCCGCGCTCGACCTACGCCGACACGGAATTGGCGGATGGCGACCGCATCGAGATCGTGACGTTTATCGGCGGCGGTTGATCCTCCGCATTTGAAACGCCGGCTTCCCGGGCGTAAACCACCCCCATGAACGCGCACGTTTCCCCCGACTCCGTCACGTCTCCGGACGCCGATGAAACCTGGACCGTCGCCGGCCGCACCTTCCGCTCGCGCCTGATCGTCGGCACGGGCAAGTACAAGGACTATGCGACCAACGCCGCCGCCGCCCGCGCGGCCGGGGCCGAGATCGTCACCGTGGCCGTGCGCCGCGTGAACCTGACCGACCCGACCCAGCCGCTGCTGGTCGACTATGTCAAGCCCAGCGAATTCACCTATCTGCCCAACACGGCGGGCTGCTTCACCGGCGAGGACGCCGTGCGCACCCTGCGCCTGGCCCGCGAGGCCGGCGGCTGGGACCTGGTCAAGCTGGAGGTCCTCAGCGACCCCAAGACCCTGTTTCCGGACATGGAAGAGACCCTGCGCTCGCTGAAGTTGCTGGTCGCCGAGGGGTTCCAGGTGATGGTCTATTGCTCGGACGATCCGGTCTATGCCCGCAAGCTGGAAGAGGCCGGCGCGGTGGCGATCATGCCGCTGGGCGCGCCGATCGGCTCGGGTCTGGGCATCCAGAATCGCGTCAACCTGCGGATCATCGTCGAGAACGCCAAGGTCCCGGTGCTGGTCGACGCCGGCGTCGGCACGGCCTCGGACGCGGCGATCGGCATGGAGCTGGGCTGCGACGCCATCCTGATGAACACCGCCATCGCCGAGGCCAAGGACCCGATCCGCATGGCCAGGGCCATGAAGCACGCGGTCATCGCCGGGCGGGAGGCGTATCTGGCCGGGCGGATGCAGAAGCGCCTGTACGCCGATCCGAGCTCGCCGCTGGGCGGGCTGATCTGACCTCGGACGCTGAAAACCTCGTCCTTCGACAAGCTCAGGATGAGGTTTTCAAATGATACGCGGGTGAAGTCGCCCTCATCCTGAGCTTGTCGAAGGACGAGGGCGGCTCCTCAGCCCGCCTTCGCCTTGGCCGCGCGGGTCTGATCAATCGCCAGCTTCAGCGCGTTGATGTCCGCGCCCGGAACCAGGGTGTCGCCGACGATGAAGGCTGGGGTGCCCGACAGTTGCAGGGTCTTGGCCAGGGTGTCGGTGTCGGCCAGGTGCTGGGTGACGGCCTCGCTCTCGCCGGCGGCCTTGGCCCTGGTCATGTCGATGCCCAGGCCGGCCGCGATCCGCAGGGCGGCGGCGGCGTCCAGGGCGTTCTCGGCCATCAGCGCCTTGTAGAGCTCCAGGCTCTTGCCCTGGTCCTTGGCGCCCAACGCCAGACGGGCGGCGGCCTCGCTGTCGTGGCCGAAGATCACGAAGTCCTTCAGCACCAGGCGGACATCCGGGTTCTTCTGAACGAGGTCGACGATCTCGGGCGCGGCGTGGCGGCAATAGCCGCAGCGATAGTC
This sequence comes from Caulobacter sp. GW822-FHT01G02, assembly GCF_058802865.1. NCBI lineage: Bacteria > Pseudomonadati > Pseudomonadota > Alphaproteobacteria > Caulobacterales > Caulobacteraceae > Caulobacter > Caulobacter sp. GW822-FHT01G02. The sequence continues at coordinate 502,370 of NZ_JBXAON010000002.1, forward strand.
GAAGAACTCGGTGACGGTGATCGAGCCATTCGGATTGATCACGATGTCGCGCGGGTCGCGCTCGATGGCCTGTCGGTATTGGCCGATGGCCTTCTGGGCCGAGGCGGCCTGCTGCGAGGCCTGCTTTTCCTGCAGCTTCTGGCTGGCCTCCATCAGCACCTCGGGGTGCTCCAGCAGATAGGCGCGGACCTTTTCTCCGAACGCCTTGCTAGGCTTGGGCGCGGGGCGTTCGCAGCCGGCGAGGGCCAAGCCGGCGATGGCTAGCGGAACAGCGAGGGTCGCGGCGCGACGGAGCAGGGTCATGAAGATCTCGAACGTGGAAGAGTGAGGCGGCTAGCGCGCTTTAGCTTTAGATGGAATCTAAACGGGACAGGCTCTAGTGGCTAAGGTTGGATTGCGCCGCGCCGTCCTTGGCCAGATCCTTCAGGTCCTGGTTGGAGGGGCGCGAGGCCAGGACGATGTCGGTGGCGCGGCGCCAGTCGGGGGTGTTCTTGGTCAGCAGCTCTCGGGCGCGCATGGCGAAGACGCGGGCCTCGCGCACGGCGCCGAGCGAGTAGTACTGCTCGGCCGTGGCCAGACGCGCCTCGCCGTCCTTCTTCTGGGTGTCGTAGGCCTGGGCCAGCAGGCGCCAGGTCACCGAATTGTCCGGATCGTTCAGCAGGCTGCGCTTGAGCTCCTGGACGCCTTCCTCGACCTTCTTCGGATCGTTGAGATTGATCAGGGTCTGGCCGAGATTGACGCGCAGCAGGGCCGCGTCGGGCTTCAGCTGCACTGACTTGCGCTGCGGCTCCTCGGCCTGAGCCACGCGGTTGAATTCGAACAGGATCTGGCCCTTCAGCTCCCACAGGTAGGGATTGTCGGGATGGTCGGCGATCAGCGGCTCCAGCAACTGAAGGGCCCGGTCGGGCTCCTTCATCTGGTAGTAGGCGATCGCGCGCGCGTAGCGGGCCGGAAAGCCGGTGTCGGTTTCCTTGTATTTCATCAAGGCGACTTGCGGGTTCAGGAACCCTTCCAGCTTGGCCTTCATGATCTCGTGCTGGGCCAGGTCCTCGGGCGTGTCGACGGCGCTGTAGTGCGGCTGGCGTTCGACGCGGCTGCGCAGCACCTCGATCCGTTCGGACGACAGGGGGTGGCTGCGGAAATATTCGTAGCGGCGGGCCTGATCGAAGACTTCCTGATAGCGGAAGTTGTCGAAGAACTCGACGAGGCCGCGCCCTGACTGGCCGGTGGCCTCCAGGAAACCGGCGCCGGCCTGGTCGGCGCGCGATTCCTGCTCGCGGCTGTAGCCTAGCGCGCCCAGCGCCCCGGCGTACTGGGCGTTGCCCAGCAGGACGGCGGCGCCGTCGGCGGACCCGGCCAGGGCCGCCAGGACGCCCAGGCCCATGGTCAGGATCATCGGCTTGAGGCCCGCGCGCGTCATCTCGCCGGACCGGATCGGGTGGCCGCCGGCCAGGTGTCCGGTTTCGTGGGCGATGACGCCGCGTAGCTGGTTGGGGTTCTCGGTCTGCAGGATCAGGCCGGTATTGAGGCCCATCTGCAGGCCCTGGGTGGCGAAGGCGTTCAGCGACTTGTCGCCGACGATCAGGATGCGAACCGTCTTGGGATCCAGGCCGGCCGCCGCATAGATCGGGTCGGCGTCGTGGTGCAGGATTTCCTCGATCTCGGTGTCCCGGATCAGGGAAGGGCCGTCGTCCTGGGCCAGAGCGATCTGGGGAATACTGGACGCGAGCACGGCCAACGCGGACAAAGCCACGCCGAGTCGCTTCCCAGCTTGCCCGCTACGCGAGGTCATTAAGTGATCTCCAGATCGCGCCCCCGCGAACCCCGACCAGTCTAACTTGGAAGCTGGAGGCGAGGGAACAAGGGTCTCGCTTCCGCCTCAAGACGATTTCGGCCCGCGCATCCAACGATGCGCGGGCCGTCATCAGGTCAGCCTACCGGCGCCACCAGCCCTTGCGGGGCTTTTCGGGCGGGGTGGTGATCTCGTTCGGATCCGGCTCGGCCGGAGCGGCCAGGGCCGTTTCGACAACAGGTTCCGGCGGCGCTTCCACAACCGGCGCGGGCGCGGCCTCGACGACCGGTTCCGGAGCGGGCTCCGCGGTCGGTTCTGGCGCAACCACGGCGGCGCTCTCGGTCACGGCTTCGGCGACAGCCTGGACAGCCGCCTCGGGGGCGGCGTCCTCGGCGGCGGCCTTCTTGCCGCGCGAGCGGACACGCTTGGGCTTCTTCGGCGCTTCCTCGGCCTCGGGCAGTTCGACCCAGACGTCGGCGGGCGGACCCGAGATCACCGGCGGCGTCAGGACCGGCGTTTCGTAGGGCTCTACCGGTTCAACGGGGCTGATCGCGTCGACGGCGGCGGTCGCTTCGGCCGAAGTCTCGACCACGGGAGCGTCGTCGCGGTTGCGGCGACCACGGTCACGGCCACGACGGCCGCGTTCGCGGGCCGGACGTTCCTCGCGCTCGACGCGTTCCGGACGCTCCGCGGTTTCTTCACGCTCGACGCGGGCTTCCGGCGCCGGACGGCGCGGTTCGCTATTGCCGCCGACCAGGGCGGCGGGGTCGTGCCAGGTGAAGACGTTCTCGCCGAACGGGACGCGCGGACGGATCCAGACGAAGGCGTCGGTCGGACGATCGCCGTCCTCGCGACCGCCACGACGGCCGCCACGGCGACCGCGGCGGCGACGGCGACGGGCGCCGTCATCATCATCGCCGAATTCGGCGCGGTCGTCGGCGTCGCCTTCGAGCTCGTCTTCGTCGCCTTCGACTTCGGCTTCGGCCGGAGCCTCGCCTTCGGTCTCGCGTTCGTCACGACGACCCCGGCCACGGCCGCGATCGCGACGGCCCCGACGGCCCTTGCGGTCGCCGCGATCATCGTCGCGGGCCTGCTTGCGGGCCGAGGCGTCGTCGTCGTCGGTGTCCTCGCGCTCAAGACCCTCTTCGTCCTCGTCGTCGAGGATCTCTTCGTCGTCTTCCTCGTCCTCGAAGGCCGACGGATCGAAATCGTCGTCTTCCTCGACATACGGAGCCGGGGCGACGGCGATGCGCTCGCCCAGCTCGGTGCGCTCGATCTCCTGGTCGCCGGCGTGCAGGCTGTCGTCGACCACGACGGTCACGTGCAGGCCGTGCGTCTGCTGCAGGCGCTGCAGGTAGTCGCGCTTTTCGTTGAGGATGTAGAGGCCGACCGAGCGGGCGACCTTCAGGATCACCGCGCCGGAGCCCTTTAGGGCCTCGGCCTCGACCGCGCGGAGGGCGGCCAGGGCGCTGGACTCGACCGAGCGGACGCGGCCGGTGCCTTCGCAATGTTCGCAGACGTGGGTCGTGCCTTCCAGGACACCGGTGCGGCGACGCTGGCGGCTGATCTCCATCAGGCCGAAGCCCGAGATCTTGCCCATCTGGATGCGAGCGCGGTCGTCCTTGAGCGCGTCCTTCAGAACCTTCTCGACCGCGCGGTTGTTCTTGCCTTCATCCATGTCGATGAAGTCGATGACGATCAGGCCGGCCAGGTCGCGCAGACGCAGCTGGCGAGCGGCTTCCTCGGCCGCTTCCATGTTCGTCTTGAGGGCCGTGGCCTCGATGTTGCGCTCGCGCGTGGCCTTGCCCGAGTTGACGTCGATGGCGACCAGCGCCTCGGTCTGGTTGATCACCAGATAGCCGCCGGAACGCAGCGGCACGACCGGCGAATAGATCTGGGCCAGGTGGTCCTCGATCTTGTGCTTGACGAACAGCGGGGTCGGGTCGCGGTAGTTGAAGACCTTCTTGGCCTGGCTCGGCATCAGCATGCGCATGAAATCGCGCGCTTCCTTGTAGCCGGCGTCGCCCTCGACCCAGATCCCCTCCAGGTCCTTGTCGTACATGTCGCGGATGGCGCGCTTGACGAGGTCTTCTTCCTCGTAGATCAGCGCCGGGGCGACCGAGTGCAGCGTGTTGTCGCGGATGTTTTCCCACAGACGCAGCAGATACTCGTAGTCGCGCTTGACCTCGGCCTTGGTGCGCTTGGCGCCGGCCGTGCGGACGATCAGGCCCATGCCCTGCGGCACGTCCAGGCTGTTGACCACGCTCTTCAGGCGACGGCGGTCCGACACCGCGGTGATCTTGCGGCTGATGCCGCCGCCCCGGGCGGTGTTGGGCATCAGGACGCCGTAGCGGCCGGCCAGCGACAGGTAGGTGGTCAGGGCCGCGCCCTTGTTGCCACGCTCTTCCTTGACGACCTGGACCAGCATGATCTGCCGGCGGCGGATCACTTCCTGGATCTTGTACTTGCGCATCAGCCGGCGCTTGCGGCGGGCCAGCTCTTCTTCGACGTCATCATCGTCGTCGTCGACCGCGTGGCCGCCGTTGACGTCGTCCTCGTCGTCGCCGCCCGAGGCGCGACGCGAGACCGGGGTGTCGTCATCGTCGTCACCCGAATCGTCGCGCATCAGCGCTTCACGGTCGGCGACCGGAATCTGGTAATAGTCCGGGTGGATTTCGTTGAACGCCAGGAACCCGTGGCGGTTACCGCCGTACTCGATGAACGCAGCCTGGAGGCTGGGTTCAACGCGGGTCACCTTGGCGAGGTAGATATTTCCGCGAAGCTGTTTGCGGGTCTGGCTTTCGAAATCGAACTCTTCAACCCGGGTTCCGTCCACGACGACCACACGCGTCTCTTCGGCGTGTGCTGCGTCGATCAGCATCTTCTTCGACATTAAGGAAGTCTCCACGGCGCGCGGCGGGCGCGAGGCCCGGTCGCCGTTCTGAATGAAGGGCGCGCGCGTCGCCGACCGTCGCACCGTCAGCGCGGTTGCGAAGGGTCGGGTGCCAAAGGCGGTCGGGTGCGGCGCAGCCCATTGGGGGTTTCGTTTTTCCCTACCGCGCATGAAGCGCGGACTGGATGGTTTGCCTGTCGCGTCACGAGTGGCGCGAGGAGGTGGTGTTGTCGCGCCGGATGGCGCGGATCGGATGGCGCGTCGTCGCCAGAAGGGCGTTTGAGCCCGACGCGAGCCCTAGATCCGGCGTCTCGGTCGGCGTCTTGCCCGCCAGATCGGCCGTCTCTCGAACACTATCTAGTCTGCCGCCTTCGCGCCGGAAGAGGTTCAAGACCACTTTCGGGGCTCGGACGGCCCGCACGGAGTCGTGACGATCACGACATTCGCGCACGGCGGGACTGTAGCCACATCGACGCACAAAAGAAAAGCTTTCGACGGATGATCTGGACTTAACCCTTTGGCTACCGCCCCGGGAGATATTGACATTCAGTTCACCAGTTTCGGATTACGCGGGCGGGAATGCGTAAGCTTCTTATCAGTTTGGCCCGCATGGGCTGGGTCCGGGCGGCCCTGATTGTCGGGGGCCTCACGGTCGCCGGCGTCGCCGTGGCCACCGCCCAGGGACCGGCCGCGCCGGCCGGCGTGCAGAAGGTCCGCTTCGGCGGCGACCGCAACGAAACCCGCGTCGTCATCGACCTGGATCGCGCCGCGGTCGGCAAGCTGATCTCCGACGGCATGAGCGACCAGCGCCTGGTCATGGCCCTGCCGAACGTGCTGGTGTCCGGCGATCTGCAAGGTTCCGGCCAGGGCCTGGTCAAGCGCTGGGTGATCGACGAGGCCGCGGGCGGCGCCCGTCTGCGCCTGGACCTGACGGGCAAGGCCGAGGTCCGCCGCCGATTCCTGCTGCCGCCAGGCGACGGCGCGACCGCCTATCGCTACGTGATCGACCTGAAGGCCGTCGAGGCCGCGCCGCAGGTCGCCGCCCCGCAGGCTCCACGCCTGACCTTCGCCAGCGGACCGGTCAAGGCCGCGCCGCTGCGCCTGAAGAAGGTCATCGTCATCGACGCCGGCCACGGCGGCAAGGATCCCGGCTCGCTGGGCGCCACTGTCTTCGAGAAGGACGTCACCCTGGCCGCGGCCAAGGCGCTGAAGGCGCGCCTGGAGCGCACCGGCCGCTTCCAGGTCGTGCTGACTCGCGAGACCGACACCTTCATCCCGCTGGAAGGCCGCGTGCAGATCGCCCGTCGCGCCGACGCCGATCTCTTTATTTCCCTGCATGCCGACTCGGGGCCCGACGTCAGCACGCGCGGCGCTTCGGTCTACACCGTGTCTGACAAGGGCTCCGAGCGCGTTGGCCTCGTCCTCGACAAGGACGACTGGCTGATGAAGGCCAATCTGCCGGGCCGCGATCGCGCCGTCAGCCAGATCCTGCTGGACCTGTCGCAGCGCGCCACCAAGAACCGTTCGGCCGCCTTCGCCCAGCTGCTGCTGGCCAGCGTCGGCGAGGAAACCACACTGCTGCGCCGCAGCCACCGCGACGCCGGCTTCATAGTCTTGCTGGCGCCGGACGTGCCCGCCGTGCTGCTGGAGATGGGCTTCATCACCAATCCGGAAGACGAAGCCTTCCTGACCACCAAGGCCAGCCGCAATCGCCTGGTCGACGCGGTCGGCGACTCGATCGAGGCCTATTTCTCGGCGGGTCTGCGCAAGTCCTGACGGGATCGCGATCGCCGAAACTGAAAGCTAATTTCGGCGGCCATCGCGCGACCGACAAGGAACGGGGAGGGCAGCCGCTTCCCCTTTTGCCTGTCGCCCTCTAATCACAGGGACGATCGTTCGTGCTTCGCCCCGCGAGGTGCGACCGCAAAACCGCTTACGGTTCGGCGCCAAGCGATCTAGTGAAGTGTGTGCGGCAGGCGAGGGGGCCTGCCTCGACGGAGGTCGCGTGGATCTGAAACCCACCGAACGATGGATGGCCATCGCGGGCGTGGCGGTGCTTTCGGCCATCGCGGTCGCGGGTTTCGCGATCGCGATCTACGCCGCCTGGCTGTTCCATGACATGCCCGACGCCGGTGAACTGCAGGACTATCGTCCGCCGACGGCGACGCGCGTCTACGCCTGGGACGGCACCCTGATCGGCGAATACAGCAAAGAGCGCCGGATCTTCATCCCCTACGACCAGATCCCGCCGCAGCTGGCTCAGGCCTTCCTGGCGGCCGAGGATCGCAACTTCTTCCAGCACGGCGGCGTCGACGTCTCGGGCCTGTCGCGGGCCATGCTCAAGAACGTCGGCAATGTCGTTCGCGGCAAACGCCTCGAGGGCGGCTCGACCATCACCCAGCAGGTCGCCAAGAACGTCCTGCTGACCAGCGACGCCACGGTCGGGCGCAAGTTCAAGGAAGCGATCCTGGCCCATCGCCTCGAGCAGTCGCTGACCAAGCAGCAGATTCTCGAGCTGTATCTCAACGAAATCTGGCTGGGCTATCGCTCGTTCGGCGTCGGCGCGGCCGCCTACAACTATTTCGGCAAGTCGCTGCCGGATCTGACCCTGGCCGAATGCGCCTTCCTGGCCTCGCTGCCCAAGGGACCGGACAACTACCATCCGATCCGCAACAAGGCCAAAGCCATGACCCGGCGCAACTGGGTGCTGGGCCAGATGGCCGATCAGGGTTGGGTGTCGAAGGCCGAGGCCCAGAAGGCCATGGCCGAGGATCTGGTGGTCCAGGCCGCGCCCAAGCGGGCTGCCTATCGCGACGCCGACTATTTCGTCGAGGAAGTGCGCCAGCGCGGCATGGCCACGCTGGGGCCACGCCTCAGCGAGGGCGGTTACTACATGCGCACCACGCTGGATCCGCGTCTGCAGACGGCCGCGCGCTCGGCGCTGATGGACGGCCTGGAGAAGTACGACCGCCGCCACGGCTGGCGCGGAGCCTGGGGCCATGTCGAATCGACGGATCTGGCCTGGGAAAAGACCGCCCTGGCCAAGGCCCCGCCGGCCGAGCGCGGCAAGTGGCGCCAGGCCCTGGTCGTCTCCAACGACGGCCGAGTCCGCCTCGTCAAGGACGAAGGCGAAGGCCAGATCGTCGGCGAGGACCTCACCTGGGCCAAGAACGGCAAGGGCCTGAAGGCCGGCGACCTGGTGTTCGTCGAGAAGACCGACGCCGGCTATCGCCTGCGCCAGGTTCCGGCGGTCAATGGCGCCCTTGTGGCCATGGAGCCCTATACCGGCCGGATCGTCGCCCTGGTCGGCGGCTACAGCTACTCGCTGTCAAACTTCAACCGCGCCACCCAGGCGATGCGCCAGCCCGGCTCGTCGTTCAAGCCGTTCGTCTACGCCACCGCGCTGGAGAACGGCTACACCCCGGCCAGCGTCGTCGTCGACAGCGCCATCACCTTCAAGGGCGCGAACGGCCAGGACTGGAGCCCGGAGAACTACCACAAGGAGTTCTACGGCGCTCAGCCGCTGCGCAAGGGCCTGGAACAGTCGATCAACGCCATGACCGTGCGCCTGGCCCAGGGCGTCGGCATGAAGAAGGTCGTCGACTTCGCCCAGCGCGCCGGTGTGACCCGCAACATGGATCCCGTCCTGGCCATGGCCCTGGGCGCGGGCGAAACGACGCCGTTCAAGCTGACGGCGGCCTACGCCGCGTTCGTCAACGGCGGCCGCCGTGTCGACCCGCACCTGATCGAACTGGTGCAGGACCGCGAGGGCAAGGTCATCTTCCGGGCCGACAAGCGTGATTGCGAGCGCTGCGACGCGGGCTTCAACGGCGATGAAAGCCCCAGGTTCGCCGCGCCAGGCGAGCAGATCATGGATCCGGTCACCGCCTACCAGATCACCTCCATGCTGCAGGGCGTGGTCCAGCGCGGCACCGCCGCCGCGGTCAGCTCCCTCGGTCGCCCGCTGGCCGGCAAGACCGGCACGACCAACGAGTACCGCAGCGCCTGGTTCGTCGGCTATTCGCCCAATCTCGTGGTCGGCGTCTTCGTCGGTTTCGACGACAACCGCTCGCTGGGCGAGGGCGAGACGGGCGCCACCGACGCCGTGCCGGTGTTCATGGACTTCATGAAGGTGGCGCTGGACGGCCAGCCGGCCGTCGACTTCAAGCCGCCGAAGAACGCCAAGTTCGCCATGGTGCGCGGCGTCCGCGAGGCCTTCCGTCCGGGCACCGAGCCGAAGGTGGAGGTCGCGCCGACCGGACCGATCCCGTACGAGCAGATCTCGCCGGGCCTGCCGCAACCGGTCCAGCCGGCGCCTCAACCGGGCAAGCCGCCGCCGCAGAAGGTCGATCCCCTCAGTGGGCTCTATTAGGGCGGGCTCTACGAACTCTCATTGCGCGGGAGAGCGACGCGCGTTATTTCCCGCGCCCTTCAACACTGTCACGGAGTAACGTGATGCGACCGGATGTCGAGGCCGCCGCGGCTGACATCGAGCAGTCCATTGGACTGCTCAGGAGGCGTCTTTGACTGGGATGTCGCCCTTCGAAAGCTCGATGAGCTGAACGCCCGGGTCGAAGACCCGACCCTGTGGGATCGCCCGACCGAGGCCCAGGCCGTCTCGCGCGAGCGCGCCGCCCTGGCCGCCAAGGTCGAGGCCGTGCAAGGCATCGAGCGCGACGTCAAGGACGCGCTGGAATATGCCGAGCTGGCCGACATGGAGTCCGACGAGGATTCCCTGAACGACGCCCGCGCCCAGCTGAAGGCCATCAAGGAACGCGCCGGCCGCGCCGAACTCGAGGCTCTGCTCTCGGGCGAGGCCGACGGCAACGACGCCTATATCGAGATCAACTCCGGGGCCGGCGGCACCGAGTCGTGCGACTGGGCAGGCATCCTGCTGCGCATGTACACGCGCTGGGCCAACGCCCACGGCATGACGACCGAGCTGATCGAAGAGACCGACGGCGACCAGGCCGGCATCAAGTCGGCGACCTTGCTGGTCAAGGGGCCCAACGCCTATGGCTGGCTGAAGACCGAGGCTGGCGTGCACCGTCTGGTGCGCATCAGCCCCTATGACAGCAGTGCGCGCCGCCATACCTCGTTCGCCTCGGCCTGGGTCTATCCCGTGGTCGACGATACGATCGAGATCGAGATCAACCCGGCCGACGTGCGCACCGACACCTACCGCGCCTCCGGCGCCGGCGGTCAGCACATCAACAAGACCGACTCGGCCGTGCGCCTGACGCACATCCCGACCGGCATCGCCGTGGCCTGCCAGGCCGGGCGCTCGCAGCACCAGAACCGTGAAGAAGCGTGGAAGATGCTGCGCGCCCGTCTCTACGAGGCCGAGCTGCAACGGCGTGAAGCCGCCCAGCAGGCGCTGGAAGACCAGAAGACCGACATCGGCTGGGGTCACCAGATCCGCAGCTACGTCCTGCAGCCCTACCAGATGGTCAAGGACCTGCGGACCAACGTCGAGACTTCCGATACCCAAGGCGTTCTGGACGGCGACCTCGACGCCTTCATGGGCGCCTCGCTGGCCCAGCGCGTCGGCGCCACGCGCGACGCGACGGAAGGCTAAGGTCCACGCCCTGGAATACGAAAACGCCCCGGGTGATCCGGGGCGTTCTTGTATCTGAAGCCTGCGTTCGGAAAGTCCGAAGCCTCAGCCCGCGACGGGCTTGGCCTGGGCGATCGCCAGTTGCTCCGGGGGCGGCGCCGGCTGGGCGACCGGCGCGGGGCGCTGGAACTTCAGGCTGCGGCCCTGGAAGAAGGCCCCGGTTTCCATGGCCAGCTGCTCGTGGGTGATGTCGCCATCGACATATGAGGTGCCATAGAGGCGGACCTGCTTGGAGGTGATCGCGCCGACCACGCGGCCGCGCACTTCCACCGCCTCGGCATAGACGCCGCCCTCGACGTGGCCGGTCTCGCCGACGGTCAGGCGGCCGACGCGGACATCGCCCTTGACCACGCCGTCGATCTGCAGCTCGCCTTCGCCGGTGACGCTGCCCTCGATGGTCAGGTCGGCCGACAGCAGGGACGCCACTTTCGGCGGCGCGCGGCGGGCCTGGTCGGCGGGGGCAGCCGTCATCGGAGTCGGCAGGGGCTCGATGCGAGCCGGGTTTTTCGAGCCCGACTTAGCTTGTTTGCTGAACATACTCACCAGCCTTCAAGTAGCGATTGGGATTCTGAGCCTTACCGTTGACCCAGACTTCGTAGTGGAGGTGCGGCCCGGTCGAACGGCCGGTCGAGCCCATGGCGCCGACGCGGCTGCCGATGGTCACGCGCTCGCCGACGCGGACACTGATGGAGGCCAGGTGGGCGTAGCGGGTCTTGAAGCCGCCGCCGTGGTCGATCTCGACCGTGTTGCCGTAGCCGGAGCGGACGCCGGTGAACGAGATGACGCCGGGCGCCGTGGCCATGATCGGGGTGCGCATGGCGCCGGGGAAGTCCAGGCCTGAATGGAAGGCCGGACGGTGCGTGAACGGGTCGAAGCGGACGCCGTAGCTGGACGATAGGGCCGGATTGCTGGTCGGACGGTAGAAGGGCAGCTTCTTGGCTGCCGCGCCCAGGCTGCGCATGTCCGACATGTCGTTGGCCGCGTGCTGGATGCGGCTGGCGAAATCCTCGTCGACGTCGAGGACCGCGGCCAGGGCGCGCGGATCCTTGGCCTCGATCAGCGGGCCGCCCAGCGACACGCCGCGACCCGTGAAGTTGCCGGCGTCCAGGCCCGCCATCCGCATGGCCAGGCGCAGGCGCTCGGCGCGGCTCTTGGCGAAGCTTTCGGCGGCGTCGATCAGGCGCTCCTGATCCATCCGGGTGGCCTGGATGCGCTGCACCGGGCTGGCGGCCAGCAGGCGGGGCTTGGCGACGGTCAGGGCCTGGGCGGCGCCGGGCACGCCCTTGAAATCGGAAACCAGCAGGGCGAGGGCGGCGTGACGCTTCTCGACCGAAGCGGCCAGGTCTTCCAGCGAGCCATTGGTGGCCGACAGCTGGGCCACGGCGCTGTTCAGGCGAGCCTGGCGGTCGGCGTTCAGGCGCTCGTAATAGGCCTTCTGGCGGATGACCTGCTGGTCGGTCGAGCTGACCGCCAGGGCGTTGACCGCCATCGACGCGGTGCAGACGCCCATCCACAGCGCGGTGACGGCGACGACGGACGCGCCCAGCAGCTGCTTGTTGGTGGAAAAGACGTAGCCGCGCATCTCGCCGCCGGAGCGGATATAGATGTGCCGTTCGGGAAACAGGGCTTCGAGAGAGTGCCGCAGTCGCTTAAAGCGCTTGATCGCCATCGCCCAAGAAACCCCCCGTTTCAGGTCTGGGCGATATGCTACGAGAAAGCGGAAACGCGCAAGACTCTTCGCGCCCTAAGTGAGCGCGACTCGCGAAAAGTCACATTGCGCCTCGATCCTTAACGTTTCCTCACCGTCAGGACCAAACGTTAAGGCTGTATTCAAACGCAAAAGCCACAGGGGGATGCGCCGATACAACACCTCAGCGACCAACGGGTTCCCCCGAGAGACGAAAGCAGCGAGGCGAACAGAGCGAGACGAAAATCTACTTGATGGCCTTGGCGGCGGTCATCACGGCCTTGATGTGGCCGGGCACCTTCACCTTGCGCCAGACTTCGCGGACGACGCCTTCGCGGTCGATCAGGAAGGTCGAGCGGTCGATGCCCATGTACTTGCGGCCATACATGCTCTTTTCGACCCAGGCGCCATAGGCCTCGACAACGTCGCCCAGCGGATCGGCGGCCAGGTCGATGGTCAGGTCGTGCTTGGCGCGGAACTTGGCGTGCGAGGCGACGCTGTCCTTGGACACGCCGACGATCACCGCGCCCAGCTTCTGGAACTCCTCGACTTCCGACGAGAACTGCAGGGCTTCCGACGTGCAGCCGGCGGTGTCGTCCTTCGGATAGAAGTACAGGACGACATTCTTGCCCCTCAGGCTGGCCAGGCTGACGCGGCCGGTGTCGGTCGGCAGGTCGAAATCAGGGGCCTTGTCGCCGGGCTGCAGCATCGAACGCGTCTCCTGGGGGAAAGGGTCACCCCGGCCCTTGGCTACGCCAGGGCCGGGAGCACAATCAACCGATAACTAAACGGGCTTCACCAACACGATCTTCTTCTTGCCGGCGGCCAGCTTGACGACGCCTTCGACGAGGTCGGCCGAGGTAATCACCCGGTCCGCGCTGGCCTCGGCCTTGTCGTTGACCTTCAGGCCGCCGCCCTGGGCCAGACGACGGGCCTCGCCGCGTGAACCAGCCAGGCCCGCGTCGGCGAACAGGGCCGCCAGCACGATACCGGCTTCCAGTTCGGCCGCCGGGACCTCGAAGGTCGGCAGGTCGGCCGACAGCGCGCCCTGCTCGAAGGCCTTCTCGGCGGCGTCGCGGGCCTTGCGGGCCTCCTCTTCGCCGTGGGCCATGCGGGTGGCTTCGTCGGCCAGCACCTTCTTGGCGTCGTTGATCTGGGCGCCTTCGAGGGCTTCCAACTCGGCGATCTTCTCCAGCGGCAGGTCGGTGAACAGCTTCAGGAAGCGGCCGACGTCGGCGTCCTCCGTATTACGCCAGAACTGCCAGTAGTCGTAGGGGCTCAGTTGCTCGGCGTTCAGCCACACCGCGCCGGCCATGGTCTTGCCCATCTTGGCGCCCGAGGCGGTGGCCAGCAGCGGCGTCGTCAGGCCGAAGGCGGCCTTGTGGTCGACGCGGCGGGTCAGCTCGACGCCGTTGAGGATGTTGCCCCACTGGTCCGAGCCGCCCATCTGCAGCACGCAGCCGTGGGCGCGGTTCAGCTCCAGGAAGTCCACCGCCTGCATCAGCATGTAGTTGAATTCGAGGAAGGTCATCGGCTGCTCGCGCTCGAGCCGCAGCTTGACCGAGTCGAAGGCCAGCATCCGGTTGACCGTGAAGTGCACGCCGTAGTCGCGCAGGAACTGCACGTAGCCGAACTTGCTGAGCCAGGCGTCGTTGTCGACCATGATGGCGTCGGTCGGGCCGTCGCCGAAGGTCAGGAACTTGGCGAAGACCTGCTTGATGCCGGCGATGTTGGCGGCGATGTCGGCGTCCGACAGCAGCTTGCGGCTCTCGTCCTTGCCGGTCGGGTCGCCGACCTTGGTCGTGCCGCCGCCCATCAGGACGATCGGCTTGTGACCAGCCTGCTGCAGGCGGCGCAGCATCATGATCTGGATCAGGCTGCCGACGTGCAGGCTGGGGGCCGTGGCGTCGAAGCCGATGTAAGCGGTGATGATCCCGCTGGCGGCCGCGGCGTCCAGCTCGTCCGGATGGGTGATCTGATGGATGTAGCCGCGCGCCTCCAGGGTTCGCAGGAACTCCGACTTGAAGGACGGCGCGGCGGACATGGTTCGACTCTCTGAAATGGATGGCGGGCCGTCTAGCACGGCGAGGCCTGAATGTGAGGGTTTCATTTCAAACTCCGGGCAGGGGAGCCGGAGCGCATGATCGACTGGATGAGAGCGACCCCGGCGAGGCGGGGCGGCGACGTGTCTGGTCAGCCTCCCGCTATGGCAGCGGGCGGTAATAGGGGCGGGCCAGGACGAAAGCGTCGATCATGGGTCTAGCTACCGTTAGCCGCCCGTGGCAGTCAACGTCTCCATGAAGATCCTGGGATTTATGACCGGCACCTCGCTCGACGCGGTCGACATGGCGGTGCTGGAAACCGACGGCGAAGACATCCAGGGCTTCGGCCCGGCCGGCGAGCGCAAGCTGCGCGAGGCGACCCGCGATCTGCTGCTGAAGACCACCGACATCGCCCGCGCCTGGCCGCGCGGCGAGCCCGAGCCGGCGATCTTCGACGAGGCCCGCAGGGCCGTCGCCGACGAACATTTCCATGCCGCCGAGAGCTTCATCGAGGAGCACGGCCTGGCGTGGAGCGACTTCGACCTGCTGGGCGTCCACGGCCAGACGGTGCTGCACGAGCGGCCGACCGCCGAGCGTGTTGGACGCACGGTCCAGTTGCTGGACGCCGAGCGCCTGGCCAAGGCCACGGGCCGTCCGGTGGCCTTCGACTTCCGCACCGCCGACGTGGCGGCCGGCGGGGAGGGCGCGCCCCTGGCGCCGATCTACCATGCCGCCCGCGCCCGGGCCTCGGGGCTGGCCGCGCCGGTGGCGGCGCTGAACGTCGGCGGGGTGGCCAACATCACCCTGATCGGCCCGGACGGAGCCTTGCTGGCTTTCGACACCGGCCCCGGCAACGGCATGATCGACCTGATGCTACAGGCGCGCGGCATCGCCCGCTTCGACGAGGACGGCAGGCTGGCCTCGGTCGGGCGCGTCGACGAACGGGCGCTGAACGCCCTGCTGTCGAGCCCGTATTTCGACGCGCCGGTCCCGAAGTCGCTGGACCGCTACGATTTCTCGCTGGAGCCCGTGGCGCACCTGTCGCCCGAAGACGCCGCCGCGACCCTGGTGGCCTTCACCGCCGAGGGGGTGTTCCGCGCCTTCAGCCAAGGCGGCGAGACGCCCAGCGCCCTGATCGTCTGCGGCGGCGGCCGGCACAATCCGGCGATCATGAGGACCCTAGCCGAGCGGGCGCCCGTGCCGGTCGAGGCCGCCGAAGCCCACGGCTGGCGCGGCGACAGCATCGAGGCCGAGGCTTTCGCCTACCTGGCGGCGCGGACGGCCAAAGGGCTGCCGATCAGCTTTCCGGGGACGACGGGGGTGAAGGCGGCGATGACGGGCGGAAGAATAGTTACACCCTAGATCCTCCCCCGCGTCGCGGGGGAGGTGGCCCAGAGGGCCGGAGGGGGCGAGTGCCGCCGACCTCCAGCTAGCCCCCTCAGTCGCTCCGCGACAGCTCCCCCGCAACGCGGGGGAGCAGCCCTTCAGTGCAATTTCAGCCGTCCCGACACCCGCTGCTGCAGCAGTCGCGCCAGCGCCAGGGTCGCCGTGCGGCCCACGCCCAGGATCGCCCGGTGGTGATCCAGGTGCAGCGACATGTAGGCCCACTTGGCGATCAGGCCCTCGACGAAGAAGTTCGGCCCGCCCAGGCCGCCCATCAGTGCGCCCACGCCCTTGTCGTTGCCTAGAGACACCAGCGAGCCGAAGTCGCGATAAACAAAGGGCGCGTTGATCCGGCCCTGGTGCAGTCGTGCGATCAGGGCCCGCTCCAGATAGCTGGCCTGCTGGTGCGCGGCCTGGGCGCGGGCGGGGATGGTCTTGCCGTCCTTCCACGGCGCGGCGGCGCAGTCGCCCAGAGCCCAGACGTCGGGGGCCGAGGTCTCCAGATGGTCGTTGACCACGAACTGGTTGCCGCGATTGGTCTCAAGCCCGAAGCCGGTATTGGCCTCGGCCGCCTTGACGCCGGCGGCCCAGACGATCAGGTCGGCCGGAATGTCGCCCTGGCTGGTCTCCAGCCGGTCGGCGTGAACGGCCAGCACCTTGGCGTCCGTTCTCACCGCGACACCCTTGCGCTCCAGGGCCAGCGTGGCCTTGTCGGCGATCTTTTGCGGCAGGCCATTGAGGATGCGCGGCGCGGCCTCGACCACTGTGATGTCCAGGCGGAAACGCTGTTCGTCGCCGACGCTGTCCAGCAGTTCGCGATGCGCCTCGATCAGCTCGGCCGACAGCTCCACGCCGGTGGCGCCGCCGCCGACGATGGCCACGCGCATGATCTTGTCGGGCGAGAACGAGGCCTTGGTGAAGGCCGCCAGCAGCCGGGCGTGGAAGGCCTCCGCGTCCTCGGTGCGCTCCAGCAGGTGCGCCCGTTCGGCGCCGGGCGTGCCGAAGAGGTTCGAGCCCGAGCCGATCGCCAGCACGCCGAAGGTGAAGGTGATCGTCCGCTCCGGGGCCAGCAACTGGCCGTCCGCGTCGGTGATGGGTTTCAGGGTCAGGCGCTTGGCGGCCGGGTCGAAGGCGGCCAACTCGCCGAGCAGGAAGTTGAAGCCGTTCGAGCGGCCCAGGATCGAATAGGAGACGCCCTCCTGGTGGACGTCCAGGGTGCCGGCCGCCACCTCGTGCAGGGTCGGCTTCCAGATGTGGAAGCTGGAGCGGTCGATCAGCAGCACGCGGCGCTTACCGTGGCGGCCGCCCAGCCTGCGCCCCAGCCGCGAGGCCAGTTCCAGGCCGCCGGCGCCGCCGCCGACAATGACGATGTCATAGTGCATCACCGCGCCCCCGATATTCATCAATCCGTGAAAACATAGGATCGTGACCGATGTTACGCCATCGCCGCCCCGCCACGCCGCATAAACGAAAAAGGCCTCCCCGGAGGGAGGCCTGGAATTCGAACCGGTAGGCTCGTCTAGATCGGGTTTTCGGCCAAACGCTTGTCGAGATACTCGCTGACGCTCTTCTCGACGCTGGGCAGGTGCTCGGTCCAGAAGTGGCTGGCCTTGTCGATGACCTCGTAGTCGATCGTGATGCCCTTCTGGGTCCGCAGCTTGGTGACCACGCGCTCGACCTCGACCGGCGGGGTGATGGTGTCGGCCGAGCCCGTCAGGAACAGGCCGGACGCCGGGCAGGGGGCCAGGAAGCTGAAGTCGTACATGTTGGTCGGCGGCGACACCGAGATGAAGCCGTCCGTCTCCGGGCGACGCATCAGGAGCTGCATGCCGATATAGGCGCCGAAGTCGAAGCCGGCGACCCAGGTCTGGCTGGCGGCCGGGTTGCTGGTCTGCAGCCAGTCGAGCGCGGTGGCCGCGTCGGCCAGCTCGCCGATGCCGGCGTCGAACTCGCCCTGGCTACGGCCGACGCCGCGGAAATTGAAGCGCAAGGTCGCGAAACCGCGCTTCATGAACAGGTGATACAGCTGGACAGACACCGGGTGGTTCATGTGACCGCCGGCCTTCGGGTGGGGGTGCAGGATCAGCGCGATCGGCGCCGTCTCGGTCTTGCCCGGAGAATAGCGACCTTCGATCCGCCCGGACGCGCCGGTCAAAATCACATCAGGCATGTCGTTCCCTTGAGCTCGCGAGCGGCCTGTCATCCGACGATTGGATCGCCAGAATACTTGACTACTGCGCTTGGTCTTCCTAGATCGCAACCAGTCGCGGGCTTATAGGGCCCGCGCGCGAAGTCGCGGCTTGTAGCACACGCAAAAGCCGATGCGCGCGGAATCTGCAAGGGGTAAGGCGATGCGCCTGAGCACCAAGGGTCGATACGCGGTCATGGCGATGACCGACCTGGCCAAGCGCCAGGACGAAAGCGAGGGCCGCGCCGTGGCCCTGGCCGAGATCGCCGCGCGCCAGCAGATTTCGCTGTCGTACCTGGAGCAGTTGTTCGCGCGCCTGCGCCGCAAGGGCCTGGTGATCAGCGCTCGCGGCCCCGGCGGCGGCTATCGCCTGGCCAAGGGCTCGGGCGAGACCTTCATCTCCGACATCGTGCTGGCGGTCGACGAGCCGCTCCGCGCCACCCGCTGCAATTTCAACAAGGGTCAGGCCAAGGGCTGCATGGCCGGCGGCGAGCGCTGCATGACGCATGGCCTGTGGGAAGAGATGGGCCGTCAGATCCACGGCTATCTGGCCTCGGTCTCGGTGGCCGACGTGCTGAAGGGCGAGCTTCGCCCCCAAGGCGGCCCGGTGGGCCGTCCGATGGAGATCGCGGCCGAGTGAGCATGTCCCGCACATCGGTCTATCTCGACTATAACGCCACGGCCCCGATGCGGCCGGAGGCGCGGGAAGCGCTGCTGCGCGCCCTGGAGAGCCCAGCCAATCCCTCGTCGGTCCACGCCGCCGGCCGCGCCGCGCGCGACTTGGTGGAACGCGCTCGCGCCGAGGTCGGGGCCCTGGTCGGCGTGCCGGCCGGCTCGGTGACCTTCGTCAGCGGCGGCACCGAGGCCAACGCCCTGGCCATCGAGAGCGCCAAGGTCGCCGGCGTCCAACGCATCGTCATTTCCGCCATCGAGCACGACGCGGTGACCGAGACCGCCAAGGCGTCCGGCCTCCCGCTAGAGGTCATGCCTGTGGATAGCCTGGGGATCGTCGATCTCGACTGGCTGGCGCAAGCGCTTGAAAAGCCAGGCAAGACCCTGGTTTGCCTGATGCTGGCCAACAACGAGACCGGCGTGATCCAGCCTGTGGATAAAGCCTCGGCCCTGGTCCGCGCCGCTGAAGGCCTCCTGCACGTCGACGCCGTCCAGGCGGCCGGCAAGATCGCCGTCGACTTCTCGGCCCTCGGCGCCGACACCCTGGCGCTGTCGGCCCACAAGCTGGGCGGCCCGCAAGGCGTCGGCGCCCTGGTCGCCGGAACCCGCGCCACCGTCAGCCGTCGCCAGCACGGCGGCGGTCAGGAGCGCGGCCGCCGGGCTGGCACCGAGAATGTCGCCGGCATCGCCAGCTTCGGCGCGGCCGCCCGCGTGGCCCGGGAAAGCCTTGCCTCCATGGCCGAACAGGCTCATTGGCGCGACGCCCTGGCCCAGCGGCTCGAGGCGCAAGGCGCGGTCGTGCTCGGCGAGGGCGCCGATCGGTTGCCGCAAACCCTGTGTTTCGCCGGCGAGGGCTTCGGCTCCGAGGTCCAGGTCATGAACATGGACCTGGCCGGAGTCATGGTCAGCGCCGGCAGCGCCTGCTCGTCGGGCAAGGTCAAGGCCAGCCGCGTGGTGGAGGCGATGGGCCGTGCCGATCTGGCCCCGTTCGCCCTGCGTGTGAGCGGCGGCTGGGCCAGCACGGAAGACGATTGGATCAAGTGCGGCGACGCCTGGCTCGCCGCCTGGAAGCGTATCGGCGCTCGGCGCCGGGAGGTGGCGTAGTGGCCGCGGTCAAGGAAACTGTCGAAACCGTCGCCGCGCTCGAAAAGTACGAGCACGGCTTCACGAGCGATATCGCGCAGGAGTTCGCCCCCAAGGGCCTCTCCGAGGACATCGTCCGCTTCATCTCGGCCAAGAAGGACGAGCCGCAATGGATGCTGGACTGGCGGCTGGAAGCCTATCGCCGCTGGCTTGAGCTGGAAGAGCCGACCTGGGCGAAGGTCAATTTCCCCAAGATCGACTACCAGGACAGCTACTACTACGCCGCGCCCTCGACCAAGGAAGGGCCCAAGAGCCTGGACGAGGTCGATCCCGAGATCCTGGCCGTCTACGCCAAGCTGGGCATTCCGCTTAAGGAACAAGAGGTTCTGGCCGGAGTCGAAGGCGCGCCGCGCTACGCCGTGGACGCGGTGTTCGACAGCGTCAGCGTCGTCACGACCTTCAAGAAAGAGCTGGCCGCCGTCGGCGTCATCTTCTGCTCGATGAGCGAGGCGATCCGCGAACACCCGGAACTGGTGCGCCAGTACCTGGGCAGCGTCGTGCCGACCTCGGACAACTATTTCGCGTGCCTGAACAGCGCGGTCTTCTCGGACGGCTCTTTCGTCTACATCCCGCCCGGCGTGCGCTGCCCGATGGAGCTGTCGACCTATTTCCGGATAAACGCCAAGGATTCCGGGCAGTTCGAACGGACTTTGATCATCGCCGACAAGGGTGCCTACTGCTCGTATCTGGAGGGCTGCACCGCCCCGATGCGTGACGAGAACCAGCTGCACGCGGCCGTGGTCGAGCTCGTCTTGCTGGACGACGCCGAGATCAAGTACTCGACCGTCCAGAACTGGTACCCGGGCGATCCGGAGACCGGCAAGGGCGGCATCTACAACTTCGTCACCAAGCGCGCCGACTGCCGCGGCGACCGCTCCAAGGTGTCGTGGACCCAGGTCGAGACCGGCTCGGCCATTACCTGGAAATATCCGTCCTGCGTGCTGCGCGGCGAGGGGAGCTCGGGCGAGTTCTACTCGATCGCCGTGACCAACGGCCACCAGCAGGCCGACACCGGCACCAAGATGATCCACCTGGGCGCCAACACCCGCTCGCGGATCGTCGCCAAGGGCATCAGCGCCGGCAAGTCGACCTCGACCTATCGCGGCCTGGTCTCGGCCCACCCCAAGGCCAAGGGCGCGCGCAACTTCACCCAGTGCGACAGCTTGCTGATCGGCAAGACCTGCGCGGCCCACACCGTGCCGTATATCGAGGCTCGCAACGGCCAGACGGTGTTCGAGCACGAGGCCACCACCACCCGCTTGTCGGACGACCAGCTGTTCTACTGCCAGCAGCGCGGCCTGTCGCAAGAGGAGGCCGTGGCCCTTTTGGTCAACGGCTTCGTCAAGGACGTGCTGCAGCAACTGCCCATGGAATTCGCCGTCGAGGCCCAGAAGCTGGTGGCGATCAGCTTGGAGGGCTCGGTGGGATGAAGACCGTCACTCTCTACCAGCCGGTTGCCTTGGAAGAGCTGCGGGATATCAAGGCTTCGGACTGGAAGGCCTTTCCGCCGCACGATATCGAGCAGCCGGTCTTCCGCCCCGTCACCAACGAAGCCTATGCGGCCCAGCTGGCGTGGAACTGGAACGCCGCCCACACGACCTATCGGCGCGGCTACGTCGTCCGTTTCGAGGTCTCGAAGGCCTTCCTGGACGCCTACGAGAACAAGGTCTCAGGCACGCCGGGGCACGAGGAATACTGGATCCCGCCCGAGGATCTTTCGCTGTTAAACGCCGCCATACAAGGCCAGATCGCCGTCGCCGGAACCTTCGCGGGCCACGAGGCGGAATACAGAAAACTCAACGAGACCCATGCTTAAGATCCAGAACCTTCACGCCCGCGTCGAGGACAAGCCGATCCTGAAGGGCGTCACGCTCACCGTGCCCGCAGGCGAGGTCCACGCGATCATGGGCCCGAACGGGGCCGGCAAGTCGACCCTGTCCTACGTGCTGAGCGGCCGGGGCGGCTATGAGGTGACCGAAGGCTCGGCCAGTCTCAACGGCGAGGACCTGCTGGCGCTGGCCCCGAACGAGCGGGCCGCCAAGGGCCTGTTTCTGTCCTTCCAGTATCCGCTTGAAATCCCAGGCGTTCCGGCCCTGACCTTCATCCGCACCGCCCTCAACGCCCAGCGCCGCGCGCGGGGCGAGGACGAGATCGCCGCCCCGGCCTTCCTGAAGCTGGCCAAGGAGAAGGCCGCGGCGCTGAAGATCGACTTCGAGATGCTCAAGCGCGGCCTGAACGTCGGCTTCTCGGGCGGCGAGAAGAAGCGGATGGAAATCTTCCAGATGTCGATGCTGTCGCCCAAGTTCCTGATCCTGGACGAGACCGACAGCGGCCTGGATATCGACGCCCTGAAGATCGTCTCCGAAGGCGTCAACGCCCTGCGTTCGCCCGAGCGCGGGATGCTGGTGATCACCCACTACCAGCGCCTGCTGGACTATATCAAACCCGACAAGGTTCATGTGCTGGCCGCCGGCCGTATCGTCGCCTCGGGCGGGCCGGAACTGGCGCTGCAGCTGGAAGCCGAGGGCTACGACAAGTACGTGGCCGCCGCATGAGCCTCGCCTCCGCCCTGAAGACCGGCGACGTCACCGAGCTGCCCTCGCGGCGCGACGAGGACTGGCGCTGGACGGATCTGCGCGGCCTGCTGCGGACTCTGCCGCCCGCCGCGCCCGCGCATGCCGGCGAGGTTCCAGCCGGTCCGTTTGCTGGCCTGGCTTCGACCGAGACCGTGTTCGTCAACGGCCGCCGGATCGCTGGCGCCGACATCGCCTCGGGCGTGACGGCCTTGCGCTTCGTCGCCCTGGCCGACAAGGCCTCGCAAGCCGCCAGCCACGCCCTGGTGGTCAAGCCGGGCGAAAGCCTGGTCCTGCTGGAAAGCCACGAAGGCCGCGCCGCCGGCTATGTGTCCGACGTCGTGCTCGACATCGCCGTGGGCGAGGGCGCTTCGGTCGAACGCATCATCCTGGTCGAGGACGACGCCGAGGCGATCAGTGTCGTCACCGCCGAGATCGACCTGGCCCCCGGCGCGACCTACGCCCAGACCGTGATCACCTCGGGCGCGCGTCGCCAGCGGATCGAGACGCGGGTCAATCATCCCGGCGCCCACGCCCAGGTTCGCCTGGACGGCGTCTACCTGCTGGACTGCCAGCGCCACGCCGACCAGACCACGGTCGTCACCCACGCCGGCGTCGACGGGATCACCAGCCAGCTGACCAAGGGCATGGTCGCCGACCAGGCGCGCGGCGTCTTCCAGGGTCGCATCGTGGTCTCGCCCGGCGCGGACCAGACCGACGCGCGGATGGGCCATCACGCCCTGATCCTGTCGGACAAGGCCGAGATCGACGCCAAGCCGGAACTGTTGATCTTCGCCGACGACGTCTCCTGCGCCCACGGCAACACGATCGGCGCCCTGGACGAGGAAGCCATCTTCTACGCCCGCCAGCGCGGCATCCCGGAGCTTGAGGCCAAGGCCATGCTGACCGTCGCCTTCGTCGGCGAGGTGGTCGAGCGCATCACGCACGAGGGCGCGCGCGCTATCGCCGCCGCCTGGGTCGCCCGCAAGCTGGGGAGCCCCGAATAATGGCCCTCGACGCTCCGTTCGATGTGGAGGCGATCCGCGCCCAGTTCCCGATCCTGCAACGGACGGTTCACGGCAAGCCGCTGATCTATCTGGACAGCGCGGCCAGCGCCCAGAAGCCGGACGCGGTGCTGGACGCGATGATGAACCTGGCGCGCACCTCCTACGCCAACGTCCATCGCGGCCTGCACACCCTGGCCAACGAGACGACGGAAGCCTATGAAAAGGCGCGAGAAACCGTCGCCAAGTTCATTAACGCCGAGCCAACTGAAGTCGTCTGGACCAAGAGCGCCACCGAGGCGGTGAACCTGGTCGCATCCTCGTTCGGCCTTGGCCTGAACGCCGGCGACGAGATCGTGATCTCCGAGATGGAGCACCACGCCAACATCGTGCCGTGGCACTTCCTGCGCGAGCGCAAGGGCGTGGTCCTGAAGTTCATCCCGGTGCTGGACGACGGGCGCCTCGACATGGAGGCCTTCAAGGGCCTGCTGTCGGCGAAGACCAAGATGGTCGCCGTCACCCACATGTCGAACGTGCTGGGCACGGTCAATGACGTGGCCGAGATCGTCCGCCTGGCCCACGCGGCCGGCGCGCCGGTGCTGCTGGACGGCTGCCAGGCCATCGTCCACGCCAAGGTCGACGTGAAGGCGCTGGACGTCGATTTCTACGTCTTCTCCGGCCACAAGCTGTACGGCCCGACCGGTATCGGCGTGCTCTACGGCAAGGCCGAGCGGCTCGCCGCGCTGCCGCCTTATCAGGGCGGCGGCGAGATGATCGGTTCTGTCTCGATGGATCGGATCACCTATGCCGACCCGCCGCATCGCTTCGAGGCCGGCACGCCGGCGATCCTGGAGGCCGTCGGCCTGGGCGCGGCGATCGACTGGCTGAACGACCTGGATCGCGACGCCGCCTTCGCCCACGAGCACGCCCTCTACGAGCGGGTCGCCGAGCGGCTGCGTGGCGTCAACGGCGTGCGGATCCTGGGCGAAGCGCCCGGCAAGGGCGCGGTGCTGTCGTTCACGGTCGAGGGCGCTCACGCCCACGACATCGCCCAGGTGCTGGACCGCTACGGCGTCGCCGTGCGCGCCGGGACCCATTGCGCCGAGCCCTTGATGCGCCGTTTCGGCGTCACATCGAGCGCGCGCGCCTCCTTCGCCCTATATAATACGGAAGCCGAAGCCGACGCGTTCGTGGACGCGCTGGCCAAGGCCCGCAGCTTCTTCAGTTGAGCTTTTCGATGACCGACGCCGCCTCCTCTTCCGAGCCTGTCACCGCCCTCTCGAAGGACGAACTGAACCGGTTGACGGATCAGCTGATCGAGAAGCTGAAGACCGTCTACGATCCGGAGATCCCGGTCGACATCTACGAGCTGGGTTTGATCTACAAGGTCGACGTCAGCGACGACAAGGACGTGGCTATCGACATGACCCTGACCGCCCCGGGCTGCCCGGTGGCCGGGGAAATGCCGGGCTGGGTGCGCGACGCGGTCATGGAAATCCCTGGCCTGAAGTCGTGCAATGTCGAGCTGGTCTTCGAGCCGCCGTGGGATTCCTCGCGGATGAGCGACGAGGCCAAGCTGCAGTTGAATATGTTCTAGTTTTCTTTCTTCCGATCTCCCCGGCGGATGCCGGGGAGATCGGAAAAAGGGAGTGTTCGAGCCCATGGAACCGACCGTTACAATCCGTCCCCGCCGCCCGCGCCCCAAGGTCGTCACCCTGACCGACGCCGCGGCCGCGCGCGTGAAGGAGATCATGGCGCGCGCCGACAAGCCCTATGCCGGCCTGCGGGTGGGCGTGAAGAACGGCGGCTGCGCGGGTTCGGAATACGTCTTCGAATATGCCGCCGAACGCGGCCCGATGGACGAGGTGGTCGAGGACAAGGATGTCACCATCCTGATCGAGCCCAAGGCGGTGCTGTTCCTGATCGGGACCGAGATCGACTACGAGATCACCAAGCTGTCCTCGAAGTTCGTGTTTCACAATCCCAACGAAACCGACGCCTGCGGCTGCGGCGAGAGCGTGACGATCCAGCCGGCCGCCGAGGTTCAGGACTGATGCTCGCCAAGACCCCTTCCTGCGTCGAATGCGGCCTGGCCTGGGGCGCGCCGCGCTTCAAGCACGAGGACGAGGCGCCCCTGTACTGGTCGGACACCGGCCTGCTGTGCTCCTCGACCTGCGCCCAGACCCACTTCGACAAACGCCGCGCCGAGGGGACTTTCGTGGCGATTCCCGCGGAGTGCCCGGTCGAGGTCTAGCTACAGCCAGGACCCGGTGACCTGCATCGTCGCCAGCATGGCTGTCAGGAAGGCGCTGATGATTTCAATCAGCCCGACAGCCGCCGCGATCCAGCGCGCGCCCTTGAGTGCAAGGACCAGCCAGAGCGAGATCGGGACGCTGGCGAGCGCAAATCCCAGCGGCGCCTTAGCCACTAGAGAGCTGGGGTCCGCTCCTATCGCGCCCGGCGTGACCTTGAAGTGCGAACCCCAGAGCATGCACAGGACAAAAGGCAGAGCCGTCAGGAGCAGAAGAAGACCCTTGCGACCGCCATTAGGGTGTCGAACCGCAAAGAAGACCAGACCGAGAGCGGCGAGCTGAGCCGCCCAGAAGGCGAGCAGGGTGTTCATGCGGTGACCGCCTTCGGCGTCGCCAGCACATTCTCCCGGCCGTTCCATTCGACCAGCACCGATGGCTTCACCGGCTCACCACGCGCCTGGGCGATCAGTTCATTCGTGCGGCCTTCGATCGCCGCCTCCATGCGCTGCATGAAGTCGTCCTTCTCCAGGCCTTGGGGCAGGGCGGGCAGGAACTCGATGGTGGCGATCCCGGGCGTCTTGGCCTTCTCCTGCTGCTTCCAGAAACAGCCCAGGTTCGTGGCCACCGGCACGACCGGCAGGCCGAAGTCCTTGCTCATATAGTAGACGCCGGTGCGGTAGCGGAACCGTTCGCCCGGGGCGGCTAGGTGGCCTTCGGGATAGATCAGGATGCGCCGGCCCTCGGCGGCGACCTGGGCGGCGCTTTCCGACAGGGCCGCGCGAGCTTCCGGGCCGCCGCAGCTGTCGACGACGATAGCCCCGAACTTCTTGAGGATCGCTCCAACCAGCGGGAACTTCTCCAGGTGATCGCCGGTCACGAAGCTGAGGTTGTCGACATGGGCGAACATCACGAAGCCATCGCCCCAGCTGTGGTGCTTGGCGGCGAGGATGCAGGGGCCGTCAGGCAGGTTTCCGCGGCCTTTCAGCTCAACCTTCACCCCGGCCAGGACGTCCAGCCCCCACAGCATCCGGCGGCTGTAGAGCCGCAGCGTGAAGGTCACGGCGTCGCGGCCCGGCGCCAGGGCGGCGAAGGCCGCCGACAGACCGTAGAAGATCGACAGGACCCAGTAGTAGGCGTTGAACAGCGCGCTGCGCACCGACGATCTCCTCCGTGAGAGCTCGGAGGCTAGCGGATCGGCGCGCCGCGGTCTAAGCCGGCGCATGGTCCAGACGGTTCTGATCTATTCGATGGGCGAGGTGATCGGGGACGGCCTGATCAAGCTGCCCTTCATCGCCGGCCTGCGCGCGGCCTTCCCGGAAGCCCGCATCAGCTGGTGCGCGGCCAAGGGCGAGACGGTCTATGCCGGGCCTCTGAAGGCCGTGGTGGCCGGCTATGTCGACGAGGTGATTCTGCAGGGCCGCAACGGCGCGCGGCCCCTCGATAGCCTGCCGTGGAGCAAGCCGTTCGGCGGCCGCAAGTTCGACCTCGTCATCGACACCCAGGAGAACCTCCGCCGCAGCGGCGTCGCCCGGCGCGGCGTGAGCGGGCGCTTCGTCTCGGCCGCCCGTCACGCGCGCGACAAGGACTGGCCTGTGGCTGTCACCGACCGCCTGGCGCGACTGCTGGCTCTGGCCACGGACGGGCAGGGCGCGCCGAAGCCCCTGGCGCTCAATAATGTCGATGCTCTCAACGCCGCCGAGGCCCTGCTGCCGACCGGCCCGACCTATGTCGGCCTGGCGCCCGGCGCGGGCGGTCAGGACAAGCGCTGGCCGCTGGAGCGCTATCTTGAGCTCGCCCGTCGGATCGTCGCCAAGGGCTGGACGCCGGTGTTCTTCTTCGGCCCCGACGAGGCCGAAGACGCCGCCGTGGTCGCGCGAGAAATCCCTCAGGCCCTCCAGCCCGAGCGCCACCGCACGGACGGCTTCACGGCCGTGAAGGGGCCGCTGCTGGTCATCGCCCTGGCCGGACGACTGGCGGCGGGTGTCGCCAACGACGCCGGCCCCGGCCACATGCTGGCCGCCGGCGGCGCGCCGCTGCTGTCTCTGCAGCAGGACCGCCGCAAGTCGGTGAAGTTCCGCCCCGCCGCTCGGCGCCTTGAGATGCTGGTCGCGGAGGACTACGGAAGCGGCATGGGCGCCCTGCCGGTCGACGCGGCCTGGGCGGCGCTCGAACGTCTGGTCACGGGAACCGCCTGAATGTCCATCCTCGCGCCGATCTCGGCGGGCGAACTGGTCGACAAGATCACCATCCTGCGGGTCAAGGCTCAGCGCATCGGCGATCCGGCCAAGGAAGCCAATGTCCGCAAGGAACTGACCCTGCTGGAAGCCACGGCGGCCGAGCACCTGCCCGACAATCCCGAGATCGCCCGGCTGACCGAGGAACTGACCACGGTCAACGCCGCCCTCTGGGATATCGAGGACGGCAAGCGCGACTGCGAGCGCCGCCAGGACTTCGGCCCGGACTTCGTGGCCCTGGCCCGCCGCGTCTATATCGACAACGACAAGCGCGCCGCCATCAAGCGCGCCATCAACGAAGCCGCCGGCTCGGAGATCGTCGAGGAAAAGAGCTACAAGCCCTATCTCGCGACCTCGAAAGGATGACGCAAGTCATTCGCGGCGCTCGGGAAATGGTCGCCGGCATGACGCCGGACCTGAAGCCCGGCGCCTATGTCTTCTGCGCCGCCGGCGACCGCGACTGGGCGACGCTGGCGCCGCTGGCCATGTTCCGCGAAGCCGAGGGCGTCAGCCTGATCCTGGAGCACGGCGCGGCGCGGGCGGCCGGCTTCCCGGTCGAAGCGCCGATGGCCCTGATCACCCTGAATATCTATTCGGCGCTGGACGGCGTCGGCCTGACCGCCGCCGTGGCGACCGCTCTGGCGCGGGCGGGGATCGCCTGCAACATGGTCGCGGCGCTCAATCACGACCATGTCTTCGTGCCGATCGAACGGGCTGAGGAGGCCTTGGCCGTGCTGTTGGCGTTACAGGCCTCGGCCTAGGGCGTCGCGATCGAACCGGGCGATCTCGACGGCGACCTTGAAGGCCTCCCTGGCTTGCAACGCCATCGCGATCACCAGCCATGCGACCAGGAGCGCCGCAATGGGCAAGAGCCGCTCCCAATGGCGCCCAGCGGCGATGGCGAGGCCGATGAAGGTCACCCACAGCCCTGGCAGCAGCGGCGCCACGAAAATAACCCATCCGCCCAACGCCGCCTCGCGCCGCCGGACAAGGCTCTGCCGCAGGAAGGCCACGCAGGTCTCCGCGGTGTCGGGCGGTGTCCGCGCCAGCCGACGCCAGCCCAGGACCAGGAAGAGCAGAAACCCCGCCGCGAGCAGGCCCTCGCCAAGTCGCACCAGCAGGGTCGACGCCAGGACGGCCTGAAGCACACCTATGCTCATGCCCGCCAGGGCGGCCAAGACCAACAGGACCCGCGCGCGTCGAACGCGGGCAAGTTCGGCGTGGACCTTCGCCTGGAGGCCTTCCAGGCGCATGTCCTGTCCTTCCAGGGACTGTTCAAGCCAGAGGGTTTTCGGGTCAATCATGGCGATCTCTTTCCGCGAAGGCGGCGGCCAGCAAAGCCTTGGCGCGATAGATGCGCGTCGCCACGGCGCCCGGCGACAGGCCCGTGACTTCGGCGATCTCGCTCGCTTCAAAGTCTTCCAGATAGAGCAGCATCACCTGGCGATCGGGCGGCTTCAGGCGCTGAACGATCGTCATCAATCGACGGTGCGCCTGCCGGTCGCCGACGGCCTCCTCGGGCGTGGGATCGGACGCTGGCGGGTCGATGTCGTCCAGGGTCACCAGACCCGACAGGTGCGCGCGCTGCTTGACGATGTGCGATGCGCCGACATTGTGCGCCACGCGATAGGCCCAGGTCCGCAGGCTGCAACGCCCGTCGAAGCGGGCGAGGCTGCGCCACAATGCGACATGAATCTCCTGAAGGAGATCGCGACATAGATCGGTGTCGGCCTCGTAGGCCCTGGACAGGCGAGCTAGTCCCGCCCCGAACGCCTTCGAGGCGAGGACATACTGTTCGTGCTGTTGTGAACGCTCGGCCATGGGCTCCGACTTCCCCCAGATACAGAGGTAGTCGGTTCGCCGGCCGATTTCTCACAGCATGGCGAGGCGCTACCGCCCCTTGAACGCCGCCGCGCGCTTTTGCAGGAAGGCGCTGACGCCTTCGAGGAAGTCCTCGGTCTTGCCGGCGAGCTTCTGGGCCTTGCGCTCGGCGTGAAGTTGGCCAGTCCAGTCGGCGTCGAGGCTGTCCCACACCAGCTTGCGGATCAACCCCAGCGCCGCCGGGCCCCGCGCCAGCTCCAGGGCGATCGCCGTGGCGGCGCCGATCAGCTCGTCGTCCGGGACGCAGCGGTTGACCAAACCCCATTGCAGGGCCGTGGCCGCCGGGATCTTGTCGCCCAGCAGCATCATTTCCATGGCCCGCGCCTTGCCGATCAGGCGCGGCAGCAGGTAGGTCGAGCCGCCGTCGGGCGCTAGGCCGATGCGGCGGAAGGCCTGCAGGAAGTAGGCGCTCTGCGCCGCCACGATGATGTCGCCCATCAAGGCGATCGAGCAGCCGACACCGGCCGCCGGGCCGTTCACCGCCGTCACGATCGGCAGCGGGAAGTCCTTCAGCAGGGTCATCAGCGGGTTGTAGGTGCTTTCCAGCGCCGACCCGGCGTCGGGTTTGCCGTCAACGTCCAGTTCGCGCCCGGCCGCGCCGCCGCCCGACAGGTTGGCGCCCGAGCAGAAGCCACGGCCTTCGCCGGTCAGGATCACCGCGCGCGCCTCGATCTTGCCAGCGGCGATCGATGAGAAGGCGTGGATCAGTTCGCGGGCGACCTCCAGGCTGGCGGCGTTCAGCGTGGACGGATCGGCGAGGGTCACGGTGGCGACGCCGCCCTCGGTCGAGACACGGATCTTCTGATAGTCCACGGCAGGCCTCCCTTGGTCTTTGGCGGGAGTCTAAGCGCCTTTGCCCCTTGGGAAGGCTAGTGGAATCTTCAAAAGGAAACGCCGCCGATCGTGAGACCGGCGGCGTCCAAGGTAGGTCTTCTGCTGAAGAGGTTTAGGCCGCGTTGGCCGAGGCCGGCATGGATTCCGCCGCCGTGACCCGGTTGCGGCCGCCACGCTTGGAGGCGTAGAGCGCCACGTCGGCGCGTTCCATGATCGAGTGTCCGCTCTCGCCCGGTTTGCGCTCGGCGAAGCCCGACGAAATGGTGATGGCGCCCAGGTCCTCGTTGGTCGAGCGGCGCTTGAGCATGCGCGAGGAGACCTCGACGCGGATTTCTTCCAGGGTGGCGCCGACGGTCGCGGCCGACTCGCGCGGGAAGATCATGGCGAATTCCTCGCCGCCGTAGCGGGCGGCGAACCGCGGCGGGGCGGCGACGCGGCCGATCACCGAGGCGACATAGCGAATGACCTGGTCGCCGGTCTGGTGGCCCCAGGTGTCGTTGAAACCCTTGAAGTGGTCGATGTCGAGCACGGCCAGGCAGATGCTGGCGCTCTGCTCGTCGGCCTCGGCGCAGGCGCGCTCCAGCTCTTCGTCGAAGGCCTTGCGGTTGGCGAGGTTGGTCAGGCCGTCGGTGGTGGCGTCGCGGCGGACCTGTTCCAGGTGCTCGCGCAGGCGCTCGACCTCGGCGGTGGAGTCGGCCAGGCGCGTTTCCAGCGACTGGTTTTCCTTGTGCACGCGGCGGGTGGCTTCGGCCAGGCTGCCGACCAGGGTCTTGATGGCGTCGACGTCGGTCGTCTTGTCCAGGCTCTTGGTCGCCCCGGCCAGTTCCTTGCCGAAGGCGGCGTTGGATTTCTGGGCGTTGTGGATGGCCTTGGAGACCGCTTCCAGTTCCTTCGACAGAAGGTCGCCGGCGTCACGGATCTGTTCGTTCAGGCGCGCCTTGGGCAGGTAGGTCGCGGCCAGCTCTTCGCTGACCAGTTCGGTCATTGGCTCGCCGAGGGAAATCAGACGCGTCAGTTCGCGGGCCAGGGCGCCGTCGGGATCGGCCACATAGTGGGTCCACAGCTCGAAATTCAGCGCGGTCGGCCACACCTGGTGACGCTCCATGAGCTCCAGAGCGCGCGAAGCAATCTTGTAGGCCTCGGGACCGCGCAACGTGGTTTCGACGTCCGACATCTCTTCTTCCCCCGTTCAGCGGTTCCCCTCGCGGAAACGCCGACGCTTGGAGCGCGACCTTAAGGCGGAGAGTTCTTACGAGGCGTTAAGAACGACGTTCTCTTGCGTAAGAAACGACCAACCTTCATGGTTATCATCGATAAGATGAGCACCGCGCCGCCATGGCGCCGGGTGAGGTAGGGAGGCGAACATCATGAACGCACCGGTCAATCTGTCGTTCGACGCCCACAAGGCGGCCATGAGCGACGTCCTGCGGCGTCAAAAGGCCGCGCATCTGCGCGATGGCGCGCCCAGCGCCGAGAAGCGGATCGACTGGCTGAACCGTTCGATCGACCTGCTGGTCGGCCACCAGGCGCAGATCGCCAAGGCGGTTAACGAAGATTTCGGCTCGCGCTCGCCCGAGGCCACGGCCCTGACCGACGTCGCCGGCTCGATCGGCCCGCTGAAGTTCGCCCGCGAGAACCTGGCCAAATGGATGAGGCCGGAGAAGCGCAAGACGACGCCGGCGATTCTGGGCCTGTTCGGCGCCAAGGCGACGGTGCAGTGGCAGCCCAAGGGCGTGGTCGGGGTGATCAGTCCCTGGAACTTCCCGGTCAACCTGACCTTCGCGCCGCTGGCTGGGGTGTTCGCGGCCGGCAACCGGGCGATGATCAAGCCCTCGGAGTTCACGCCGGCGACCTCCGACCTGCTGAAGGCGATGTTCGCCAAGGCGTTCTCTGAGGAGGAGGTCGCGGTGTTCGTCGGCGGCCCCGAGGTCGGGCAGGCCTTCTCGGGACTGGCCTTCGACCACCTGGTGTTCACCGGCGCGACCTCGGTGGCGCGGCACGTGATGCGGGCGGCGGCCGAGAATCTGGTGCCGGTGACCCTGGAGCTGGGCGGCAAGAGCCCGGTGATCCTGTCGCGCGGGGCCGACATGGCCACGGCCGCGGCGCGGATCATGAACGGCAAGACCCTGAACGCCGGCCAGATCTGCCTGGCCCCGGACTATGTCCTGGCGCCGCAGGAAGAGGTCGAGAACTTCGTCAAGGAAGCCCAGGCCGCCGTCGGCCGCTACTTCCCGACCATCAAGAACAATCCCGACTACACGGCCGTGGTCTCCCAGCGTCACTACGACCGGGTCAAGGGCTATGTCGACGACGCCCGGGCCAAGGGCGCGCGGGTGATCGAGATCAATCCGGGCGGCGAGGACCTGTCGCAGCAGGAGCACCGCAAGATCGCCCCGACCCTGATCCTGGATCCCACCGACGACATGACGGTGATGCAGGAGGAGATCTTCGGCCCCGTCCTGCCGGTGAAGGGCTACAAGACCGTCGACGAGGCCGTGGCCTATGTGAACGCCCACGACCGGCCGCTGGCCCTCTACTGGTTCGGGACCGACGAAGCCGAGAAGGACCGCGTGCTGGCGGGCACCACCAGCGGCGGCGTGACGGTCAACGACGTGATCTTCCACGTCGCCCAGGAAGATCTGCCGTTCGGCGGCGTCGGTCCGGCGGGCATGGGCGCCTATCACGGCCACGACGGCTTCCGAGAGTTCAGCCACCGCAAGGCGGTGTTCCAGCAGTTGAAGAAGGACATCGCGCCGATGCTGGGCCTGCGCCCGCCCTACGGGGAGGGGATCCGCAAGTACCTGGCGGGCGAAATCAAGAAGTAGGGTTCCAAGACGTAGCCAAGCGCGGCGGGTCATGCTCCAAGCGGCGCATGACCGCGCCGCTGCCCCTGCGCCCCATCGTCGAAGCCCGCGACCTGCCGCCCATGCTGAAGGCGGAGCTGCGCGAGCGGTTCAGGCGGGGCGAGACCGGGGTGGCGTTCGCGCCGGAATATGACGCCTCCATCGGCGCGCCGCCGGGAATGCTGGCCGGACCGGAGGCCGCCGCCTGGCCTTACGACATCGCCGCCCGCCCGCCGGTCAATGTTCCGGCGTTCTGCGCGGTCGGAGACAGCTGGTGGTTTCCGCGGTTCGGCGGGCTGATCGGCGCGGACGGCGCGCTCTACAACGCCACGATCGGCGAGGCCCGACATGGGTCGGGGGATCTGTCGGCCCTTCCGGGCGTGCTGGACAACGCCGCGCGCTTCGTCCCGCCGGCGTCGGCGCCTGAGATCGAGGCCGGCGCCGTGTTCCTGCCCTGGGGCGCGACCTTCAACTACGGTCATTTCGTCATCGACGCCCTGCCGTCGCTGCTGACGTTGGAGCAGGCGGGTCTGCTGGACGGCGTTCCGGCCCTGGCGCCCAAGCTAACCGCCTGGCAACGCGACCTGATCGGCATGGCCTTTCCGGATCTTGAGATTCGCGAGGTCGCCGCGCCAGTCGCGTGGGTGAAGCGGGCGGTGTTCGCCACCAGCATGGACCACTTCCTGCATCACCCGAACGGTCTGGTCGCGGATGTCGCCGCCCGCGTGCTGGCCCGGGCGCCGGCCGGGCGGGGCGCGCGCCGCGTCTATCTCTCGCGGCGCGGCCAGTCGATGCGGGTGATGATCGGCGAGGCGGCCTTCGAGACGGCGTTGGCCGCGCGCGGCTTCACGATCGTTCGGCCCGAGACCCTGGGCGCGGCCGAGCAGGTCGCCCTCATGCGTGACGCCGAGGTCGTGGTCGGCGCCAGCGGCGCGGCCCTGGCCAACGCGGTCTTCCTGCCCAAGGGCGCGCGGGTCGTGGAAATCCAGCCGCTGAACTTCACCAGCCAGTGGGTGCGGGCGGCCTGTCGCCAGGTCGGCGTCGACTGGCGCGGCTATGTCTGCGCGTCACCGGCCCCGTCGCGGCAGGCGCCGGTTCTGGCCCGACTGCGTCGCGGCTTCAAGTTCGCCTTCAGGCCGCCGCTCGACGACCTGCTGGGCGTCGTGGACGCCGCTCTCTAGAAATCAGGGCGCTTTAGAGGATGCCCTTGCGGCCGGGCGCCCAAGGGTCGAGCGACTGCTGCTCCTCGCGGTGGACCATGCCGTAGTAGCCGGAGACCCAGACCACAAGGAAGGTGACGAGGCCGCCCCAGAAGCCGCCCGGCGTCGCGAACATGACCGTCAGCGCACTGATCGTTGACGCCAGACCCAGCATGCACCAGCGCAGCAGCACCGAGAAACCGTGATAGGTCTTCTCGTGCGCGATCAGGACGGCTTCCTTATCGGCGAGCAAGGTGTCGGGTTCGATGGCGGCCATGTGCGTCTCCCATATTCTTGTGGGGCGCGACCGGCCTGTTCGGCGCGATCGAGCCGAAAACGAGCATCAGGATAACAGCGTTCCGCGAATGGAGCCATCCTTCCCACGCGGCGGGGAGGCGCAAAAAGAAAAGCGCCGGACGAGAGCCCGGCGCTTCTGCTTTTCGGAGGATCGGCCTGGGCTTACTTGCCGCGCGGCGGACGCACCAGGAAGGCGGGGACGTCGTTGCCGAAGCCGACCACGCGACGGTCGTCGTCGTCGCGATCACGGATCGGCTGGACGCCGCGCACCGGGCGCTCGGGACGTTCGCTGGCGCGTTCGCCGCGTTCCGGACGATCGGCGCGTTCGGCACGCTCCGGACGTTCGGCGCGAGCGGGGCGTTCCGTGCGTTCGGGACGCTCGGTCTCGGCGGCGGGGGTGGCGGCGCGGGGTTCGCGTTCGCGGCGCAGGCGACGCTCGCGGGCGGGACGTTCCTCGGCGACGGCGGCTTCCGGCGCCTCGGCGGCGGCAACGGCGGCCTCGACTGGCTCGGCGGCGGCTTCCTCGGTGCGACGGCCACGGGCGCGCGGCGCCGGACGCTCACTACGGTCGCCACGTTCGGGGCGGTCGCGATCACGGGGACCGCGCTTGCGATCACGATCGCCTTCGCGCTTCACCGTCACGGCGTTCGAGTAGTCGAGGTCGAGCTTCTCTTCTTCGGGGGTCGAACCGATCAGCTTGACGACCTTGTCAAAGCCCTTGTCGTCGCCCGGGGTGACCAGCATGTAGGTGATGCCGGTGCGTCCGGCCCGGCCGGTGCGGCCGATGCGGTGGACGTAGTCGTCGGCATGGTGCGGGACGTCATAGTTGAAGACGTGGCTGACGGCCGGGATGTCGAGGCCGCGCGCGGCGACATCCGAGGCCACCAGGATCTTCAGCGCGCCCGAGCGGAAGTCCGCCAGGGTCTTCGTGCGCTGCGACTGGTCCAGGTCGCCATGGATCGCGGCGGCGTCGAAGCCATGCGACCGCAGCGACTTGGCGACGATGTCGACCTCGGTCTTGCGGTTGCAAAACACGATGCCGGTCTCGATCTGGGCCTTCTCGATCAGGGCCCGCAGCGCCAGGCGCTTGGCCTTCGGGTCGGAGGAGGGGACCTTGACCAGCAATTGGGTGATATTGGCGTTGGTCGTGGCGGGCTTGGCCACCTCGATCCGCACCGGATCCTTGAGGAACTGCTTGGTCAGGCGCGTGATTTCCGGCGGCATGGTGGCCGAGAAGAACAGCGTCTGCTTCTTGGGCGGCGTCATCTTGAAGATGCGCTCGATGTCGGGGATGAAGCCCATGTCCAGCATGCGGTCGGCTTCGTCGACGACCAGGAACTGCACGCCGGTCATCAGCAGCTTGCCGCGCTCGAAGTGGTCGAGCAGGCGGCCGGGGGTGGCGATCAGGACGTCGACGCCGCGGTCCAGCTTCTTTTCCTGGTCGCCGAACGACACGCCGCCGATCAGCAGCGCCCACGAAAGCTTGGTGCCCTTGGCGTACTTCTCGAAGCTGGAGGCGACCTGGTCGGCCAGCTCGCGGGTCGGGGCGATGACCAGGGCGCGCGGCATGCGCGCCTTGGCGCGGCCGTTCATCAGCTTGTCGATCAGCGGCAGGGTGAAGGCGGCGGTCTTGCCGGTGCCCGTCTGGGCGATGCCGAGGACGTCCTGGCCCGCGAGGGCGACCGGGATGGCCTGGGCCTGAATGGGGGTCGCAGTGGTATAGCCGGTATCGGCGACCGCCTGCAGGGTCGTGGGCGAAAGCCCGAGGTCGGAAAATTCGGTCATTTACACGCTGGTCTGAAACCCGGAGCCGCCCGTGCTTGGGCGAGCGGGCGGCGCGGATTCGCCAGACCTGCTCCGAAGCTGGGGATAAATAAGCCGAAAGTCGCCAAAGTCAATCTAGGCAAGGTGATAGGCGCATTGGGAAGACCAGGTTGGGTCATCATGGAGTGGCGCAAGCCCTGACGCCGCTCTATATCGGCCGACACATGACCATCGACCACGACTCCCGCCTAAGGCGCCTTCGTTTCCGCGCCTGGCATCGCGGCTTCCGGGAAGCGGACCTCATTCTGGGCCCGTTCGCGGACGTCCATGGCCCGAACCTGACCCCGGCGCAGATCGACACGCTCGAGACGCTGCTCGAGGAGTCGGATCGCGAGATCTACGCCTGGATTGTCGGCCAGGAACCGACCCCGGAAAAGTTCGAGACGGACGTCCTGGCGATGATCCGCGCGTTCAGGTTCCAGGCGCACGCCTCGCGCCCGGCCGGGGACGGCGCCTAGAAACATGAGTTACGACGCTAAACAGATCGCCAAGGCCGCCGGCGGCCTGACCCTCGCCGGCGCGCCGGAAGGTTTCGACGCGCTGGTGATGGCCGACATCGCCCGGGCGCGCGGCGGCCTGACCGCGTTCGTGGCCCGCGACACCGCTCGCGCCAACGCCTTCGTCGACGCCCTGAAGTTCTTCGCCCCCGAGATCGAGGCGGTGCTGCTGCCCTCGTGGGACTGCCTGCCTTACGATCGCATCGGTCCGTCCTCGGGCGTCTCGGCCACGCGGATGGCGACCCTGTCGCGTCTGGCCCGGGGGCTGGGCGAGACGAAGCCCGCCATTCTCGTCATGCCCGCGCCGGCCCTGCTGCAGCGCGTGCCGACCAAGGATGTGCTGCTGCGCGCCAGCTACAGCGCCAGGGTCGGCAATGTCGTCGATATCAAGGACCTGGAGCGCTATTTCGCGGTCAACGGCTACGCCCGCGCCTCCACCGT
Source organism: Caulobacter sp. GW822-FHT01G02 (assembly GCF_058802865.1). NCBI lineage: Bacteria > Pseudomonadati > Pseudomonadota > Alphaproteobacteria > Caulobacterales > Caulobacteraceae > Caulobacter > Caulobacter sp. GW822-FHT01G02. The sequence continues at coordinate 539,666 of NZ_JBXAON010000002.1, forward strand.
CTCCGAGCGCGGCGAGTTCGCGATCCGCGGCGGCGTCATCGACGTCTATCCGCCGGCCGCCGAGGAGCCGGTGCGCCTGGACCTGTTCGGCGACACGCTGGAAAGCATCCGCGCCTTCGACCCCGAGACCCAGCGCTCGACCAAGCAGCTGAAGGCGATCGACCTTCTGCCGGTCAGCGAGGCCCTGCTGGACGCCGACGGAATTTCGCGGTTCCGTAAGGGCTATGTCGCGGAATTCGGCGCGCCGGGCGACGATCCGCTGTACGCCGCCGTCAGCGAAGGCGGTCGCCGCGCCGGCCTCGAGCACTGGCTGCCGCTGTTCTACGAGCGGATGTCGAGCCTGTTTGACTATCTGCCCGACGGATCGCTGATCGGCGTCGACCACCAGACCACGGAGGCGCGCGACGAGCGCCTGTCGATGATCCTGGACGCCTACGAGGCCCGCGCCAGCGCTGACCGCAAGTCGGCCTATCGCCCGCTGGCGCCGCAGGCCCTGTACCTGACCGCCGCCGAGTGGGACCGCGAGCTCACCGACCGCACGCATCGCCTGTTCACGCCGTTCCAGCCCCAGGGCCTGGACGTCGTCGACATGGGCGCGAAGCTCGGCCGGGTCTTCGCCGCCGAGCGGGCCCAGGACAGCGTCAACCTGTTCGAGGCCACCGCCGACCACGCCAAGGCCCTGGCCGCCGCCGGCAAGCGGGTGCTGTTCGGCTCGTGGTCCGAGGGCTCGTCCGAGCGCCTGGGGACCATGCTGGCCGACCACGGCCTGAAGAAGATCCCCTATGCCGCCTACTGGCAGGCGGCCAAGGCCAACGATCCGAAGACGCCGCAGCGTGTCGTGTTGCCGCTGGACCACGGCTTCGAGACCGACAGCCTGGCGGTCATTTCCGAGACCGACATCCTGGGCGACCGCCTGGCCCGCCCGCGCAAGAAGCGCCGCGCCGCCAACTTCCTGGCCGAGGCCAGCGCCCTGACGCCGGGCGACCTGGTCGTCCACATTGATCACGGCATCGGCCGCTACGAGGGCCTGAAGACCCTCGACGTCCAGGGCGCGCCGCACGATTGCCTGGACCTGCTCTATGGCGGCGAGGCCAAACTGTACCTGCCGGTCGAGAACATCGATCTGCTGACCCGCTACGGCGCCTCGGATCCCGAGACGGTGCAACTGGACAAGCTGGGCGGCGCGGCTTGGCAGGGGCGCAAGGCCAAGGCCAAGGAACGGCTGCGGGTCATGGCCGAGGGCCTGATCCAGATCGCCGCCGCCCGCCAGCTCAAGTCCGTCGAGGAGACCGACCCACCACACGGCGTGTTCGACGAGTTCTGCGCCCGCTTCCCCTACGAGGAGACGGACGACCAGCTCAGCGCCATCCACGACGTGCTGGAGGACCTGTCGTCCGGCAAGCCGATGGACCGCCTGATCTGCGGCGACGTGGGCTTCGGCAAGACCGAAGTGGCCCTGCGCGCGGCCTTCGTGGTGGCGATGAGCGGCAAGCAGGTGGCGGTCGTCTGCCCGACGACCTTGCTGGCCCGGCAGCACTACAAGACCTTCAAGGACCGCTTCCAGGGCTGGCCGGTCAAGGTCACGCGCCTGTCGCGCCTGGTCACCGGCAAGGAAGCCGCCGAAACCCGCGAGGGTCTGGCCAATGGTCAGATGGAGATCGTGGTCGGCACCCACGCCATCCTGTCCAAGCAGGTGTCGTTCAAGGACCTGGGCCTGGTCATCGTCGACGAGGAGCAGCACTTCGGGGTCAAGCACAAGGAGAAGCTGAAAGAGCTTCGCGCCGACGTGCACATGCTGACCCTGACCGCGACGCCGATCCCGCGCACCCTGCAGATGGCGCTGTCGGGCATCCGCGAGATGTCGATCATCGCCACCCCGCCGGTCGATCGCCTGGCGGTGCGCACCTATATCAGCCCGTTCGATCCGGTAACCCTGCGCGAGGCGCTGCTGCGCGAGAAATATCGCGGCGGCCAGTCCTACTACGTCGTGCCGCGCATCAAGGACCTGGAGGATATCGAGAAATTCCTCCGCACCCAGGTGCCCGAGGTGAAGTACGTCGTCGGCCACGGCCAGATGGCGGCCACCCAGCTGGAAGACGTGATGACGGCCTTCTACGAAGGTCAGTACGACGTGCTGCTCGCGACGACGATCGTGGAAAGCGGCCTCGACATCCCGTCGGCCAACACCCTGATCGTCCACCGCGCCGACATGTTCGGCCTGGCCCAGCTCTATCAGATCCGGGGCCGCGTCGGCCGCTCCAAGGCCCGCGCCTACGCCTATCTGACCACGCCGGTCGAGAAGTCGCTGACCCTGTCGGCCGAGAAGCGCCTGCAGGTGCTGCAGTCGCTGGACAGCCTGGGGGCCGGCTTCCAGCTGGCCAGCCACGACCTGGACCAGCGCGGCGGCGGCAACCTGCTGGGCGACGAGCAGAGCGGCCACATCAAGGAGATCGGCGTCGAGCTCTACCAGCAGATGCTGGAGGACGCCGTCGCCGAGCTGCGCCAGCGGCAGGGCCAGGAGGCCTTGCTGGAAGACCGGGGCTGGTCGCCGCAGATCAACACCGGCGCGGCCGTGATGATCCCGGACGAGTACGTGCCCGACCTGAACGTGCGCCTGTCGCTCTATCGCCGCCTGTCCGACGCCGAGAAGGCCGCCGACCGCGAAGCCCTGGCCGCCGAGATGATCGACCGCTTCGGCCCGCTGCCGCCCGAGACCGACAGCCTGCTCAAGGTCGTCGCCATCAAGGGCCTGTGCCGCGAGGCCAATGTCGCCAAGATCGACGTCGGGCCCAAGGGCGCGGTCGCCAGCTTCAGGAATGATAGTTACGCCAATCCGCTGGGGCTGATGCAGTACGTCGGCAAGAACAGCCTGATCTGGAAGGTGCGTCCGGACCAGAAGGTCGTGATCAAGGGCGAGTGGGACACCCCGGCCCAGCGCCTCGACGCGGCGGAGAAGATTCTCGCCGTGCTGGCCCGGCTGGCCAAGGAGTAGGGCGGGCCGCCAATCCCGTCGGAGCAGGAGCGCTGAACCCCTCTCTCTTTGAGAGAGGGAGGGGCCCGCGCCGCAGGCGTGGGAGGGTGAGTGGTTAGGCGAAGCCCCGTCCGGGTTCGGCATCCCGCTGATTTTCCAGGATTTATCTGCGAGCGGTGTAACCACTCACCCTCCCATGCTGCGCATGGGCCCCTCCCTCTCTCTAAGAGAGAGGGTTTGGGTGACTCACGAGCATTCGCCGCCCTCCATCCCCGGCCTCAAAACCTGTCGTATTCTCTCTCCACCTCGTCGCGAGGAAAGGGCGCATGGCCAGCGACCGATTGCGGCGGCGGGGGGTGATCGAGCGGGACTGGGTCCGAGGGGGATACTCGGACGGTCCGGGGATGGGCTTGCTGGGCTCACCCGCCCGCCGTCGGCGTGGTCGAAGGCAAAGGGGCGTGTCAGGCTGTAAGCCCGTCCTCTTCGACCTCTGGGCGCTTCCGGAAACGGAGGCGCCTGGGTCCCGGTAAGGCCTGAACAGGGCCACCCGACGGGACGCTGGCGGATAACGATCGCGCGGGGCGTCAGACTTCGTCGAAACGGTACACACAACACACACACTCCGGACGCTGTCCGGCGCTCCGCATCCCTTTCCACACCTTCAGCGAAGCGATCGCGTGAAGCGGCGGAGCCGTGCGTCTACAGCCGCAGCCCGTACAGCCGCCGATCCCGACGCTCGCCGTCGCGGTGCACCGCGCCCTTCAGGTAGCCCTCGGCCTTGAAGCCTAGCTTGTCCAGAAGGCGCTCGGCGCGGTTGTCGCCGACATGGATGCTGGCCACCAGGCTCTTGAGGCCGCTGCCGGCGGCATGGGCGAGGAGGGCGCTGACCGCCTCGGCGCCGAAACCCTGGCCCCAGCCCTTGCGGTCGATGACGAAGCGAATCTCGGCCCGATCGTGACGCCGGTCGATGTCGACGAATTCGCAATAGCCCAGGTACTGGCCGCTCTGGGCATGGCGGATGCTCCAGTAGGCGGCGTCGCCGGCGGCCATCTCCTCCACCTGGGCGGCGACGCGGCTGGCCACCTCGTCGGGATCCTCGATCGGCTCCTGGTCGAGGTTGGACATCACCTCGGCGTCGCTGAGGAACGGATAGATCAGGGGCGCGTCGTCGACCGTCAGCGGCGTGAGGGTCAGGCGTTCGGTCTCGATGATCATGCGATGGGGCGGTCTGGCTTTCGGGGTTGCGTTTGTCGGCGCGCTTCCCAGCTATGGCGCGGAGCGCTCGCTAGTGGTAGAGGGGCCGCTTCGTTTTTAACGCGGCATTTCGCCCGCGCCCGGATCGAGAATACATTCCACATGCTTATCGGCGTCCTGCTGGCCATCAATATCGTCGTCTGCCTTTGCCTGATCGGGGTAGTGCTCATGCAGCGCTCCGAAGGCGGCGCGCTGGGCATGGGTGGCGGCAACTCCGGCTTCATGACCGCCCGCGGCGCCGGTGACCTGCTGACCCGCATCACCTGGATCCTGTTCTCGGTCTTCCTGCTGATCAGCCTGACCCTGACCATTCTGACGGGGCGCGCCAATACCGGCGGATCGGTGGCCGACCAGGTCAAGGGCCTGGACGCCAAGACGCTGAACGCCGCGCCGACCCCGCCGCCCGGGTCGCTGAACTCGCTGCCGGCCTCACCGGACAACCAGCCGGGCGCCATCCAGGCCCCGACTCCGCAGATCAACACGCCGGCCCCGGCCGCCGCGCAACCGGCGCTGCTGGCGCCGACGCCCTCGGCCCCCAAGGCCGAAGCCAAGAAGCCGGCCAAACCGGCTGAAAAGCCGGCCGCCGCCGCCCCGACCCCCACGGTCGCGGCCCCGCCGGCGGAACAGCCCAAACAACAATAACCGTCCCAAGACGGTCTTCCACTGACCCCCGAGGGCGACCTCGGGGGTTTAATCTTGTTGATGAACGCAGGTCTTTTTCCGGCGTCGTCGAATCACGGGTAAACTGATCGCCCATGACGCGGTACATTTTCATCACCGGCGGCGTGGTTTCCTCGCTTGGCAAGGGTTTGGCCTCGGCGGCGCTCGGCGCGCTGCTGCAAGCGCGTGGCTACACGGTTCGCCTTCGCAAGCTCGACCCCTATCTCAACGTCGATCCGGGCACGATGAGCCCGTATCAGCACGGCGAGGTCTTCGTGACCGATGACGGGGCCGAGACCGACCTCGACCTGGGCCACTACGAGCGCTTCACCGGCGTGTCGGCCAAGAAGGCCGACAACATCACGACGGGCCAGATCTACAAGACGATCATCGAGAAGGAGCGCCGCGGCGACTACCTCGGCGCGACCGTCCAGGTGATTCCGCACGTCACCAACGAGATCAAGGACTTCGTCCTGTCGCCGGCCATGGACGAGACGGGCAAGAAGCCCGTCGACTTCGTGCTGGTCGAGATCGGCGGCACGGTCGGCGACATCGAGGGCCTGCCGTTCTTCGAAGCCATCCGCCAGCTGCGCCAGGACCTGCCGCGCGGCCAGAGCTGCTACCTGCACCTGACCCTGCTGCCGTTCATCAAGACGGCCGGCGAGATGAAGACCAAGCCGACCCAGCACTCGGTCAAGGAGCTGCGCTCGATCGGCATCCAGCCGGACATCCTGCTCTGCCGTTGCGAGCAGGAGATCCCGGCCGAGGAAAAGCGCAAGATCGCCCAGTTCTGCAATGTCCGTCCCAGCGCGGTCATCCAGGCCATGGACTCCTCGTCCATCTACGCCGTGCCGATCGATTATCACGAGCAGGGCCTGGACGCCGAAGTCCTCGACGTCTTCGGCATGAGCGATGCGCCGGCCCCGGACCTGGCGCGCTGGAAGACCATCGACGACACCGTCCAGCACCCCGACGGCGAGGTGACCATCGCCGTCGTGGGCAAGTACACGGTGCTCAAGGACGCCTACAAGTCGCTGATCGAGGCCCTGCACCACGGCGGCCTGGCCAACAGGGTCAAGGTCAACCTGGACTGGGTCGAGAGCGAGACCTTCGAGGGCGACGAGGGCGCGGCCGCGGCCCGTCTCGAGAACGCCCACGCCATCATGGTGCCCGGCGGCTTCGGCGAGCGGGGCGCGGAAGGCAAGATCCGCGCGGCCCAGTTCGCCCGGGAGCGGAAGGTGCCTTACTTCGGCATCTGCTTCGGCATGCAGATGGCGGTTATCGAGACCCTGCGGAACGTCGCCGGCATCAAGGACGCCAGCTCGTCCGAGTTCGGCCCCACCGAGCGTCCCGTGGTCGGCATCATGACCGAGTGGATCAAGGGCAACGAGACGGTCCAGCGCCGCGCCAACGACGATCTGGGCGGCACCATGCGCCTGGGGGCCTATGACGCCGTCCTGACCTCGGGATCGAAGGTCGCCGAGATCTACGGCGCGACCGAGATCAGCGAGCGCCACAGACACCGCTACGAGGTCAATATCGGCTACGCCCACCTGATGGAGGACGCCGGCCTGAAATTGACCGGCCGCTCGCCCAATGGCGTGCTGCCCGAGATCGTCGAGCGGGATGACCATCCGTGGTTCATCGGGGTGCAGTATCACCCGGAACTGAAGAGCCGTCCGTTCGCTCCGCACCCGCTTTTCGCCAGCTTCATCGCCGCGGCCAAGGAGCATGGTCGACTGGTCTGAAGCGCGGTGTTGCATCCCCGAAGAGATTCGGGCATAAGCGCGCCCTCACGCGGCGACCTGGGCACCCCCGAGTCGCCGCTCTCGATTTTCACGCTCAACGAGCAGAGTCACTTCGATGGCCGTTCCTAAAAGAAAAACTTCGCCTTCTCGCCGGAACATGCGCCGGTCGCACCACGCCCTGGGCGCCAACTCGTTCATCGAGGACAAGGACACCGGCGAGCTGCGCCGTCCGCACCATGTCGATCTGAAGACCGGCATGTACAACGGCAAGCAGATCCTGACGCCGAAGGAAGACTAAGGTCTCCTTTCGTCAGTGACGATTTCGAAAACGCCGCCTGGTTCGCCCGGGCGGCGTTTTTCGTCGTATTTTCGTCGTATGCACAAAAAAGGTGTTAGCCTCCGAGCTGGGAGGTACGCCCATGCTCACACGCCGAAATATCACGGCGGGACTGGGAATTTCAGGACTAGGGCTTTATGGGGCCGCGTCGTCGGCCATGGCCGAGGTCATCACCCCCGTTTCCGTCAATCAGACTCTGCCGTCAGCGACCGCGCCGACGCCGCCGGACGATCCGGTGCTGATCCTCGACGCCTCGCTGGACGCTGACGATCGCCTCACGGTCGAGGTCGAGATCAACGGGCAGGGCCCTTTCAATTTCGTGGTGGACACCGGAGCCGGGCGCAGTGTGCTGACTCCGGCGGTCGCCGAGAAGCTGAACCTGGCGGCGGGCCCGCAGATCCTCATCCACGGCATCTCCAGCGCCATAACCAGTCCGACGGCGCGGATCGACAGCATGCGGGCCGGCGAAGCTCGGATGGGCGCGGCGGTCCTGCCCGTGCTGCCCTACGAACGCGTCGGGGCCGACGGCCTGCTGGGTGTCGACATCCTCGACCGGCGCAACGTCGTCATGGACTTCCGCAACCGGCGCCTCCTGATCCGCCGCAGCCAGTTCTTCTCGGAAATGACCCGCAAGGCCGATGAGATCTCGTTGCCGGCCGACGCCCGCTTCGGGCGCCTGACCCTGACCGACGCCCGGGTCGCCGGCACGCGCTCGGTGGCCTTCATCGATTCCGGCGGCGGCGTATCGATTGGAAACATGGCCCTGCAGCGGGCGGTCGCCGCCAAGCGGCGGCGCGTGCCGGACTTCGTCAAGCCCGCACGCCTGCTGACGGCCGGCGGCGAGGTCTATCTGGGCGAGTTCCGCGTCGTGCCGTCGATCACCATGGGCAATCTGCAGCTGACCAACATTCCCATGGCCTTCGCCGACGTGCACATCTTCGACGTCTGGTCGCTGAATGACCGACCGGCGGTTCTGCTGGGCGTGGACGTGCTGAAGCTGTTCGCCAAGGTCGAGCTCGACTTCGGCTCGGACCGGGTCCTGTTCAAACTGGGCCAGAGGAACGGCCTCACGCCGATCTACAACGTCTGAGGCATGTTTCCGCCGTTGTGACCGGTGATCGGCGCCTGTCCAGGGGAAGTCAAGTTGCGCCCGCGGCGCTTGGCGGCTAAAGGCGGGCGCGCCTTTTGGCCTCTAGGAGCAGCCCATGACCGAGATCGTCGACATCATCGCCCGCGAAATTCTCGACAGCCGGGGCAACCCGACCGTCGAAGTCGACGTGATCCTGGACGACGGCGCCTTCGGCCGCGCCGCGGTGCCATCGGGCGCCTCGACGGGCGCCCATGAGGCCAACGAGAAGCGCGACGGCGACAAGGCCCGCTATCTGGGCAAGGGCGTCCTGCAGGCCGTGGACGCGGTCAACGGCGAGATCTTCGACGCCCTGGCCGGCGTGGACGCCGAGGACCAGCGCCGCGTCGACAACCTGCTGATCGAGCTGGACGGCACGCCGAACAAGGCCCGCCTGGGGGCCAACGCCATCCTGGGCGTCTCTCTGGCCACGGCCAAGGCCGCCGCCGAGTCGGCCGGCCAACCGCTCTACAAGTACGTCGGCGGCGTGAACGCCCGCGTGCTGCCGACCCCGATGATGAACATCATCAACGGCGGCGCCCACGCCGACAATCCGATCGACATCCAGGAATTCATGATCCTGCCGACCGGCGCCAAGGAATTCCGCGAAGCCCTGCGCATGGGCGCCGAGATCTTCCACAGCCTGAAGAAGGCTCTGAAGGACGCCGGCCACAACACCAACGTCGGCGACGAGGGCGGCTTCGCCCCGAACCTGGCCTCGGCCGAAGCCGCGCTCGACTTCATCGTCAAGGCTGGCGAGAAGGCCGGCTATAAGGCTGGCGAGGACTTCGTCCTGGGCCTGGACGTCGCCTCGACCGAGTTCTTCAAGAACGGCAAGTACGAGCTGGAAGGCGAGGGCAGGTCTCTCGACCCGGCCCAGATGGTCGACTACCTGGCCGGCCTGGCCTCGAAGTTCCCGATCCTGTCGATCGAGGACGGCATGGCCGAGGACGACTTCGACGGCTGGAAGCTGCTGACCGACACCCTGGGCAAGAAGGTGCAACTGGTCGGCGACGATCTGTTCGTGACCAACCCCAAGCGCCTGCAGATGGGCCTGGACAAGGGCCTGGCCAATTCGATCCTGGTGAAGGTCAACCAGATCGGCACGCTGTCGGAAACCATCGACGCCGTCGATCTGGCGCACCGCCACGGCTACACCAGCGTCATGAGCCACCGCTCGGGCGAAACCGAGGACAGCACGATCGCCGACCTGGCCGTTGCGCTGAACTGCGGTCAGATCAAGACCGGCTCGCTGGCCCGCTCGGACCGCACCGCCAAGTACAACCAGCTGCTGCGCATCGAAGAGATGCTGGACGATCAAGGCGTCTATGCCGGCCGCGCGGCGCTGAAGGGCCGCTAAGACCCTCCAGATCGCTAGATCTCGCGAAGGCGCGGCTTCCGAAAAGGGCCGCGCCTTTTGCATTTCGGGTGCGATTCTGGTCCGCCAGGCCGAATGACGAAGACGTTCGTGCGGTCCCCGACACCGTTAACCCACAAATTTTCTAAAAGCTCGGCAGTGGTTTCAAGCGAGACCATTTCCGCGCCCTTCGCGGTCGCGAAATGGCTTCGGCGGCGCAGTATCTAGATGCGCGTGAAACGATCTCACGTGAAAGCATCGTTCGCCTGAGTGGCGAACTGTTAAAGACACCGCTCAACGCCTGGATTTAGAAGGCGTTAAGCACGGTCGGCGATCCTACGAATCCCTCTCTGGGACCCTGAGATGTTCGCCCGACTGCAACCCTTCCTGCCGACCGCGGCGATCTTTTTCCTGATTTTCTACTTCGCCTTTCACGCTCTGACAGGTGATCGGGGTCTGCTGTCCATTTCGCAGCGCAATGCGGACCTCGCAGCAAAAACAAAGGAACTCAGGAAGATACGCGCGGAGAGGATGGACCTTGAGGCCCGTGCTCGTCTATTACGCAGCGGCAGTCTGTCGGCTGATCTCCTGGAGGAGCGCGCGCGCTCGCTTCTAGGATATGCCGACCCGAGGGACTATGTGATCCGGGTCAAGCGTCCGAGCTGACGGGTCGCCTATTCCTGGAATCGGCTGTCGGTCAGTACGTGGATCACCCGATCCCGGATTGATCTTGGCGAGACACCAGGGCGCCTCCCACGCGGAACCGACGTTTTTTCGGCGGGTGGCGCTCTCAGGACGAAGGCCGCGATGAAGATTGGCCAGGGAGATTTGAATGGCGCGCACGCGCAAGGCTGAGGCCTCGGCGGGGAAGGCGGTAGACACCGGTGTCAACGCTTTCGTCGGGAAAGACGAACTCCTGAAATTCTATCAGGACATGCTGCTGATCCGCCGCTTCGAGGAGCGCGCCGGCCAGCTGTACGGCATGGGCCTGATCGGCGGCTTCTGCCACCTCTACATCGGTCAGGAAGCCATCGCGGTCGGCATGCAGTCGATTTCGCAGGAGGGCGACCAGATCATCACGGGCTATCGTGACCACGGTCATATGCTGGCCGCGGGCATGGATCCCCGAGAAGTCATGGCCGAGCTGACCGGCCGCGCCGGCGGCTCGTCCAAGGGCAAGGGCGGGTCGATGCACATGTTCGACGTCGCCGCCGGCTTCTACGGCGGCCACGGCATCGTCGGCGCCCAGGTGGCGCTCGGCACCGGCCTTGCGCTGGCCAACCACTACAAGGGCAACGGCAAGGTCTCGTACGCCTATATGGGCGACGGCGCGGCCAACCAGGGCCAGGTCTACGAGAGCTTCAACATGGCCCAGCTGTGGAAGCTGCCGGTCGTGTACGTGATCGAGAACAACCAGTACGCCATGGGCACCAGCGTCGAGCGCGCCGCCTCGGAAACCGCGTTTCACAAGCGCGGCACGTCGTTCCGGATTCCGGGCGAGGAAGTCGACGGCATGGACGTCGTCGCCGTCCGTGAAGCCGGCGCCCGCGCCACGGAGCACGCCCGCAGCGGCCAGGGTCCGTACATCCTCGAGATGAAGACCTATCGCTATCGCGGCCACTCGATGTCGGACCCGGCCAAGTACCGCACCAAGGAAGAGGTCGACGAGGTCAAGACGACCCGCGACCCGATCGACCACATCAAGGAACGCCTGGCCGCGGCCGGCGTGACCGAGGACGACCTGAAGGGCGTCGACGCGGACGTGAAGCGCATTGTCGCCGAGGCCGCCGAGTTCGCTCGCACGAGCCCCGAGCCTGATCCCTCGGAACTGTATACCGACGTCTACCTGGAGGCCGCCGAGTGACGGACATCCTGATGCCCGCGCTTTCCCCCACGATGGAGGAAGGCACCCTGGCCAAGTGGCTCGTCAAGGAAGGCGACACCATCAAGGCTGGCGACGTGATCGCCGAGATCGAGACCGACAAGGCGACGATGGAAGTCGAAGCCGTCGATGAAGGCGTGGTGGAAGCCATCCTGGTTCCGGCCGGCAGCGAGAACGTCAAGGTCAACACCCTGATCGCGCGCCTGAAGGGCGAGGGCGAAGCCGCGACTCCGGCCGCTCCGGCCGCCGCCCCCGCCGCTGAAGCCGCCCCGGCTCCGGTCGCCGCTGCTCCTGCCGCCGCCGGCCCGATCTCGGCCGCCTCGACCTTCGCCGACCCGGAAATCCCGGCGGGTACGCCGATGAAGAAGATCACGGTCCGCGACGCCCTGCGCGACGCCATGGCCGAGGAAATGCGCAAGGACGACCGCGTCTTCCTGATGGGCGAGGAAGTCGCCCAGTACCAGGGCGCCTACAAGGTCAGCCGTGAACTGCTGCAGGAGTTCGGCGACAAGCGCGTCATCGACACCCCGATCACCGAGCACGGCTTCGCCGGCATGGGCGTCGGCGCGGCGATGGCCGGCCTGAAGCCGATCGTCGAGTTCATGACCTGGAACTTCGCCATGCAGGCGATCGACCACATCATCAACTCTGCCGCCAAGACGCTCTACATGTCGGGCGGCCAGATCAAGTCGTCGATCGTGTTCCGCGGTCCGAACGGCGCGGCCTCGCGCGTCGGCGCCCAGCACAGCCAGGACTACGCCGCCTGGTACGGTAACGTCCCGGGCCTGAAGGTCATCGCGCCCTATGACGCGGCCGACGCCAAGGGGCTGCTCAAGGCCGCGATCCGCGATCCGAACCCGGTCGTCTTCCTCGAACACGAGATGATGTACGGCCACGAGTTCGACATTCCGGACGTCGAGGACTGGGTCGTGCCGATCGGCAAGGCCAAGGTCCGCCGCGAAGGCTCGGACGTCACCCTGGTCGCCTACAGCCGCATGGTGGGCTTCGCCCTGAAGGCGGCCGAGGAACTGGAGAAGGAAGGCATTTCGGCGGAGGTCGTCGACCTGCGCACGATCCGCCCGATGGACCACGCCACGGTCCTGGAAAGCGTCAAGAAGACCAACCGCCTGGTCACGGTCGAGGAAGGCTGGGGCCCGATGGGCGTCGGCGCCGAGATCGTCGCCCGGATCACGGAGTTCGGCTTCGACTACCTGGACGCCCCGCCGCTGCGGGTTCACCAGGAAGACGTACCGCTCCCGTACGCGGCCAACCTGGAAGCCCTGTCGCTGCCTTCGGTCGAGAAGATCGTCAAGGCGGCCAAGGCGGTCAGCTACCGCTAAGACCGGCGCGGCCCTTGCTCCAGACGGGCGGGGGCCGCATCGTCTCGGCCAATGAATTCATCCCGTTTCAAGCGGGGTATCGCGGACGGCGACCCAGCACACCATGGGCCGACACAGTCCCGAACGATTGAGGAAAAAGCTCAATGTCGATCGACATCCTGATGCCCGCCCTGTCGCCCACCATGGAGGAGGGAACCCTCGCCAAGTGGCACGTCAAGGTCGGCGACACCGTCAAGGCCGGCGACGTGATCGCCGAGATCGAGACCGACAAGGCGACGATGGAAGTCGAAGCCGTCGATGAAGGCGTCGTCGAAGCCATCCTGGTCGACGCCGGGACCGAGAACGTCAAGGTCAACGCCCTGATCGCCAAGCTGGCGGGCGAGGACGAAAGCCCCGCGCCGGCTCCGAAGGCTGAAGCGCCCAAGGCCGCCGCCGCTCCGACGCCTGCCGCCGCGCCCGCAGCGGCCCCGGCTCCCGCCGCGCCGGCGCCGGTCGCCGCCGACGGTTCGCGTGTCTTCGCCTCGCCGCTGGCCCGCCGCCTGGCTTCGGCCGCCGGCCTGGACCTGAAGGGCATCAAGGGCACCGGCCCGCACGGCCGCGTGGTCAAGACCGACGTGGAAGCCGCCAAGTCGGGCGCTCCGGCCGCCAAGGCTGCGCCAGCTTCGGCGCCCGCCGCCGCTGCTCCGGCCGCCGCCGAGCCGCGCAAGGTCCAGTCGCTGGAGCAGATGGGCATCCCCGCCGGCTCCTACGACCTCATTCCGCTGGACGGCATGCGCAAGACGATCGCGCGCCGCCTGACGGACAGCTTCCGCGACGTGCCGCACTTCCCGCTGACGATCGATCTGGAGATCGACGCCCTGCTGGCCGCGCGCGCCAAGATCAACAGCCTGCTGAGCGACCAGGGCGTGAAGGTGTCGGTCAACGACATCATCATCAAGGCCGTGGCCGTGGCCCTGAAGCGCGTGCCGGAGGCCAACGCCTCCTACACGCCGGAAGGCATCGCCATGCACAAGCATGCCGACATCGCCGTGGCCGTGGCCATCGACGGCGGCCTGATCACCCCGATCGTCCGCGCCGCCGAGACCAAGGGCCTGGCCCAGATCTCGGCCGAGGTGAAGGATCTGGCCGCTCGCGCCAAGTCCAAGAAGCTGAAGCCCGAGGAATTCCAGGGCGGCACCTTCTCGGTCAGCAACCTCGGCATGTTCGGCATCAAGGCGTTCGCCTCGATCATCAACGAGCCGCAGGGCGCGATCATGAGCGTCGGGGCCGGCGAGCAGCGTCCGGTGGTCAAGGACGGCCAACTGGCCGTGGCCACCGTGATGAGCGTGACCCTCACCTGCGATCACCGCGTGGTCGACGGGGCTATCGGCGCCAAGTTCCTGGCGGCCTTCAAGCCGCTGATCGAAGAGCCGCTGACCCTGATCGTTTGATCTGGTTCAGGGCTGGAGGCGAGCATGTCGGTCTACGACTATTCGGCCAAGACGCTGGACGGCCAGGACGTGAGCCTGGCCGACTATCGCGGCCAGGTGCTGCTGATCGTGAACACCGCCAGCAAGTGCGGGTTCACGCCTCAGTACGAGGGCCTCGAGACGCTCTACAAGGCCTACAAGGATCGCGGCTTCACAGTCCTTGCCTTCCCCTGCAACCAGTTCGGCGCTCAGGAGCCGGGGAACGCCGAGGAAATCGCGAACTTCTGCTCGCTGACCTACGACGTGACCTTCCCGGTGATGAGCAAGATCGAGGTCAACGGCGCTGACGCCCACCCGCTCTACCGCTTCCTCAAGAAGGAGCAGAAGGGTCTGCTGGGCACCGAGGCGATCAAGTGGAACTTCACCAAGTTCCTGATCGGTAAGGACGGCGAGGTCGTCGAACGTTTCGCGCCGACCGTGAAGCCCGAAGACCTCAAGGTCGCGATCGAGGCGCTGCTTTAGTTTCTCCCGGATCGGCTCGCGGGCCGATCGATCTAGGCCGTCCGGTTTCCCACGGACGACGTCCAAGCTAGGGTTAGATGAACATGTCCACGGAATTCGATGTCGTCGTCATCGGCGCCGGTCCTGGCGGCTATGTGGCCGCGATCCGCGCCAGCCAGCTGGGTCTGAAGACGGCGATCGTCGAGCGCGAGAACCTGGGCGGCATCTGCCTGAACTGGGGCTGCATCCCCACCAAGGCCCTGCTGAAGTCGGGCGAGATCTTCGAACAGCTGTCGCACCTGGACAGCTACGGCCTGTCGGTCGAGAAGCCGGCCTTCGATTTCACCAAGATCATCGAGCGTTCGCGTGGCGTGGCCAAGACCATGTCGGGCGGCATCGCCTTCCTGATGAAGAAGCACAAGATCGAGGTCATCGAGGGCGAGGCCAAGCTGGAGAAGGGCGATCCCGCGCCCAAGCTCGTCATCGCCCTGAAGGCCGGCGGCAGCCGTACGGTCCAGGCCAAGAACGTCATCCTGGCCAGCGGCGCCCGCGCTCGCGAGATTCCGGCGATCGGCGCGGTCTCGGACGGCGACAAGATCTGGACCTATCGCGACGCCCTGGCGCCCAAGACCATGCCCAAGTCGCTGGTCGTGATCGGCTCGGGCGCCATCGGTATCGAGTTCGCCAGCTTCTACCGCGCCCTGGGCGCCGAGGTGACCGTCGTCGAAGCCCTGGACCGGATCATGCCGGTCGAGGACGCCGAGGTCTCCAAGGCCGCCCAGAAGGCGTTCGAGAAGCGCGGCATCAAGTTCCGCATCGGCGCCAAGGTCAGCAAGGTCGAGAAGACCAAGGACGGCGTCTCGGTCACCGTCGACGTCGGCGGCAAGATCGAACAGTTGACGGCCGAGAAGTGCATCGTCGCCGTCGGCATCGCGCCGAACAGCGAGGGTCTGGACGCCGTTGGCCTGAACCTGGATCGTGGTCACGCCGTCACCGACAAGCACGGCAAGACCAATGTCCCGGGCCTCTACGCCATTGGCGACATCGCCGGCGCGCCCTGGCTGGCCCACAAGGCCAGTCACGAAGGCATCCACGCCGCCGAGGCCATCGCCGGCTACAAGACCCCGAACGTTCACTCGCCGATTCCGGGCTGCACCTACGCCAATCCGCAGGTCGCTTCGGTCGGCTATACCGAAGCCGGCGCCAAGGCGGCCGGTATCGAGGTCAAGGCGGGGCGCTTCCCGTTCAAGGTCAATGGCAAGGCCGTGGCCGCGGGCGAGACCGAAGGCTTCGTGAAAACCGTATTCGACGCCAAGACCGGCGCCCTGATCGGCGCCCACATGATCGGCCACGAAGTGACCGAAATGATCCAGGGCTTCGTCACGGCCATCACCCTGGAAGCGACCGAGGAAGACCTGCACGGCATCGTCTATGCCCACCCGACCATGTCGGAGGCCATGCACGAAGCCGCTCTGGACGCTTACGGCCGAGTCCTGCACATCTAGGCCTCGCTTGAGGAAACTGGATGGCGCGCAAGGCCGCGACGACGACGGACGACGCTCCGGACAAGGTGAAGCCGGTCAAGGCTCGGAAGGGATCGAAGACGACCCTTTCCGAGGCCAATCTGGTCGACCTGGGTCCTGAGCGCCTGGCCGCCATCCTCCTCGACCTGTCCAGCGACAGCCACGTCAAGCGCGTGTTGCGGCTGGAACTGTTCGCCGAGTCGAACACCGAAGGCTTGGCGCTGGAGATCTCCAAGCGTCTGACGGCGATCGGCAAGTCGTCGTCTCGCATCAACTGGCGCAAGCGCGCGGCCTTCGCCAGGGATCTCGACTTGCATCGCGGGATGATCGAGCGGTTGGCGCAGGACGACGCCACCGCGGCGCTCGACCTGATGCTGGACCTGCTGGATCTGGCGACGCCGACCCTGGATCGCCTCAGCCAGGCCGAGGGCCCCATCGGCGACGTGTTCCTGGCCGCTCGCGACGGGGTCGGCGCGATCGCCGCCGGGGCCATGCCGGATCCGATTGTCCTCGCCGACCGGATCGCCAACCTGCTGCGTCGCGACGATTATGCCCAGTTCGGACCGGTGGTGAACGCGCTGGGGCCGTTGCTTGGCGAGAAGGGGCAAGCCCACCTCCGCGAAACCTTGGAAAAGCTGCTGGCCGCGCGCACCATCCGCGACGCTCGCAGCGGGATCTACAGGGACGCCCTGCGCCGGTTGGCCGACGCCAGCGGCGATGTCGACGCCTTCGAGGCGACCTTCGCGCCGGAGCTGCGCCGTACGCCCCTGGTCTCGGCCGAGATCGCGCGCCGCTTGCTGGAGGCCGGGCGCGCCGAGGACGCCTTGGCGACCCTGCATGCCGGCGCGCCCAGTGACCAGCGCGGCCGTCACCAGAGCTCTCTGGAGGAGCGCGACGCCTGGGAAGAGGCGATGCTCGACGCCTTGGAGGCCACCGGTCACCACGAGGAGGCCCAGAAACGCCGCTGGTCGGAGTTCGAGCGCACGCTGTCGATCCCGCGTCTGAGGACCTATCTGAAAGGCCTGCCGGACTTCGACGATGTCGAGGCCGAGGATCAGGCCAAGGCGGTCGCCAAGCGTTTCCCGCAATTCGACAGGGCGCTGGCGTTCTTGGTCTCGTGGCCGGACCTGATGGCCGCCTCACGCCTTGTGCTGGCCCGCGCCGGCGAGATCAGCGGCGCCGACGACACCCTGATAGCCGAAGCCGCGCGCCGGCTGGAGGGCGCCTATCCCATGGCCGCGACGCTGCTGCTGCGCGCCTCGATCCAGTACGTGCTGACCTACGGCGTCGCGGCGCGCTACGCGGAGGCCGCCCGTCAGCTGCTGGAAGCGGAGTCGCTGTCGGTCATGATCGGCGACTACGGCGAGTATCCCGATCATCAGGCCTTCGTGGCCGACCTGCGCGCCATGCATGGCCGCAAGCAGGGCTTTCGGGCGGAGCTCGAAGCCCTTGGAAGCGTGTTCTAGGCAGCGCCCAAAGACCTTAGGACAGGAACGTTCCGGCGAAGCTTGATCAGCTTCGCCGGATTTCGACCTAGGCGGCGCGCGCGTCGGTTTCCGCCATCCGCTGGATGGCGACATAGTCGGTCTTGCCGCTGCCCAGAACGGGCACTTCCTGCACCTTGAGAATCTTGCGCGGCACGGCCAGTTCGGGCGCGCCGATCGTCTGGGCGTGGGCGACCAGCGAGGCCACGGCGGCGTCGGGACGGTCGGTGACCAGGATCAGTTTCTCGCCCTTCTTCTTGTCGGGCATCGAGATCACGGCGTGGCGGCCGTCGGGCCACACGGCCGAGGCCAGGTCCTCGGCGGCTGTCAGCGAGACCATCTCGCCGCCGATCTTGGCGAAGCGTTTCACGCGGCCCTTGATGGTGATCCACAGGTCGTCGGTCATGGTGACCACGTCGCCCGTGTCATGCCAACCGCCTACCGGGGCGTCGACGCCGCCATCCTCGCGAAGATAGCCCGCCATGATGTTCGGGCCGCGCACCAGCAGCTTGCCGCCCTCAGGGATGCCTTCGACGGGCTCGATTTTCCACTCCTGGCCCGGCAACAGGCCGCCGACGGTGCCCCGTCGATTGTCATCGGGCTTGTTGACCGCGATCACCGGCGACGCCTCGGTCGCGCCATAGCCTTCCAGCACCGGCACGCCGCCGAACTTTTCGGCGATGAGGTTATGCGTCTCGTCGCGAACCTTCTCGGCGCCACAGACGATGAATTTCAGGCCCGACATCTCGTCGGGTTCGGCGGAGCGGGCGTACTGGTTGACGAAGGTGTCCGTCGCCAGAAGCACCGAGGCTCCGACGTCCTTCATAAGCGGCGGGATCTGCTTGGTGTGTAGCGGCGAGGGGTACTGGAACGCCTTCATGCCGGTCATCAGCGGCAGGATCACTCCAGCGGTCAGGCCGAAGCAATGGAAGACCGGCAGTGGATTGAAGAACACCCAGGCCGGATCCAGCGCGATGTGGGCGGCGATCTGCTGGGCGTTCGACACCAGGTTGGCCTGGGTCAGCACCACGCCGCGCGGCGCGCCGAAGCTGCCCGAGGTGAACAGCACGACGCCCTTGTCCGACGGCTTGGCCGGGGCGCGGAACCGCCGTGGGAAGAGGCCCGCGGCGGCGGCGAACAGCTTGTCGCCGAAGCCGATCGTCCCGCGCACGTCTTCCAGATAGGTGACCTCGGCGTGCTCGCCGATCGCATCGACGATGTCGTGCAGCTTGCCCAGTTCGATGAACTTGTGGGCGGTCAGCACGCGCTTGATCTTGGCCAGCTTGCAGGCGGCCTTGATGTTCCGCAGACCCGCCGTGAAGTTCAGCATGGTCGGCACGCGGCCGAAGGCGTGCAGGGCGAAAAACGTCACCACCGAGCCCGAGCCCGACGGCAATAGAATGCCGACGTTCTCACCCGGCTTCGTCATGGCCGCGATCTTACGGCCCAGTGCGAAGCTGGCGCGGATCAGATCCGTATAGGACAGAGGATTGCGGTCCTGGTCCTCCAGGATCGGCTTCTTGGCGCCATACTTGTCGCGGGCGTCGATGAGGGCGTCGAAGATGGCCTTGTGGCCAGCTTGCGCGTCGTAAGCTACCGGCATCCCGGCGAAACCTCCCCGAAGAGCGAAAGCGCGCTCCCGTTCTTAAACGTCGAGTCTGCCGGGGAAGGTCCGGTTTTGCAAGAAAGAGTCACAAACCGTGAGGATCACCCCCTGCGAGGCAGGGCCTTGGCGGCTGTCCGGGTTCGGGTGAAATCTACGATCGCGGCCAGCCAGGCCTGGCGAACCGCGTCCGATTCCATGTGCAGGTCATGTCCCGACATCGGGTAACGGGTCTCCTGACAGGTGGCCATCGCCGCGCAAAGCCGGGTCTGCGGCGTGGCCGAAACGGCCTTGTCGTGGTCGGCGGTCAGCATCAGCGTTGGAACGTTCGTTCTACGGATGTCATGGGCGGCGGCTTCGGAGGCATCGAAGAACGCCGCGAACCAACCCAGGCTCCGGCCCCCCATACGCAGGTCGGGATTGGCCAGCATCCAGGCCGCCTGCACCCTGCCGCGAACCGGGTCGTGGGTAAGGCCGTCATCCGGCGCGTCCCGCCGCCAGCCGGGCTGGTCCGGGGTCTTGATCCAGCCCAAGCGAAGGAACCGCATCGCGGGGGTGAACCTGGCGAAGTCCGAGCGCGGCCGGGGCAGGGCGGTCAGCCCGAAGGCGGGGGAAGAGAGGACGAGTCCGTCCATGGCCAGGCCTTGCTGAGCGGCGCGCAGGGCCACGAGTCCGCCCTCGGAATGGCCCAGCACCACAAGCGGCATGTCGGGTCCCGGCCGGATCACGCCTTTCACCAGGGCGCGTACGGCGTCGACGTCGGGATCGAAGCTGTCGACATGGCCGAGGTCGCGCCAGGGTGTCTCGCGCTCGGATCCGCCCTGGCCCTGACGCTCCAGCACCCACACCGAAAAGCCTTGCGCCGTCAGGTTCGTGACGGTCTCGAACCATTTCTCGGCGCTTTCGCCGTAGCCGGTCAGAATCAGGATCGTCGCCCTGGGCGCGACGGGCGGCGCGGTGACGCCGTAGCGCTGCACCAGGCCCTCGCCGCTGCGCACGTAGCCCCAGGCCCAGCCCTGGGGCGGGTAGAACCGCGCGCTCAGTGACGGCGGCGTCCGGCTCTCGGCGAACGGCGCGCGCGAGCCCCCGTCGCCACAGGCGGAAACGGTCAAGGCTAGGGCGATAGCGAGGAGGCGGCGACGCATACCGGCACAGTCATTTCGCGCGTTGCTGACTTAAGCAAGATCAAGCGCTTGATCCGCGAGCCAAGAAGACCGATTTAGGCGCCATGGCCACGGTGATCGACACCCTCAAGGCTCGCGGCTCGGATGACCGGGCGGCGCGCCACCCCGAAAAGCAGAACCGCCCGGACACGCCGGTGCTTCGCAAGCCCGAGTGGCTGCGAGTCCGCGCGCCTGGCACGGGTCAATACAACGAGACCAAGGGCATCGTGCGCGAGCACAAGCTGACCACGGTCTGCGAGGAAGCGGCCTGTCCGAACATCGGCGAGTGCTGGAGCCAGAAGCACGCGACCATGATGATCATGGGCGAGATCTGCACGCGCGCCTGCGCCTTCTGCAACGTCACCACCGGCTTGCCGACCCAGCTGGATCCCGACGAGCCGCGCCGCGTGGCCGAGGCTGTCGCCAAGATGGGCCTCAAGCACGTGGTCATCACCTCGGTGGACCGCGATGACCTGCTGGACGGCGGCGCTCGCCACTTCGCGGAAGTGGTCACCGCCATTCGCGCGGCCGCGCCGAGCACCACCATCGAGATCCTGACGCCGGATTTCCTGCGCAAGGACAACGCCGAGAACGTGGTGATCGACTCCAAGCCGGACGTCTTCAACCACAACCTCGAGACCGTGCCGCGGCTCTACCTGAAGATCCGCCCCGGCGCTCGCTACTACAACTCGCTGCGCCTGCTGGACCGCGTGAAGCAGCGCGATCCCTCCCAGTTCACCAAGTCCGGCCTGATGGTCGGTCTGGGCGAAACCAAGGAGGAGGTCATGCAGGTCATGGACGACATGCGCTCGGCCGGCGTCGACTTCATCACCATCGGCCAGTACCTGCAGCCCACCCGCAAGCACGCGGCCATCGACCGGTTCGTGACGCCGGAAGAATTCAAGGCCTATGAGGCGATCGCCCGGGCCAAGGGCTTCCTGATGGTGTCGTCCAGCCCGTTGACCCGCTCGTCGCACCACGCGGGCGACGACTTCGCCAAGCTGCAGGCCGCTCGTCGCGCGCTCGACGCCCGCACCGCGTAGAAAGCCGTGCATCGTCACGTGGTCACGCGGGTGCTTCCGTACGCGCCCGAGCAGCTGTTCGAACTGGTTGGCGACGTCGAGGCCTATCCGAAGTTCGTGCCGTGGATCACCGGCATGCGCACCTGGAACGGCCGCGTCGACGGCCCCATCAGCACAGTCGACGCCGAGGCCCAGGTCGGCTTCTCGTTCCTGCGCGAGAAGTTCGCCACCCGCGTCCGCCGCGATCGCGACGCGCTGAGCATCGACGTCAGCCTGCTCTACGGCCCCTTCAAGCGCCTGACTAATGGCTGGCGCTTCGCGCCCGAGGGCGACGCGACCCGCGTCGAGTTCGTGATCGACTTCGCCTTCAAGGCGGCGCTGCTGGACGCCATGCTGGCCGCCAATATCGACAAGGCCGCCAACAAGCTGATCGCCTGCTTCGAGGATCGGGCGAGGCAGATTTACGGCGCAAAGCCCGATCGTTCCTAGCTTAGTCCTTCTTGGCCACGGCTTCCTCGATCCGCTCCTCGAAGTCGCCGAGGTTGCCGAACAGGTTCTCGATCGCGAAGACCAGGCCGAACACCCGCGCGGCGTCGTCGAACTCAAGCCCGCGGGTGAGACCCTTCTGGCGCAAACCCTCGACGCAGGCCTGGAAGGTCTGGTGGACTTCGGCGAAGGCCACGCGGTCCGGACGCGGGCCGCCAGCCAGCAGGTCGGCCGCGCCGCGCAGGAACTTGGCGCTGGCCTCCAGCATGTCGGCGGCGGCCGGCGCCAGCCCCTCGGCCGGCAAGGGCTCGCGCAAGGTGCGGCCGACCATCACCGTGTCGTTGCGCAGCCGCCAAAGCGTGCGTGGAAGGGCGTCTGACACCGATCGCTCGCTGAGTTTGCTGGCGTTCTCGCGATCGGCCTCGGTCATCGACGTCTGCAGCTTGGCCAGCGCCGCGCGCAGGTCGTCCTGGGCCTTGAGATAGTCGGTTGGTCCCGGCGCGCCGCGCAGCATGAGAATATAGCTGTCGAGGATGTGCGCCTGCAGGCCGGCGATCTTCTGGACGCTGGTCACCACCGAGGCGTGGGCGCGGGCCGGGAAGATCAGCAGGGTGGCGGCGACGCCCACCAGGCTGCCGACCGTGATCTCGGCGACCCGCAGGCTGGCGGCGATCAGCGGGTCCATATGGGTCGTCTGGCCGATCAGCATGATCACGGCGGTGACCGGCGCGACCTTCAGCGCCGGCCGCATCGAGACCACGAACGACAGCAGCGCCACCGTGACGCAGAGGATCACGCCGCCGAACTCCGGCCACTTGGCATGGAAATAGGCCGCCACGGCGCCGGCCAGGGCGCCGACGACCGTGCCCATGAAGCGCTCCATCGAGGCGGTGATGGTCGCCCCCAGGCTGGACTGCACCACGATCACGGCGGTGAACACCGCCCAATACCCTTGCGGCAGGCGCAGCAGGGTGGCCAGGGCGAAGGCCGCGCCGACCGCGGCCGACACTCGGATCGCGTGCCGGATTTCGGTCTTGCGGGCCGCCGCGGCCTTCAACGCCTTCTGCGAGAGGCCAGCGCCCGCGAAGCGCCGCCAGTCGCTGGGCGCGGTTTCGGGCACTAGGCCACCGCCTCGCGGAGCATTTCCAGCGCGGTTCGCACCGCCGCCAACTGCACGGCCTCGCGGGTCTCGCCGGCGAAGTGCTCGCGCCTATGGACCACGGAGCGATTGGCGCGAGCCACGGCGAAGTGGACCGTGCCAACCGGCTTCATCGGCGTGCCGCCGCCAGGACCGGCGATGCCGGTGATCGATACAGCGACATGGCCATTGCTCTCGCGCAGAGCGCCCTCGGCCATCATCCGCGCCACCGGCTCGGACACCGCGCCGTGGTCGGCGATCAGGTCGCCCGGCACGCCCAGCATCTCGGACTTGGCGCGGTTGGTGTAGGTCACGAACCCGCGCTCGAAGACGTCGGACGCGCCGGAGATCGAGCAGATCGCCCCGGCCACCAGGCCGCCGGTGCAACTCTCGGCCGACACGAGGCGAAGCGACTTGGCGCGCGCCTCGTCGATCAGCAGCCGGGCCAGGGTCTCGATTTCCAGCGGGAACATCGGCGTCTCCGGATTCGTAGGCCTTAGCTTAGACCGTTCAGGCCGGCGTCTCGACCGCCACGACGGCGGACGCGGCCAAACCCTCGCCACGACCGGTGAAGCCCATCTTCTCGGTCGTGGTCGCCTTGACGCTGACCCGGTCGAGCGGGAGGTCGAGGATCTCGGCCAGCCTCTCACGCATGGCCAACCGATGCGGTTTGATCTTCGGGCGCTCGCAGATCAGGGTCACGTCGACATTGACGATCGCCCCGCCCTTGGCCGCGACCAGCTCGGCGGCGCGCCTGAGGAACTGGTCCGAGGCCGCGCCCTTCCACTTCGGGTCGGTCGGCGGGAAGTGGTCGCCGATGTCGCCTTCGCCGATCGCGCCCAGGATCGCGTCGGTCAGGGCGTGCAGGCCAGCGTCGGCGTCCGAATGTCCGATCAGCGTCTCGTCGTGCTTGATGGCCACGCCGCAAAGCCAGACCTCTTCGCCCGGCCCCCAGCGGTGGGCGTCGAAGCCCTGGCCGACTCGAGTGATGCGCGCCGCGCCGGCGAGCCTTTCAGCCATGGCGAAGTCCTCGGGATAGGTGAGTTTCATCAGAAGCGGGCCGCCCGGCGCGATAGCCACGCGCCCCCCCGCGGCTTCCACCACCTGGGCGTCGTCGGTCGGCTCGTCCCCGGCCCAGGCGGCATAGGCGGCGAGCAGAGTGTCGCGGCGCGCGGCCTGCGGCGTCTGGGCGCGCCAGAGGTGCTCGCGCGAGATCGTCATCAGGTTCTGGCCGGGCTCGCCGCGCTTGAGCGTGTCGGCGACGGGCAGGGCGGGCAAGACCGCGTCGGCGCTCTCGAGCGCCTTCAGCACGCCGTCGATGATCGCGCCGGTCAGGAAGGGGCGGGCGGCGTCGTGGATCAGGACCGCCTCGTCCTGGGGACGATCGGTGAGCGCCGCGAGGCCCGACCGCACCGACAGCGCCCGCGTCGCGCCGCCACGGGCCACACGCCAGCCAGGGAGGCCATTCAGCACCTCTGGGAGCGCGTTTTCGCCGTCTTCGGTCGTTACGATGACGATTTCGGCAGCCCCGGCCGCCAGGAAGGCCTCGACCGACCAGCGCAGAACGGCTTTACCCGCCACGGGACGCCACTGCTTGGCCTGGCCCGGACCGGCTCGGCTTCCCGAACCGGCGGCGACGATCACGGCGGAAAAGGTCATGGCGGCTGTTTAGTCCGGTGGCCGCCGAAGTCTAGTCGATCTGGGCTTTACTGCGCTGCACAATGTGCCTAAAAAGAATGCTGCGGGGATGATCATAAAATGAGCAACACGCTCGAGATCGGCGGGGTCGAAGTTCCCGGTCGGGTGTGGATCGCGCCCATGACCGGGGTTTCGGATCTGCCTTTTAGAGAAACGGCCACGGCGCTCGGCGCGCCTTACGTGGCGACGGAGATGGTGGCCAGCGCGGAGCTCGCGCGGGGGCGGCCGGATGTCGTGCGCCGCGCGGCGGTCGGCGATGGCCTGCCGCTGACCGTGATCCAACTGGTCGGCCGCGACATCGCCTTCATGGCCCAGGGCGCCCGCATGGCGCAGGAGGCCGGGGCCGAGATCATCGATCTGAACTTCGGTTGCCCGGCCAAGGAAGTCACCAAGGGCGTCGCCTGCGGCTCGGCCCTGATGCGCGAGCCTGACCTTGCCGAGGCGCTGGTCGCCGCCGCCGTCAAGGCCGTCGACGTTCCCGTGACGGTGAAGATGCGCCTGGGTTGGGACGTCGATTGCCTGAACGCACCCGATATCGCCCGCCGGGCCGAAGCCGCCGGGGCCAAGGCGATCACGGTTCACGGCCGCACCCGCAACCAATTCTACAAGGGCGTCGCCGACTGGACCGCTGTCGCGGCGGTCAAGAAGGCTGTCTCGGTGCCGGTGCTGGTCAACGGCGACATCATCGACGGCGACAGCGCCCGCATGGCGCTTGAACAATCCGGCGCCGATGGCGTGATGATCGGCCGGGGCGTCTATGGCCGCCCCTGGATAGCCTGCGCGATCGAGGCCGCGCTCGAAGGCAGGGGCTTCGCCGAGCCGGAAGCCGAAGAGCGCCTGGCCATCGCCCTCACTCATTTCCGCCGCAGCCTCGAGTTCTACGGCGAGAAACTGGGCTTGAAGATGTTTCGCAAGCACCTGGCCTCATACATCGAGGCCGCGCCCTGGCCGGAAACGGCCGAGGCGCGCCGGGCCGCTCGCGCGACCCTGTGCCGCTTGGAAGACCCCGCCGCCGTTGAGGTCGCCTTGCGCGATCTCTGGCTGGCGGGCGGGAGATTAGCCGCATGACCGACCACGCCCGCGTATTCGGCGGCCTCACGCCCGAGGCCCTGAAGGCCGCCGCCTTCGATCTCAGCCCCGAGCCCGCCCTGGTGGTGGACCGCGACGGTGGGCTGGTGGCGGTGAACGAGGCCGCCGAGGCTCTGTTCGGACACGGCCTGTCGCTGTTGGCGCGCGGCCGCTTCCGCGCCGCCCTGCCGCCGGGTTCGGTGCTGGTCTCGCTGTTGGACCGTGCGATCTTCGAAGGCGCGCTGGTCCGCGAGCATGGCGTCGAGGTCAACCTGTTCGGCCAGCCGCCGTTCGAGGCCGACGGCGCCGCCGTCCCGCTGGGCGATGGTTCGGTGCTGCTGACCCTGCACGTCAAGGGCGTCCTGGGTGTCGACAAGGCCGCCGATGCGGCCGGCCTGCGCTCGGTCGTGGGCCTGGGCAAGATGTTGGCTCACGAGATCAAGAACCCGCTGGCCGGTATTCGCGGCGCCGCCCAGTTGCTGAAAACCGGCGCCAGCGCCGTCGACCAGCCGCTGGCCCAGCTGATCGTCGATGAGACAGACCGCATCCGCCGCCTGGTCGACCGCATGGAGGCTTTCTCCGAAGCCGCGCCGACGCCGCGCGAGCCGGTCAACATCCACCAGGTGCTGGACCGTGTCCGGGCGCTGGTCGCCAACGGGGTGGCCGACGGCCTGACGCTGAAGGAAAGCTACGACCCGTCGCTGCCGCCTGTGTGGGGCGATGAGGATCACCTGATCCAGGTCTTCCTGAACCTGACCAAGAACGCGGCAGAAGCCGCCCACATGCGGGGTGACGATCGCGGCCAGATCTCGATCCACACCGCCTGGCGCCCCGGCGTCCGTGTGCGCGGCGCCGACGGCAAGACCGCCAGCGGCGCGCCGATCGAGGTGAAGGTGATCGACAACGGACCGGGCGTGCCGGCCAGCCTGCGCGACCACCTGTTCCAGCCCTTCGTGACCACCAAGGCCAATGGCACGGGCCTGGGCCTGGCCCTGGTCACCAAGCTCGTCACCGCCCACGGCGGTCTGATCGATTTCGAGTCCGAGCCCGGCCGCACCGTCTTCCGCGTGCTGCTGCCGGTCGCCCCAGAAATCTCGAACACTGAAACTGCCTTCGGAGACGCCTGAGCATGAACGCCGCGAGCAAGAAGATTCTGATCGCCGACGACGACAGCTCGGTGCGTCTGGTGCTCAGCCAGGCCTTCACCCGCCTCGGCTATCAGGTCCGCGCCACGGGCAACGCCACCACCCTGCTCAAGTGGGTCACGGACGGGGAGGGCGACCTGGTCGTCACCGACGTGATGATGCCGGACGAGAACGTGTTCGATGTGCTGCCGCGCATCCGCAAGGAGCGGCCCAAGCTGCCGATCATCGTGATGAGCGCGCAGAACACCCTGCTGACGGCGGTCAACGCCGCCGACGCCGGGGCGTTCGAATATGTCTCCAAACCCTTCGACCTCGACGACATCACCGCCGCGGCGCGCCGGGCCCTGTCGCGGCCGGCCGACGCCGAGGCCTCCAAGGCCCAAGCCCGCGCCATGCGCGATGAGCGCCTGCCGCTGATCGGCCGCTCGGCGCCGATGCAGGAGGTCTATCGCACCATCGCCCGACTGGTCGGAGCCGACCTGACGGTCCTGATCCTGGGCGAAAGCGGCACCGGCAAGGAGTTGGTCGCCCGCGCTCTGCACGAGCTGGGTCGCCGCCGCGACGGCAAGTTCGTAGTCATCAACCTGGCCGCCGTGCCGCGCGAGCGGGTCGAAACCGAGCTGTTCGGACGCGGGGAGGGCGACAATGGGCGCCTGATAGAGGCTGATGGCGGCACCCTGTTCCTGGACGAGATCGGCGACATGCCGTTGGACGCCCAGACCCGCCTGCTGCGCGTGATCGACGGCACGGAGCCGGTAATCAATCCCAAGACCGGTCGTCGCCCCAACGTGCGGATCATCGCCGCCACCAACCGGGACCTGCGCGGCCTGATCCAGCAGGGTCTGTTCCGCGAGGATCTGTTCTTCCGCCTGAATGTCGCGCCGGTGCGCCTGCCACCGCTGCGCGATCGCGTGGAAGACATCCCGGACCTGGCCCGCACCTTCCTGCTTCGCGCCGCCCGAGAAGGCCTGCCGGCCAAGACGATCGACCAGAGCGCCCTGGACCGCCTGAAGACCCATCCGTGGCCGGGCAATGTCCGCGAGCTTGAGAACCTGATGCGCCGGATGTGCGCCCTCTATGCCGAGGAACTGATCACCGCCCGCATCGTCGACCGCGAACTGCAGGATCACACCCCGGCCGTCCGGTCGGAAGAGGGGCCGCTCACCCTGTCGATGCTGGTCGAACGCCATCTGGCCTCGCACTTCGCCGACCAGCCCGACGGCGTGCCGCCGCCCGGCCTCTACGACCGGATCCTGGAGGAGGTGGAGCGTCCTCTGATCCAGCTGACCCTGTCGGCCACGCGTGGCAACCAGGTGCGGGCCGCCGAGATCCTAGGCCTGAACCGCAACACCCTGCGCAAGAAGATTCAGGACCTGGGCGTGGAGATGACGCGCGGTCGCCGGTAGGGCCTGCTTGAGCAGGCCCTAGTCTCGAAAAGGAGCGGAGCGCGCCGGGCGCACTCCGTGGCGCTGAAGCTTTCTCGGCACATAGCTGTTGAATTTAGGACACACGCTCCTAAACTCCCCGCCGATGTCTTCAGTGGCTTACGCGACGGGATCGGAAGCCCCGCCGACCCGGTTCAGCCGGGCCTGGTGGCGAGAGCTTCTGCGGTCGCGCTACCTGACCGGCGGGGCCTACGCCTTGGCGGTGATCCTGACCGTCGCCAGCGTCGCCCTGGCCTCGTCGCCGCCCAAGACCGATTCGATCAGCACGGCCTCGACGGTCATCCTGGTGGTGCTGGGCTTCAATCTGGTGCTGATCCTGGGCGTGGCCACCGTGGTGGGCCTGCGCCTCTACGACCTGATCGACGCCCGGGCCAGCGACGCCGGCGCCCGTCTGCACCTACGCTTCGTCGGCCTGTTCTCGTTGGCGGCGGTGGCCCCGGCGGTGATCGTGGCGCTGTTCTTCGGGGTGCTGGTCAACCGCGGCGTGGATGGCTGGTTCAGCCAGCGAGTCCAAACCGTGGTCGGCAACTCGGCCAAGGTCGCCATCTCGTATGTCGAGCAGCAGAAGAACTATATCTCCGAGCACATCGGCCCGATGGCGGCCAACCTGAATGAGGCCGCGCCGGCCCTGGCCCATTCGCCGGTGGCGTTCGGGCACTTCCTGGCGGACGAGACCAGGAACAACGGCTTCGCCGCCGCCTACATCCTCGACCGTGACGGCCGCGTCCTGGCCCGGGCCGAACTGCGCGACGCGCCGCCATTCCTGGCGCCGCCACCGTCCAGCTACCAGGCCACCGACAGCGGCGAGGTCACCGCCCAGCGCTTCGTCTCGACCGATCTTTTCCGAGCGCTCTACAAGCTGAACGGCTTCCCGGACGCCTATCTCTATGTCGTCCGGCCAATCGAAAAGGGCATCCTGACCCACCTGATCGAGACCCAGGACGCCCTGGTCTCGTACCGCGACGCCGAACGCAGCCGCGGCCGGATCCAGGCGATCTTCGGCCTCAGTTATCTGGAGACGGCGCTGCTGGTCCTCGTGGCCGCCATCTGGGTGGGGATCGCCGCCGCCAACTCGATCGCCGGCCCGGTGGCGGGCCTGGTCGAGGCGGCGGGCCGCGTCTCGGGCGGCGACCTCGACGCCCGGGTTGAGGCCGACACCGGCCCCGAGGAAATCCGGGCGCTGTCCAACGCCTTCAACATGATGACCAGCGAGCTGCAGTTGCAGCAGGCCGCGCTGAAGGCGGCCAGCCTCGACGCCGAGAGCCGCCGCCTGTTCATCGAAACGGTGCTGTCGGGCGTCAGCGCCGGCGTCGTCAGCCTGGACGAGCACGGCAAGGTCTCGGCGGTGAACCGTCGCGCCGTGACCTTGCTCGGCTTGCCGGAGGGCGCCCTTGGTACCGACCTCATTCAACTGGCGCCCGAGTTCGAGACGGTGATGCAGGCGCTGCAGGAAAGCCGCCCCGACACCGACGTCGAGGTCGATATTCAGCGCGAGGGCGAGACCCGCCGCCTGCGAGTGCGCGCCGCCGGCCACGTGGCCGAGGGGCTCGTTCTGACCTTCGACGACATCACGCGCCTGATGGCCGCCCAGCGCAACGCCGCCTGGAAGGATGTGGCGCGCCGCATCGCCCACGAGATCAAGAACCCGCTGACCCCGATCCAGCTTTCGGCCGAGCGCCTGAGGCGCAAGTATCGCAAGGAGATCGCCAGCGACCTGGAGACCTTCGACCGTTGCACCGAGACGATCATCCGCCAGGTCGGCGATATCGGCCGGATGGTCGACGAGTTCTCGGCCTTCGCCCGGATGCCGGCGCCGCGCTTCGAGCCGGCCAACTTGACCGAGATGCTGCGTCAGGCCGTCTTCGCACAGCGGTTCCAGGACGCCGAGATCGAGGTCAAGCTGCAGGAGCCGGGCGGCGAGGATGTCTGGATCACCTGCGACGAACGGATGATCGGCCAGGTTCTGACCAATATCCTGAAGAACGCCGGCGAGGCGGTCGGCGCGCGCCGGCTGGCCGATCCCGACCTGAAGGGCCGGATCACCGCGATCCTCAGCTCGGACGCCGACGAGCTGTGCGTGACGATCGAGGACAACGGCGTCGGCCTGCCCGCCAAGGACCGTGATCGCCTCACCGAACCTTATGTGACTACCCGCGAGAAGGGGACGGGCCTGGGCCTGGCCATCGTCAAGCGGATCATGGAGGACCACGGCGGCGGCCTGGCCCTGACCGACGCCCGCGAGCTTCCCGGAGCCCGCGTGATCCTGAAATTCCCGACGACCGTACGACTGCACGCCACGGCCCCCAATTATGCGGACCAGAGTGGCGCCGAGGAGATGATATGAGCGCCGACGTTCTTGTGGTCGATGACGAAGCCGATATCCGCGAGCTGGTGGCCGGCATCCTCGAGGATGAGGGCTATGCCGTGCGTACGGCCGCCGATTCCGACCAGGCCCTGGCCGCGATCCGGGCCCGCAAGCCAGCCCTGCTGGTCCTGGACATCTGGATGCAGGGCGGCGGCATGGATGGCCTGGAATTGCTGGACATGGTCAAGGGACTGGACGCCGACCTGCCGGTGATCATGATCTCGGGGCACGGCAATATCGAGACCGCGGTCAGCGCCATCAAGCGCGGCGCCTACGAGTTTCTGGAAAAGCCGTTCAAGTCCGACCGGCTGCTGATGATCGTCGAGCGGGCGCTGGAGGCGGCGGGCCTGCGCCGCGAGAACCGCCGGCTGCGGACCCAGACCTTGACGCCGGACGGCCTGATCGGCAAGTCGGCGCCGGCCCAGGCCCTGCGCCAGCTGATCCTCAAGGTCGCGCCGGCCAACAGCCGCATCCTGGTCTCCGGCCCGCCCGGCTCGGGCAAGGAACTGGTGGCGCGCCTGATCCACGGCGCCAGCGCCCGCGCCAAGCAGGAGTTCGTCGCCGTCAGCGCCGCGGGCATGGCCCCCGAGCGGCTCGATGTCGAGCTGTTCGGCGAGGAAGGCGAGGGCGGTCGCCCGCGCAAGATCGGCGTGTTCGAACGCGCTCATAACGGCACGCTCTATCTCGACGAAGTCGCCGACATGCCGCGCGAGACGCAAGGTCGCATCCTGCGCGTGCTGGTCGAGCAGCGCTTCCGTCGGGTCGGCGGCGACAACGACGTCCAGGTCGACGTGCGGGTGATCTCGTCCAGCTCGCGGGACCTGCGCGACGAGATCACCAGCGGTCGCTTCCGCGAGGATCTGTTCCACCGCCTGAACGTGGTGCCGGTGCGCGTGCCGGGCCTGGCCGAGCGCCGCGAGGACATCCCCGAACTGATCGCCTATTTCGTCGACAAGATCAGCGAGGCCACCGGCCTGGCGCGCCGCAAGCTGGGCGAGGACGCCCTGGCCACGCTGCAAGTGCAGACCTGGCCCGGCAATGTCCGCCAGTTGCGCAACAACGTGGAGCGCATGCTGATCCTGGCCTCGGGCGAGCCCGGCGAGGTGATCACCGCCGAGATGCTGGCGGGGGCCGATCAGCCCAGCGCTGGCAACGCCGGAGCGATCGGGGCCGAGCGGATCATCGCCCTGCCGCTGCGCGAGGCCCGCGAGCTGTTCGAGCGCGAGTACCTGAACGCCCAGATCCTGCGGTTTGGCGGCAACATCTCGCGCACCGCCAATTTCATCGGCATGGAGCGCTCGGCGCTGCACAGGAAGCTCAAGTCCTTGGGCGTGGCCGGCGCCCGGGCGGAAGAGGAAGAGTAGATGTCGCGTTTCGCCTATGTGAACGGCCGCTTCGTGCGTCACGGCGAGGCCGCCGTGCATATCGAGGATCGCGGCTATCAGCTGGCCGACGGCGTGTACGAGGTCTGGGCCGTGTTCGACGGCAAGCTGGCCGACGCCGAGGGGCACTTCGCCCGCCTGTGGCGCAGTCTCGACGAGTTGCGCATCGCCCATCCCATGAGCCAGGCGGCGCTGACCATGGTCCTGCGCGAGGCCGTGCGTCGCAACAAGGTCAAGGAGGGGCTCTGCTATCTGCAGATCACCCGCGGCGTCGCCAAGCGCGACCATGCCTTCCCGAACCCGGCCGTGTCGCCGGCGATCGTCGTCACCGCCAAGTCGCTGGATCGCGCGGCTACCGAGGCCAAGGCCGCCAAGGGCGCTTCGGTGATCTCGGTCCCCGAGAACCGCTGGGCCCGCTGCGACATCAAGTCGATCGGCCTGCTGCCCAACGTCCTGGCCAAGCAGGCGGCGCGTGAGCGCGGCGCGCTGGAGGCCTGGTTCGTCGACGACATGGGCCTGGTGACCGAGGGCGCATCGTCCAACGCCTGGATCATCGACGCCGAGGGCGCCCTGCGGACCCGCGACACCAACGCCAACATCCTGCGCGGCGTAACCCGTTCGACCCTGCTGGAAGTGATCCGCGAAACCGGCCTGCCCTTCAGCGAGAAGCCGTTCACCATCGCCGAGGCCCAAGCCGCCAAGGAAGCGTTCATCACCGGCGCCGGCTCGCTGGTCACCCCGATCACCCAGATCGACGGCGTCAAGCTGGGCGACGGACAACCGGGGCCGGTGGCGATCGGCCTGCGGCGTTCCTATATGGAGCGAGCGCGCCTGAAATCCGTCTGAGATCGGAGCAATATTCGATCCAAACGTTTTGATGGCGTACGGCCTTGCGGAAATTTTCCCTGCGCGCTTGTCGCTTTCAGCGAAAAATCCTCTAGCATGGCCTTGTTTGTGTGGGGGGCGTGTTGCCCTCCGATAACAACGAGAGGGGAACCCCCGATGTCTGCCGAGAAGAAGCAAAACCTTCAGGACACCTTCCTGAACAGCGTGCGCAAGTCGAAGACGCCGCTCACCATTTTCCTCGTCAACGGCGTGAAGCTGCAGGGCGTGGTCAGCTGGTTCGACAATTTCTGCGTCCTGCTGCGTCGCGACGGTCAGTCGCAACTGGTCTACAAGCACGCCATTTCCACCATCATGCCGGCTCAGCCTGTTCAGCTCTACGAGCCCAGCGCCGACTCCGACGACTGAATTTAGAGACGCTTGTCCAAATCCACATCCAGGTCGATTGACCACGCCGCGCCGATCCTGAAGGCGCTCGTCATCCATCCGGCGCGGCAACTTCGCGGCCAGGCGGCCCTCGAGGCCCGGGATCCCAATGCCCGGCTCGAGGAAGCCGTCGGTCTCGCCACCGCGCTTGATCTCGACGTCGTCGAGACGATGATCGCGCCACTGCGCGCCGTCACGCCCGCCACCTTGTTTGGCAAGGGCAAGGTCGAGGAGTTCGCGGCGATCTGCGAGGTCGAGCACATCGACGTCGCCGTCTTCGACGATCAGCTCACGCCCATCCAACAGCGCAATCTCGAGAAGGCGCTGGGGGTGAAGGTCGTGGACCGCACCGGGCTGATCCTCGAGATCTTCGCCCGCAGGGCCCGGACCCGGGAAGGCCGCCTGCAGGTCGAGCTGGCCAGGCTCGAATACGAACGCTCGCGCCTCGTCCGCACCTGGACCCACCTTGAGCGCCAGCGCGGCGGCACCGGCAATACCGGCGGTCCTGGCGAAACCCAGATCGAACTGGACCGCCGCCTGATCCGCGACAACATCCTCAAGCTCAAGAAGGAGCTGGAGGAGGTGCGCCGGACGCGGACCCTGCACCGCAGCGCCCGCAAGAAAGTCCCGTACCCGACCGTCGCCCTGGTCGGTTACACCAACGCCGGCAAGTCCACGCTGTTCAACCGCCTGACCGAAGCGGAAGTCCTGGCCAAGGACATGCTGTTCGCGACGCTGGACCCGACCCTGCGCACCGTGAAGCTGCCCGACGGGCGGCCGGCGATCATGTCCGACACCGTCGGCTTCATCTCCGACCTGCCGCACGAGTTGGTCGAGGCCTTCCGCGCCACCCTCGAGGAGGTGCAGGAGGCCGACGTGGTTCTGCACGTCCGCGACGTGGCCAATCCCGACAGCGAGGCCCAGGCCCGCGACGTCCAGAGCGTGCTGGCCGAACTGGGCGTGACGTTCGACGAGGGCAAGACCGTCGTCGAGGTCTGGAACAAGATCGACCTGCTGTCCGAAGAGGATCGCGAGGTCATTGAGGGCCAGGCCCGGCGCAAGGAGGCCTCGACGGTGTCGGCCGTCACCGGCGAGGGTTGCGAGGCCCTGCTGCGCCGGATCAGCGGCCTGATCGACGACTCCCCGCCGGTCGAGATCCAGCTGAAGGCCCAGGACGGCCAGGCCATCGCCTGGATCTACCGCAACGGCCGGGTGCTGAACCGCTACGACGGTCCGGACGGCGACGTCACCATCGTCACCCGGCTCGACAGCCAGGCGCTGGGGCGGTTCGAGCGACAGTACCCCGGCGCCCTCGTGGGGACGATCGACTAGAAGGCGCGACGAGAGGGGCGGCTAGCCCTTCTTTTCCGCCGCCTTGGCGTCGTTCCAGAGAGCGTCCATTTCCGCCAGATCGGACTGGTCGGGCGTCTTGCCGCGCTCGGCCAGGCCCGCCTCGACGAAGGCGAAGCGGCGGGCGAACTTGGCGTTGGTGGCGCGCAGGGCGTCCTCGGGGTCGACGTCCAGCTTGCGGGCCAGGTTGGCGCAGACGAACAGGATATCGCCCAGTTCCTCGCGGGCCTTGGCCATGTCGCCGGCCTCGATCTCGACCTCGATCTCGGCGGTCTCCTCGCGCAGCTTGTCCAGCACCTCGCGGGCCGAGGGCCAGTCGAAGCCGACGCGGGCGGCGCGCTTGGTCAGCTTGACGGCGCGGGTGAGGGCGGGGAGTCCCGCCGGCACGTCGTCCAGCACGCCGGTCTTGGCCTTGGCCTTGCGCTCCTGGGCCTTCAGCTCTTCCCAGCCAGCGACCTGGGCCGAGAGGTCTTCATAGGCGTGATCGCCGAACACATGTGGATGCCGGCGGATCATCTTGTCGGAGATGGCGGCCGCCACGTCCTTCAGGTCGAACGCGCCCTGTTCCTCGGCCATCCGCGAATGGAACACCACCTGCAGCAGCAGGTCGCCCAGTTCGTCGCGCAGCTCCGGCAGGTCGTTGCGCTCGATGGCGTCGGCGACCTCGTAGGCTTCCTCGACCGTATAGGGCGCGATCGTCGCGAAGGTCTGTTCCAGGTCCCAGGGGCAGCCGCCGTCCGGATCGCGCAGCTTGGCCATGATCTCGATCAGGCGGAAGATGGGGTGCCCATCTTCGCCTTGAGAGCCTTCATTCGGCGGGGCCAGGGGCGGGGATTTGCTGGGGGAGGACATTCGGTGGCGGCTCCGCTGTGGGGGCGTCCCCCTCGGCCGCGTCCCGCGCCCCGAGCTGGCGCTGAATCTCGGCGACCCGGGTCGCATCCAGCGGATAGCGCAACATGACGGCGGCGACCACCAGTCCCATCGTCGCCGGGACGACGGCGTACATGGCGATCAGCGCGTTGTCGCCGGAGACGGTCGGAACCTTGGGGTCGAAACCCATCCATTGCAGGACAGGGAAGGCCCCGATCGCCAGGGCGTAGCCCAGCTTCACCGTGCCGGTCAGGATGGCGTAGAGCAGGCCGGTGCGGTCGACGCCGCTGGTGAGCCGCTCCTCGTCGCCGATGTCGGCCATCATGGAGCGCACCAGCACCGGCGCGGCGGTGTAGGGGATCCCCGCCAAGATCAGGACGAGCGTGCCGATGCCGGAATTGCCGACCGGCGTGAACACGGTGGCGACCTGGACGATGGCGTAGATCACGGCCGCGACGGACAGGGCCCGGTGCTTGCCGATTCGCTTGGCCAGCAGGGGCCACAGCGGCGCGCTGAGCAGGCCGGCCAGGAAATAGATCAGCAGCAGCACGCCCGACTGGGTCTTGTCGAAGTGCTTCACCCGCTCGAAGAAGAACAGGAACAGCGCTCCGGCGATGCCTGGCGCCAGACCCATCAAAAGGTCGGCGAACAGCAGCATGCGCACCGACGGACGGCCCAGCAAGGCCAGGTACTGCTTGATCCCGGCCGCATGCCGCGCGACCGGCGCGGCCGGCTCGCCCACGACGCGGACGGCCATCAGGATGGTGATCGGCAGCAGGGCGACGATGAACCAGCCCATGGCGCGCACGCCCTCGGCGTGACCCGTTTTGAAGACGCCCACCAGCAGCGGCGGCAGGCACAGCACCAGGATCATGCCGACCATGTTGCCAGCCTGCCACCAGCCATAGATCCGCGAGCGCTGCTGATAGTCGCTGGAGAGGACGCCGCCCCAGGCGGTGTGCGACAGGACGACCATCGAATAGCCGGCATAGGTGACCAGCAGCCAGGCCCAGAGATAGAAGGCGCTCGCGCCGGGCTGGCCCATGAACAGGGCCAGCGCCCCGATTCCCACCATCGGCATGCCGCCCAGCAGCCAGGGCCTGAAGCGTCCGAGCTTGGTGCGGGTGCGGTCCATGATCCCGCCCAGGAACGGGTCCAGCGAGATGTCGATCAGCCGCACGAACAGGAAGGCCGCGCCGACCGCCGCCAACGAGAGCCCAATCGTGCTGACGTAGAATTCGGGCAGGTAGACCACGAGCGGAAGGCCGAGCGCCGCGATCGGAATATTGGGCGAGGCGAAGGCCGCCAGGGCCCACGAAGATCGTCGTTGAGTTGATGGGCGCTCGGACATTTCTGTACTCCTCCCCGCGCTGTTGGTCGCGCTCGGACACTGGAAGGCCGATGAACGGCCGTTTGAATGAGTGTGCGAGCATTGTTCGCCGAGCGCCAGCCTCTTCCTTGGGATGGGGGACGCGCGTCCGCCGCTTCACGCGATCGCTCGCTGAAGGTGTGGAAAGGGAGGCGGAGCGCCGGACAGCGTCCGGAGTTTGGAAATAGAAATACCGTTTCGACGAAGCCAGACGCTCCGCGCAACCGTTATCCGCCAGCGTCCCGTCGGGTGGCCCTGTTCAGGCCTTACCGGGACCCAGGCGCCTCCGTTTCCGGAAGCGCCCAGAGGTCGAAGAGGACGGGCTTACAGCCTGACACGCCCCTTTGCCTCCAACCACGCCGACGGCGGGCGGGTGAGCCCAGCAAGCCCATCCCCGGACCGTCCGAGTATCCCCCTCGGACCTGTCCCCGCTCGATCACCCCCCGCCGCCGCAATCGGTCGCTGGCCATGCGCCCTTTCCTCGCGACGAGGTGGAGAGAGAATACGGCGGGTTTTGAGGCCGGGGATGGAGGGCGGCGAACGCTCGTGAGTCACCCTTCTCCCCTTGCGGGAGAAGGTGGCCGCCGAAGGCGGTCGGATGAGGGGTCACACGGGGGCTAACCGCTTGCGCCGTAAAGCTAATCCGACAGGCTTATCACCCCCTCATCCGGTGCCGCGCGCCACCTTCTCCCGCAAGGGGAGAAGGAAAAGCGCCCGCACGCCGACGGGAATTCACCCCTGCGGCTTCAGCTTCAACGGCAGCCCGGCCGCCACGAAATAGACCTCGTCGACCGCCTGCGCGAGCCGCTGGTGCAGCCGTCCGGCCTCATCCCGAAACCGTCGACCGAGCGGTGTCTCGGGCACGAGGCCCAAACCGACCTCGTTGCTGACCAGCCAGAGGCGGGCGGGGCAGGCGGCGACGGCTTCGACCAGAGCGGTCGCCTCCGTCGCGATGTCGCGCTCGTCCAGCATCAGGTTCGACAGCCACAGGGTCAGGCAGTCGACGACCGCCACGGCGTCGGCGGGCAGGGCGGCGATCGCCTCCGCCAGGGCCAGCGGCGCCTCCACCGTGGTCCATGATTCGCCCCGGTCGGCCTGGTGGCGGGCGATGCGCTCGGTCATCTCGTCGTCGAAGGCCTGGCCGGTGGCGATCAGCACCGGACGCACCGCTCCAGCGGCGATTTCCGCCGCTTTCTGGGCGAAGGCGCTCTTGCCGGAACGGGCTCCGCCCAGCACCAGGATCGACGTCATGGAAGCTCCACATTGACCGTAAGCGGCGCAGTCTATAGGGCTGCCCCCGCACTAGGCTCCTCGAAAGAGGATTAAAAGGGAACGAGGTTCAAGACCTCGGCTGCCCCCGCAACTGTAAGCGGCGAGTTCTAGCGTCACATGCCACTGGGGTCTCCGGACCCTGGGAAGGCGACGCCAAGAGCGACGACCCGTGAGCCAGGAGACCTGCCCGGCGCAGTCGTTCATCGCTCGGCCGGGGTGCGCCGAACGAACGGGATCTCCCGCGAAACGACAGTCAAAGGGCCGCGCGACGGTCCGGGGCGTACGTATGGCTTTCCAGCTTGCGGGTGCGTCGCGGTCAGCCGTGCGGGTCGTTCAACTGGGAAGATTGAAACATGATCCGAACGTTTTTGAGCTCCACCGCGCTCGCAACCCTCCTTGTCGCCGGTTCGGCCATGGCGGAAGAGCAGAAGGCCCCCGAGGCCGATGTCGCCGGCGCTGTCGGCGCCAACGGCGTCGCCGAACTGATCGTCACCGCCACCCGCACCGCCCAGCCGATCGAGAAGGTCGGCGCGTCTGTCACCGTCCTGACGCAGGCCGCCATCGAAGCCAGCCAGGCGATCTCGGTGACGGAGCTGCTGGCCCAGACGCCGGGTGTCAGCTTCACCCGCAACGGCGGGCCGGGCACGGCCACCAGCCTCAACATCCGCGGCGCCGAGACCCAGCACACCGTGGTGCTGATCGACGGCGTCAAGCTGAATGACCCGTCCTCGACCCAGGGCGGCTTCAACAGCGGCAACCTGCTGATCGGCGACATCGCGCGCATCGAGGTGCTGCGCGGCGCTCAGTCTACCCTGTGGGGCAGCCAGGCCGTCGGCGGCGTGGTCAATATCGTCACCGCCGATCCCACCGTTCCGTTCACCAGCTCGATCGAGGCCGAAGGCGGCGCGCGCAAGACCGGCTACCTGCGGGCCGGCGTTGGCGGCGCTTCGGACAAGATCACCTGGCGCCTAGCCGGCGGCTACTACACCACCGACGGCTTCTCGACCTACAAGCTCGGCAAGGAGAAGGACGGCTACCAGAACACCGGCCTGTCGGGCCGTGTCCGTGTGGCGCTGGCCGAAAACGTCTCGGCCGAGGTCCGCTCGGTCTATTCGAAGGGCAAGAACGACTTCGACGGCTTCAACGTCGACAGCGCCGAGTTCGGCCGCACCGAGGAACTGGTCGTCTATACGGGCCTGAACTTCACTCTGCTGGACGGTCGCTGGAACAACCGCCTCGGCTACGCCTATACCGACACCGACCGCGAGAACATCAATCCGGCCCGCCCGGCCGCGCCACTGACCTTCGACGCCGCCGGCAAGAACAAGCGCTTCGAATATCAGGGCGTGTTCGCGATCTCGGACATCTGGACCGCCACCTTCGGCGCCGAGACCGAGAGGGCCCGTATGCGCACGCGCTCGCCGACGGTCCTCAAGCCGAACCCCGCATTCAGCACCGGCCGCGTCGGCGTCGACAGCCTTTACGGCCAGCTGCAGGTCGAGCCGGTGAAGGGCCTGACCCTGACCGGCGGCCTGCGCTACGAGGACCACGACACCTATGGTTCGCACACCCTCGGGCAAGTCGCGGCCGCCTGGGCGCTGAACGAAGGTAATACGGTCGTGCGCGCCAGCTTCGGCCAGGGCTTCCGCGCCCCGGGCCTCTACGAGCTCTACAGCGAGTACGGCAACCTCAGCCTGTCGCCGGAAGATTTCGACAGCTGGGACGCCGGGATCGAGCAGCGCTTCTTCGGCGGCAAGGCCCGCGCCTCGGCCACCTGGTTCCACCGCGAGGCCGACAACGAGATCCGCTTCTTCTCGTGCGCCTCGGGCTCGACCACGGCCCTGTGCAATCCGAACGGCGCGTTCCGCTTCGGCTACTACGACAACGTCCAGAAGACCAAGGCGCAAGGGGTGGAACTGATCGGCGAGGTCAAGCCGGTCCCGGCCCTGACCATCACCGGCAACTACACCTATACCGAAGCCGAGTCCGACTCGGGCGCCAGCAAGGGCAAGCAGCTGACCCGTCGCCCGAAAAACATGGGCAACCTGTCGGCCGCCTATCGTTGGCCGGTCGGTCTGACCACGACGGTGGCGGTGCGTTACGTCGGCAAGACCTACAACAACGACGCCAACACCCAGGTGGTGAAGGACTATACCCTGGTCGATCTGCGCGCGGCCTATCCGATCAACGAGACCCTCGAGGTCTTCGGCCGGGTCGAGAACGCCTTCGACAAGGACTACCAGACCATCCTGAACTACGGGACGCCGGGACGCGGAGCCTTCGTCGGCTTGCGGGCGCGCTTCTAGGCCCATGAAGGCGTCGATTTCCACCATCGGCGCCTTCCGGCATGGCGGCCGTCTCCGCGAGGCGATGGCCGCTTTTCCGGACGCGCCGCGTCCCTGGCTGGACCTGTCGACTGGGATCAATCCCGAGCCTTGGTCCGGCCAGCGGGCGCCGGCCGACGCTCTGCGCCGGCTGCCGGATCCGCTTGAGCTGGCCGAACTGGAGGCGGTCGCCGCGCGGGCGTTCGGCGTCGCCGACCCCGGCCGCGTGGTCGCCACCTCCGGCGCGGAGGCGGCGCTGCGGCTGCTGCCCGGTCTGATCGGCGGCGGGCAGGTCGCGCTGCTGGCCCCGATCTATGGCGGCCATGCCGAGAGCTGGGTGGCGTCGCCTCCGAACTTCATCGCGTCGCTGGACGATCCGGGCGCCGTCCGCGCCGACGTGCTGGTGCTGGTCAATCCAAACAATCCCGACGGCCGGCGGATCGAGCGCGGCGTCTTGGCCGCCCTGGCGGCGGAACGGT
Organism: Caulobacter sp. GW822-FHT01G02; assembly: GCF_058802865.1. Classification (NCBI taxonomy): domain Bacteria; kingdom Pseudomonadati; phylum Pseudomonadota; class Alphaproteobacteria; order Caulobacterales; family Caulobacteraceae; genus Caulobacter; species Caulobacter sp. GW822-FHT01G02. The sequence goes on from NZ_JBXAON010000002.1 coordinate 580,706, forward strand.
CGGACGCCGGGCGCTGGACGGTCGTCGACGAGTCTTTCGGCGAGGTCGCGCCCGAGCTCAGCGTCGCTGACCTGGAGATCGACCGGCTGGTAATTTTGCGCTCATTCGGCAAGTTCTATGGATTGCCTGGGGTGCGACTGGGTTTCCTGATTGGAAACAAGGTTTTCACGCGAGAATTTCGCGCGCTTCTGGGCGACTGGCCGGTCGGGGTCGACGCCCTGACGATGGGGCTGGAGGCCTATGCCGATGACGCCTGGAGGGCGCAAACTCGGACGTGGCTGGCGAGCCAGGCGGGCGCAGTCGACGCTGTTCTAACCAAGGCGGGCCTCAAGCCGCTTGGCGGCTGCGATCTCTTCCGTTGGGTCGGGGCGCCGGACGCGCTTGGTCTGTTCAGCCGGCTCTGCGCTCAGGGCGTGCTGACGCGGCCCTTCGCGGACCGGCCGGATCAACTTCGGATCGGCTTGCCTTCGCGCAATGAATTCAATCGCTTTGAGCAAGTACTTCGCGCGGTGACATCATGAACCGCCGCGAGGTCGTGGCCGGAGCCCTGGCGATGACGGCGGGCGGTCCGCCGCCGCTTCCAAAGCGCATCGTGTCGCTGAACAGCTGCCTGGACGCCATGCTGGTCCACCTGGCCGACCGCGGCCAGATCGCCGCCCTCAGTCACTATGCCCGAGACGCGCAGGCCTCCACCGTCGCCGCCCAGGCCCGGACGCTGCCCTACACCTGGGAGAGCGCGGAGGAAGTCATCGACCTGATGCCCGATCTGGTCCTGGCCAGCCAGCACTCGGCCCTGGCGACGCGCAACGCGCTCAAGCGCCTGCACGTGCCGGTCCAGCGCTTCAAGGTTCCCAGGTCGATCGACGAGAGCCTGGGCCAGGTGCGCGAGCTGGCCAGGCTGATCGGCCATACCGATCGCGGCGAGGCCCTGGTCGCCCGCATCGAGGCGGCGATCGCGGCCGCCAAGCCCGCGCCCGGCGCGCGACGGCTGACGGCGCTGATCTATCAGCCCAATGGCTTCGCGGCCGGTCCCGGCACCCTGGTCGACGAGATGATGGACCATGCCGGCTTCGACAATGTCGCCCGCCGATTCGGCCTGAAGACCTGGGGCAATGTCGGGCTGGAGCGCCTGCTGGCCGATCCGCCGCAGGTGCTGCTGGTCGGCGTTTCCGCGCCAGGCGCGCGCAGCTGGGCCGACCGGATCATGACCCACCCGGCCCTGAAGGCCGTGTCCGGGCGGATGCGCCAGGCGCCGGTGCCCGAGAAGCTTCTCTATTGCGGCGGCCCGGTCCTGATCGAGACCGCCGCCGCCATGGCCCGCGCGCGGGTGCAAGCCTTGAAGGAGGGCGCATGAAGCCCCGATCTCCTCCTGTGAAGCCGTGGGCGATCTGCGGCGTTCTGCTGGCGCTGCTGATCGTGCTGTTCGGCGTCAGCCTGTGCGCCGGACGCGTATGGGCGCCGTGGAGCGCCTGGACCTCGGGCGGCGCCGATCCGCGCTGGGCCATCGTCTTCGGCCTGCGCCTGCCGCGCACCATCCTGGCCATCCTGGTCGGCGGAGCCTTGGGCCTCTCCGGCGCGGCGCTGCAGGGCTACACCCGCAACCCACTGGCCGATCCCGGAGCCCTGGGCGTCTCGGCGTCGGCGGCGCTGGGCGCGGTGCTGACGCTGTATCTGGGCGCGGCGGGCGAGGCGACCTGGATCCTGCCGGCCGCCGCCATGGTCGGGGCGGGCCTGGGCGTCGCGGCCCTGCTGGGCCTGGCGGGCGTCACCTCCAGCATCGTCACCTTCATCCTGGCCGGCTTCGTCATCCAGACGGTCTGCGGCTCGGCCATCGCCCTGGCCTTGAACCTCGCGCCAAACCCCTGGGCGGTGAACGAGATCGTCAACTGGACCCTTGGCTCCCTGGCCGACCGCAGCGTCGACGAGGTCAAGCTGGCCGCGCCGGGGATCGTCGCCGGTGGCGTCCTGCTGCTGACCCTCGGCCGCTCGCTGGACGCCCTGACCCTGGGCGAGCAGGGCGCGCGCTCCCTCGGTGTCGACCTGTCGCGCACGCGCCTGCTGATGGCCATCGGCGTCGCCGTGGCGGTCGGGTCCAGCGTGGCGGTGACCGGCGTCATCAGCTTCGTCGGCCTGATCACTCCGCACCTGCTGCGGCCGCTACTGGGCTCCAGGCCGAGCGCGGTGCTTTTGCCATCGTTCCTGGGCGGCGCGGCCCTCACCCTGGCCGCCGACATCCTGGTGCGCATGACCCCGGCCGCCAGCGAGGTCAAGCTCAGCGTCGCCATGGCCATGCTGGGCGGCCCGTTCTTTCTGGCCATGTTGATCTCGATGCGCCGGAGGCTGGCATGATTTCCGCCCGGAACGTGACCCTGGCCCTGGGCGGACAAGCGGTGCTGGACGGCGTCACCGCCGACTTCGCCAAGGGCGGCGTGATCGCCATCGTCGGTCCCAACGGGGCGGGCAAGTCGACCTTGCTGGCGTGCCTGGCCGGCCTGCGGCATCCGGACAGCGGCGCGGTCACCCTGGACGGCGCGGCGGTCGCGGCCATGCCCGGCCGCCAACGCGCGGGCCGCATCGCCTTCCTGGCCCAGACGCCCGATATCGCCTGGGACGTCGACGTCCGCGCCTTCGTGGGCCTGGGGCGCACGCCGTATCTCGGGGCCTTCGGTCCCAGCGCCGAGGACCGCGCGGCGATCGACGACGCCATCGCCGCCGCCAGCCTGGAGCGCTTCGTCGACCGCGCCGTCACCCGGCTGTCGGGCGGCGAGCGGGCCCGCGCCTTGATCGCACGCGGTCTGGCCGGCCAGACCGACTGGCTGCTGGCCGACGAGCCGCTGACGGGCCTTGACCCCGGCCACGCCCTGGACGCCCTGGCCCTGTTCCGCCGCCTGGCCCACGACCAGGGCAAGGGCGTGATCGTCACCCTGCACGACCTGAACCTGGCCGCGCGCTTCGCCGATCGGGTGCTGGTGCTGAGCGAAGGCCGTCTGGTCGTCGACGGCGCGCCCGACACGGCCCTGACACAAGAAACCCTGTCAGCCGTCTATGGCGTCGTCGTCCGCCTTCACGGGGGCGAGGGCGGGCCGCTGATCGAGGTGCTAGGCCGTGCCGGCTAGGCTCTTACCCACCAGCCCCTGGATCGTCCTGGCGGCGGCGGTCGTGGAGGCCGCCGTCGGCTATCCAGACGCTCTGCACAGGCGCGCGCCGCATCCGGTCGTGTGGATCGGCGGGCTAATATCTGCGCTGGAGGCGGGCCTCAACCTGCCGGGGTTCGGCGAGATCGCGCGCCGCCTGCTGGGCGTGGTGACCCTGGCGCTCATCGTCGGGGCCAGCGCCCTGGCCGGCTGGATAGTCGCGGACCTCGGCGGACCGGTGGCGATCGTGCTGGTCGGGACCGTGGGCCTGGCCCAGCGCAGCCTGTTCGACCATGTCCGCGCCGTCGCCAAGCCCTTGGCGGCGGGCGACCTGGACAGTGCGCGCATCACGGTCGGCCACATCGTCGGCCGCGACGTCGCCCGACTGAGTGAGAGCGACATCGCCACCGCCGCCATCGAGAGCCTGGCCGAGAGCTTCTGCGACGGGATCGTCGCGCCGCTGTTCTGGTTCGTGGTCGCCGGCCTGCCGGGCCTGTTCGTCTACAAGGCCGTCAACACCGCCGACAGCCTGATCGGTCACCGCGAGCCACGCTGGCGCGCGTTCGGATGGGCCTCGGCGCGCTTCGACGATGTGATGAACCTGATCCCGGCGCGCCTGGCGGGCGGGGTGATCGCCCTCGCCGGGCGCGGCGGCTGGCGGATCATGCTGCGCGACGCCGGCAAGCACGCCTCGCCCAACGCCGGCTGGCCCGAGGCGGCGATGGCCGGCGCCCTCGGCGTACGCCTGGGCGGTCCGGCCTGGTACGACGGCGCGTTGTCCCAGCGTCCGGTTCTGGGCGAGGGCAGGGCGGCGACACCCGCGGATCTGACCCGCGCCCTGCGGATCTATCTTGTCGCCTGCGGGCTGCTCTGGGTGATGCTGGCCGTCGCCGGGTTTGCCTGGGGAGGATTCGCATGGCCGCTTTGATGATCCAGGGCTGCGGCTCCGACGTCGGCAAGTCGGTGCTGGTCGCCGGCCTTTGCCGTCTATTCGCCAATCGCGGCCTGAGGGTGCGGCCGTTCAAGCCGCAGAACATGTCCAACAACGCCGCCGTGACCGCCGACGGCGGCGAGATTGGCCGCGCCCAGGCCCTGCAGGCCATCGCCTGCCGCGTCGCCCCGACCGTCGACATGAACCCGGTGCTCTTGAAGCCCCAGAGCGACGTCGGCGCCCAGCTGATCGTGCGCGGCCGGATGGCCGGGACCTGGAAGGCGCGCGGCTATCAGGAACGCAAGGGCGCGCTGCTGGACACGGTGCTGGAGAGTTTCCGCGCGCTGCAGGCGCAGAGCGACCTCGTCATCGTCGAAGGCGCCGGCAGTCCCGCCGAGATCAACCTGCGGGCCGGCGACATCGCCAATATGGGCTTCGCGATCGCGGCCAACGTGCCCGTCGTGCTGGTGGGCGACATCGATCGCGGCCACGTGATCGCCGCCCTGGTCGGGGCCCATGTGGTGCTGGACGACGCCGACCGGGCGATGATCCGAGGCTTCCTGATCAACAAGTTCCGGGGCGATCCCAGCCTGTTCCAGGACGGCCGCGCCGAGATCGTTCGCCGCACTGGCTGGGCCGACCTGGGCATGGCGCCCTGGCTGGCGGCGGCGCGGCGCCTGCCGGCCGAAGACGCCGTGGTGCTGGATCGCGCCGCGACCGCTGACGGCCGCAAGGTGCGGATCGTCGTGCCGATTCTGTCGCGGATCGCCAATTTCGACGAGTTCGACGCCCTGCGCACCGAGCCCGAAGTCGAGTTCGCCTTCATCCCGCCGGGTGCGCCGCTTCCGGGCGACGCCGACCTGGTGATCCTGCCGGGGACCAAGGCGACCCTGGCCGATCTGGCCTTCCTGCGCGCCCAGGGCTGGGACATCGATCTGGCCGCCCACGTCCGGCGCGGCGGCCGTGTGCTGGGCGTCTGCGGCGGCTACCAGATGCTGGGCCGGCGGGTGTCGGATCCGGATGGCGTCGAGGGCCCGCCGGACTCGGTCGAGGGTCTGGGCCTGCTCGACGTCGAGACGGTGATGACCGGCGACAAGACCCTGCGGCCGGTCGCGGGCCGACTGACCGGCGGCGCGCGCTTCGAGGGCTACGAGATGCATGTCGGCCGCACCACCGGCGCGCTCTCGCCGATGCTGACCTTCGACGACGGCGTCACGGACGGCGCGGTTTCGACCAGCGGTCAGGTGCGCGGCGCCTATGTCCACGGCCTGTTCGACCGAGGCGAGGCGCGGGCGGCCCTGCTGGCCGAGCTGGGCGCGGTGTCCGATGCGATCGACCAGGCCGTCCGCGTCGACCAGGCGCTGGACGAGATCGCCGCGGCGCTGGAGCAGGCCTTCGACATTCCCACCCTCGCCGCGATCGCCGGCCTGGAGAATTTCCGATGAATTTGCCGCCCGTCACCGCCGTCGACCATGCCCAGACGGGGCGGCTACGCGCCCTGATTGACGGCAAGGCCAAGCCGCCGGGCGCGCTGGGGCGGATCGAGGACCTGGCCGTTCGGCTGGCTCTGATCGCCGGCGAGCGCAGCTTGGACAAGGCGCTTCTGCTGGTCTTCGCCGGCGACCACGGGCTGACCGCCGAAGGGGTGTCGGCCTATCCGTCCAGCGTCACCCAGGCCATGGTCGCGACCTTCCTGGCCGGCAAGGCCAGCGCCAACGCCTTCGCCCGCGCGGTCGGCGCCGAGTTGCGCGTCGTGGACGCCGGAGTCGACGCCGAACTTCCGTCCCATCCGAACCTGCTGGCGCGGAAGGTGCGGCGCGGGACGCGCAACGCCGCCATCGAGTCGGCCCTGACACAGGAAGAGGTCGCCCAGGCCCTGGAAACCGGCGCGCGCATCGCCCGCGACGCGGCCGCCGAGGGTTTCGAGATCCTGGCGCTGGGCGAGATGGGCATCGGCAACACCGCTTCGGCGGCGCTGCTCATGCACCGCCTGACGCCCGCGCCGTTGGCCGAGTGCGTCGGGCGGGGGACCGGTCATGACGACGCGGGCCTGGCCCACAAGCTGGCCGTGCTGGAGCGCGCGGCGGCGCGATCGGACGCCACCGAGCCCGTCGCCGTCCTCGCCGAGTTCGGCGGGCTGGAGATCGCCATGATGACCGGGGCGGTGATCGGCGCGGCGTCGGCGCGCATCCCGGTGCTGGTCGACGGCTTTATCGCCTCGGCGGCGGCCCTGGCGGCGATCCGGTTGGTCCCGGCGGTCCGGGACTACTGCGTGTTCTGCCATTGCTCGGCCGAGCGAGGGCATCAGCGGATGCTGGCGGCGCTTGAGGTCGAGCCGCTGCTGGACCTGGGTCTGCGTCTCGGCGAGGGCACCGGCGCGCTGCTGGCCCTGCCGGTCGTGCGCGCCGCCTCACGGCTGATGAGCGACGTCGCCAGCCTGGACGACGTTCTGAGCGGACGGCTCTGAGCATGGGCTGGCTGGCGCATCAGGTCCGGCTGCTGCTCTGTGCGGTCCAGTTCCTGACGCGCGTCCCGACCCCGGCGCTGAAGACCTTCGAGCCCGACTGGATCACCCGCTCGGCCCGCTATTTCCCGCTGGTCGGGCAGGGCGTCGGGGCGGTCTGCGCCGGGGTGCTGCTGGTCGGCGAGCGGGTTTGGAGCGCGCCGGTCGGGGCGATCCTGGCCCTCGGCGCGGGCCTTCTGATCACCGGGGCCTTCCACGAGGACGGCCTGGCCGACACCGCCGACGGCCTGGGCGGCGGCCAGACGCCGGCGCGGCGGCTGGAGATCATGAAGGACAGCCGCATCGGGACCTATGGCGTCTGCGCCCTGGTCGCCGTGCTGGCGCTGAAAGTCGCCGTGCTGGCTGGAACGCCGGCCGCCGCCGTTCTGCTGCTGGCCGCCCACGGCCTGGGCCGCGCCGCCGCCGTGGCGGTCATGCGCCTGACGCCCTACGCGCCCAGCGGCGAGGCGGGGAAGTGGAAGCCCGTTCCTAAAGGCGTGCGGACTGGCGAGGTGATCGTCGCCCTGCTGATCGCCGGCTGGCCGCTGATCCTGCTGCCGCCGAGCGCAGTCCTGGTCGGCCTCGCGGGCGGCGCGCTGCTGGCCGGCTTGCTGACCCTGACGGCCAGGCAGCTGATCGGCGGCCACACCGGCGACGTGCTCGGCGCTGTCGAGCAGGTGTTCGAGCTCGGCTTCCTGCTCGGCGCGGCGGCGCTGGCATGAGGCTGCTGGTCGGTCCGATCACGGCGGTCGCGCGGTTGGCGGGCCAGGCCGATCACGTGCTGTCGCTGATCTCGCCGAACGCCGCGCCGCCGACCTTAACGCAACCTGTAACGACGTTATATTTCAATGATATAACTAAACAACATGAAGGCTTGATCGCGCCCTCGGCGGCAACGGTTGAGGCCATACTGGCGCTGCGCGAGACGCCCACTCTGCTGATCCACTGCTTCGCCGGGGTCAGCCGCTCGACGGCGGCGGCCTATGTCCTGGCCTGCGCTAAGCGGCCGGCGGGCGAGGAGGGGGCCCTGGCCGCTCAACTCCGTTCGCTCTGCCCGGAGGCCACGCCCAATGCGCTGATGATCGCCCTGGCCGATACGATCCTGGGTCGCGGCGGGGCCATGATCCGCGCCGTCGCCGGGATCGGGCGCGGGAAAGACGCCTATGAAGGGACGGCGATCGACTGGCGGCTGGCCTAGCCTAGCCCAGGCCCGGCAGTTCGATCTTCACCAGCTTCCACTTGAACAGTCCGCGACGCTCCAGCACCAGGCCGAACGGCTCCTGATCGCCGTCCTTGCGGTCGCGATAGGTGGCGCGGAAGTGATCAAGGTCCACGTAGCCGTAGTGGACCTCGGTGTCGGACTTCGCCTTCTTTACCTCGGGCTGGGGCTGCTCGACGACCGGACCGCCTGGCGTGGCGCCGATGTTCTTCGGCGGCTCGTTGGTGGCGACCATGTTGGCGATCGCGTCAGGCGTCGCATAGGTCTCGACCGCCTTGTCGACCACGCCGACCAGCAGCATCTGGCCGAAGGCGGCGAACGGGTTGTCGCGCAGCTTGGGGTCTTCCTCCAACTTGCGCGTCATGCTGGCCTTGAGCTGGCTCTTCAGGCCCTCGCGCACGGCCGGGAAGTCGACGGCGCTCTCCAGCCGGGCCTTGTCACCCGCCTTGGCCGCCGCCGTCAGCCCCTGCAGCGCCAGGATCGGCGAGGCGAAATAGCCGGCGATCACCAGCGCGGCCAGGACGCCCAGGCCGACGCCAGTCAAGATGCGGTTCGAGCGAGTCATCAGGTTCTCCCGCGAGGATCAAGGCAGGCGGGAGAACCCGGGTCAACTCATGGCCGCGAGGCGCGCAGAATATCGGTCCAGGGCGCCGGCTTCTTGCCCGTGCGCTTCACCAGGTCGTCGCGAAGCGGCAGGTATCGGGCGTCCAGCAGGCTGGCCAAGGTGTAGGTGCTTACGCCGTTGGAGACGTCCCAGTCGTGCGGCGCATACTCCTTCTGGCCCGAATTGGCGCGGTCGCGGTCGAATTGGATCTTGGAATTGACGAACTCGCTGTGGGTCTTTTCCCCGCGCGCGAACGCCGCCAGCCAATCCAGCGAATGGGACAGACTGGACCCTGTCGGGCTCTTCCAGATGAACCAGTCCTCGCCATGCGCCTGGGCCGACAGGGCGGCCATCATCAGCGGATCGAGATTGTAGGTGACGTAGTGCAGGGCGTCGCGTTCGTGGAAGTCGAAGGTCGAGCCGTCAGCATAGAGGTTGACGCCGATCTGCTTGCGGAAGGCGTCGCGGGCGCGGGCGATCAGCTTGGCGTCGCCGGTCTGGTAGGCGGCCAGGGTCGCCATCTTGATCCTGTGGCTCTGCCAGTTGGTGTGGGCGTTCGTCGGCCCCGCGTCCATGGCGTCGAGATAGCCGACCGCCATCCTGCGCCAGAAGGCGTCGACCTTGGCGCGGATCGGGGCGGGGAGATCGCTCTCCGTCAGGTCGGTGGCCATGACCAGGGTGTCGAAGCCCGTCTCGTCGATCGGGTTGAACGAGATCTGGTAGATGTCGGCCCAGTTCTCCAGATAGCGGCCCGTGACCTCCAGGAACCTGCGGTCGCCGGTCAGGCGGTAGGCCAGCGCGAAGTTCAGCACGATCGGCTGGTCCTCGCGGGCCTTGATGCTGATCTCGCGGATGCCCTTGCCGGGCAGGGTGCCTTCGGTGTGCGCGTGGGGGATGGCGCCGGGCGGACGATCCAGGGTCGCGTTGGCGCGCGAGACGATCGCCGCCTTCAGCGCGGGCGACACCGCGCCCTTGCCGAAGGTCGGGCCCAGCAGGCCGTAGTCGGCGGCGTGCGCGGCGGACGCCGCGGCCATCAGGGCGCACGCGGCGAGCCATGCGGTCTTCATAGGAAGCCTCCCAAGCTTTCACGGTTTGGGAAAGATATCTGGCCAGTCGCGCGACTTGTCAATTATTGGTCATGCCAATTTTGGTGATTGGCCGGACCGGATTGCGCGGCGGTGAGTGTCGCGATGCCGGCGGGACGGTTCACGGCCACCGCTGCGCCTCGGCGTACGATCATCGCGATTCCACCTTTTCATTTATTCATGACTAAATTAATGAAACGGATATCAAGCGCCCGCTGTGATCGTCCCAGTAGAGGGCTGCAGGGGCGCCGTCAGGGAGGCGTACCCACCATGTCGACCGATCGCGTCGCGCTCAGCTCCATCCTCGCCCACCACGCGGGCCAGTCGCCGTCCCGAAACGCGCTGATCTTGGAAGACGGGGCCATCACCTATGGCGAACTGGATGCCCGCACGAACCGGCGCGCGCGGATGCTGGCGGCATACGGCGTGGAACAGGGCGACTTCGTCACCGTGGCCCTGCCCAACGGACTGGAGTTCTATGAGACGGTGTTCGCCTTGTGGAAGCTAGGCGCGGTCCCCAACATCGTCGCCGCCAAGCTGGCGCGCCCCGAGATGGAGGCGATCCTCGACATCGTTCGTCCTCGACTGTTCATCGGCGCGCCGCCGAGACCTGGCGTTCCGGTGATGACGGGGGATCGGAGCGAGCTCGATCGGTACTCGGCCGAGGCGCTCCCCGAGGTCATCTCGCCGCATTGGAAGGCCATGACCAGCGGCGGTTCCACCGGGCGGCCGAAGGTGATCGTCGACGCCATGCCCGGGGCGTGGAACCCGGAGGAGGGCTTTCTGGGCCAGCGGCCTGGCGACGTCATCCTCAATCCGGGGCCGCTCTATCACAACGCCCCGTTCCACTGCATCACCATGGGGATGTTCACCGGCGCGACGATCGTCGAGATGGGCAAGTTCGATCCGCTGCGCGCGCTGCGGCTGATCGAGGCGCACGGCGTCAACTGGGTGACCCTGGTGCCGACCATGATGAACCGTATCTGGCGGCTGGGTCCCGACGTCCTGTCCGGCTTCTCCCTGCCCAGCCTGCGCATGATGCTTCACATGGCCGCCCCCTGCGCCCCATGGCTCAAGGAGGCCTGGATCGACTGGCTCGGCAGCGAGCGGGTCTGGGAATATTACGGGACCACCGAAGGCACGGGCTCGACCATGATCTCGGGATCCGAATGGCTGACCCACCGCGGCTCGGTCGGCCGCGTTCGCGACGGTTACGCCCTGAAGATCCTGGACGGGGAGGGGCGTGAACTGCCGCCAGGCGAGGTGGGCGAGGTGTTCTTCCGGCCCCAGGGCGGGGCCGGATCGACCTATCACTACCTGGGCAGCGAGGCCCGCCGGCGCGGCGATTGGGAAGCGCCCGGGGATCTGGGTTCAGTGGACGCCGACGGCTATCTCTATCTGTCCGATCGTCGCAACGACCTGATCATTTCGGGTGGGGCCAATATCTATCCGGCCGAGGTCGAGGCCGTGCTCGACGCCCACCCGGCGGTGCGCGGCAGCGCGGTGATCGGCCTGCCCGACGAGGACTGGGGCGCGCGCGTCCACGCGATTGTCCAGGCCGTCGAGGACAGCGGCCTGGAGCCAGACGAACTGCTCGACTTCGCCGCCGACCGGCTGACCCGCTACAAGCTGCCCAGGAGCATCGAGTTCACGACCGAGCCCCTGCGCGACGAGGCCGGCAAGGTGCGGCGGGCGGCGCTGCGGGACGCGCGACTTGAGAAGGTCGCCACTTGAGGGATGGCGGTCAGGCCGGCTTGCGGCGCCTGTACAGGGCGTCGAAGCCGCCGGCCATGAAGGTCACGAACCGCTCGCGGATCGCCTCGAAGTCGTCAGAGGCGCAGAGGTTGTTCGAGAGGCGATCGATGCGGCCAGTGCGCGATAGAAGGAGCGAATAGGCCCCCGAGGTGAACTGGAAGCTCCAGAACAGGTCCTCGGGCGCGGCGTCGGGCAGCGACTTCTGCAGGAGGCCGATCAGGCGCAGCACCATAGGATCGAAATAGGTGTCCATTTTCTCGGCCCCGTAGCCGGGGGCGTTGTTCACCTGGGCGAAGATGCGGCCGAAGTTGCGCCACCCCTCGTCGCCGTTGATGTAGACGTCGAACGCCTGGTCGTAGTAGGCGCGCAACGCGCCCTCGACGGTCGGATGATCGCCGACCTCGGCCTCATAGGCGTCCAGGCCCGCCGTCCGCGAGGTCACGGCATATTCGACACGACGTTCGAAGACGGCGTCGAACAGGGCCTTCTTGCCCTCGAAATAGTAGTGGATCAGCGCGGGATGGATGCCCATGCGATCGGCGACGTCCTTGATGGTCACCCCGAAATAGCCGAGCTGAGCGAACAGATCCTCGGCCGTGTCCAGGATCGTCTTCACTGTCGTGGCCCGCTGTTCGGCGCGCGTGCGACGTCCCTCGGCTTTCGGCGCTGCTGGCATGGCTCCCTGTCTTCCTGATCGGATCCGTCCGGTGAAGACGCTCTCCAACGATTCAGGATGGGACGATGAGGCGGCGACCCCAAGGGGTCAAGCAAACGTCTCAACAAATTTCATTTAGCGCTAAATAAATGAAATTGACGAGGCAGCGCCCCTCGGCTACGCCTTGAGCAAGCAAAAAACAAAAGGGGAGGGTTGAATGAAAACCTGGAACACCGCGCGCCACATGGCGCTGTCCGGCGCGTCGCTGGTCGCCATGCTTTTCGCTGGGCAGGCCTTGGCGCAGGCGACGGACGAGACATCCGACAATACACTTGAAGCCGTCGTCGTCACCGGATCTAGTATTCGGGGCGTGCCGCCCGTCGGCTCGAACCTGATCGGCGTCTCGCGCGACGACATCAAGACCATTGGCGCGACCACGACGCCGGACCTGCTGGCCAGCGTGCCGCAGCTCAACAGCTTCAACACCGCGCCGCGCGCCAACAACGCCGGGGCCGGGTCTTTCGCGCCGGGTCTGCGCAGCCTACCGGCGACGGCGACCCTGCCGTTGCTGAACGGCCACCGGGTGGTGGCGGGCGGCGCCAACGAGACCAATCCCGACTTCCCGTTCCTGCCGGACCTGGCGATCGAGCGCGTGGAGATCGTGGCGGACGGCGCCTCGTCGATCTACGGCTCGGACGCCATCGCTGGGGTCGTCAACTTCATCACCCGCAAGCGCTATTCCGGCCTGGAGATGTCGGCGCGTTACGGGACGGCCGACGACTACCATACGGCCAGCATCAGCGGCCTGGCGGGTCGCGACTGGGGCAGCGGCTCGATCCTGGCCGCCTACCAGTATTCCGAGAACGGCAACGTCACCGGCGCGGATCGCGATTACCGCAAGGTGGATTTCCGTAACTTCGGCGGCGTCGACACGCGGGGAACCAGCTGTCCCGCGCCGAACGTGGTGGTCGGCGGCGTCGTTTACGGCGCGCCCGGCCTGACGCCCAACGCGACGAACTATTGCGACGTCGGCGGCCCGGTCGATCTCGTCCCGGCCTCGCGCCTGCACAGCGGCTTCGTCAGCGCGCGGCAGGAGATCGGCGAGCGCGTCACCCTGTGGGGCGACCTGCTCTATTCGGACCGCAAGGACGAGGTCCGGGCGGCGATCCCGGCCCAGACCGTGACGATGACGGCGGCCAACCCGTTCTTCAAGGCCCCGCCGGGAACAGCGGCGACGGCCGCGACCATCTTCTTCCGGCCCGACAACCTGGTCGGCGCCGACCACTTCGACCAGACCTATCGCGTCAAGGCTGGCAACTCGTCGGCGGGCGCGGACTTCAGCCTGCCGAACGACTTCAAGCTCAGCGCCTACGGCACCTATGACTGGGCCGAGCACGTCGCCCATCAGCCGATGATCAATCCAGCGGCCCTGGCCGCGGCGGCGGCCGGAACGACCACGGCGACGGCGCTCGATCCTTTCGGCCAGGGCACGAGCCCGTCGGTCGTCTCCAACATCACCAACTACTCGACCAGCGTCACGATCCAGCAGCGCACCAAGCTGGCCGCGGTCAAGTTGGATGGCCCGCTGCTCGCATTGCCCGGCGGCGAGCTGAAGTTCGCGGCGGGCGCCGAGTATCGGCGCGAGACGTTCCAGCAGCGCGGCTTCGTGGGCGTCACGCAGGTTCCCGAGAACCTGGGCCGCAATATCAAGTCCATCTATGGCGAACTGTTCGTGCCGATCTTCGGCGACGGCAATGCGACGCGGCTCATGCACCGCCTGTCGCTGTCCGTGTCGGGGCGCTACGACAAGTACAGCGACTTCGGCTCGACCAGCAATCCGAAGGTCGGCGTCAACTGGGACCCGGTGGAGGGCCTGACGCTGCGAGGGACCTACGGCCGCTCGTTCCGCGCGCCGGGTTTGCGGGACGTCGGCGCCACCGTCGGCGCCTACTACTACGACGCCACGACGGCCGGTGTGCTGGCCCGCGATCCAACGCGGGGCGCGGCCCAAGTCAACACGGTCTTCCTGCTGGGCGGCAACAAGACCCTGCAGCCGGAAAAGGCGCGGACCTATTCGTTCGGGGTCGATATAGCGCCGCCGTCCCTGCCGGGCTTCCGGGCCAGCGCCACCGTCTACGACATCAACTTCACCGACGTGATCGGCACGCCGCCGACCAGCCTGGTCTTCACCGACCCGACCTTCGCCTCGGTCGTCTATCGCAATCCGTCGGCGGCCCAGCTGTCCAGCCTGCTGGCGCTTGGCGTGCCGGTGACCCTGCCAACGCCCCTGCCGGCGATCGGCAACGCCCTGGACCTGCGTCGCGGCAATTTCGGGGTGCGCAAGACCCGCGGCCTGGATTTCGACGTCAACTACCGGCGCGCCACCAGCTTCGGCAGCGTGTTCGGCGGCGTCGCAGGCAACTACATCTTCAAGTTCGACACCCAGCTGTCGCCGACGGCGCCCGTGTCGGACGCCCTGAAGCTGGGCGTGCCCAAGACGACCGTCCGCACGACGGCGGGCCTGGCGGCCGGCGCGTTCCGTGTCGTCGGCTTCGTCAACTATCACGATGGCGTCACCAACAGCTACGCCACCCCGACGGGGACAAGCACGTACGACGCCAAGGCCTACACGACCGTCGATCTGCGGATCGCGATGACCTTGCCGGATACGGGCCTGACCAAGGGTTCGGAACTAGCCCTGCAGATCAACGACCTGTTCGACAAGACGCCGCCGTTCTTCCCGGCGACCGACGGTATCGGCGGGACCTACAACCCCATCGGGCGCTTCGTCGCGGTGAACCTGCGCAAGACCTTCTGACCGATCCCAAAAAGTCCTTCGGGAGGCGGCCTCGGCCTCGGCCGTCCGACCCGCCGCGGGGTAGCCTGGCCTTGCCGCCGGCCCCCGCGGTCTTTCTTCCAGTACCCAGGCCGGAGCGCCCTTTTTTATGATCGATGACGACGCCTGCCGCGCCCAGGGCTTCGACCCCGCCAAGCTCGCGGAGGCCGGGGCGGTCCTCCAGGGTTTCGTTGATCGGGGCGAGCTCTCGGGCGCGGTGACCCTGACCTCGCGCGGCGGCCAGATCGTGCAGGCCGACGCGATCGGCTGGCGCGACCTCGAGGCCGGCGATCCGATGCGGCCCGACACGCTGTTCCGCATCGCCTCCATGACCAAGCCCATCACCTCGGTGGCGGCCCTGATCCTGATGGAGGAGGGGAGGTTCGCCCTCGATGACCCGATCTCGCGCTGGATCCCGGAACTGGCCGAGCCCCTGGTGCTGCGCGACACGGCCGGATCCCTGCGCGAGACCGAGCCCGCGCGCCGCCCGATCACCATCGAGGACCTGCTGACCCATCGCTCGGGGATCGCCTACGGCTTCTTCTCCGAGGGGCCGTTGAAGCTGGCCTATGAGCGCGCCCTGGGGGATCCGGCCATGACCCGCATGACGCCGGACGAGTGGCTGATCGCGCTGGGCGGTCTGCCGCTCGCCTACCAGCCGGGCGAGCGCTTCCACTACGGCCATTCGACCGACGTCCTGGGCTTCCTGATCGGCCGGGTCGAGGGCAAGCCGTTGCGTGAGGTGTTGAAGGCGCGGGTCTTTGAGCCGCTCGGCATGGTCGACACCGACTTCTGGCTGCCGCGCGCCCAGCGTCACCGCCTGGCCAGCCTCTACGGCTATGACCAGACTGCGGGCGGGCTCGCGAAGGTGGAACCCGAGATGTACGACGAACCGCCGAGCTATACGCCGGGCGGCGGCGGGCTGATTTCCTCGGCTCCGGACTATCACCGGTTCGCGCGAATGCTGCTGGGCGAGGGGGCCCTGGACGGCGTGCGCCTGCTCCGTCCGGAGACGGTTCGCCTGATGCGGACCAACCGGCTGACCGACGTCCAGCGCCAGATCCCGTTCGCCGGCATGCCGCTGTGGCGGACGAACGGCTTCGGCCTCGGCGTCTCGATCGCCGAAGACCCGCTCGATAACCCGTATGCCTGCGGCGCGCCCGGCGCGATGACCTGGCCTGGCATCTTCGGCACCTGGTGGCAGGCCGATCCGGTCAATGATCTGGTGATGATCTATCTGATCCAGCACCAGGTGCCGGTGTCGGCCAAGTCTGGAGCGACCATCGCTACCGGGCGCGGGGCCGCCGGACGCCGTGCTCTGCCCGAGCACCAGCGGGGCGTCTACGCCGCCCTGAACAGGGAGGAACGATGATGCGCCCGATCGAGGATGTCGCACCGATGGCCGCGCCCGCCGTCCAGGAACCCGACCGCCGGGCCTGGGTCGCCCTGGCCTGCCTGTGGTTCATCTATGTCCTGAACTTCCTGGACCGGCAGTTGCTGTCGATCCTGGCCAAGCCCATCCAGGACACGCTGCAGATCACCGACAGCCAGCTGGGGCTGCTGGGCGGTCTCTATTTCGCGGCCTTCTACTGCTTCATCGCCATTCCGGTCGGCTGGCTGGCTGACCGGACCAACCGCGTGACCGTACTGGCCATCGCCTGCGGCGTGTGGAGCGCGGCGACCATGGCCTGCGGCCTGACCAGGACCTATGGCGGCTTCGCGGTCGCGCGGATGACCGTCGGCTTCGGGGAGGCGGGAGGCGTGCCCCCGTCCTATGCGATCATCACCGACTATTTCCCGCCCGGACGCCGGGGCACGGCGCTGGGCCTCTACAACCTGGGCCCGCCGGTTGGCGCGGCCCTGGGGATCGCGTTCGGCGCCTCGGTGGCGGCCGCGTTCAGCTGGCGCGACGCCTTCGTGATCACCGGCGCGGTCGGCGTCGTCGCCGCCCTGGTTCTGAAGTTCGTGGTGCGCGAGCCCCGGCGCGGGGGGCTGGATCCCGCGACGGCTCATATCGTGCAGACGCGCGCGGGCTTCGGCGAGACCCTGAAGATGTTCTTCTCGCATCCGGTGCTGCTGCTGGCTTCGCTGGGCAGCGGCGCGACGCAGTTCGTCACCTACGGCCTGGGCAATTTCGCCACGCTGTTCCTGATGCGCGAAAAAGGAATGACGCTCGGCGAAGTCGCCGTCTGGTACGCGATCGTCGTCGGCGTCGGGATGAGCGTGGGGATCTTCGGCTCCGGCTGGCTGATCGACCGCTTCACCCGCGAGTCCAAACGCGCCTATGGCCTGGCGCCCGCCTGCGCCCTGGTCCTGGCCGTGCCCTGCTATCTGGGGTTCGTGGCCGCCCCGCACTGGCCGACGGCCCTGGCCTGCCTGCTGCCGGCCATGTGCCTGAACCATGTCTATCTGTCGTCGGCCGTGACCCTGGTTCAGAACACGGTCCGCCCCAACCAGCGGGTGATGTCGGGCGCCTTGCTGCTGCTGGTCATGAACTTCATCGGCCTGGGCTTGGGCCCGACCTATGTCGGCGCGGCCAGCGACTTCTTCCGGGCCGCGTATCCGCACAACTCGCTCCAGGTGGCGTTGTTCACCCTGGTCCCGTTCTACGGCGTGGCCATCACGCTCTTCCTTCTGCTGGCGCGGACCCTTGGCAAGGTCCCGAAGACCGGAGCCGCTCGATGAACCTCTGCAAGGCCGCCTTCGCCGCGGCGCTGCTGATCGCCGCTCCCGCCCAGGCCGCGGACAAGCGGCCCGTGATCTCCGCGCCCGCCGGCGCCGTGAAGGGCGTCGTCGACGCCGGAGCACTCGCCTTCAAGGGCCTGCCCTATGCCGCGCCGCCGGTCGGGGAGAGGCGCTGGCGGGCGCCCGCGCCGCCCCCCCGCTGGAGCGGGGTGCGTGACGCCAGCCAGTTCGGCGCCGCCTGCGTCCAGCCCACGCCCGGACCGCCGTCGGTCTATTCCGCCGAGATCGGGACAACCAGCGAGGACTGCCTGACCCTGAACATCTGGACGCCGTCCACCCAGGGCAAGGCGCCCGTGATCGTCTGGATCCACGGCGGCTCCCTGACTTCCGGCTCGGGCAAGTCGTCCCTGCAGAACGGCGCTCGGTACGCGAAGGCCGGAACGGTGCTGGTCACGATCAATTACCGCCTGGGCGTGCTGGGCTACATGGCCCATCCCGAGCTGAGCCAGGAGACGCCGGAGGGCATCTCCGGCAACTACGGCCTGCTCGACCAGATCGCGGCCCTGCGATGGGTGCGCGAGAACATCGCCGCGTTCGGCGGCGACCCGGCCAATGTCACCATCGCCGGAGAGTCCGCCGGCGCGCTCAGCGTCATGTACCTGATGGTCTCGCCGCCCGCGAAGGGGCTGTTCGCCAAGGCCATCGCCCAGAGCGCCTACATGATCTCCACGCCGGAGCTGAAGGCGGCCAGCCATGGCGCGCCGTCGGGCGAGGCCGCCGGCGCCTATGTGGCCGGCGTGGTGAAGGCGCCGGACCTGGCGGCGCTGCGGGCAATGGACCCGCAGGCGCTGACCGACAAGGCGGCCCAGGCCGGCTTCCTGCCCTTCGGCGCCATCGACGGCGTCGTCCTGACGCGGCAGCTGGTCGACACGTTCGATCGCGGCGAGCAGGCCAAGGTCCCGATCCTGACGGGCTTCAACAGCGGCGAGATCCGCTCCGTGCGCTTCCTGGCTCCGCCGGCCCCGAAGACCGCCGCCGAATATGAGAAGATGATCCGAGAGCGCTATGGCGATCTCGCCGACGATTTCCTGAAGCTCTATCCGGCCACGAACCTGGAGGAGAGCGTCCTGGCGACCACCCGCGACGCCCTTTACGGCTGGACCTCCGAGCGCCTCGTCCGTTCGCAGGCCAAGGCGGGGCAGCCCGCCTTCCTCTATCTGTTCGATCACGGCTATCCGGCCATGGATCAGGCCGGGCTGCACGCCTTCCACGCCAGCGAGATCCCCTACATGTTCGGGGCGCTGGATCGCGTCCCGGCCCGCTGGCCCAAGGCGCCGGAGACGGCGGAGGAGAGGGCGCTGTCGGACGCCATGATCGGCTACTGGACCAGCTTCGCGCGGACCGCTCGGCCGCGGGCCAGCGGCGCGCCGACCTGGAAGGCCTATACGCCCGACGGCGCCTACATGGCCTTCCGCGACAAGCCGGTGGCCGACACCAACCTGATGCCCGGGATGTTCGCCTTCCACGAACGCGCCGTCTGTCGTCGCAAGGCCGCCGGCGACCAGCCCTGGAACTGGAACGTGGGCCTGGTCTCGCCGGTTCTGGTCGGCCCGTCCCAGACGTGTCCGTAGCCGGGCGCGAGTACGATCGAACCCATCATGGATGGGCCGACTTCAGAACCGTCTGGGTGTCAGGCCAAAGTGGGGCCGACGGTGCGCGAGCTCTTGAAGCGGACAGGGGCGTCGACGGCGGCTTTGAAGCAGAGGGCGGTGATCTCGCCCACGCCGGCACGCCCATGAAGCGCCGGCGGACCTGATCAGCGTGGGCGGGCTTGCGCTCGCGCCGATCAAGCTCGGTTGTCACTGACTCTTTAAGTCGCGACTGTCGGCCGAACGATTTCGGTGTGAGGCCTGACTCGATAAGCCGCGACTGACTCCGATATCGCGCGATCAGACTCCAAGCGGCATACGGTTGATCGTCCACGACCCCACCGTGGCGGCTCTGCGTGTCTGAGGTCGCTTCAAGGTGAACGACCTTGCCGCGCCTTGGGCGCTCGCCTCCCTGTTGCGCCCGTTCAGCTCGGCCCCACGGCGCGAGCAACTAATGCGCTGACAAGCCTCGGGGACGCATGCGTCCAAGTCGCAGGAACGCTCCGCCCGCAAAGTGCAGCCCTTTCCCAACCCTGAAAGGAACGCGACCATGCCCTTTGTGAACGTAAAGCTCGTCGAAGGCGTCTTCACGCCGGATCAGAAGCACGAAATGGCCAAGGCCCTGACCGAGGTCATGGTCAGGTTCGAGGGCTCGGAGGCCTTCCGAGAAGTTGTCTGGGTGCTGATCGAGGAGCTGCATCCCGACGGCTGGCATATCGGTGGACGGCCGTTCCAGGGGCCCAAGTCCCTGCAGGAAACCCTCGACAAGTCCGCCGCCATCGCCGCGACCATCAAAGGACGCCCGACGACGCGCGCCGAGTGGGCCGAGGCCGCGCCGTTGCCGCCTTCCGCCTAGGCCAGCGCCCTCGCTTAGCGGCGCCGAAACACGTTCGGCTTCGCTAGGCGAGGGCCTCGCCGACCAGGGCGTGAGACACCGTCCACAGCCGCTCGGCGTTTTCGGGATCGAGGGCGTAGGGCGCATAGCCGCTGACCAGGTCGGCCGGGCGTTTCGCGATCGGCCGGGACTCGTTGCAGTCCTCGAAATAGCGACCACCGACACCCTCCAGCAACGGCGAAGCCGCCAGAAGGACCGAGGTCGCCGCGCCCTGTTCGACGGTCTTTCGGCGCTCCACAGGGGCCCTCAGCCCTCCGGTGTGTTTCTGCAAGCCCGTCGCGATCGCGCCTGAATGCAACGCATTTGCGATGATGCCCGCAGGCTTCGGTGACGAGCAGACCTCCGGCGAGTCTCGCAGCGACGGATCATGCACGACGGAAAAGACGGGCTCGCCACCGATGATCAGAGCCAGTGAGCTCGACCAGAGGGGCGGGCCCTGAAGGAAGTGATAGGCCCCATCGATGGGGGCATGGAGCTAGTAAGGACGTCCATCCTGCTCGTTGACGTGCTCTTCGTCCGCCCAGCTGATTTCGGGATAGTCGATCGCGAGCGTCTTACGAAGATCCCCGGCGGCCTGAGCGCTGAGGCGCCTGATCCAGTCAATCACGGCTTGGATCGGTTGATTGGGCCCCGGCCACTCACCGATTGAGGTGAGTTGGAGCGCGTTCTTGCGAACGAGTTCAGCGACCCGCGTCGCGTCAATGCCGAGGTGGTGCATACCGGCGACTTCTCTGATCAAGCTTCAAAATGGATGTGTCGGCGCGCCCTCGTCCGGCCGTCAGTGAGGAGCAAGACGAGGGTCCGCCATCTGTCGCGGATCGGTGGCGCTTTAGCCGCGGATGAAGGCGAGCAGATCCTGATTGATTGTATCAGCCTGGGTCGTCGCCATCCCGTGCGGAAAGCCTG
This sequence comes from Caulobacter sp. GW822-FHT01G02, assembly GCF_058802865.1. Lineage (NCBI taxonomy): Bacteria > Pseudomonadati > Pseudomonadota > Alphaproteobacteria > Caulobacterales > Caulobacteraceae > Caulobacter > Caulobacter sp. GW822-FHT01G02. The sequence continues at coordinate 601,563 of NZ_JBXAON010000002.1, forward strand.
GATAGGTCTTGAGCACGCCGTTCTTGACCAGCTTGATGGCCAGGTGGGCGCTGTCGCCGATCGGGACGATCTGGTCGTCCCACTCGTCGGCGGTCAGCGGCCAGCCGTGATGGAAGACGATCGGCTGGCCGCCGGCCGGGCCCCAGTCCTTGTAGAACAGCTCGACGCCGTCCTTGGTCTTGACCAACCCGCTGCTCGGGCGGGACGGCGTGAACGTGGTCGCGGCCTGGGTTTTGGACGGCGATAGCGTTGGCGCCGTCGCGATGGCCGCCAGGCCTAGGCCGGACGTCATCACCGCGCGTCGTGACGCGGTTTGGTCGTTGGGTGAACAGTCGCTCATTTCAAACCTCCTCTGATGACCGACTGGGTCGGCTCTGGGAGGAGGCTGATCCATGCCGCGGAGAGGGGCTTGAGCGTATCGGGCCCTTCTTGGATCCGTAGAGCTGGGCGGCGTTAAGAGGCGAGGGCGGGGATTCGCGCGATCAGAAGGTCGGCAAGAGCCCGCAATCGCGGCAGGCGCCGCAGGTCCCGGTGATAGCCCAGCCATTGCGTCCGGCTCGGCGGGTCCTCATCCAATTCGATCCGCTGAATGCCAGGGGCGGAGTCGCCCAGCGGACGCGGCAGCACCGCCAGACCGGCGCCCAGAGCGCAAAGCTGGGCCTGCACCTCGCGACTGTTGCTGCGCGAGGCGATCCTGGCCCCCGGTAGACGTCGCGTGATCCAGCCCACGTCAGGCATGCCGCCGAACGCGGTGTCCATGACCACCAAGGCGTGGCCTTCGCCGTCTCCGATCGGCTCAACGCAAGCCTCGGGGCGACCGTATAGGCCGTAAGAGATGGTCACGAGCCGGCGGGCGATCACCTCGGCTTCGCTGAACGGCACCATGCGCACGACGAGGTCGGCTTCGCGGCGCGCCAAGCTGTAGATGCGCGGATCGGTCAAGGTCTCGACCACCACGGCAGGATGGAGGTCAGCCAGTTCGGCCAGGACCGGCGCGAGCAGTACGCGGGCGAACCAGTCCGAACAGGAGACGCGGAGCTCGCCGGCGAGAGCCGCGTCGCTGCCTGACAAGGCACGCAGCAAGGCGAGCGACTCCGTCTCCATCCGTTCAGCATGAGCCAGCAGTGTCTGGCCCTCATCGGTCAGGACAAAGCCGTCCGCGGTGCGTTGGAAGAGCGCCGCGCCGATCGCCGCTTCGAGCACTTTCAGTCGCCGTCCCATAGTCGGCTGCGAATGACCAACCCGACGGCCGGCCGCGCCGAGCGTGCCCTCCCGCGCGATCGCCAGGAAAATCGGAAGGTCGCTCCACTCGAACGCCGCCACGCCTCACCCATTCAAAACTGAATGATTATCGTGTCAAGTCTTCTATTCCAGTCAATCCTGTTTGGGTGGTTTCTTGAGCTCATCCAACTGGAGTTGCTCCGATGAGCTCGATCCAAACCATGACCGCCGCCGTCGTCACGTCTCGCGACGGCCCCTTCGCCCTCCAGCCCGTGGCGCGCCCGACACCCGGTCCGGCCGAAGTGCTGGTCCGCGTCGAGGCCAGCGGCCTCAATCCGCTCGACCTGAAGATCCGCGCCGAGCAGGCGGCGCACGCGCGCAATCCACTGCCGGCGGTGCTGGGCATGGACCTGGCCGGCGAGGTGGAGGCCGTCGGCGCCGACGTGGCGGGTTTCACGCCGGGCGATCGCGTCTTCGGCCTTGTCGGCGGTGTTGGGGGACTGCAAGGCGCCCACGCCCATTATGTCTCCGTAGATGCGAGCCTTCTCGCCAAACGGCCGACGAGCCTCGCCGCGCGTGAGGCCGCCGCTCTGCCGCTGGTGGCGATCACCGCCTGGGAAGGTCTTGTCGATCGCGCGAAGGTCCAGCCTGGACAGACGGTGCTTGTCCAAGGGGGCGCGGGCGGCGTTGGCCATCTGGCCGTTCAGATCGCCCTGACCAAGGGCGCCCGGGTCTACGCCACCGCCCTGGGCGAGGCGGATCAGAACTACTTGCGCGACCTGGGCGCGGTCGCCATCGACGGCGCGCGCGCGGTCGAGGACTATGTCGCCGAGCATACCGCGGGCGCAGGTTTCGAGATCGTCTACGACACCGGCGGCGGAGCGCTCCTGGACGCCTCGTTCCAGGCCGTCAAAAGGTTTGGCCACGTTGTCAGCTGCCTGGGCTGGGGCGTGCACGCGCTGGCGCCGCTCTCGTTCAAGCAGGCGACCTATTCGGGCGTGTTCACGCTGCAGCCGCTTTTGAGCGGCGAGGGGCGCCGCCACTTCGGCGAGATCCTGGCCGAGGTGGCTGCTCTGGCGGACCTGGGGGCGTTGAAGCCGCGCCTGCACGAAGGCCGGTTTGGCCTGGACACCCTGGACGCGGCCTACGAGACGCTGGCGCGTGGTCGCGCTGGCGGCAAGGTCGTTGTCGATGTCGCGCATCCCTGACGCCCGCGTCGGGGGCCCGCAAAAGGACGCCGACAGCCGCTCTCCGCGTTTAGTCGGCCCGATGGTCGGTGTCGGCCGCCAAGCCGCCCCAGGTGGCGAGGATCTCGCTATCGCGGGCGTGCTTGGCGACAATCGCGGCGACCGTATCGCCGCCGAGAGGCAGGCGCACCGGGGGCGTGGGCATATTGGCCAGCCGCAGGATCGCGTCGGCCAGTCTCGCCGGATCGCCCGGCTGCTGGTGATTGAGTCCGCCCACCCGCGTACGAACAGCGCCAGCCGTCTCGGCATAGTCGGCGATCGGCGGCTGGCTGATCTTCAGCGAAGCTGGGTCCAGGAAGTCGGTGCGGAAGTATCCCGGTTCGACCGCCGTGACGTGGACACCCAGCGGCGCCAGTTCCGCCTGCATCGCTTCAGACAACCCCTCGACCGCGAACTTTGTGGCGCAATAGACGCCAAAGCCCGCCGCGCCCCGGTAACCGCCGATAGACGACATGTTGATCACGTGGCCGCGACGCTGCGCGCGCAGCGACGGCAGGACCGCGCGCGTCACCGCCAGCAGGCCAAAGACATTGACGGCGAAGAGCTGCTCGATCTCGCTGGCGCTGGCCTCCTCGACCGCGCCCACCAGGCCATAGCCGGCGTTGTTCACCAGAACATCGATCGCGCCGAACCGGTCGAGGGCCTTCTGCACGGCGACCTTGGCCTCTGTCGGTTGGGTCACGTCCAGCCGCACAGCCAGGAGGTTCGCGCGCTCGCCAAATCGAGCGGCGACGGCGTTCGGATCGCGCGCTGTGGCGACGACGTTGTCACCGGCTTGCAGGGCGGCTTCGGCGATCTGGGCGCCGAGACCGCGCGCCGCGCCGGTGATGAACCAGGTTTTCATGGGGGAGAACTCCTTGGGGCTCGACGGCCTTCGTCGAACCTGGTGAGCAGACTAGGTCGCTCGTGCCCGCCTTGGATGTTGTGCGGTGTTGCGCGCTGTGAAGCCTCGCAAGCGGGTGGACCGCCATGGCGCTAGCCGCGCCCGAAGCCCGCGCGCCGCGGCCGCTGCAGTTGAGGGTCGCCGTCCTGCTGGATCAGGCGCTCGGCGCGCTTCCGGCCGACCCCATCGCGGCCCAGGTGCTGATCGGTCGGGCGCGGGAACTTCTAGAGCCGCCGCCGCGTGACGAGCGCCGTGCATTGGGAGGATCGGCCAGTTGTGTGCTGCCGGCTTGGCGCGCGCGCCAGATCGCCGCCTTTGTCGACGGCAATATCGGGCGCACGCTCTATAGCGCCGAACTAGCCGGCGCCGCCAAGATGAGCACGGGGCAGCTTGGCCGGGCCTTGAAGGCGACGTTTGGTCTGTCGCCGTCTGAATTCATCATGCAAAGGCGACTGCTGATGGCCCAGCGCCTGATGCTGGAAACCGACGACGCCCTGGCGCAGATCGCTCAGCTTTGCGGCCTCTGCGACCAAGCCCATCTTAGCCGCGCCTTTCGCAAGGCCTATGGCCAGACGCCGGCCGCTTGGCGTCGCGGCGCGCGGAGCTAGGCCCCGCGCGCCATAAACGTGATGACCTAGACCGTTGGCAACGCGTCCAACGCGTCCAGCGTCCGCGTCGAATAGACCAGGGCCGCGCCCGCGTTGATGGCGATGGCCACGCCAAGGGCTTCGGCGATCTCCTCCCGCGTGGCCCCCAGTCGATGCGCCGCCTCGGTGTGGACGCTGATGCAGCCATCGCACCGCAGGCTGACGGACGTCGCCAGGGCGATCAACTCGCGACTCTTGGCGTCGAGATGGCCGGTCTTGGCGCCGGCGCCGCTGAGCGTGGCGTAGCCGCGCACGGAGTCGGGCGACAGCTTGCTGAGATCGCCGACGCCTTTCATCAGTTGGTCGCGATAGTCATTCCAGTTGAGCATGGTCATCAGGGGCTCCTTTTCCTAAGGTCGAAGGGAGAATGGTGAGGGATCAGAGACCCAGATCGGACAGCGAGGGATGGTCGGCCGGCCGCGCGCCGAGCGGCCAGAAGAACAGGCGCTCGGACTCGCTGATCGGGAGGTCGTTGATGCTGGCCAGGCGCCATTCCATCAGGCCGTCGGCGCCAAACTGCCAGTTCTCGTTGCCGTAAGAGCGGAACCAGGCGCCCGTCGTGTCGCGCCATTCATAGGCGAAGCGAACGGCGATGCGGTTCTCGGTGAAAGCCCACAGCTCCTTGATCAGCCGATAGTCGAGCTCCTTCTCCCACTTGCGGGTGAGGAAGGCGACGATCGCCTCGCGGCCCGTAAGGAAGTCGCTGCGGTTCCGCCAGACGCTGTCCGGCGTATAGGCCTGGGCCACGGCGACGGGATCTCGGCTGTTCCAGCCATTCTCGGCCGCCTGCACCTTCTGCCGGGCGGTCTCGAGGGTGAACGGGGGGAGTGGGGGACGCATGACGGCCTCTTTGCAGTCTGTTGGAGGGGGCGAGAGACGCCGACGCCCTTCGCCCTTTGATCTGCGCACGGACCTTGCCGAGCCACGAGTCAGGCGACGTGAAGCCTTGTGAAGCCTCCCGGCGAACGCTGTTGTGCGAGGAGCGGCGAAAACCTTCGCGAGGCCTCACGCCCGGTCACGGCGCTTAACGCGCACTCGGCGCGATCCGGGTCGATGCTCCTGTCATCACGACAAGGAGGCTCTCATGCACAGCATCGCCCTGACAGACCGCCCCACCTGGGCGACGCCCGGCCAAGACATGGTCCGTGCTCTGATCGACGACGCGCTCAAGTCGCTGGACCGCGATCGGCATGCGGCGCGCACCTATCTGGGCCAGGCGCATCGGATCATCGATCGCGAACTGGATGTCGCGCCGATCGCTCCCGAAAACACGCCGCCCCGCTCCAAGGGCGCGCGTCTCACAGGCTGGCGGGTGCGCCGCCTGGCGGAATTCATCGAGGCGAACATCGAGCGGACCATCAAGGTCGGCGAGCTGGCCGGCGTAGTCCGCATCAGCACCAGCCAGCTGGGCCGCTGCTTCAATGTCACCTTCGGCCTGACGCCGTCGGACTACATCATGCGCCAGAGGCTGGAGCGGGCTCGGCACATGATGCTGAACAGCGACGAAGGCCTGGCCCGGATCGCCTATGCCTGCGGGCTATGCGACCAGTCCCACCTGACCCGCGCCTTCCGTAAGCACTATGGCTGTCCCCCGGCGGCCTGGCGCCGTGGTCACCGGGACGAGCGTCGAACCGCTCAGGCCTCGTGGGCGGTGGCGGAGGCGGTCGCGTGAGGCCGCCGCCCCCGCCACGCGTGCGGCCTTACCGGGCGATCCGCTCGGAAACCTGGGCGGACCTGACCGCCGTCCTCGCTCGCGGCGAGGCCGGCGTGATCTTCGGACGCCTCCAGGGCTTGCAGGCGCAAACCGTCGAAAGCCAAGCACGCGAAGGGGACTTGAACGAACGCGCTTACGGACAAGCCCACGAACCCTGACTGTGGCTAAGCTGCGGGACCGCGCGGCGCTGAAGGCTGTGGCCGCGGCGGTTCTATCGGAGCCTTATAGAGGACAGTCCGTTTGGGGGACGCACGCGCCATCGACTCCGGCGAGGCCGCTGGCACACGCCAGGCGCTGTTCGGGCCCTACATGCTCGCGCCGGAGCAGCGGTTGCTGACGCGGCAGGGCGTTCCCGTCGCCGTCGGGGCGCGCGCGCTTGAGGTCCTGATCGCTCTGGTCAGCGAGCATGGCCGAGTGCTGACCCACCGGCAATTGATCGAACGCGCCTGGGCGGGGCTGACCGTCGAGGAGTCAAATCTGCGGGTCGCCGTATCGGGACTGCGCAAGACCCTGCGCGAAGGCGAGGAGGGCGCGCGCTACATCGAGAATGTGGTTGGGCGAGGCTATTGCTTCGTAGCGCCGGTGCGGTGGCTCGACCTTGCATCTGAAGAGCCGCCGCCCTCCGTTGCACCGCCTCCGGTTCACAGCCTTTCAACCCGCCTACCGCTGCCTGCCGCACGCGTGATCGGTCGCGACGTTGTCGTCGATTGCCTCGTCGCTGCGATGGGGGAGCGGTGTCTGACCTCCCTGGTCGGCGCCGGTGGTCTGGGCAAGACCACCGTCGCGGCGCTTGTCGCCCAGGCCCTGAAGGCGCGGGCGGCGATCGAGCCGGTGTTCGTTGACCTCAGCGCGGCCGATGATGAAGCCAGTCTGGTCAAGACGGTGGCGGCCGCGTTGGGCCTGGACGGATCGGGTCGCGAACTTGAGGAGACGGTGCTCACCGCCCTGGCTAGCCATCGCCTGCTGCTGGTCCTCGACGGCTGCGAACATCTGGTCGAAGCGGTCGCTGCGTTCTGCGATCGGCTCACCCGCCGCCTCGACGCCTATCTCATCCTTGTCACCAGCCGCGAAGCCCTGCGCGTGGAGGCCGAGACCGTCCATCTGCTCGAACCCCTGGCCTTCCCGCCCGCCGATGACGTCGCCGTCGCACGCCAGCCGCTCAGCTATTCGGCGGTGCAGCTCTTTATCGAGCGGGCGGAGGTCAGTGGTCGACGCGGGCCTTGGACGGATGAGGAGGCGCGCCTCGCCGGGGACATTTGCCGACGCCTGGATGGCGTGGCGCTGGCGATCGAACTCGTGGCCAGCCGCGTCGGCGCCCTTGGCCTCAAGGGTGTCGCGGACCTCCTGGACGAGAGCCTGGGCCTGCAATGGCCTGGACGCCGTGACGCCGCCCCGCGCCACCAGACGCTGCAGGCGCTGCTCGACTGGAGCCACGACCTCCTGGGCGAACGCGATCGGCGCGTGCTGCGGCGCCTGGCGGTGTTCACCGGCCCCTTCAGCTTGAAGGACGCCCATGCGGTGGCCGGGGACGTGGGCGATGACGCGCTCGAGGTGGCCAACGCCCTGACGAGCCTCGTCGACAAGTCACTGATCTGGACGTCTCACGGCGGTGTGGGGCCTGTGCAGTTCCGGCTGTTGGACACGACCAGGGCCTACGCCCTCGCCAAGCTGACGCGCAGCGGGGAGGCGGAGATCACCGCCGAGCGACACGCCCTGCAGATGCTCGCGCGTCTCGCGGACGGCGCTCGTCCTGGCGCGTCGCTCTTCCAAAAGTACGCCCCTTCGGCGGCGCCTGCCATCGGCGACGTGTTGGCGGCGCTGCGATGGGCGCAGGCCGCCCGTCCCCAAGACCTTTTCCCCAGCCTCGCCGTTGGCGCCGCGCCTCTGCTGCTGTCGCGCGCCCAATTAGAGGAGTGCGAGACCTGGTGCCTGAGGGCTTTGAACCTGCTCACCGAGGCGCGGCGTGGCGGGGTCGACGAACTGAGGCTGCTGGAAGCCGTCGCGATCGCCCGCATGTTCGGTCGGGGCAACCACGACGCCGTCCGCGAAACGATCGAGCGCGGCCTGGCGCTCGCCGAGCGTTTGGGCGCGCGCGCCGACCAGGTGCAGCTACTGGCGGGCCAGCACATCTTCCTCACGCGGATCGGCGAGTTCTCAGCGGCGCTCGACTGCGGGCGCCAATGCGCGGAGCTATGCGACCCCGCGCGTGATCCGGGTGGGGCGGCGCTGGCGCAATGGATGCTGGGCACCTCGCTCCATCTGGTCTCGGACCAGCGCCTTGCCCAGGAAGCGATCGACCGCGGCTTTGCCTACTGGGCTGGCGCCGACGCCGACGGCGCGGATGTCTTTGGCTACGACCACAAGGTGCGCGCGCTGATCGTGTTGTGCCGCGCGCTCTGGCTCCGCGGCGAGCGCGCGCGGTCGATCGAGGTGTGCGAGGCCGCCGTGGCCGAAGCCGAGCGCGGCGGCCGTCCGGTCAGCCTGTGCATCGCGCTGATCTACACCGCGACGGTCGCGCTTTGGGACGAGGACTGGGAAACGGCCGAGCGCTTGATATCGCGTTTGATCGAGCATGCGGCTAGACACGGCATCGGTCCCTATCACGGCGTTGGCTTGGCCCTGGCAGGAGAACTGGATATCGGTCGGGGGCGATACGCCGAAGGCGTCGAGGGGTTGGATCTGGCGCTCGAGCGACTTGACCGGGAAGCCCACCGGCTTCTTTCGCCAGCGTTTTCCGGGACGCTCGCCTGGGGACTCCACGCCCTGGGCGACCAGGCTAAAGCGCGACGGCGGATCCTCGCGGCGTTGGAAGACGCCAAGGCGATCGGCCAGCACTATGACCTGCCAAGGCTCTACCTGATCGCCAGCGAGGTAATGGCGGGCGATGGCGAAGAGGTCTCGCGTGGCTATGTGCTCCAGGCGCTGGAAGCCGCGCGGGCGGGTTCGGCGCTTAGCCTGGAACTCGCGGCGGCCATGGCGTTGCTGGCCTGCGGCGCTCCGGAGGCGGCGCGCGGCGAAGCGCGTGAGCGCGTCCAACAGCTGCTGGCCGCGATGCCCGACCAAGACGGTCCCTTGGCGCGGCGAGCGGCCGATATGGTGTCAGCTCCGACCTAGAGTTCGACGCTTTCACACCGATTCACGCCCTTGAACTGGCGGCCGCTCTGGCGGCGCCCCAGGCTTGAGAAGCCGTCCGGAGCGCGTTGCCTGGCCGTGCGATGATCGCGAAAGAGCTCATACCGACATGCTCTCCTATCGGCGGAATTTCATAGGCGGCCGGCGACAAGCGCCGCTTGGCCGCCTGCGCGTTGAGGTCCGTTCCCCTTATGACGACGCTTGGCTTGGTCAGGCGCCCCTGGCCGGCCAGGCCGACATCGAACTGGCGATCCAGGTCGCGCGTCAGGCGTTCCAGCGGCGGAGTTGGTCGGGATTGAGCCATCAGGCGCGCCTGGCTGTTCTCGATCGCTTCTGGCGTCTCTATCTCGCACGGGTCGATGAACTCGTCCTCCTAAGCGCCCGCCAGACGGCTCTGCCCGTGACGGCGGCGCGCGAGCTGATGGCGCAGGCCCTTGAGGCTGGCGAGGCTCGGCTGACCCATGCGCGCGGGACTGTTGGCGGGGCGGACGCCGCCCCGCGCCGCGCCGCCGGGGTTGTGGCGGCCATCGCGGCCTGGAACGCAACCCAGCCCAGCGCCTTGTCCTGGTTGATGCCGAGCTTGCTTGCCGGCTGCTCGATGATCTTGGCGCTCCCGCCGGTCTGCCCGCTGGACGGCCAGTGGCTGGGCGAATTGCTGGCCGAAGCGGGTATTCCTGACGGGGTGTTCAACATCTTGGTCGCCGACGAGGCCGCTTGCCTGGGGATGGCGGCGCATTCCGAGATCGATTGGCTGGCCTACTCCGGCCCCGCCGCGCTGGCCACGGATCTGGCCCGCGCGCGCGCAGCGGCGGGGAAGTCACTTGTCCACGGCGTGCAGAGCCGCACGACGGGCATCCTACTGCCGGACGCGGACCTCGGCGCGGTGATCTCGGCGCTTGGACCACGTCTGTTTCTGGCCAGCGGCCAGGGACCCTCCAATCCCAGCCGCTTGCTGGCGCCGCGGCACAGGCAGGCGGAATTGGTCGCGTCCCTGTCCAGCTTGGCCCGCACGTTGCCGGTCGGCGATCCGCGAGACGCCCGTACGATAATCGGGCCCCTCATTTCAGAGTCGGCGCGGGCGCGGGCAGCATTGCTGCTCGACGATGCGGCGGTCTCCGGCGCCGAAATCGTTCTGCGGGGTGACGACATTTCGCCAAGGCAAGGCGCGGTCATGGGCGCAGTCATGGGCCCGGCCCTAGCGGCCAATGTCTCGCCGACGATGAGCCTCGTTCGCGATGAGCCCTGGGCGCCGGTGGCGACGGTGATCCCCTATGGCGATCTCGACGAAGCGATCACGATCGCCAATGCTCTGCCAGGCCGGCCGAGCGCGGTCGTCTGGTCCGAGGAACCGGAGATCGCCCTGGCGGTCGCCACCCGTCTCCAGGCCCCGCACGTCGCCCTGAATCCCAAGGCGCTGGTCGCCGACCTCGCGGCGGTCGCACGCGATCGCGAGGATCCATTCTCGCGCCTTCAGGTCCTTACCAGCTCGGAATAGCGATCCATGGCCCGTTTCCTTCTGGTCCACGGCGCCTGGCACGGCGCATGGTGCTGGTCGCGCCTTGAACAGCGGCTCCAACGGCAGGGGCATGCAGTGGAGACGATAGATCTTCCAGGCGTCGGCGAGGCGCTGGACGCGCTCGGTGGAGTCGGCCTCGATGACTGTGCGCGGGCGATCGCCGCCGCCATCGGCGACGATCCGGTTTGGCTGGTCGGTCACTCCCTCGGGGGCGCGGCGATCACCGCCGCAGCGGCGATGCGCCCCGAAGGCGTCAAGGCATTGGTCTATGTCGCCGCCAGCGCGCCGCTTGCCGGCGAGTCGCATCTTCAGGCGCTTGGCCTCGGCCCCGCGGGCGCAGCGGTTCCGAGGATGATTGTCGACGCCGAACGCGGCGTGGCGGCGCTGAGCCGGCAGGACCGTATCGCGGCCTTCTATACGCGTTGCCCCGATGACCTGGCCGCCTGGGCCGCCGACCGTTGCGCGACCTGGCAGGCCCTGGGGCCGGCGGCCGATACGATACCGGGCGATCCGCCAGCCAGCATCGCGCGCTTCTATGTCCAATGCGCCCGCGACGAGGCCATTCCTTTGGAAACCCAGGCGGCCATGTGCGCGCGTCTGACCCTGGCCGGACTGGCGGTGCTCGACGCGGATCACTCGCCGTTTCTGTCAGACCCTGTCGCCTTGGCGGAAGCCTTCGCCGAGTTTGGGCGCTCGCTCGGTTGATCGGCGTAACACGCTGGGCAGGTTCGTCGCCGACCTAGGCATGTACCGCCGCCCACGCGACCATTTTGGGAACGGGTTGGCCGCGGCTTGTACGTCTGATCCGTGGCGCGGTTGTTGCGAAGCCCTCCCCAGTCATAGACCGAGGAGGGTTTCATCATGAGCATCATGGGCCTGACGGCCGGGCAGTCTATCGCGAGCCTGTCTCGGAAGGGCGCCGCGCCAACCGCTTCGCCTTCGCCAGCCGATCCCATCTCGCTTCCCAAGACGGCCTCGCTGCAAAGCCCGACGAGCCTGTTCGACTCCGACACCGCCAACGGCTTTTCATTGACGTTGCTGGGACCTTCCGGCGGCAGCCTGGACCCCGCGCTTAAGGCGCTGCTGAACGGCCAATTGGAGCAGCTTGGCGCCGTCGACACCGACGCCGGAGCCCGCGAGCCAGCGCCGGACGGCGCCCCGGCCGGTCAGCGGTTTAGGACCCCGGACACGTTCCACATGGACCTGGGCGGTGGGCGTTCCGTGGAGATCCATCACGGCGCGCCGGGGCAGGGGGAATACAACCCCGCCGCCATGCGGGCGATGATCGCCACGCTTGAGGCCATGCGCCACGCGCTCGGCGACCCCGTCGCATGAGCGGCTCGTCGCCCCCTTCTGGGGGAGGGGGAGGGCGACGAGCCTACCGAAGCTCGAACTGTGAGCTTCGGATCCGGTTACACGCCGCGATAGACGAGGCGCGTGAAGAGCTCGGGGCTGATGATCGCCTTGCCCCAGACGTCGTCGAAGGCGGCCGTGGGACGGGCGGCGATCACTTGATCGACGCTCAGGCCCCGGGCCTTGAGCTTGGCGACGTTGTCGCGAATGGTCGCGAGCATGGCGCGATAGGCGATCAGGTCGTCGCGGCTGCCGACCGGCCCATGGCCCGGAACAACGATCGTACGCGGCCCGGCCTGAGCGATGCTGGCGTCTGCGGCCGCGATCATTCCGTCGATGCCGCCGCCGGCGACGTAGTCGATGAACGGATAGAGGCCGTTCCACCAAGTGTCGCCCGTGAGCAGAATGTCGGCCTGGGCGAAGTAGGCCGACAGGTCGCCATCGGTGTGGGACGGGGCGTAGGGGCGAAGGACGAGTTGATCGCCGGCGAAGGCGATCGTCGTCGACGCCGTGATGCGCACGTCGGCGCGCCCGCTGGCCGCGACTGGGGTGAAGGTGTGGCCCCATTCCTCGACGCGGATGGTCTCCTCCAGGTGGCGGGCGGTGTTGGCGTGGGCCACCACGACCGCGCCGTCCTGGCGCGCCCAGCCGTTGCCATCGGTGTGGTCCCAATGCCAGTGGGTGTTGATCACATAGCGCAGCGGACCCTTGCCGACGCGCGTGAGCGCGGTCCGCATCTTGGTCTTCGACAGCGCGATGCCGTCGTCGACTAACAGCAGGCCATCGGGACCGCCGATGGCGGCCATGTTCCCGCCGGAGCCCTCGACCAGATAGACGCCGCCACGCAGCGGCGTGAGGGTGATGTCTGCCGCGGTCGCCGCCTTGTTGATATTGGCGTAGGGCGTCTGGGCGGCCGCGGGTCCGGGCTGGGCGCCGAGCAGAGCGGCGACCAAGATGGTGAGGACCGCGCCTTGGCGCGAGAGGAACTGGGGATCGCTCATGGCTTTTCCTTGGGAATTCGGCGCGCAGCAACTGTCGCGTCCCCGGAATCTGCGCCTTGCCTCACCAATGGGCTTGAAGCCGGGCCGCACGCATTTGGCTGAACACCGCCTTCAGCCTCCTCATCCAGCCTGGGTGGCGTCCAGGCGGTGGACCACCGGCGCCACCGTCCACGAGACTGTCCCTTGGTCGATAGCGTCGTGAACGGGCGAGTCGGCCAGTTCGGACATCAGACGACTGGCGGCCGCCCGACCTTGCGCCGCGCTTTCCCAGACCAGCATGTCGATGACCTCGCCGTCCGCGTCCTGGGCGATACGCCGCGATATGAAGCCGGGTTGGCGCTGGAGCCAGGGATCGACGTCGGCGTTGGCGCGGATGAAGTCACCGATCGTCAGCCCGTCGATGAGATGGAAGCGAGTGATTTCAATGGCCTGGGCCGGGGCGGACTTGGTCATGAAAGGAACCTTCGAAAAGGGGCGCGGCGCCGTCGGAGGCGGGGGGCATAAGCGGCCCCGCATGGTCGGCCGCCGCCTCCGGCGCGGCTTGAAGCCACGCCGCGTGCTCTTGGATTATCTCGTCCCGATCCTCGGTCAGATCAGGTAACCGCCCGCCACCTCGATCGACTGGGCGTTGATCCAAGCGCTCTCCTCGGAGAGCAGGGCGGCCACGACCCGGCCGACGTCGTCCGGCTCGCCGATACGGCCCAAGGCGGTCTGCCCCGCGAGCAACGCTTCGAAATCCGTCGTCAGGCCGCCGCCGAGCTCGGTGCGGATCGCGCCCGGGGAGACGGCGTTGGCGCGGATGCGCCGATCGCCGAACTCCTTGGCCATGTAGCGGGTCAGGACCTCGAGGCCGCCTTTGAACGCCGCATAGGGGGCGACGCCGGCGGTGGCCGCGCGGGTCGTGGCGCTGGTGATGTTCACGATGGCGCCGCCGTCGTTCATCAGCGGAAGCAGGGTCTGCGTCAGGAAAAACGGCCCCTTCAGATGCACGTTCAGGAGCCCGTCGAACTGGGCTTCGGTGACGCTTGAGATGGGCTCGAAGAGGCCATGGCCGGCATTGTTGACGAGGAAGTCGAAGCGCTCGCGCCCCCATTGGCTCTCGAGCGCCGCGCTCACAGCGTCACGAAACGCCGTGAAGCTCGAGACCTGGGCGACGTCGAGCGCCAAGGCCTTGGCCTTACCACCCATCGTCTCAATGCTGGCGACGACCGCCTCGGCGCCCTCGGGATGACGGTTATAGGTGACGATCACACCCATGCCGCGCTGGGCGCACTGCAGGGCGGCGCTACGACCCAGGCCGCGGCTTCCCCCCGTGATGATAACGACTGACATGCCCGCTCTCCGCGCTGATTGAGGCGCGGGAAATAGGCCAGCGGGATCTTTTCGGCGCTGGGAGATCCTGCCTTATCCTTGCCTGATCCTGCTTTGTGCTTGCGCGCAGCCGAGCCGCCGCGCAAGCAGTACGGATGGAACAGCCCTTGGACGCGCTGCGCCGTCTTGCGGCTCGCGCCGAAAGCCGGCGGACCGAGACTGGCGTCCCGCGCTTGGCGATGGCGCAGGGCGTCATCCCCGAGCACGAGCTGGCCGCGGTCTATGAGCCGATGATCAATCTGATCCTGCGTGGATCAAAGTCCATGACCATCGGCGGCAAGACGCTGCGGTATGATCCGTCGACCTATTTCGTCATGTCGGTCGACTTGCCGGCCATAGGAACGGTCCACGCTGAGCCAACCGGAGAGCCTTATCTCGCCGTCAGCTTGACGCTGGACCGCGCGGTGATCGCATCGCTTCTGGAGAAGACTCCGCTTTCGGCGGGCGAGGGGGACGGCTATTCCGTCGCCGCGACAACGCCCGAACTGCTCGACGCCTGGGTCCGGCTCATGCGGCTAATGGAGCGGCCCGAAGACATTCCCGTCCTCGCGCCAGTTTATGAACGTGAAGTTCTCTATCGCGTGCTCCAAGGGCCTCAAGGCTGGATGCTCCGCGACATCGCCACGCCGGGCGCGGCGCTGTCTGGCGTTCATGCGGCCGCCCGATGGATGCGGGAGCACTTCGATCAGCCGGCGTCGATTGACGACCTGGCTAGCCTGGCCGCCATGAGCGTCTCAGCGTTCCATCGACGCTTCAAGGCCGTGACCAGCATGACACCCCTGCAGTTCCATAAGACAATTCGCCTGATCCAGGCGCGAAGTCTCATGGTGACCGAGGGCCTAGGCGCGGCGGCGGCTTCCGACCGAGTTGGCTACGAAAGTCCGTCTCAGTTCAATCGCGAATACGCCCGGCTATTTGGTCGCTCTCCACGTCGGGACGCCGAGGCCCTGATCGGCCAGTGGCGAGGTTCTGGAGGAGGCGAGAGATAGGGTGGGGCTTAAAGCCAGGTTCCAGATCCGCTAATTCTGCTGACCATGGAGTTGCCCGGCGATGCCATTTCACAGCTCAGCTTTCGCGCTTGCAGATGGCCGTCGCAGCGAAAAGAGTCAGCCAGTTGCAGAGAATTGAGTCAGAAGCGCCAGAAAGCCGGAACATCGGTAGAACTGGTGTCGAAGAACGCGCCAGTCGCGGAATTTGGAGTCAGTGACAACACAAGTACCCAGGATGACGCAGGTAAGCTCGTCTAAGATATATTATCGGAAATAATGGAATTCTATCGCTGTCGGACACCTCTGATGTCACGGGTCATATTTGATGGCCCCGTTAGTCGTTTCGATATTGGCATGGTACGACCAGAACAGCGGCTGCGCAGGTACTGGTAGATGCGGATCGACCAGGCCTTGACGCTGTCATAATCCGAGAGGCCGCACGTCGGCGCGCCGCGCCGGCGTCACCCAGAAGGGCGCGGCGAAGAGGTCGGCGATGTCCGTGCGCCACGTCGGAAACGTCGCCTCGGGTCGTGGATGTCCAACCATCGCGCTCTCCCTGTCGGGAAGAGAGCCATGGCGTTAAATACACGTCAAGGTAGGATTTGTGAGAAATGCAAGATATACTCGCATAACAGGCCGGAGTGGGCGCTCGTTATCGGGAGGGAGCAGAGGTCATGACCCATCCGTCGCCCAGCGCGGGCGCGGCCCTGCTGGGCGCGCTGAACCTTGTCCTCGCGCCCATGGCCTGCGCCGCGCCCGTCGGCATGATGATCTGTACGGCCAAGGGGCCACGCCCGGCGCCGTCCGGCGATGACCGTCGCGACGCTCCCGCCCTGCCCTGTCACGGCGGCGCGCTGGCCGGCCGCAAAGGCGTGGCGATCATGCCGCCCGATGGCGACGAGACGGACGGGGATTGACGCTCCCGCCTTGATGACAGCGCGCTAGCGCGTCGCCCAGGCGCGGCCGATCTCGGATAGTGGCACGCAGCCGTGATAGGCGCCAGGCACGGGTTCGTACTTCAGGGCCACCGTCGCCCCGGGCTCGGAGGTGAAGTAGCCAACCGTGACCATGTCCTCCAGCGCCGGGAAGAAGTGGGACTGCCCCTGCCCTCGCGCGACACCGGCTTCCTGGTCGTAGGCCGTCAGCAGCGCGACCTGCTGCTCGGGCGTCAGCGCCACGAAGATGTCGCCGTGCGCGGCGCGCGCGTCAGCGTCCATGCGGGCCAGTCCGCCCAGCAGTTGATCGATCTGACCCTTCTCGTAGAAGTCGCCCACGGCGCGGTCGATGAACTGTGGAACGCCAGCCTCGCGGGCGCCGGGCGTGTCGGTCGCCGGGATAATCAGCTCGGCCACCACGTCGAGCAACCGGGCCTGGTCCGCCGTCAGGGCCGTCGGGGTCCAGGTCAGGGCCGGCGCGGGCGCCGCGGCGGCCAGGGCGCGCTCGGCCCAGCCCGTCGAGGCGACGCCGACCGCCAGGGCCAGGCCGCGAAGCGTGTCGCGTCGGTTCAGCATCACAGGTCTCCCCGCTTGCGAGCCTTCACCGCGTGGTCGGCGGCGCGGGCGGTCAGGGCCATGTAGGTCAGGGACGGGTTCACGCACGAGGCCGAGGTCATGGCGGCCCCGTCGGTGACGTAGACGTTCTTGCACTCGTGGACCTGGTTATGGGCGTTCAGCACCGAGGTCTTCGGGTCGCGCCCCATGCGGGCGGTGCCCATCTCGTGGATGCCCAGACCCGGGGCGTAGCCGCCGTCGTGGCCCTTGACGTTCTTGAAGCCGGCGGCCTCCAGCATCTCGACCGCCGCCTGCTGCATGTCGCGGCGCATGGCCATTTCGTTCTCGCGCATGGTGACATTGAACGACAACGTCGGCAGGCCGAACTGGTCCTTCACGTCGCGGTTCAGGGTGATGCGGTTGTCCTCGTAGGGCAGGATCTCGCCGAAGCCGCCCAGACCCATGCTCCAGGGGCCCGGCTGGCTGAGCGCGGCTTTGCGCGCCGCGCCGAAGCCCTTGGCGCCCTGCCCGCGCTCGCCGAGGTCGCGATCCCAGATCGGACGCGAGGCGCCGCCCTGGTAACCGAAACCGCGCAGGTAGTCGGTTCGCTTGGTGGCCGCGTCACCCAGGTTTCGGAAGCGCGGCACGTAGATCCCGTTCGGACGCCGCCCCGAATAGTACATGTCGGCGAACTCGGGCGCCTCGCCCGACGCGCCCACGCCCAGATGGTGGTCCATGACGTTGCGGCCCAACTGGTCGCTGCCGTTGCCGAAGCCGTTCGGGAACCGCGAACTGGTCGAGTTCATCATGATCCAGGCCGAGTTCAGGGCCGAAGCGCACAGGAAGATGACGTCGGCGTGGAATTCCTCGTCCCGCCGGGTCACGGCGTCTAGGATCCGCACCCCGGTCGCCTTGCCGGCCTTCTCGTCATAGATCAGCTCGGTGACGATCGAGTTCGGGCGGATCACCAGGTTGCCGGTGCGCTCGGCCGCGACCAGACCGCCGGAGTTGGAGCTGTAGTAGGCGCCGAACGGACAGCCCCGGATGCACTGGTTGCGGTACTGGCACTTGGTGCGGCCCAGGCTGAGCTGCTCCTCTGTCGGCTCGGTCAGGTGGGCCGCGCGGCCGATGCTGACGCGGCGTTCCGGGAAGCGAGCCTCCGAGCGGCTCTTGAAGGCCTTCTCGACGCAGTTCATCTCCATTGGCGGCTGGTAGTGGCCGTCGGGGAAATGCGGCAGGCCCTCGGGCTGGCCCGAGACGCCGATGAAGCGCTCGACATGCTCGTACCAGGGGGCCAGTTCTTCATAACGAATCGGCCAGTCGACGCCGATGCCCTCCTTGGCGTTGGCCTCGAAGTCGATCGGGCTGTGGCGATAGCTCTGGCGGCCCCAGGTCAGCGAGCGGCCGCCGACGTGATAGCCGCGGATCCAGTCGAAGCGGTTTTCCTCGGTATAGGGGTTCTCGTCGTCCCTGACGAAGAAGTGCTGGCTGTACTCCGTCATCGTGTAGCCGGTGCGGCGCTGCACCGGGTAGTGCGCGTCCAGCTCGGCTTTCGGCAGCTGTCCCTGCGGGTACTTGGTCTGCCAGGGATCGAGGACGGCGGTCGGATAGTCCTCGAGGTGGCGGACCATGCGCCCCCGTTCCAGCACCAGGACCTTGAGGCCCTTCTGGGTCAGCTCCTTGGCCGCCCAGCCGCCCGTGATACCGCTACCAACAACGATCGCGTCGTAAGTGTTCTTACGCCGCGCGCGGCCGTTCAGATTGGCCATGTTCACTCCCTTCGCGGTCGCTCGATGGACCACGTCGGAAGCTGTAAGCCACGCGACGCCCCGACCTCGGCGAACCCCTCATTCTTGCCTGGAGGCTTCCATGAAATGGGTTACATTGCAAGAAAGCTCAGCGTTTCACGTCAAAATCGCCGAGCGCCTGGGAGGGATATGATGACGCGTTCGATGAGGCGTGCGCGCCGGATGGCGGCGGGTCTGCTGCTGGCGCTGTGCGCGGGCGCGGCGAACGCCCAGGACGTCAAGGCCGGGCCCTGGCGGCCGCTATTCGACGGCAAGACCCTGACCGGCTGGACGGCGAAGGTCGCCAAGCATCCGACCGGCGAGAACTACCGCCAAACCTTCGTCGCGGACCACGGCGTGATCCGCGTGTCCTATGCAGGCTATGACAAGCTGGACGGTCAGTTCGGGCACCTGTTCTACAACACACCGTTCAAGGCCTATCGCCTGAAGCTGACCTATCGTTTCCTGACCGAAGGCGGCCTGGCCGACACCCCGGCGTGGGCGCGCAGCAATAGCGGCGTCATGTTCCTCAGCCAGAGCCCCGAGAGCATGACCGTCGAGCAGCCCTTCCCGGTCTCGGTCGAGTTTCAGCTGCTGGGCAAGGATGGTGACGCGCCCCGCCCCACCGGGGCGGTCTGCACGCCCGGCCTGACCATCACCATCGACGGCGCGAAGGTGAAGGAGCACTGCACCCCGCCCGCCAAGGCTCCGACCATCCCAGACGGGACCTGGGTCCAGGCCGAGTTGGAAGTCCTGCCCAATGGCGAGATCACCCAGAAGATCAACGGCGTGGCCGTCCACCACTACGCGGGAGTGACCCTCGATCCCGACGACACCGTCGCGGGCGGGGCCAAACCCTACATCCTCGCGCGCGGCGCCCAGCCGGTCACGGAAGGCTACATCGCCCTGCAGAGCGAGGGCCATCCGATCGAGTTCAAGGACATTCAAATTCAAGAGCTGACGGCGCGGTAAGGCGCGCTGTCATTTCGCGCCGGGCAGTTTGACGCCCAGCAGGACGAGCCGCTCGCCGGTGATCCCGAACCAATGAGGCACGCCCGCGGGCACCAGGATGACGTCGCCAGGGCCCAGTGTCCGGGTGACGCCGCCTTCGATCTGGCCGCCCTCGGTCAGGTTGGCGTTCTTGACCTTCGGGTCGGTCATGGTCCCGCCCGAAACCAGCGTGCCGGCGCCGTCCAGAACGATGGCGTATTCGGCTTCGGCGGGGTGGACGGCGGGGCGACCGGGCTTCTTCCAGACCTCGATCGCCGCCACGGTCGCGCCGTCGCGGACCAGGGGGCGCCACATGAACCCTTGGTCGGGTTTCATCGCGGCGAGCATGTCGCGGAGCTGGCCCTGGACATCCGCGCCGCTCGCGAAGCCGGTTGGGTCGGCGGCTTGAGCGCCGGCGATGCCCGGCGCGGCCAGCAGCAACGACGTCGCGCAGATCGTGAGGATCCTGGCTATTGTCTTCACCGCGTCTCTCCCTTGCCAGGCCTACTTCTTCACCGACGTCAGGTACTCAATCACCGCCGCGCGCTGCGCGTCATCCGGCGCGCCCAGCAGCATCTTGGTGCCTGGGACCTTCTTGCCGGGCGCCTTGATGAAGGCGTCCAACTCCGCCGGCGTCCAGGTGATGCCCGAGGCCTTCATGGCGGCGCTGTAGGCGAAGCCCGGAGCGGTCCCGGCCTTGCGGCCCGCGACACCGGCCAGCGGCGGCCCCATCTTGCCTGGGGCGGGCCGCAGCGAATGGCAGACCGTGCAGCGCTGCTCGAACACCTGCTGCCCCGTGGGCGCGGCGACGGCGCTGGTCGCCATCCCTGCCAGAACGGCGGCGAGCATGAGCGGATACTTCATCGAGAAAACTCTCCGTCGGAATTTGGCGGCGGCCTTACAGGCCCAATAGCCGGCGATTGCGGCCAGCGTCCGGCGCGCTGCCGGCGAAATCGTCGAACGCCTTGTCGGTCACCTGGATGATGTGGTCACGGATGAACGGCGCGCCTTCGCGGGCGCCCTGCTCCGGGTGTTTCAGCGCGCACTCCCACTCCAGCACCGCCCAGCCGTCGAAATCGTACTGGGCCAGCTTGGAGAAGATCGCCTTGAAGTCGACCTGACCGTCACCCAGCGAACGGAAGCGGCCCGGCCGCTCGGCCCATCCCTGGTAGCCGCCATAGACCCCCGACTGGGCCGTCGGCCGGAACTCGGCGTCCTTGACGTGGAAGGCCTTGATCCGCGCGTGGTAGCGATCGATGTAGCCGAGATAGTCCAGTTGCTGCAGCACGAAGTGACTGGGATCATAGAGGATATTGGCGCGCGGATGGCCGCCGACCTCGTCCAGGAACCGCTCGAAGGTGGCGCCGTCGTGCAGGTCCTCGCCCGGATGGATCTCGTAGGCGACATCGACGCCGTTGTCTTCGAAGACGTCCAGGATCGGCTTCCAGCGACGGCCCAGTTCGGCGAACGCTTCCTCGATCAGGCCCGCCGGACGCTGTGGCCAGGGATAGAAATACGGCCAGGCCAGAGCGCCCGAGAAGGTGGCGTGGGCCTTGAGGCCCAGGCGCCGGCTGGCGACGGCGGCGGCCTTGACCTGCCCCACGGCCCACGCCTGGCGCTCCTTGGGCTTGCCGCGCAGTTCGGGCGGCGCGAAGCCGTCGAACAGCGCGTCATAGGCCGGATGCACGGCGACCAGCTGGCCCTGCAGGTGGGTTGAGAGCTCGGTGATCTCTAGGCCGTACTCGGCCAGCAAGCCGGCGATATCGTCGCAATAGGTCTGGCTCTCGGCGGCCAGAGCCAGGTCGAAGAACGAGTCCGCACCGCCCGTCGGCATCTGCACCCCGACATAGCCGAGGTCGGCGACCCATTTGGCCATGGTCTCGAGCTTGTCGAACGGCGGCTTGTCGCCGATGAACTGGGCCAGGAAGATGGCTGGTCCCTTGAGTGTCTTCATCGCGCGTCTCCTTCCAAGGCGACCCAACCGGCGTCGTCGCGGCTGGCGGCCACGGCGCGTTCGACGAAGGCCATGCCGCGAACGCCCGCTTGGATATCCGGCACGAACCCGCCGCCCCGCCCTTCGATGGCGTCGGCGAAGTCGCGATAGATATTGGCGAAGGCCTCGATGAAGCCTTCGGGATGGCCCGTGGGGAGCCGGGTCACCGCGCGCGCGGCGGGGCCCAGATAGCCCGAGCCGGCATGCAGCACCTGGCTGGGGCCGTCCAGCCAGTCGATCGTCAGCACGTTGGGATCCTCGTGCGACCAGGTCAGGCCGCCCTTCTCGCCATAGACGCTGAGCCGCAGGCCGTTGCGGGCCCCGGCCGAGATCTGCGAGGCGATCAGCACGCCGCGCGCGCCGCCTTCGAACCGCAGCAGCACATTGCAGTCGTCGTCCAGGCCGCGCCCAGGCACGACGGTCGAAACGTCCGCGCACAGGCGCTCGACCCGGTGGCCGGTCACGAACTCGGCGATGTTGAAGGCGTGGACGCCGATGTCGCCGATGCAGCCGCCGACGCCGGACTGCTTGGGATCGGCGCGCCAGCTGGCCTGCTTGTTGTCGCCGTCGCGCTCAAGCGGCCTTGACAGCCAGCCTTGGGAATATTCGACCACGACCTTGCGCACCGCGCCCAGATCGCCGCGCGCCACGATCTCGCGCGCCTCGCGGACCATCGGATAGCCCGTATAGGTATAGGTCAGGCCGTAGAGCTTGCCCGACGCCGCGACGATGCCCGCCAGATCCTGGGCCTCGGCCAGGTTCAGGGTGGCGGGTTTGTCGCTGATCACGTGCAGCCCGCCCTTCAACGCGGCGGCCGATACGTCGAAGTGCAGGTGGTTGGGCGTGACCACCGAAACGAGGTCTACGCCGTCCTCGCGCGCTGTCTCGGCGGCGATCATGGCGTGATGGTCCGGATAGACCCGGTCGGGCGCGACGCCCCAGACAGCGGCGGCCTGGGCGCTCTTGGCCGGGTCACGGCTGAACACCCCGGCGACCAGCCGGATGCGGCCGTCCAGCTCGGCGGCCATGCGGTGCACCGGCCCGATGAACGAGCCCGGACCGCCGCCGACCATGGCCATTCGCAAGGGGGCCATCCGCAAGCTCATCAGGCGACGACCTTGGCCAGGTAGTCGTAGCTGATCTTGGCCGACTCCAGGCGGGCGTGGGCGAACGGCGGCTCCTGCTCGTAGTAGAAGCCGCGGACGCCGGCGGCGTAGGCGGCGGGCAGCAATTTCTTCCAGTCGATCATGCCGCTGCCGACCTCGGTCGGGTCCTGCTTCAGTTCGAAGTTGGTCTTGGTCGTCGCCTTGACGTCCTTGACGTGCATCTGGGTGAAGCGGCCCGGATGAGCCTTCAGCAGGGCCAGCGGATCATGGCCGGCGGCCGTGACCCAGCCGGCGTCCATTTCGAAGGTCACCACGCTGGGATCCGTGCCGTTCAGCAGGATTTCCATGCCGTTGGTGTCGGCGCCCTTAGCGTCCTTGAGGGGCGCGAACTCGAAATTGTGGTTGTGATAGCCGGCGGTGATGCCGGACTTCTTCAGCACGGCGGCCTTCTCGTTGAGGAAGTCGGCGTTCCACTTCCAGTCGTCGGCGGTCATCTGCACGCCCGCCTGGCGCAGGTCGGCGCCCAGGCGGTCGGGGATGTAGAAGATCGGCATCATCACCGACGTCACGCCGATCACGTGCATCTCGTCGGCCAGCTTGGAGAGATCCCCACTGAAACCGCCTGGCCCCTTGGGCGCGATGTGGGCGCTGGGACAGACCAGGCCCGCCTTGTCGAAAGCGGCGCGCAGTTCGGCCGGGGTGCGGCCGAGGTAGCCGGCCAGCTCGACCGACTTGAAGCCGATCTTGGCGACCGTGGCCAGCTGGGCGTCCAGCTCCTTGGCCAGGTCCGGACCCAGGCTGTAGAGCTGGATGCCGACCGGCAGCTTGTGGCGCTGGAAGAACGGCGTCGCCGCCGCGCTGGCGCCGCCGGCCAGGGTCGCGCCCAGGAGGGCCGCGCCGGCGCCCAGAAGGCCACGCCGAGAAAGGTGTTCGTGCACGAGGCTTTCCTTTGCTGAAGGGGCTTAGACTTGGGCCGGGCTGGCCGTGGCGGGGAGCTCATCGGTCTCCGTCACCGGGCCGCGCGACGGCGGACGGAAGAACACCGCCAGCAGGCAGACGGCCGCCAGAGCCATGCCGGTCGGAACCATGAACAGGGTGGTGTAGTCGACGGATCCGCCCGCGCTCAGACGGCTGACCAGCGACGGGAACAGGAAGCTGGCCACGACATTGCCGACGCCCAGGATCAGCAGGTTGAACAGGCCCTGGGCGCTGGAGCGGACGTCCTTGGGGAACACCGCGTCGACGAAGATGTACACGGTGGCGAAGAAGAAGGCGTAGCAGATCCCGTGCAGCAGCTGCACGGCCACGATGACCGGGATGCTGTCGGCGAAGAAGGCGAACACCGCGAAACGCGCGGCGTGGCCCAGCACGCCGATGATCATCGTCACTTTCCAGCCCAATCGCACCAGCACCCGGCCCAGCAGGAACATGGTCAGGATCTCGGCCACCTGACCCAGGCTCAGGACCACCATGCTGAGGTTGCCGGCGATCCCGACCCTATTGGTCAGGAAGGCGTCGGCCATCACGAAATAGCCGTTGTGAATGACGCTATCGATGAAGGTGACCACGAACAGCACCAGCACGAACGGCGCGGCCAGCAGCTTGAAGGCCCGTCGCCAGGCCAGTTTGTCGATGCCTGGCGCGTCCTTGCGGGCCGGGGTATGCGGCAGGGTCAGGGCGTAGCCGGCGAACGCGAACGAGACGATCGCCGCGACCAGGAAGATCCAGCGCACCTGCTCGACCGAGGAATGCGCGCCCAGCAGGAACACGAAGGGCCAGCTGACCAGCACCCAGCCGACCGTTCCGCCCATGCGCACCGGGCCGAAACCGGCGGCCGGGTCCTTCAGGTTGGCGAAGGCGATCGAGTTGGTCACCGACAGGGTCGGCACATAGACCAGGCTGAAGATCAGGTAGCAGCCGAAGAACGGCCAGAAACTGGTCGCGAACGCCGTACCGACCAGGGCCAGGCCGCCGATCAGGTGGCTGGCGGCCAGGAACCGCTCGGCCGCGAAATTGCGGTCGGCGAACTGGTTGGAGAAGAAGATGCCGACCAGGGCGGCCACGCCCCAGGCGCTGCCGACCATCGACTGCTGCCAGGGCTCGAAGCCCAGCATGCCCATGTAGGGAAAGATCTTCGGCGCCCAGGCGCCCCAGATCGCCAGCTGCAGCACCATCATCACGAAGAGCCGGACGCTCGTGTTCATGGACCTGGCCTCCCCGACCAGTTTGGGCGGCTGGTTTCGCCCTTTTGGACGCCCTCCGCTCCGATGTAATCGAAATCATCGATAACAGGGGTCGGTCTGCTTGCCAAGCTGTCGGCTTGTCGCCAGTGTCCGGCCGATGGCGACCATTCAAGATGTTGCGCGCGAGGCGGGCGTCTCCACGGCGACGGTTTCACGCGTGTTCAGCGCGCCCGAGCTGGTGCTGGAGACCACCCGCAACAAGGTGATGGAGGCGGTCAACCGCCTGGGCTACGAGCCGAACTTCGCGGCCAAGAGCCTGCGCACTCTGCGGACGGAGAAGATCCTGGTCACGGTGCCGGACATCTCCAACCCGTTCTTCTCGCAGGTGATCCGGGGCGTCGAGGAAGCCGCTCTGGCCGCCGGCTATTCGGTGCTGCTGGGCGACACCCGCCACGAGGAAGCGCGCGAGGAGCAGTACGCGGCCATGTTCCGCCGCAAGGAGGCCGACGGCCTGATCTTCCTGGGTCACCGCCTGCCCGACGTGCTGGCCGACATGGTCGCCGCCAAGGGCCCCAGGACGCCAATCGTCAACGGCTGCGAGTTCCGGCCGGGCCTGGCCGTTTCCAGCGCCCATATCGACAACGACCGCGCCGCCGCCGAGGTCGTCGACTACCTCTACGGCCTGGGCCACACCCGCATCGGCGTGGTCACTGGTCCGCTGGCCAGCCCGATCAGCAGCGACCGCCTGGCCGGCGTGCTGTCGGCGGCCCAGCGCCAGGGCCGCGCCAGCGCCCTGCGCATCGCCATCGGCGACTTCTCAATCGAGTCCGGCGTGCGCCAGACCGGCGAGCTGCTGGACGAGCCCGGCCGGCCGACCGCCATCTTCTGCTTCAGCGACGAGATGGCCATGGGCGCTCTGGAGGCGATCCGCCAGCGCGGCCTCACCTGCCCCGATGACGTCTCGCTGGTCGGCTTCGACGACATCCGCTTCGCCCAATACCTGCATCCGAAATTGACTACGGTCAGCCAGCCCAAGGAGCAGATCGGCCACGAGGTGGTGCGCCTGCTGCTGGACATCCTCAGTGGCCGGGCCACCGCGCTGCAGAACGTCACCCTGCCCCACCAGCTGGTCATCCGGTCGAGCACGGCCTCGCCGCCCAGTTAGCGCGGCGCCAGTTCGCGGACCCAGATGTTACGGAAGCTGATCGGCGCGCTGGGGTCGCCGTGCGCCTGCAGCTTGATCGGCGCGGGCCCGTGGGCCCTGTAGCTGGGCTTGCCGATATAGACCGTCTCGCCGGCCAGCACCGCGTGGTCCTGTACGAGTACCCCGTTGTGGATCACAGTGACCACGGCCGGCGTGAGCAGCGCCCCGTCCGCGCCGAACACCGGCGCGCGCCAGACGATGTCGTAGGTCTGCCACGCGCCCGGCTCGCGGCTGGCGTTCACCAGGGGCGGACGCTGCTTGTAGACGCTGGCCGCCTGACCGTTGACGTAGGTCGGGTTCTGGAAACTATCGAGGATCTGCACCTCGTACCCTTTATCGCCGGCCCCTGTGGACGCCAGGAAGACGCCGCTGTTGCCGCGTGCCTGGCCCGAGCCCGTGATTCCGGCCGGGACGCGCCATTCCAGATGCAGCTGGTAGTCGCGGAACGCCCGCCGGGTTTCGATATTGCCCTTCGACTTGTCGACGGTCAGCACGCCGTCCGCCACCGTCCAGGCCGCCGGCGACTTGTCGTTGGCGGCGACCCATTGGCCCAGATCTTGGCCGTCGAACAGCACGATCGCATCGGAGGGCGCGCCGCCGGGCGCCGCCGCGGGCGAGACGATCGGCGGAACGGGCTTCCAGGCCTCGGTCTCCTCCGGCTTGCTTTGGGCCAGGACAGAGGACGCGGCCAACAGACCGAAAAGCGTGAGGATGGATCGGGTCAGCATGCGGCACCTGGGCTCCCTGTCGGACGGACCAGACTATGCGGCGCCCGGGCGTCGGCCAATACGACCACGACATTCTTGACAACGCTGTCCGACAATCGGCGACTGGGGGCGGGATCGCGGGAGGACCACATGATCAAGACCCTGGCCTTCATGGCGTTACTGGCCGCCGCGTCCTCGGCGCTGGCGGAGACACGTCCGTCCTTGGCGCTCGGCGAAATCCCCGAGGCCTCAGGGCCGGCGACGACGTTGTTCAACGGCAAGGACCTGAACGACTGGCGCCCGTGGCTCGGCTATGCCGATCCGGCCCTGACCTACAAGCGCCCCGCCTTGGCGCCGCTCGGGCAGACGCCGCTGAGCAGCGAGATCTTCAAGGTCGTGGTCGAGGACGGCCGTCCGGCGATCTATGTCAACGGCAAGACCTGGGGCAGCCTCGTCCATACGGGCGACTTCCGGGACTATCACCTGCGCCTGCAATACAAGTGGGGGCCCGGCCGCTGGCCGCCGCGCGAGACGCAGGCGCCGAACAATGGCCTGCTCTACCATTCGCACGGCGCGCCGGGCGTCGTGTGGGGCACCTGGAGCCAGGCGGTCGAGTTCGAGATCATGACCGGCTCGATCGGCATGGTGGTGCCGGTCGGCGAGGCGATCAGCGTCGTCGCCGACGCGGTCGACGACCCCAGCCTGATCAAGCCCAACCTGCGCTTTTCGCCGAAGGGCCGAGCGGTCACCGCCAAGGGCGGCGCGGCGAACTGGAATATCGAGGCTTACAGCGACGCCGAGAAGCCGGCCGGCCAGTGGAACACCCTGGATCTCTATGTGCTGGGCGATCGCGCCGTCCATGTCGTCAACGGCGTTCCGGTCATGGGGGTCCGCGACCTGAAGGCCAATGGCCTGCCCCTGACCCACGGCGCGATCCAGTTGCAGTCGGAGGGCGCGGAGACCTTCTTCCGCGACATCGTGCTGGAGCCGATCACCACGCTTCCGAAAGTGACGGTCGGCGCGCCGCGATAGTCCTATGAATGGACCCTGCGTCTTTCTAGGATCGGGCTCTTCGTCATTCGCCGCGCCCCATGACCGACTCGCTCACGCAGAACGCCTGGACCCTCATCGATCACGGCCGAGCGGCTGAAGCGCTGAGCCTCACTGAACGCTCGGCCCAGACCGGCGGCGCGACGCCGAGCCTGCTGATGGCGCACGCCGCGGCGCTGAAGGCCCTGGGTCGGGTCGACGACGCCGTGGCGTTCAACCGGCGCGCCGTGAAGCGGGCGCCGACCGATCGCTTCGCCTGGTACAATCTGGCCGCCACGCTGGGCGACCTGAACATCGACGCCGAGGCTGAAGCCGCCGCGCGGCGGACCCTTTCTCTGGGTCTGGACGCTCCGGAGGTCTGGCTGGTGCTGGGCAAGGCGCTGCAAGGCCTGCGCCGCTACGATGACGCCGAACAGGCTTTCATGGCGGCCCTGGCGCGCCGGGCCAACTATGCGGCCGCGCATCTGGACCTGGCTCAGCTGCGCTGGATGCGCTCGGGAAGACAGCACGAGGCTCTGGCCGTGCTGGAGGCCGTGCTACGGCAGCATCCCGACGATGCCGGCCTGTGGCTGATCAAGAGCACCGTGCTGACCTTCGCCGGCGATCACGCGGCGGCCGACACCACGCTGGCGAAGGCGCTGAGGACCTCGCCAAACGATGTTCTGCTGCGGCTGGCGGCCGCGCGCGCGGCCGGCGCGGTCGACGACGCCGGCCGCATGCTCGCCCATGCCGAGGCGGCCCAGCGCCTGGCGCCCGCCGCGCCGGAGGTCCACGCCGTGCTCTGCGAGGCCTTGCTGGCGAACGGCCAGGCTCGGGCGGCCGCCGAGACCGCCGAGCGTCTGGTCGCGGCCACGCCCCAGGACCAGTACGCCCTGGCCCTGCGCAACACCGCCTGGCGGCTGACGCGGGATCCTCGCCTGGCGCCGTTTGGCGACTACGATCAGTTCGTGCGCGCCTATCGCCTGGAGACGCCGGACGGGTGGAGCGACCTGGAGACCTTCCTGGAGGCGTTGCGCGCCCGGCTGCTGGAGCTACACGACCTCAAGACCCATCCGCTGCAGCAGTCCCTGCGCGGCGGCACGCAGGTTCCGTCGCTGGACCGTTCGGCGGATCCGCTGGTGCGAGCCTTCTTCGCCTCGGCCCGCAAGGCCGTGGCGCGCTATATCGAGGATCTCGGGCCAGGCGAGGATCCGATCCGGAACCGACGCTCGGCGGCCTTCGACTTCGCCGGCGGCTGGTCGGTGCGCCTGCGCTCCGACGGCTTCCACGCCGATCATGTCCATCCCAAGGGCTGGATTTCCTCGGCCTTCTATCTGGACCTGCCGGCCGTCGTTGATGACGGCGAGGCGCGCGAGGGCTGGCTGCAGTTCGGCCGGCCGGGATGCGGGACCTCTCCCGCCCTGCCCGCCGAGCACATGGTCAAGCCCGAGCGCGGGACGCTGGTGCTGTTCCCCTCATGCTTCTGGCATGGGACCCGACCGTTCTCCGACCCCGGGCACCGCCTGACCGTGGCCTTCGACGTCACGCCCCGTTGAGGTTTCGCCAAGACGCTGAAACAGAACAAAAAAGGCCCGCCCCGAGTGATCGAGGCGGGCCTTTTCCGAAGAAATCCCCTCCCCGACGCGGAAGCGCCGGAGAGGTTCGGGTCTCTTAGTAGCGCAGGCGAGCGTTCAGGAAGAACATCCGGCCCATCACGTCGTAAACGGCCGGATAGCCGCTGTTCGACGGAGAGGCGTTGCCGCCCAGGATCGGATAGGATTCCTGGGTCAGGTTCCGAACACCAGCGGTGAAGGCGACGTTGTCGTTGAGGTTCCAGTCAGCCGACAGATCCCAGTAGTTCTTCGCGCCGATACGCTCGACCGTGTACTTGGTCGTCGGCGCGTCGTCGATCACGTCGTCCAGGTGGCTCCACACCAGGTTGACGCCAACATTGTTGAAGCGCCAGTTGGCGGCGGTCCGCAGCTTATGACGCGGGATCGGGTTGACGCCGAAGCCACGGCAGCGGTTACCGAACTTGTCGGCGCACTTGACCGGGGCGGAGATCTCGTCCGGCGTGATCGTGTACAGCCACGTGTTGGTGTACAGCGAGCGGATCGCCAGCGTACCCCAGTCCGGCAGACCCAGGTTTTCAAGCGAGGTCTTATAGGTCACGCCAAGGTCGAGACCTTCCACTTCACGCGCGGCGACGTTCTGGTTGGTCGAAACCACGTAGTCGATCGAGCCGTTGGCCAAGCGAACGATGGCCTTGCAGTACGGCGAGTTCGGGTTGCCGTTGACCAGCGGGCCGTAGCAGACGTTCATCAGGTTGGCGGTGCCGCCACCGAAGGTGTCGATCGCGTTGTTCACCTTGATGTTGTAGAAATCAAGGGTGAACGACAGGCCCGAAATCCACGACGGGGTGTAGACCGCGCCGAGGGTCAGCGTCTTGCCTTGTTCCGGACGCAGGTTCGGGTTGCCGCCCGTCAGGGTCTGGGTTTGCTGGTTGGCGTTGATCAGACCAACGACGCTGGCCGACACGCCCGAGTTGATGCAGGCCTGACGGACCGCGGCGTTCGGCGCGCCTCGAGCCGAGCACGGGTCGGTGGAGGTCGGGAAGCTGTTGCCCTGCGGGGCGTACAGTTCGCCGATCGACGGGGCGCGGATCGCCTTGTTGTACGAGGCGCGCAGCATCAGGTCGTCGAACACCTTCCACGAACCGGCGACCTTATAGGTCTTCACCGGGTGCGGTTGGCCCGTGTAGTCCGAGGTGCGGCCAGCCAGCTCCAGGTCCAGGGACTTGATGAGCGGCAGGTCCTTCAGCAGCGGGACGAGCAGTTCTGCGTAGCCTTCGTAGACGTCGAAGCGACCGGAAACCGGCGGGCTAGCGTTGAAGCCCGTAAGGTTGCCAGTGGCCAGGTCCTGGCTGGGGTTGAAGGCGAAATCCTCGGCGCGATACTCGAAGCCGACGGCGAAGCCGATCGGACCGGCTGGCAGCGAGAATTGGTTGGCCGTGTCACCGTTGATGTTGAAGCCGCCGTACTGCTGCTCATAGTCCTGCGCCGAGTTGATGCGCGTCTTGATGAACTCGGCCGCGGCCGGCGACATGGTGCCTTGACCGAAGATGTTCACCGGCACGCAGCCGCCCGACGGATCCGCGCAGGCGGTGCCGGTCGAGTTCAGCAGCAAGCCCTGCTGGATGCGGGCCAGGCTGGTGTCGCCCAGCAGCGTATTGCTGCCGTGGGTGTTGCCGTATTGATAGTAAAGATCGAAACCGCCGTTGATGGCCTCGATGTCGCCCTTCAGGCCCAGTTGCATCTGGAAGCCCGAGAAGTTGAACGACGAGACACGCGGGCCAACGTCGCTGAGGCGCTTGTTGAACACGCCGGTGACGGTGTCGTAGAGGCCGTCGCCGTCGGTGTCGACGTCGGTGTAGGTGCCGGTCGCCCACGGGCTGGAGGTGGGGATCGAATAGCTCAAGCTCGAACCCAGGCTGTTCAGGGCGGTCTTGGAGGCCGCAGTCAGGAACGGGTTGTTGTCCAGCGAGAAGCGGAAGATGCGGCTGCCGACCGGGGTCGGGGCCAGTTGGGTGACGACCTTCGAGTTGACGAAGTTACCCTTGGCGTAGGCGGTCAGGCCCGGCTTGATCTCGTAGCTGGCCAGCGACGTGACCGAGAAGCGCTCTTGCGGGGTCTGCAGATAGTTGACCGGCGCGAAGTTGTAGGTGTCGGTGTTCTGGTCATACAGGCGGACGTCGCCGGTCGGCAGGAAGTAGGCCGAGTTGGCGGCGCTGTTGGTGACGCCGGGCAGGGTCACGAACTTGCCAGACACGAACGGATCGACGCGGCCCGGCTCCATCGAGCCCGAGCCCGAGGGCACGAAGCCGGTGCGAGCGGCGTTGTCACCCCAGGCGCTGGCCAGCATACCGCCGCGCTCGCCCTGAGTCAGGGCTTCGCGCTTGTTGTAGCCCAGGCTCAGAACGACGTTGCCCTTCCGATCGGCGAAGTTGGCGCCCATCGTGAGGTCCGCCGTGTAGATCGGGGCCTCCCCCTTGTCGGTCTGCTGGTAGCCAGCCGAGAACTCAAGGCCCTCGAAGTCGTTCTTCATGATGAAGTTGACCACGCCGGCGACGGCGTCCGAACCGTAAACGGCCGAGCCGCCGCCCGACACGACGTCGATGGCCTTGATCAGGGCGGTCGGGATCAGGTTCAGGTCGACGGTGCCGCTCGAACTGGTCGGGGTCTGGCGCTTGCCGTCCACCAGCACCAAGGTGCGGTTAGAGCCGAGGCCGCGCAGGTCGACCGTGGCCGTGCCGTTGCTGCCGTTGTTGACGTTCGAGGTGATGCCCGGAACGGCCTGCGGCAGAGTGTTCAGCAGGTTTTCGGTGTTCACCACGCCCGACTGCTTCAGTTCGGCGGCGCCGACTTGAGCGATCGGGCTCGAGGACGTCAGGTCCGGACGCGCGATGCGCGAACCGGTGACGACGATCTCTTCGACCTGAGCGGAGTCGCTCGGCGCGGCCGCTTGCTGCGCCCAGGCGCCGGCGGCCGGCAGCATGAAGCCGCAGAGGATCGAAGACGCCAGCAGGCGCTTTCTACGAGTGGTTACACTAAACAAATTCCACCTCCAAAACCTATACGCCGAGCTCTGCGGATGAGCATGCGGCGCTCCCCCTGTCCCCCCTGGAACCGGGTTTTGCGGGCAAGAGTGGAATTGGACGACCTCTGGTCAATCAGCCAGAAGGCGCGAATGCCCAGGAAATTTCCACCTGTTACCCAAATGTAACGCACCTGACACAAGCCCCGGCATCGATGCGGTCAAGACTGTGCGTTTTCAAGGGGATGGATGCAGCCAGCTTCTTTGCAAATCCGCAATGCTGTAGATTATATACGAAGTAATCAACCACCCAGAGATGACTTCGCCTCAGTGCAGTGACGACGCCGATACAGTTCGCCCCCCAACGAGCGGGAGGAAAATATTCTTTCATAAACTCAGTTCGAGGCGTCGGTATGCTGGCCTAGGGGCGATGACGGGGCCTTCCGTGCGATAATATTCACTTCTCGACTTGAATGGCGCGCAGGTCCGCGACAAGTCGCCCCAGGTACTGGCGATTTAAGCCACAGCGGCAGTTGCACGGGAACGAAAAGCACCGCTTGAATAAAATCCGAGCAAATCCATGCTCGCGATCCCGCACCGACGAGTCCCGCATGCCCGCGCACCCTCCCCTCAGAATCAACAGCGACTTGCCGATCGAGACGTTCGCGAAGCGGTTCGCGCGGGAAGGCTATGTGCAGATTCCGGTCTTCCTGGTTCCGGCCGACGCCGAGGCGGTCGCCGGAGCGATGGAAGGCCTGACCTGGAACATCGTCGCGCCCGACGAGACGTCGGAGACGCTGGTCATCACTCCCGACGTGATCAAGAAGTTCGGCGAGGCCCAGGTCCGACAGTTCCTGCAAGGGGCGATCAAGCGCGCCGCGACGGGCTTTTCCTTCGTGCACCTGTCCTATGCCATGCAGGACGAATATCTGCGCGCTCCAGAAGCGCCGATCCATCGCGCGACGCAGTTCCTGCAGAGCGAGGACTTTCTCGATTTCGGCCGCCGCGTGATCGGCGCGCCGGCCGTGACGGGCGTCCGGATCCAGGCGTCCTACTATCGCCCCGGCGATTTCCTGACGCTGCACGACGACCGCCACCGCAAGGATACGCGCCTGGCCGCCTTCACCTTGGGCTTCACCCGGAAGTGGCGCGCCGACTGGGGCGGCCAACTTCTCTTCCATGACGCCGATGGCAACGTCACGCGCGGCTTCAAGCCGGAGTTCAACGTACTGACCTTGTTCAAGGTGCCCGCCGCCCATTCGGTGGCCCAGGTCGCCTCGTATGCCGACGCCAAGCGGATGTCGCTGACTGGATGGCTGCTGGGCGACGCCCAGCAAGCCGCATAAGGAGTTCGAGATGACCAAGCTGTTGCTCGCCGCCGCGATCGCTCTCGCCGCCGCTCCCGCTTTCGCCGCCGAGCCCGCCGAGCCGGCGGTCATCGCGGCGCTGAAGGCCTGCCGCGCCATCACCACCGACGCCGAGCGGTTGGCCTGCTACGACAAGGCCGCCCAGTCGGTGACCAAGGCCCAGGAAACCGGCGAGGTCATCATCATCGACAAGCAGACCGCCCGCGCCGCGCGGCGCCAGGCCTTCGGGCTGGAGCTGCCGACGCTGTCCATCCTCGACAAGGGCGCCGACAAGGCCGAGACCGAGAAGCTGCAGTCGATGGTCAAGAGCGCCAGGGTCGACGCCGAGCAACGGCTGGTCGTCACGCTGGAGGACGGCGCGGTCTGGCGCCAGATCGACGACACCATGCTGGGCAAGCCGCCCAAGGCCGGCGACATGATCGAGGTCCGCAAGGCGGCCATGGGCAGCTACATGATGAAGATCGGCAGCCAGCCGGCCATCCGCGTGCGTCGCATGGAGGTCGGTGGGCGTTAACTCGCGTCGTCGGCGAATCGGTAGCCGACGCCCGGCTCGGTCCGCAGCAGCTTGGGCGACGCCGGGTCGGCCTCCAGCTTCTGGCGCAGTTGGCCGACGAAGACGCGCAGGTACTGGGTGTCCCGTGCATGCGCGGGGCCCCAGACGGCGGTCAGCAGTTCCTTGTGGGTCAGCACCTTGCCATGACCCAGCGCCAGGCGGATCAGGACGTCGTATTCGCGCGGCGACAGCTTCACGGCCTCGCCCGCGCGGGTGACGCGACGCTTCTCCAGGTCGATCTCGATGTCGCCGGCGCGGATCGGCCCACTGGGCGCCTGGGCGCGACCGGACTGGCGCATCGCCGCGCGCAGCCGGGCCAGCAGCTCTCCCACGCCGAAGGGCTTCTCGACATAGTCGTTGGCGCCGCGATCCAGCGCCTCGATCTTCTCGATCTCGCGGTCGCGGGCCGACAGGATCAGGATCGGACCGTCGTAGAACGCCCTGGCCTTCTCCAGCACATCCTTGCCGTCCATGTCGGGCAAGCCGAGGTCCAGCACCACGGCGTCGGGCGACCACAGGGCGATGGCGCGCAGGCCTTCCTGGCCGCCGTCGGCGCGTAGCGGCTCGTAGCCCGCCGCATCCAGGGCCGGGCCTAGGAAGCGATGGATCTGCGGCTCGTCGTCGATGACGAGGATGCGTTGGCGCGCGCCGGTCGCAAGGGAGCTCATGAAGCGCTCATAGCAGATCACGCGGAGAGGCGACGACCTTGAGCGGACTGATGAGGTTAGGGGGCCGGATCGTCGCGGATCAGGCCGCCACTCGGGCGTCGAGCAGCGCCAGCTTGGCCAGGATGCGCTCGAGGGTCGAGCGCTTCACCGGCTTGCCGTCGCGCAGCTTGGTCCAGGTGGTTTCGCTGATGGCGTAGCAATCGAACAGGTGCTCGCGCGTCACCGCCGGCAGGCGCGAGCGGAGGCGCTGGAAGACTTCTCGGGAAATGGTGACGGTTTCAGCCATGGGAGGTCTGGTCGGTGACGCACGGGAGAATGACTCTACCGCGTCCCTATGACGGTGTTGTTGGACAAGCTTATTTCAACGCTGTTACGTGAAGCCAAGTTTTCGCCAAACTCGGCAAAAGTTGCGAAGATGCGAGCGCAGCGCCGCCTAAAACGCGAACGGCGCCTTGAAGCGGCGCGGCTAGAGAACTCCGCGGCGCTCCGAAAAGTTGCCTAGAGCGTGAACCGCAAGCCGTCATAGCCGGCCTCGACGCCCGGCGGCAGGCGCGCGGTCAGGGCGTTGTAGTCGAGGTCGATGTGCAGATTGGTCAGGATGGCCCGCTTCGGCCTGACCTTGGCGATCCATTCCAGGGCCAGCTCGACGTGGGCATGGGTCGGATGCGGGGTCCAGCGCAGGGCGTCGACGATCCAGACGTCGAGATCGGCCAGGTCGGCCCAGCTTCCGTCGGGAATGGCGCGGACATCCGGGGTGTAGGCCACCCCGCCGAAGCGATAGCCGACCGCGCGGATCTCGCCGTGGTCCACGTCAAAGGTGTGGACGGGGATCGAGCCGCTGGGGCCGTCGATCTGGAAATCCTCGCCCAGCGGCGGGATCAGGCGGGGTTCTAGGATGGCCGGATAGCCGCCGCGCGTCTTGAAGATGTACTCGAACCGCGTCAGCAGGCCGTCGTGCGTGGCCTGGTCCATCCAGGTCGGGATGCGGACCCGCTGATTGAGGAAGAACGGTCGCAGGTCGTCGATGCCGTGGGCCTGGTCGGCGTGATCGTGCGTGAACAGCGCCGCGTCGACCCGCTTCACCCCCGCCTTCGCGGCCTGCAGGCGCAGGTCCGGCGAGGTGTCGACAACGACCGTGGTCTCGTGGAGCGCCCCGCCCTCGTCCTCGCCCTTCCTCCGCACGAGCAGCGAACAACGCGAGCGGTGGTTCTTGAGCTCGGCCGGATCACAGTCGCCCCAATTGCCGTCGGCGCGCGGAACGCCGCCGGACGAGCCGGAGCCCAGGATGGTGAACTCCAGCGGGCCGGTCATGGACGGGGGATCCTGTCGAAGAGGTTGAAGAAGGCGTCCTCGGTGCGGGCCTCCGTGTCGGCTCGGCTCCAGCCCCGGATTTCGGCCAGCTTGTCGTAGATATGCGGCAGATAGGCCGGCTCATTGCGGCGGCCGCGCATCGGTACGGGGGCCAGGTACGGGCAGTCGGTCTCGACGATGATCCGGTCGGCGGGCATGTCGCGGATCACCTCGCGCACGTCCTCGGCCGCCTTGAAGGTGGCGATGCCCGACACCGAGAACCAGGCGCCCAGCGCGATGGCGCGAGCCGCCAGGGCCGGACCGCTGGTGTAGCAGTGCATCAGGATCTTGAATGGCCCGGCCGCGTGCTCCTCCTCGAGGATCTGACCCATCACATCGTCGGCCTCGCGGGTGTGAACCACCAGCGGCAGGCCGCTCTCGCGCGCGGCGATGCAGTGCTGGCGGAACACCTGGGCCTGCACCTCGCGCGGCGACAGATCGTAGTGGAAATCCAGACCGCATTCGCCGATGCCGATGACGCGCGGACGCTGGGCCAGTTCGACCAGGCGCGCGGCGGTCAGGCCGGGGTCTTCCTTGGCTTCATGCGGGTGCGTGCCGACCGTGCACCAGACATCCGGCTCGGCCATGGCGATGGCGTGGACGGCCTCGAAGGACGAAACCTTATCGCAGATGGTGACCATCAGGGCGACGCCCGCCTCGCGGGCGCGGGCGATGACGGCGTCCTTGTCCTCGGCGAACTGAGGCGCGTGGAGATTCACGTGGCTGTCGATGAGCATGCCGCTCAAATCGCCGTCTTGGCCGCCGCGCGCAAGTCCGAGATGACGCTCCAGAACACATCGGCGCGGTCGAGGTTCACGGCCTCGGCCTCACCCGGCGCATTGGACAGCCGCTCCCACGCGACCGCCCAACGGTCGAGCCCGGGCGAGTTCTTGCCGTCGGCCGCGACTTGGGTGGCGAAGATCCGCACCTGATCGGCCATGCGGTCCATCAGGAGTTCGAACCGCGCCGCGCCCTCGGCGCCGCGGAAGGTGTCGGTCAGGGCCAAGAGCGCGCCTTCGTCCAGCTTGGGCAGGCCGCGCAGAATCTCGTTGGCCGCGTCGTCCATCTCGATGGCCTTGGCGGCGGCCAGTTGCAGCGCCTTGCCTGGCGCGCCGTGGGCCATGCGGGCCAGGCGTTCGGCGTCGCGCCCGGAGACATCCGCCATGCGCTCGACCATCTCGGCGGCGGCCCGCACGCCCGGCGCGGGCACGGCCAGGCGGCGGCAGCGCGAGCGGATGGTGGGCAGGAGCTTACCGGGCGCATGGCTGATCAGCAGGATCACCCCGCGCGGCGGCGGCTCCTCCAGCGTCTTCAGCACCGCGTTGGCGGCGTTGACGTTGAGATCGTCGGCCGCGTCGATGATCGCCACCCGATAGGGCGAAATGGCCGGCGTCGTGGAGAAGAACTCCGGCAACTGGCGGGCTTCGTCGACCGGGATCGATTTCCTTGCCTTGCCGTCGTCGGTCAGCCGCTCCAGCACCATCAGGTCGGGATGCGAGCGGGCGGCGACCTGGCGGCTGACCACGTCGGAAGGCGCGGCGCCCAGCAGCCCCATGGACGGATCGGGCTTCGCGCCCAGCAGGCGGCGGGCCATGCGATAGGCCAGGGTCGCCTTGCCCACGCCCTCCGGGCCGGTCAGCAGCCAGGCGTGGTGCAGCCGGCCACGATCCAGGGCGTCGAGGAACGCGGCCTCGGCGGCGGACTGGCCCTCCAGGCCGTACACGTCGCGCGGATGGGCCGGGGTCATCAGAGCGCCAGCCGTTGGGCCACGGCCTCGCTGATCGCGGCGGTCACCGCGTCCAGTTCGGCGTCGGCGTCGATGACGACGCAGCGCTCGGGTTCGCGGCGGGCGATCTCCAGATAGCCGGCGCGCAGACGCTGGTGGAAGTCGAGACCCTTGGACTCGAACCGCGCCGCCCCGCCCCGCGCCTCGGCCCGGCTCAAGCCGACCTCGGCCGGCAGATCCAGGATCAGGGTCAGGGTCGGGATCGTGCCGTTCAGAACGTGATCCTCCAGCGCCGCGATCAGGCTGGCCGGCGCGTCGCCGCCCGCGCCCTGATAGGCCCGCGTGGAATCGGCGAAGCGGTCGCACAGCACGACCTTGCCTTCGGCCAGCGCCGGACGGATCACCCGCTCCAGGTGGTCGCGACGCGATGCGTACATCAACAGGGTCTCGGTGACTGGCGACCAGCGGTCGGCCGCGCCGTTGACCAGCAACTCCCGGATAGCTTCGGCGCCCGGGCTGCCGCCCGGCTCACGGGTGACGACGACGTCATGGCCGGCCGCGCGCAGCCGCTCGGCCAGGCGGCGGATCTGGGTGGACTTGCCCGCCCCCTCCCCGCCTTCGAAACTGATGAAAGAACCCTGGGTCACCCGGCCTCATTCGACCGGTTTCCGAGGCTTGTCCAGAGGCGCTTACGCCCCCTTGTTACGGACGAAGGACCGTGGCGCCCTGATAGCCCAGTGACTCGACCCGCTGGCGCAGGCTCCAGGCCTCGCCCTCGTTCGGGCCGGCCGAGACCGTGACGCGGTAAAGCGTGCCGCTGGCCCGCTCGATCGCGTCGATCTGGGCCTGGCCGGCGCCCGAAAGCTGACGCACGGCCCTCTCGGCGTTCTCGCGGCTGGAGAACGAGCCGGCCTGAACCCGGAAGCCGGACTTGGCGGCCGAGGCATAGACGCGATCGGGGACCCGGTCGGGCGGATTGATCTGCGGCGCGGATTGCTGGATCGGCGCGCTCCAGTCCGGATCGGGCTGGCGCGACGGGATGATCTGCACGCGCTGAATCGGTTCCTTGATATCGTCGAAGCTGCGCTCGCGCGGCGGAGGCGGAGCTTGCGTGACAGCGTACTGGCGCGGGCCGTCGAAGGCGTTCCTGGACGCCGGGCCGACGTACTTCACCCGCACGCGGGCCACGCCCTGGCGATAGTAGCCCAGTTGCTGGGCGGCGGCCTTGGACAGGTCGATGACGCGATCGCCGACGAACGGCCCGCGGTCGTTGACCCGCACGATCATCTTCTTGCCGTTGTCGAGGTTGGTCACCTCAACCAGGCTGGGCAGCGGCAGGGTCTTATGAGCGGCCGACGGGACATCCATGTCGAACATCTCGCCATTGGCGGTGCGGCGGTTGTGAAACTGCTCGCCGTACCAGGAGCCGACGCCGACGACGTTGTAGTCCTTGTCCTGGCGCGGATAGTACCAGACGCCATTGATCTGATAGGGCTTTTCCGTGCCGCGCAAAGGCTTGCCGTCGCGGCCGACCGTGGAGCCGGAGCGCGGCGACGAACCGCGCGTGGTGTCATTGCGGGCGCTGGCCGTGTAACCGGACTTGCCGACGCCGTACTTGGGCGTGGCGCAGGCGGCCAGACTCGCGGCCGCCAGGGCCATGAGGCCGAGGGTGCGCGCAATCCGCCAAACCTGATCGATACGCTGGTTCATCCAATGGTCGTCCAGACGGGCCCACACCCCTTCCGAGTTCACATCGTCGCCGGTTTGTTTTGAAGTCTGGTTAAGGCGCGGACGCGCTGATATAGCCGCCTGCTCCGGGCAGGTGGCCGAGTGGTTTAAGGCAGCGGTCTTGAAAACCGCCGTAGGTGAAAGTCTACCGTGGGTTCGAATCCCACCCTGCCCGCCAGAACTCTTGGCGACCGGAAAACCCTTTCAGGACAAGCATGTCGGCTTCCAATACCGCGATCTATGGCCAGGCCGATCATGATCTGGCGCCGTCCGCGGCGGACGCCGCGCAGCTGTCGCCGCTGATCGCCGGTTCGCGGGACATCGCCTCGGTTCCGGACGAATCCTTTACCACCGTGACCGTTCGCGCGCCCGCCGGCGCGGTGGAGCGACGATTTGTCCTCGCCCAGGCGTTGCGCGTCCTGGCCCCGGGCGGCCGCCTGACCGCCTTCGCCCCGAAAGATCGGGGCGGCCTGCGCCTGAAGAAGGAACTCGAGGCCCTGGGCTGCGAGGTTGGCGAGAGCGCCCGTCGCCACAACCGCATCTGCCTCGTGGTCCGCCCCGCCGTGATCAAGGGCCTGGCCGAGGCCATCGCCGCCGGAGCCCCGCGCCAGATTTCCGAGAACGGCCTATGGACCCAGCCCGGCGTGTTCAGTTGGGATCGCCTGGACGCCGGCACCAACGCCCTGCTCCAGGTTCTGCCGCCGTTCGCCGGAGCCGGGGCCGATTTCGGCGCGGGCATCGGCCTGCTGGCGCTCAACGTCCTGGCTTCGCCGAAAGTCACCAAGCTGACCCTGGTCGAGCTGGACCGCCGCGCGCTGGACGTGGCCCGCCGCAACGTCTCCGACCCGCGCGCCGAGTTTGTCTGGGGTGACGTCCGTCAGACCGAACTGAAGGATCTCGACTTTATCGTCAGCAATCCGCCGTTCCATGATGGCGGCGGCGAGGACAAGACCCTGGGCCAGGCCTTCATCGCCTCGGCCGCCGCCGCCCTTCGCAAGGGCGGGGCGCTGTGGATGGTGGCCAATCGCCACCTGCCGTACGAGGCGATCCTGGGCGAGAGCTTCGCCAAGGTCGGCCTGATCGCCGAGGGCGGCGGCTACAAGGTCTTCGAGGCCCGTAAATGACGAAAGCGCTGATGGCCCGGCTGGACCGGCTGTTGGCCAATCTCGGCTACGGCAGCCGCAAGGACGTCCAGGCCCTGGTCGCCAGCGGCAAGGTCGTGCTGGACGGCAAGATCCTGAAGGACGCCGGGGTCCGCATCGCCGTCGACGCTGCGCTGCCCGAGCGTATGACCATTCGCGGCGTCGCGGTCGATCCGCCGGCCCCGCTGGTGCTGCTGATGCACAAGCCGCTGGGTGTGACGTGCTCGCACAAGGAAGACGGCGAGAAGATCTACGATCTGCTGCCGCGCCGCTGGCGGTTGCGCGATCCCGGCCTGTCGACGGTTGGCCGCCTGGACAAGGACACCAGCGGCCTGATCCTGATCACCGACGACGGCGACTTCCTTCACCGGGTGATCTCGCCCAAGAGGCACGTGCCAAAGACCTACCTGACCACGCTCGACCGCGCGCTGACGGGCCCGGAGGGCGAGATCTTCGCCGCCGGAACGCTGATGCTCGAAGGCGAGGAAAAGCCGCTGCTGCCGGCCCAGCTGGACGTCATCGACGACAAGACCGCGCGGCTGACCATCACCGAGGGCCGCTATCACCAGGTCCGCCGGATGTTCGCCGCCGTCGGCAACCACGTGGTCACGCTGCATCGCGAGCGGATCGGCGGCCTCACCCTGCCGGCCGACCTGGAGCCCGGCCAGTATCGCATCCTGCCGGCCAACGAGGCCGAGGCTGTCTTCGATGTCTGAGCCGATCCTGGTCGATGCGCGCGGCCACCACTGCCCCGTTCCGACCCTGAAGCTGCGCAAGGCTCACGAGGCCGCTGCGCCGGGCGTCGAACTCGTTCTGCTAGCCACCGATCCTATGGCCCGGATCGACGTCCCGCACTTCGCCAGTCAGATCGGCGCGAGCGTGCTGGAGATCACCGACCAGGAGGGCGGAGTCATCCGTTTTCATATTCGGAAGGCGCCTTGAGCGGGATCGCCCTGGGCCCCTCCAGCAGGGCCCGGGGACGTTCGTCCAGGGCGATCTCGACCTCGGTGGCCAGGGCGCCGCCGAAGAAGATGGCGTTCACGCTCCACGACAGCCAGATCAGGAAGATGATCACGGCCGAGATCGAGCCGTAGGTCGCGCCCAGGTGGACGACCTTCTCGACATAGAAGGCGCTAGCCCAAGACATGAAGACGCACAGGGCCGCAGCCGCGACACCGCCCGAGATCGAGGCGCGCCAGCCCACGACCTCGCGCGACATGGCGTAGCGGTAGACCAGACTCATCCCGACCACGATGCCGAAGCTGGCCCAGGTCCATTCCGACTGGATCCACGAGACCCCGGCCAACGGCTTCAGGTCCAGAGCCGCGCTCAGCAGGCGCAGGGTCAGAAACACGCCTGACATGAAGAACAGCAGTCCGAAGGCGGCCATCAGCACCAGCAGCGCCATCAGGTTGAAGCCGAAGAAGCCGCGCTGGTCCTCCTCGTCGTGGATGAACGAAAGCCCCGCCAGCAAGGCCTTGAAGCCGCGGTGGGCGGCGTAGGCGCCGACGATCAGCACCACGCCGCTCTGCAATGAGATGGTCTGGCCGGGCGCATGGGCGAGGCGAGAAAGCTCGTCCTGGAACATCGAGCGGGCGCCGGAGGGAATCAGTTCGGCCAGCTTGGTCGCCTGGCGCGCGGCGCTCTCGGGCGTCAGGAAGAAACTGTAGAGGCCGATCAGAATCGCTAGCCCGGGAAACACGGCCAGCAGCGCGAAAAACGAGACGCCGCCGACGTACAGCATGACGTCGCGACCCCATAGGCGCGACAGGGCCAGGCCCAGAACGCGGAGGATTTCACGCACCCAGTGGATCGGATCTAGCTGAAGGTCGCGCCAACGAATGTGGTGCTGCGGATCTTGCATCCGGCGGACCATGGCGATGCGGGCCTCCAGAGTCAAAGACGCGCCGCCTTTGGGAAGGCGACGCGTCTCCGCAGGAAGCACCTGTGAACCGACCGCCGCATCGAGGGACGGATGGCGCGACGGCCGGTCGACACACGCAACCTGGGACTTCGCGCCTGAACCGAACCTGAACGCGATCAGCAGGTTTCAGAGCGCTCCGGCCGCCTTCAGCCCGGCGATGGCGTCGGCCGAGAAGCCCCAATCGGCCAGGGCCTCGTCATTGTGGGCGCCGATCTTCGGCGGCGGCCCCTGGATGACGCCGGGCGTGGCCGAGAAGCGCGGCGCGGGAGCCGGCTGAACGACGCCCTCCACCTCGACGAAGGTCTCGCGGGCGGCGTTGTGGGCGTGCTTGGGCGCCTCGTCCATGGTCAGGACCGGGGCGAAGCAGACGTCGGTGGCGTCCATGATCGCGCACCAGTCGTCGCGTGACTTGGTCTTGATGACGGCGGCCAGCTTCTCACGCAGCTGCGGCCACTCCTCGCGGCTCATCTGATGCTGGAACTGCGGGTCGGAAATCCCCGTCTTTTCCAAGAGAAGCAGGTAGAACTGCGGTTCGATCGAGCCGATCGAGATCCACTTGCCATCGGCGCACTCGTAGGTGTCGTA
The DNA here is from genome assembly GCF_058802865.1 of Caulobacter sp. GW822-FHT01G02. Lineage (NCBI taxonomy): Bacteria > Pseudomonadati > Pseudomonadota > Alphaproteobacteria > Caulobacterales > Caulobacteraceae > Caulobacter > Caulobacter sp. GW822-FHT01G02. The sequence goes on from NZ_JBXAON010000002.1 coordinate 644,762, forward strand.
GAAGTGCGCGCCGCCATCCAGCAGGTTGGTCCGCCGGCCCTCGTTCCACATGCCGCCGGCCTTGAAGCCGTAGAACATGGCCATCAGTGAGGCTGCGCCGTCGCTCATCGCGCAGTCGATCACCTGGCCCTGCCCCGTGGCGCGGGCGTGGATCACCCCGGCCAGCAGGCCGAAGGCCAGGTAGAGCGCCCCGCCTCCGAAGTCCCCGACCAGGTTCAGCGGCGGCACGGGCTTGTCGCTTGTGCCGATCGCGGCCAGGGCCCCGGTGATGGCGATGTAGTTCATGTCGTGGCCGGCGGCCTTGGCGTAGGGACCCGTCTGACCCCAGCCGGTCATGCGGCCATAGACGAGCTTCGGATTGCGGGCCAGAACCACGTCCGGACCCAGGCCCAGCCGCTCCATGACGCCCGGTCGGAAGCCCTCGATCAGACCGTCGGCATGGTCCAGCAGCTTGAGGCAGGTCTCGATCGCCTCGGGATGCTTGAGGTCCAGGGCCACCGAGCGACGCCCGCGCGCCGTGACGTCGGCCGGCGAGCCGCGACCCTGGCCCTGGCCCTTGCGGTCGATCCGCACCACGTCCGCGCCGAGGTCCGACAGCAGCATGCCGCAGAACGGTCCCGGACCGATGCCGGCGAACTCGACGATCTTCAGTCCCGAAAGCGGCCCCTGGCCCATGATACGTCTCCCTTCCGGCGCTCTTCGGACGGCCGGTTGCGGCCACTAGAACGGCCCTGACGTTCGGTCAGGCAAGCCCCGATAGGATTAGCTCCGAACTGCGGCGTTCCGTACCTTTGACCACGCAAAGCCTCTGCTATGTTGCAGCGTCGAATCTCAGGGACCGTTGTGGGCGGTCGCGCGGGATTTCGGGCGGAGGTTGGTTTGGCGGTTGACGCCCGGATCCTGATCGTGGCGCGCGACGATGTTCGCGCCGGACCGCTGGCCGAAGGGCTGGACCGGTTGGGCTGGCGCACGATCACCGCTCGCGGCCCGTACGCCGCCCTCGCCGCCCTGGGCGACCTGCCGATCGAGGCCGTCATCGTCGACCTGGCCAGCGCCGGTCCCGAGACCCAGACCCTGGCCCGTCGGCTGAAGGCCGCCGTGGCTCCGCGCCGCCTGCCGGTCATCGCCATCGGCGATCCCGACGGCGACTATCGCAATCAGGCGTTCGACCTGACCCTCTCGCCGCCGCTGCACCCGTCCCAGGCCGCCTTGCGCCTGGAGAGCCTGGTGCGCACCGCCATCGCCGAGGAAGAGTTCGAGCTACGTCTGGAGACCTTCGGCGAGCGCGGCCGACGCCTCGATCTCCCCGAACCGCTCGACACCCCGATCCGTATCCTGGCGGTCGGCGAGCCGGCCCCGCAGTTCCTGGCTTTGTCGAACGCCCTGCAGGCCAGCGGCGCCGAGGTGGTCGGCGCCTTCACCGCCTATACCGCCTTCGACTATCTGCACGAACGGGCCTTCGACTCCGTGGTCCTGTGGGCCGGCGACAGCCAACAGGAAGCCTTGTCGATCGCGGCCGGCATGCGCCGCAACACCCGCCTCTTCCACATCCCGGCCCTGCTCTACCTGAAGGCCGAAAGCTACGTGACCATGTCCGAGGCGTTCCATCGCGGCGTCTCCGACGTGGCCTCGCCCGAGACGCCCGAGGTCGAGACGGCCCTGCGCGTCATGGAGCTGGCCCGCAGCTACCGGCGCGGCGAATCCATCCGCGGCGCCCTGGAAAAGGCCCGCAGCTCGGGCCTGATGGACGCCGCCACAGGCCTCTTCACCCGCGACCTGTTCGCCGCCCACCTGGCGCGCCTGGCCAAGGCCGCGACCGAGCGCGCCCGGCCGCTGTCGATCTGCGTGCTGCGCGTCGCCGACAAGCCCGAGACCGTCTGGGCTCGCCAGAACGGGTGGCTGGACCGCGCCATCCCGCAGATCGGCTCGATGATCGGCCGCCTGGTCCGCGTCGAGGACACCTCGGCCCGCCTGGCCACCGAAGTCTTCGCCCTGGCCTTGCCCGCGACCAATCTGGGCGCGGCCAAGGCCGCCGCGGAACGGATCGCCGCCGTGATCGGCTGCACCGCCTTCGACGCTGGCGAGGACCGCCCGCCGTTCGTCTGCGAGTTCGATATCGGTGTGGCCGAAGTCCAGCGCGGCGAAAGCGCCGTCCGGACCCTGGAGCGCGCCGCCGCCAACGCCCTGCGCCGTGAGGCCAGCTGAACCGCGCGCTTGGGCGCCGTAACGGCAGCTCCTATATGGAACCTGTCCTGTAGCGGACATCAGTTCCCGAGGAGTAAGCCGTGGCCCAGCAGTCCCAGACCGCCCCGATGATCATCGACGTCGTCGCCGACGTGGTCTGCCCCTGGTGCTATCTCGGCTGGCGACGTCTGAAGTCGGCCCTGGCCCTGCGCCCCGACGTCGAGGCCAAGCTGATCTGGCGGCCGTACCAATTGGACCCGACGCTTCCCGAGGAAGGCGTCGACCGCAAACAGTACATGGCCAGCAAGTTCAAGGACCCAGAGAAGCTGAAAGCCGCCCACGCGACCCTGGTCGAGGGCGGCGCCGAGGAAGGCATCCGCTTCGACTTCGAGGCGATCGAGTTCTCACCCAACACCAACGCCGCCCATCGCCTGATCCGCTGGGCCCTGACGGCGGGCGCGCAGGACGAGGTCGTCGAGGCGCTGTTCAAGGCCTATTTCACCGACGGCCTCGACATCGGCGACCCGATGGTGCTGGGCGACATCGCCGAGGCCGTCGGCATGGAGCGGATGGTCGTGCTGCAACTGCTGTCGGAAGGCGCCGACAAGGAGGCCGTGGCTCGCGAACACGCCATGGCCGTGCAGGGCGGCGTCACGGGCGTGCCGTTCGCCATCTTCGCGGGCAAGCTCGCCGTGGTCGGGGCCGAATCCCCGGAACGCATCGCCCAGGCGATTGACCAAGCGCTGGCGTCGGCCTCCTGATCGCGCCCGCCAAGCATCCGGGTCGGCCTCGAGAGACGCCAAACTTCAAGCCGCTTGCTTTTTGCGCCGCGACAAGCGCATAAGGCCGCTCATCAAGCCTCGTTTCTCCGTCTGGGAGTCGTCCCGACCGCGAAACGAGGCTATTTTCGTTTGAATTCGACCAAGAAGCGGTCCGAGGGAAGCGTTACAGGCTTCAGGGGGCCCGATTTGGTCATTGGCGCGAGCCGCGCGTTTGTGTGTGCGGCCCGCAAATGAACTGGACCCATATGCCCTTCCCCGCCTCCCACCCCGCTCTCGAGCGGGCTCTCGCCGCTCAAGGCTACCTCGAGCCCACCCCCGTCCAGGCCGCCGTGCTGGAAGCCGACGCCGAGGGCCGCGACCTGCTGGTCAGCGCCCAGACCGGCTCTGGCAAGACCGTGGCTTTCGGCCTGGCCGCCGCCCCCACCCTGCTGGGCGACGAAGAGATCTTTGGCCGCGCCGCCGCCCCGCTGGCCCTGGTCATCGCCCCGACCCGCGAGCTGGCCATCCAGGTCAATCGCGAGCTGACGTGGCTCTACGCCCAGGCCATGGCCGTGGTGGTCAATTGCGTCGGCGGCATGGACGCTCGCCGCGAACAGCGCGCCCTGAACTACGGGGCCCACATCGTCGTCGGCACCCCGGGCCGCCTGCGCGACCACATCGAGCGCGGTCACCTGGACCTGTCGGAGCTGAAGGTCGCCGTCCTCGACGAGGCCGACGAGATGCTCGACATGGGCTTCCGCGAGGACCTGGAGTTCATCCTCGACGCCGCGCCGGCCAAGCGCCGCACCCTGCTGTTCTCGGCGACCCTGGCGCGCGACATCGTGCAACTGGCCAAGAGCTACCAGAACGACGCCATCCGCATCGACACCATCGGCCGCAACGAGCCGCACCGTGATATCGAATATCGCGCCGTCCGCGTCGCGCCCAACGAGGTCGAGCACGCGGTCGTCAACCTGCTGCGCTATTTCGAAAGCCCCGGCGCCCTGGTGTTCGCCAACACTCGTGAGAGCGTCCGCTCGCTGCATTCCAAGCTGCGCGAGCGCGGTTTCGACGTCGTCGGCCTCTCGGGCGAGCTTTCCCAGCGCGAACGCGCCGACGCCCTGCAGGCCCTGCGCGACGGACACGCCCGCGTCTGCGTCGCCACCGACGTCGCCGCGCGCGGCCTCGACCTACCGGACCTCGGCCTGGTCATCCACGCCGAGCTGCCGGTCAACAAGGCCACCCTGCTGCACCGTTCGGGCCGCACCGGCCGGGCCGGCAAGAAGGGCGTCTCGGCCCTGGTCGTCCCCTACACCCGCCGCCGCAAGGCCGAGCAGCTGCTGATGGCCGCCGGCGTCGAAGGTCAATGGGGCGGCGCCCCGACCGCCGACGAGATCCGCGTCAAGGACACCGAGCGCCTGCTCGACGATCCGATCTTCTCCGAGCCCGCCAACGAGGACGACGCCGGCCTGGTCGCCGCCATGCTGGAAAAGCGCACGCCGGAAGAGCTGGCCGCCGCCCTGATCCGCGCCCGTCGCGCCAAGCTGCCGGCCCCCGAAGAAATCTACGACGACCCGCGCCACGGCGCCGATCCGGGTCCGCGCGGCCGTGAGCCGCGTGAATTCGGCGGTGAGCGCGATTTTGGCGACCGTCCCGAGCGCGAGCCTCGCGTCAGCATGGACGGTTCGGAGTGGTTCCGTCTCAACACCGGTCGCCGCAACAACGCCGACCCCAAGTGGCTGATCCCGCTGATCTGCCGCCTTGGCCACATCACCAAGAAGGACATCGGCGCGATCCGGATCTTCGACTACGACACCAAGTTCGAGATCTCGGCCGAGGCGGCCGTGAAGTTCGGCGCGGCGGTCCAGCAGACGGTGCGTGAGGACGTCTCGATCACCCCGACCACGGCGCCGGCCGCCCGCGAAGCCGGCCCGCGTCGCGAATATGCGCCGCGCCCTCCTCGCGAACATGGTGCGCGCGACGACGCCGCGCCGCGTGAGTACAAGCCCCGTCCGCCCCGTGACGACGCGCCGCGTGCGCCGCGCGCCAACGCGCCGGGCTCGCGCGATCATACCCCGCGTCCGTCCAGCTATGGCGACGACGGCGTCAGCAACGCCAAGCCGTATGGGCGCGGCGAAGAGCCGAAGGGCGACTACAAGCCCCGCGAGTTCAAGCCCCGCGCCCCGCGCGGCGATGACGCGCCGCGTGATTTCAAACCACGCGCCCCGCGAGACGAAGCGCCGCGTCCCTACTCGCCGCAGGACGCCGACAGCCCGAAGCGCGCCTACAAGCCGCGCGCCGAGGCCGGCGCTGATGCACCGCGCGAATTTAAGCGCGCGCCGCGTCCGGACGGCGATGGCCCTAAGAAGCCCTTCAAGAAAGCGTTCGGCGACAACGCCGCCGGCGCCAAGCCGTACACGCCCAAGCCCTATGCCGGTAAGCGCGACGACGCGGGGCCCGGCAAGCCGTTCAAGGGCCCCAAGCCCTTCAAGGCCAAGAGCTTCGACGGCAAGCCGGCCGGTAAGCCGTTCAAGAAGAAGTAGTTAGACGAAGATCCTCCCCCTCACGGGGGAGGATTTTTCCTATGCGGCCTGTCCCGCCGACCAGCCGGACGCCCAGGCCCACTGGAAGTTATAGCCGCCCAGCCAGCCGGTGACGTCGACGACCTCGCCGATGAAATAGAGTCCCGGCACGGCCTTGGCCTCCAGGGTGCGCGAGTCCAGGGCGTCCGTATCGACGCCGCCCAGCGTCACTTCCGCCGTGCGATAGCCTTCCGAGCCGACCGGCTTGAAGGTCCAGGCGTTGACCGCCGCGGCCAGCCGGCCCAGCACCTTGTCGGAACAGTCGGCGATGTTTCCCCCCCTTTTGCTTTCGGGCGCGCCCTCCTCATCGTCGGCGATGAGTTGCGCCACGCGCTTGGGCAGCAGGGTCGAGAGCACCGTGGCGACCGCCTGGCGGGGAGTCGCCGTGCGGGCCGCCTTCAGCGCCGCCAGCGCGTCGACGCCCGGCGCCATGTCGACCCGGATCTCGTCGCCCTCGCGCCAGTAGGACGAGATCTGCAGGATCGAGGGCCCGGACAGGCCTCGATGCGTAAATAGCATCCCTTCGCGAAACTTGGTCTTGCCGTGGGCGACCACGGCGTCCAGCGCCACGCCCGACAGCGGCGTCAAGCGCGCCAGCATTCCGGCCTCGAAGGTCAGAGGGACCAGCGCCGGACGCGTCTCGACGATGTTCAGCCCGAACTGCTTGGCGATCTCGTAGCCCAGTCCCGTCGCGCCCATCTTCGGGATCGACTTGCCGCCGCAAGCCACCACAAGTGACGCGCAGCGCACCGCGCCGGAAGATAGTTCAACCTCGAAGCCGGTCTCGGTCTTGGCCACGTCCTGGAAGCCCGTTTCCAGCCGCAGCTTGACGCCGGCGGCCTTCATCTCGGTCAGCAGCATGTCGATGATCTGCTTGGCCGAGCCGTCGCAGAACAGCTGCCCCAGGGTCTTCTCGTGATAGGCGATGCCGTACCGCTCGACGAGCGCGATGAAATCCTTCGGCCTATAGCGGCGCAGAGCCGACAGGGCGAACTTCGGGTTGGCCGACAGGAAATTATGGATCGACGCGCCGGTGTTGGTGAAATTGCATCGGCCGCCGCCGCTGATGCGGATCTTCTCGCCTGGCGCCTTGGCGTGGTCCACGATCAGCACCGAGCGCCCGCGCTTGCCGGCCTCTATGGCGCACATCATACCGGCGGCGCCCGCGCCGATCACCAGGACGTCGAAGTTTTCCAAGGTCTTCCCAATATTTGTTCGCGTCCGTTCGACCGGACGCGCGTCGGGAAGTCAATCAGCCCCGTGGCGATAGATCACCGCGCGTCGATACGTGGGCGCCCCGCCGCGAATGAATGCTCAAAGGCGGCCAGAACGCTTGACCTTCCCGCGAGAGGCGCTACGACGCACGCCCCTCCCGACTGACAACATCGAGCCATCCCATGACGGCCGCCCCCCCCGCGCCGAAGACTGGCGCGCCGACCATTGGCGTCGACTTTGGCACCACCAACACCGTCGTTTCGCTGACGCGCGGCGACGATGACGCGCATCTGGTCCGCTTCTCCATCGACAACCGCGACCTGTTCGCCTTCCGCTCGGCGCTGAGCTTCCACAGCGTCCAGGGCGAGGCCGGCGCCGCGAACGAACGCGTGGTAGAGGCCGGCCCCTGGGCCATCGAGTCCTATCTGGAAGATCCGCTGGAGACGCGGTTCATCCAGTCGTTCAAGACCTTCGCCGCCTCGAGGGCCTTTACCGAGACGCGGATCCTCAACAAGCGCTACCAGTTCGAGGACCTGCTGGCCGCCTTCCTGCTGCGTCTGCAGGAGCACGCGGCGGGCCAGCTGGACGCCCTGCCCCCGAGGGTCATCGTCGGCCGCCCCGTGACCTTCGCCGGCTCCTCGCCGGACGAGAGCCTGGCCCTAAACCGCTATGAGGAAGCGTTCAAGCGCCTGGGCTTCACCGACATCCGCTACGCCTACGAGCCCGTCGGCGCGGCCTTCTTCTTCGCCCGGCAGCTGAAGCAGGACGCCACGGTGCTGGTGGCCGACTTCGGCGGCGGCACGAGCGACTTCTCGCTGGTCCGCTTCGAGCGCGACGCCGACGGCACGCTGCGCTCGACGCCGCTGTCGCGCTCGGGCGTCGGCATCGCCGGCGACGCCTTCGACTACCGGATCATCGACCAGCTGGTCTCGCCCGAGCTGGGCAAGGGCTCGGACTATCGCTCGTTCTCCAACAGCCTGCCCATACCGCAGCGCTACTACGCCGCCTTCGCCCGCTGGGACCAGTTGGCCCTGCTGCGCGCCTCCAAGGACATGCGCGACATCCGCGCCCTGGAGCGGACGGCCGTGGAGCCGGAGAAGATCGCCGCCCTGATCGAGGTGCTGGACGGCAACCACGGCTACGCCCTCTACAAGTCGGTCTCGGCGCTGAAGGAGGCGCTGTCGGCCCAGACGGAGGCGACGTTTCACTTCGCCGCCGGCTCGGTCGAGATCGAGAAACAGGTCCAGCGCGGCGAGTTCGAAAGCTGGATCGCCCCGGAGCTGGCCGCTATCGAGACCGCCGTCGGCGAGGCCCTTGAGCGCGCCAACCTGACCGAGGCCGGCGTCGACCGCGTCTTCCTGACCGGCGGCAGCTCGTTCGTGCCGGCCGTGCGCGAGATCTTCCTGCGCCGGTTCGGGGCCGAGAAGATCGAGAGCGGCGGTGAGTTCGAATCGATCGCCTCCGGCCTGGCCCTGATCGGCCGCGAGAACGATCTCGACCTGTGGACCATGCGGGCCGGCTAGACCTTTCGGTCGCATGGCCCCGATCCGGGGTTTCACATAAGGTAACGCGAACGATTCGCGTCGCGACCTTGTGGGGCAACGAGTCCAGTGCCGATTTCGTACCTCTCCGCCGCCCAGATCGCCGCCCTGTCGGCGTCAACGATCACCAATCTCTCGACCACCAAGCTGGAGACCCTGGCCAGCACCCAGGTCGCCGCGCTGTCGAACACGGCGCTGGGCGGCCTGTCGGCCAGCCAGGTCTCGGCCCTGTCGAACACCGCCGTGAAGGGCCTGACGGCCACCCAGATCCCGGCCTTCGCCCAGAACCTGATCTTCGACGCCGAGCAGCTGGCGGCGTTCAGCGGCGGGCAGTTGAACGCCCTGACCTCGACCCAGCTGGCCAAGCTGGACACCGAGCGGCTGGAGAAGCTGAGCGCGGCCCAGATCGGCGCGCTGGACGCCACACACTTCACAGGCCTGGATGGCACGCAGATCACGGCTCTGACCACCACCCAGGTCAAGAGCCTGACCGCCGTGCAGATCGGCGCCATGCGTCTGGAGGATCTGGGCGAGATGTGGCCCGATCAGCTGCAGGCCCTGTCGCCGACCCAGCTGTCGGCCTTGCCCGCCACCCTGATCCCCGCCTTGGACGACCTGCAGTTCGCCGCCCTGTCGACCACCCAACTGAAGGGTCTGACGGCCACCCAGGTCGGATCGCTGTCCCTGGATCAGCTGACCGAGCTCGATACGGACTTCAACGTCTTCTCGGCGGCGCAGTTGGGCGGACTGAGCAGCACCCAGACCGGCTCCCTGTCCGACACCCAGTTCAAGGCCCTGACCGCCACCCAGCTGGCGGGCCTGTCCAGCAGCGGCTTCGCGGGGCTATCGGCCACCAAGGTCGCCGCCCTGACCGCCAGCCAGATCGGCGGCCTGACCGCCGCCCAGGTCAGGACGTTGAGCGTCACCGACTTCACCAAGCTGACCGCGACCCAGGTGGCGGGCTTCACGGCGGGGCAGCTATCGGCGCTGTCGACCGACAACTTCAACGCCCTGTCGGCCACCCAGATCGCGGCCCTGACCCCGACCCAGTTGGCGGGCTTGGCCGCCACCCAGATCGCCGGGCTGACGGCCACCGACTTCGCCGAGCTCTCGACGACGCAGTTCCTGAGCCTGAGTTCCAACCAGTTCGGCGGCCTGTCGGTCGAGAACCTCTCAGGCCTGGACGCGACCGCCTTCCAGACGATCAGCACGACCCAGATCTCCGGCTTGACGGCGACCCAACTGGCGGGCCTGACGACCGCGGACATGGCCGAGTTCTCGACCACGCAGGTGCGCGCCCTGACCAGCGCCCAGCTGGGCGCGATCTCGATCACCGACCTGGCGGCTTTGTCGGCCACCCAGGTCACCGCCCTGACGACCAGCGCGCTGAGGGGCCTGTCGCCCTATCAGATGCGCAGCTTCTCGCACGCCGAGTTCAGCCAGCTCACCGCGACGCAGGTCCAGTCGTTGAGCTCCACCCAGATCGGCGCGTTGGGTACCTCGGTGATCGCGGGGCTGACGACGACCCAGGTCGGCTACCTGCTGCCGGCCCAAATCCCGGGCCTGACCCTGGCCCAGCTGGACTGGCTGTCGTCAACCAACCTGTCGGTCATGACCCCGCTGCAGGTCGGCGCCCTGACCCCGACCCAGGTCGCCAGTCTTTAGGTCGGAAAGCCCGCGGGGCGGAAAGCTTCTAGACGAAGCGCGTCGCTCCAGCGTCTGATGGCTCCGCTCCAAGGAGGCGTTGCATGATCCGATCCGCCCTTCCCGTTCTCGCCGCCGCCAGCCTGCTGATCGCTGCGCCCGCCCTGGCTCAGACTGGCCCGCTGGGCGCGATCGGTCTCTGGAAGATCGATCTGGCGGCCTCGCGCTTCAACGAGGCCCTGACCGGTCCCGCGCCGCTGAGCGCGGAGGTCGACATCACCAAGGACGACGGCAAGAGCCTGGCCTGGACGCTGATCGAGGAAGACGAAACCGGCCTGGCCGCCATTCAGTTCGCCGACGCGCCGCTGGATGGCACGCCGACCAAGGCCGTGGTCAACACCCAGATCGTGATGATCAGCGTCCGCCGCGACGGGAAGAGCGGCATCACCGCCGTGACCAGCAATAAGAGCGGCCGCAAGCAGTCGATGAAGGTCTGGCTGGTCGACGCCGACACGCTGAAGGTCGAACAGGACGTCGACGGCCAGTCCGGCCCGCCGGACCAGAGCCTGACCTTCAAGCGGGCGCGCTAGCGGCCCAGGGTCTTGGCCAGGTAGTTGGCCAGGGCGTCGACCCGTGCTGGACGCGGGCCGCCGGGCGGCATGACCAGGTGCAGGGCGATCGGGGCGGCGGTCCAGTCGACCAGGATCTCCTCCAGCCGGCCGTCGGCCACGGCCGGGCCGACAATGAAGTCCGGCAGCACCGCCACCCCGACGCCAGCGATCAGCGAAGGAACGAGCACGTCGCCGTTATTGGCGCGGATCACCGACTTGGGGCGCACCGAGGCTTCCTCGCCGCCGCGCTGGAAGCGCCAGGTCTCGGGCGCGGCTTGGTGCCCGTAGGTCAGGCCGCGATGCTCGGCCAGGCCCGCCGGGTGGCCCGGCCGACCGTGCTTCTCCCAATAGGCCGGCGCGGCGACGACGTGCCGTTTTACGCCCCGCAGGCGGCGGGCGACCAATGAGCTGTCTGGCAGCGACGCCACGCGCAGGGCGAGGTCGAAGCCCATGCCGACCAGGTCGACCGTGGCGTCCGACAGGTGCAGGTCGACCGAGACATCCGGATAGGCCTCGAAGAATCCCGGCAGCGCCGGCCCCAGGGTGGTGATGCCCAGCGACATCGGCACGGCCATCCGTACCGTTCCACGCGGCGCCGAGGACTGGCTGGACGCTTCCTCCTCGGCGGCTTGCGCTTCGGCCAGCACGCGGCTGGCGCGCTCGACCAGGGACTGGCCTGCGTCGGTCAAGGCCAGACGGCGCGAAGTGCGATTGAAGAGGCGCGCGCCCAGGCGTTCCTCCAGGCGGGTCACCGCCTTCGACACCGTGGCCTTGGACATGGCCAGCTCCTCGGCGGCGGCGGCGAACGAGCGCAGCTCCACCACCTTGGCGAACACGGCGAGGCCTTCGAGATCGGGCAGCTTGGACATGATGAGAGTTTAGTTTTGGAAACAATGAGTTTCAACAGTTTCCATTTCGGATCCTGCGAGATCCCTTATCTTCTCCTCAACAGGACGCGCCGACGCGGCGCAACAGAGGGCCACGGCCCAGAGGGAAAGAAAGGTTAGAGCCATGATCGATCGCAGACCGTTCGACAAGCTTGGCGGCGCCAACCACGGTTGGCTGAACGCCAAGCACCACTTCTCGTTCGCCAGCTACTACGATCCCAGCAACATGAACTGGGGCGCCCTGCGGGTGTGGAACGACGACGAAATCGCCCCGAACACGGGCTTTCCGCCGCATCCGCACAGCGACATGGAAATCATCACCTATGTCCGCGACGGCGCGATCACTCACCAGGACAGCCTGGGCAACAAGGGTCGCACCGAAGCCGGCGACGTCCAGGTGATGAGCGCTGGCACGGGCATCCGTCACTCGGAGTACAACCTCGAGCCGGAAACCACCCGGATCTTCCAGATCTGGATCGAGCCCAAGACCTTCGGCGCGGCTCCCTCGTGGGGCGCCAAGCCGTTCCCGAAGGGCGACCGCTCGGGCAAGTTCGTGACCCTGGCTTCGGGCTTTTCGGATGACGCCGACGCCCTGCCGATCCGCACCGACGCCCGCGTTCTGGGCGCGACGCTGAAGGCCGGCGAGAGCACCACCTACGCCCTAGGCAAGGACCGCAGCGGCTACCTGGTCCCGGCCGTCGGGGTCGTCGAGGTCAACGGCGTCAAGCTGAACGCCCGCGACGGCGCCGGCATCAAGGACGAGGACGTGATCACCGTCACCGCTCTCGAAGACGCCGAACTGGTCCTGGTCGACGCCGCCTAAGCGCGACCGCTTCGTTCAAGAGCCGGCGCGAGGAAACTGAAATCCTCGCGCCGACTTTCCTCACCGACACCCCGTTCAAGGAAGCCGCAAATGGCCAAGGTTCTCGTTCTCTACTACTCCTCGTACGGCCACATCGAGACCATGGCCAAGGCCGTGGCCGAAGGCGCCCGTGAGGCCGGCGCGACCGTCGACATCAAGCGCGTACCGGAAACCGCCCCGCCTGAAGTCGCCAAGAACGCCCACTTCAAGCTCGATCAGGACGCTCCGGTGGCCTCCATCGCCGATCTGGCCGACTACGACGCGATCATCGTCGGCACGGGCACCCGCTTCGGCCGCATGAGTTCGCAGATGGCGGCTTTCCTCGACCAGGCCGGCGGCCTGTGGGCCCGCGGCGCCCTGCACGGCAAGGTCGGCGGCGCGTTCACCTCGACGGCGACGCAGCACGGCGGCCAGGAGACCACCCTGTTCTCGATCATCACCAACCTGCTGCACTTCGGCATGGTGATCGTGGGCATGGACTACGGTCACGCCGGCCAGATGACGCTGGATGAAATCACCGGCGGCAGCCCCTACGGCGCCACCACCATCGCCGGCGGCGACGGTTCGCGTCAGCCCAGCGAAAACGAACTGACTGGCGCTCGCTACCAAGGCCGCAAGATCGCCGAGACCGCCCTGAAACTGCACGGCTGATCCCTCCCCCCAAGGGATCCAAAGCCCCAGCCGCCGTCCGCACCCTCCCCCATGGCGGACGGCCAACGACCGCCCCGAGGCTCCCCCGCCTCGGGGCGGTTCTGTCTTGGTCTAGTGGTTGGGGTCGAAGTCCGCCTTCGCGCCCGTCACATAGGCGTCCCACTCGGCCGGCGTATGAAAGTCCAGGCCCTTATCCCAGGCCGCGCCCATGTAGTAGACGAACGGCTTGCCCGGCTCGACCTTGATCAGGATCAGGTAGTTGTCGAAGTCCTGGCGCACCTCGACGACTGACTTAGGATCGACCATCAGGGCGATGGCCATCGAGCCCTTGTCCGGATCCGCCGGCTCCCAGAAGGTCACGCGCCCGGGCGCCAGGTCCTTCCTGAACACGCCCGAGCCGCTGGCGCGCTTGCGCTTGCTGATGCCGATGCCGACCACCAGAGGGCCCGGCTTGTCGGAGCTGATGGTCGAGACCATCCGCGTGAAGTTTGTGCCCAGCGGCAGGGTGAAGGTCCGCGTCTCCCAGACCTTGCGATCCACATCGACCGGCCACGGCGCGTAGTCGACGCTGAACCTGGCCACGTCAGGGCCATTCTGGATCATCTTCCAGCTGGACCAGTTGCGCGAGGTCCAAAGCTTGTTATCCCGCCAGACGCCCAGACCGCCGGCGCCTCGGCCCGTGCCGACGTCGTAGAAATCGAGACCCTCGCCGTGGTTGGCGTGCTGATCTCCGGTTTTCAGCTGGCGGTCCATATAGGGCCAGCGCTCGCTCTTGCCCCAGGCGTCGATGCCCGAAGTCGACGGCGGCTCAGCCTTCTCCAGATCGCGGCTGTAGATCCTGTGCGCGGTGCGGTCGTTCTCCCAGAGGATGTCGTTGAAGCGGTACGGAGCCAGCACGACCGCGGCGCGCGGCTTCTGGCCCTCGGCGTCGGGCTTCTCCAGCGGCTTGGCCGGGCCGTGTTCCTGCGCATGGGCCACGCCCCACGACAGTGTGAGAGCGGCCGCGAAGGCCAGGATCGCCAGCATGCTGCTTCCTCCCAGAAGTCGTGCTTTCGGTATAGCGCGCGCCGGAAATTGGTCTAGCCAAAATCTAGGATTGGATAATCCAACGCCTCAGCCGGCCTTGGCGCGCACCACGGCGACCAGCCAGCCGCCGCCCCAGGGGGTGTTGATCACCGCCTCGTCCAGCACCTCGCCCATCACTTTCAGACGATGCCACAGGCGCAGGGGCTTGAGCGCCAGCCACATGGTTAGGCCCACGGCGCCGCCAGACTTGAGGTTCGGGGCGTAGTGGGCGACGAGGTTCTCCACCTCGCCCAGGTGCTCGAGGCATTCGGAGAACACCACGACGTCGAACGTCTCGTCGGTCGCGAAGGTCCTGCCGTCGCCTAGCAGCATCTTGACCTCGCCAATGGCGATCTCCGGCGCGAGGCGCACCTCGCCGCGCTCGACAGCCGGTCTGGAGAAGTCGACCCCGACATAGCGGGCCGGCCGGTGAGCGCGCAGGGCCTCGTAGAAGACCCCCTCGCCCGCCCCGATCTCCAGCACGCGCGGATTAGGCCAGCGGTCGGCGATCATGGCGGCCAGCAGGCGATGGTGGTGACGCTGGTCGGAGCGGCTCAGGCGGTCGTAGACGCCACCCTGGTACTCGGCATCCCACTTCTCGACCGGCGCGGCGACGATCGGCTTGCCCCGCTTGCGCATGAAAAGCTCGCCCAGCCACGGTCGGTCCAGCGACAGAAGCTCGGTGAAACGACGCCAGCGCAGATAGGCCATTGAATTCCCCCGATGCCTCGGACCCGGATAGGAAAAGGGCCCGACGCTGACCAGCGCCGGGCCCCTTAAGCCACGCCTTGTTGTGGCCCCTACTTCTTGTTGGCCAGCGCAGCCTGCGCCGCCGCCAGGCGCGCGATCGGCACGCGGTAGGGCGAGCACGACACGTAGTCGAGGCCGACCGTCTCGCAGAAGCTGATCGAGGCCGGGTCGCCGCCGTGCTCGCCACAGATGCCCAGCTTGACGTCGGGACGGACCGCGCGGCCGCGCTCGGCGGCGATGCGGATCAGGTCGCCGACGCCTTCCTGGTCGAGGCTGACGAAGGGATCCTTCTCGAAGATCCCCTTGTCGATATAGGCGCCCAGGAATTTGCCGGCGTCGTCGCGGCTGATGCCGAACGTCGTCTGGGTCAGGTCGTTGGTGCCGAAGCTGAAGAACTCGGCGTTGGCGGCGAGATCCCCGGCCCGCAGGGCCGCGCGGGGCAGCTCGATCATGGTGCCGACGGTGTACTTCAGATCGACGCCCTGCTCTTCCAGCACCGCCTTGGCGACACGGTCGGTCAGGTCGCGCAGGTACTTCATCTCCTCGCCCTTGGCGACCAGCGGGTGCATGATCTCGGGAACGGGAGCGGCCTTGCCAGACTTGGCGATCTCGCAGGCGGCCTCGATGATGGCGCGGACCTGCATCTCGTAGATTTCGGGGTAGGAGACGCCCAGGCGGCAGCCGCGGTGGCCCAGCATCGGGTTGGTCTCATGCAGCTCCTTGGCGCGGCGCATCAGCTTGGCGGCGTCGAGGCCGGTGGCGGTGGCCACGGCTTCCACGTCCTCCTCGGTGTGCGGCAGGAACTCGTGCAGCGGCGGATCCAGCAGGCGGATCGTGACCGGCAGGCCTTCCATGATCGTGAACAGCTCGACGAAGTCGGCCTTCTGGAACGGCGCGATCTTGGCCAGGGCCGCGCGGCGGCCCTTCTCGTCGTCGGCCAGGATCATCTCGCGCACGGCGGCGATGCGGGTGTCGTCGAAGAACATGTGCTCGGTGCGGCACAGGCCGATACCCTCCGCGCCGAACTGGCGGGCGGTCTTGGCGTCCAGCGGCGTCTCGGCGTTGGCCCGCACCTTCAGGCGACGGACCTGGTCGGCCCAGCCCATCAGAGTCGCGAAGTCGCCGGTCAGCTCGGGCTCGATCATCTTCGGCGAACCGGCCAGGATCTCGCCGGTCGAGCCGTCGATGGTGATCACCTCGCCGGCCTTGAACTCGCGCCCACGGGCCCGGAACAGGCCTTCCTTGGGGAAGATCGAGACGTCGCCAGCGCCGGAGACGCAGGGACGGCCCATGCCGCGCGCCACGACGGCGGCGTGGCTGGTCATGCCGCCCCGGGCCGTGATGATGCCGCGCGCGGCGTGCATGCCGTGGATATCTTCCGGAGAGGTCTCCTCGCGCACCAGGATGACGCTTTCGCCGGCGGCGGCGGCTTTCTCGGCGGCGTCGCTGTCGAAGACCACCTTGCCGGTCGCCGCGCCGGGCGAGGCCGGCAGACCGGTGGTGATCACGTCGCGATGAGCGGTCGGGTCGATGGTCGGGTGCAGCAATTGGTCCAGCGAGGCCGGCTCGACGCGGCCGATCGCTTCTTCCTTGCTGATCACGCCCTCGGCGGCCATGTCGACCGCCGTTTTCAGCGCGGCCTTGGCGGTGCGCTTGCCGTTGCGGGTTTGCAGCATGTAGAGCACGCCGCGTTCGACGGTGAACTCGATGTCCTGCATGTCGCGATAGTGGCGCTCCAGCGTCTCCACCACCGACTTGAACTGGGCGAACACCTCCGGCATCGCCTCTTCCATCGAGGGGGCGACGTCGCCCATCTCCTCGCGGGCGGCCTTGGTCAGGGACTGCGGCGTGCGGATGCCCGCCACCACGTCCTCGCCCTGGGCGTTGATCAGGAACTCGCCATACAGGCGGTTGTCGCCGTTCGACGGGTTGCGGGTGAAGGCCACCCCCGTCGCCGAGGTGTCGCCCATATTGCCGAACACCATCGACTGGATGTTCACGGCCGTGCCCCAACTCTCGGGGATGTCGTGCATGCGGCGATAGAACTTGGCGCGGTCGTTCATCCAGCTGGCGAACACGGCGCCGACGGCGCCCCACAGCTGCTCCTGGGCGTCCTGCGGGAAGGGCTTGCCCAGGTGATCCTGAACGGCGGCCTTGTAGTCCTTGATGACCTGGGCCCAGTCGTCGGCGGTCAGGCCGGTGTCGACGTTGATATCCAGGCGCTCCTTGTGGTCGTCCAGGATCTCCTCGAACATATGGTGCTCGAGGTTGAGCACGACGTTCGAGTACATCTGGATGAAGCGGCGATAGCTGTCATAGGCGAAGCGGCGGTCGCCCGACAGCTTGGCCAGGCCCTCGACGGTCTCGTCGTTGAGGCCAAGGTTCAGCACCGTGTCCATCATGCCCGGCATCGAGGCCCGCGCGCCCGAGCGCACCGAGACCAGCAACGGGTTGGCGACGTCGCCAAACTTTTTGCCGGTCAGCTCCTCGACCCTGGCCAGGCCGGCGGCGACCTGCTCGGTCAGCTCGGCCGGATACTGTCTGCCGTTGGAATAGTAGTGGACGCAGGCCTCGGTGGTGATGGTGAAGCCCGGCGGCACCGGCAGGCCCAGGGACGACATCTCAGCGAGATTGGCGCCCTTCCCCCCAAGCAGGTTCTTCATCGAGGCGTCGCCGTCCGCGCCGCCTCCGCCGAATGCATAAACCCAACGGGCCTTGGTCAATGTCTCAACCGGCATATGTTCTCACCCTGCGATCAGTGAAGAAGGCCGCGCCCCTCTTTAGGGGGTCGTCTCACCCTGGAACAGCGCTGCTTTGTCGTGATCCCGCAGTGCAATATCCGGGCGTCTCAGTAGCATCTAGCCCAAGAACGCGTCCACTGGCGCTTCGCGTTCCATGGCTCCACAAGAGAATTCGGCAAATAATTCCAATGACAACGTTGTCCGCTCGGATGAGTTGGCGAGGTTTCAAGCAATCGCGCCGCAAATCCGCGACTTGAGCCGAAACCGGACGATCGCGGCGGCTTGTCTTCGCGGCGTGAAATGCTTCCATGGCGTGCATGGAACCGCACATCGTCCGACTCGGCGCGTCCCGAAATGAGGCGGACGCTCTCGCCGACCTCCACACGCGCAGCCGCCAGATCGCCTATCGCGGCCTCTATGGCGACGCCTATCTGGACCACGCGCTGTTCGACGTCTCGCGGGCTGTCTGGCGCGCCCGGTTCGAGACCTTCGATCCGGCGACCGACCTGATCCTGGCGGCCATGGGGGGCGGCGAACCGGTCGGTCTGGCCTACGCCTCGTTCCGACTGAACCCGGCGGTGGGCGCTCTGCTCGACAATCTGCACGTCGCGCCCGAGCGCAAGGGCGGCGGCCTGGGCACGGCCCTGCTGGCCGAGGTGGCGCGGTGGCTGATCGAGGACCACGCCGGCGCGCCGCTGCACCTGGAGGTCTACGCCCCCAATCAAGCCGCGCTCGGGTTCTACATCCGCAAGGGCGGCGTGGAGACGGCCCGCTATCGCGAGACCGCCCCCGGCGGCCGGGAGGTCGATGTCGTGCGCTATCGCTGGGCCAAGCCTGGGGATCTGCTGGACTAGCGCTCGAGTTCGGTGGCCATGGCCGAGGCCAGGGCGCCCAGCTGATCGGGCGCGACGCGGTCGGTCTTCAGTTTGTAGAGGCCGCGAAGATAGGCCTGGTCCGAGGCCGTCATGCGCTTGGGTCCGCCGGGCTCGGCGAACAGGTTGAGGATCGAGGCCTGGTCGGGCTGGGTGGCGTCGGGGCGAATATCGGCCAGGGCGACCAGGCTGACATAGTCGGCCAGGGCAGCGATCTCGACGCCATCGACCTTGCGGGCGTCCACCACCACCAGACTGTAGTGCAGCCGGCTCGCGACCGGTTGGATGATGTGGCTATCCACGGCGCGTACGTTGAGAACGCCGCTGTTGTCGCCCGACACGACGCCGCCGGGCGCGATGTCGCCATAGGCCGGGATCTCGCCGGTGTAACTGAGCCAGCGCACGGGATTGGTGTTGGCCTTGAACCGGTCGATGCGGGGTATCGAGACCATGTCGTAGCGGATCTTACCGCGCTGGCGCGCCTGCTGTAGCATGGCCTCCGGCTCACGCGAGAACAGGATCAGCAGGTTGGGATAACACTTCCTGGCCTCGAACCTCAGGCCGACATCGCCCGCCACCTGGCGCAGCCGCGAGCGTACGTAGCCGTTCACATCCTTGGCGGCGCCGGCCACGACCGGACAAAGCTCCGGCCCACGCCGACTAACCCTGCCGTCCGACAGCCGGGTCGCCGCGCGGACATAGTTCATGGTTCGGGCGCGGTTGGCGGCCTTGACCACCAGGGGATCGGAGACCAGCGGCGGAACATCCTGCGCCGACGCCGACATCGGAACCATCGCGGCCAGGACCACGCCGGCAAACCAGGATCGCATCGCGCATCCCCCTCTAAGACGCGAAAAGGGAAACACAACCTCTGACTGAGGGCAAGCGTATTGCGCAGCTGAAACGTAAGCGGCGGGCGACCGCTTCCGGATCGCCCGCCGCTCGCCCCCGTGGAAGCGGCCGTCGACGGCGCCAACGGCCGCCGCCGGCCTTCCACTGTCCTCTAGAACGGGATTTCGTCGTCCAGGTCGGCCGAGAAGCTCTCGCGCGGGCCACTGGGTTGGCTGCGCTGGCCGCCGCCCGAATAGCCGCCGCCATACTCGTCACCGCCGCCGCCGCCAGACGAGGCGCCGGCGCTGTCGCCGCGACCGCCCAGCATGGTCAGTTCGCCGCGGAACTTCTGCAGCACGATCTCGGTCGAGTACTTTTCGGCGCCGGTGTTGTCGGTCCACTTGCGGGTCTGGATCGCGCCCTCGATATAGACCGTCGAGCCCTTGCGCAGGTACTGCTCGGCGACCTTCACCAGGTTGTCGTTGAAGATCACGACGCGGTGCCACTCGGTCTTTTCCTTGCGCTCGCCGCTGGTGCGGTCACGCCAGGTCTCGGAGGTGGCGATGCGGAGATTGGCGACGCGGTCGCCCGAACCGAGGCTGCGGATCTCGGGATCGGCCCCGAGGTTGCCCACCAGAATGACCTTGTTGACGCTGCCAGCCATCGCTCGCCCTTGTTCTCGCCCGGCGACCCTCGCGCCGGAATCTGAGGCGAGACGTTAACGAGAGCTTACGACGTGCGCAAGTTTTGTTCTTGTAACGTTCTTGTGGACGGGGAAGACGGCTGTGGACGGACGGACCGTCCTCGCCTTGGCGCCGAACGCTACTGGCTGGGCTCGCGACGGATGGCGCCCGGCACGGCCAGGCGGCCATCGCCAGTGCGGACCAGCGACATGAAGCGCGGACCTTCATAGGTCTGGCCGACGTAGATGCCTTCCTTCTCGAGGAAGATGAACGAGCCTTGGTAGGCGCCGACCATGCCCGCGCTGTTGGACTGACCCATGCGCACGAAACGCATGCGCACGCCTTCCAGGGTGGCGGCGCACTCTTCCATCTGCGGCACGTTCCGGGCCACCGGATTATAGCGCAGCGTGCCGTCCTTGTTGGTCGCCACCTGGAAGCAGACGCCCGTCTCGAACGGCGCCTTGGTCTGCTTCTCGCAACCCGCGAGCGCGAGACTGGAAACGGCCAGAACGGCGGCGACGGCGAGGACGGTCTTGCTCATGGATTACACCTATAAACCTATCAGCCGTTCGGGATAGAGCAGTTCGGGCCCTGGTCGAACGCGGTGTGGAAGCTGCGGTTGTCCGACGAGATCTCGACTCGGCCCGGCACCAGACGCAGCGTTTCCTCGCCCCAGCGGCCGTAGGTGGCGCCGCCAGTCTTCTCGCAGCGGCCGCCGAACAGCTGCTGGGCGCAAGCGTTCAGGGTGATCTCGCCGGGCAGGCGCCGCCATTCGTTGCCGGCGTAGCGCCAGCAGGCGCCGAGCGGTGTGTTGGCCGCGGTATTGGCCGACGAGGCCGGCGTCGTCGCGGGCGTCGTCGGGGTCACGGCGGGCGCGGAGACGGTCGGGGTCGGCGGCAGCGGGGTCAGAACCGTGCCGGCCTGATCGGCGGCGGCCAGGGCGCCCGTCTCATCGACGCCGACATCCAGGGCGCCGGTGGCCACGCCGTTCTTCTTGGCGCATTCGGCCAGGGTGATCTCGCCGACGAAGGCGCCGCCCACGAAACAGCGCAGCGGACGCGCGGGATCCAGCTTGCTGTCGTCGTCACGTCCCGTCTCGACGATCAGACCGCCCCGCGATGCCGGCGGAGCCTCGTCCGGTTTCTTGTCGTGGCCCGACATCAGGGCCACGGCGATGCCCAGGCCCGCCAGCAGCGCGAGCGCGCCACCGCCAGCGAAGATGAGGGTTCGGCGATCTTTCAGAAAGTCCATGACCCCTGGCTACGACGCGTCGATGACGCTTTCAAGCTCGACGGGCCAGAATATGAGACCTAGCTACCGCCCGTCAGACGGTTGAGGGCCGCCTGGTAGTTGGCCAGCTGGCTGGTCAGATAGGCCGGAACCTTGCCATCGGTCTTGCCCGCGCTTTTCGAGCTGTCGCTCTTGACGCCCATGGCCGTGTCGGCGATCTCGCGATAGGCGCTGCGGACCGACGACATCGCCCGCTGGATGACCATGGAGGCGTTCTTACGCCCGGCGTCCGAGGTCAGGTCCAGTTCGGGCGGCAGGCTGAGACCATAGACCGGACCACTGCCGTCGGCCGAGACGGTCTTGCCGTCGTCGGTCTTGGTGGCGCGCACGACGCCGCCGGTCAGGCCCAGGGCCGTCAGCACATCGGCGCCGCCCTTTCCCGCCACGATCTCGATCGTCGAGGTGCTGGAGGCGGGGCTGATCTTCAGAACACGGCTGTTGCCGCTGGTGGCGGTCTCGACCTTGGCGCGGTAGCCCGAGGCGCGCTTGATCTTGTCCGCCAGGGTCTCGAGCGTGTCCTTGGCCTCGATGGTGATCGTGGCCAGGTTCCCGCGCTCGCGGGTGCGGATCTGGAAGGTGTCGCCGGCCCGAGCCGCGGTCGCCGAGACAATGCGGTCGGACTGGGTGTAGTTCATGGCGCCGGCCGGCAGGCCCAGGGCGTCCAGCGACGAGGCGCCGGTCTTGGCCACCGCCACCGAGGTCGGCGTCGCATAGCCGTCCTTGCCCGTCAGGCGCTGGCTCCAGTCGACATTGCCCGTGCCGACATTGACCTGGGCGACGTAGCCGTCCTTGGTCCCGACCGTCCCCTGACCGTCCAGGTTCGCTCCAGCCGAGCCGACCAGCCAGGCCGTGCCGTTCGAGACGTCGAAGCCGGCGACCGTGTCGTCGCCCGTGCCGCCGTAATAGGTCAGCGCATCGCTGCCATTGTTCGAGAGATCCAGCGACATGCGGCCGACGAAAGCGTCCATGCCGCCCGACGGCGCGGTCGTCGCGCCATTGATCGACATCAGAGTGTTGGCCGTCGAGCCGCCGACATACAGTTGGCCGCCGTCGATCTTCAGCCCCACCAGATCGCCGCCCTTCAGGGAGCCCAGGTCGCGCTTGGCGCCGGCCGTGACGGTGGCGGTCTTGGTGTAGGTGACGGGTACGGTCTGATAGGCGCCGTACTGATCCAGCTTTTTGACGTTCTCGGTCACGACATTGGGCGAGACGTCGAAGCTGCGCAGCGTCGCCGAACCGTTCTCCTTGGAACCGACGATGACCTGCGAGCCGTTGACGACGATGTCAGAGACGCTGTCGTTCTCGGTCGTGCCGAACTTCTGGGTGAACAGCGCCTGGGGCTTGCCGGCGCTGTCGGTGGCGAAGGCCGTCAGATAGGCGTCATAGCCGCCGCTGGGGTCCGCGCCGACCGCGCCGGGCAGGTCCGACTTGCTGCGGCCGCCGACATAAAGAACGCCGTCCGAGCCGAACGCCAGGGCGGTGGCCTCGTCTTCCTGCAGGCCGCCGCGGCGCACCGTCCACTGCTCGTCGCCCTTGGAGTCGTAGCGGGTGACGAAGCTGTCGCTGGTCTTCCCGGTGTCGCCACTGTTGATCGGACCGTTGACCGCGCCGTTCAGACGGCCGGTGACCGAGCCGGCCACGGCGACGCTGCCGTCGTCGCCGACGGCCAGCGACAGGCCGTTGGCCTCGTCGGTCGCGCCCAGGGTGCGGGCGTACAGCAGTTGGCCGGCGCTGTCGTACTTCAGCAGCGCGACATCGCTATCGCCCTTGATCGGCTGACCGTTCAGGTCGAGCTTGCCGTCCACCGCCGTGTCGACATCGGCCAGCATGTAGACCGAGCCGTCCGCGCCGGTCACCGACTTGCGGACGCTGTTGATCGTGCCCTGCAGGGTCTCGGTGAACACCTTGCCGCCCGGCGCGCCGGCGTTGGCGCCGCCACCGGTCCCAGCCGCGCTGTACTTGGTCAGGGTGTTTTCGTACTTGGCGTCGTCGGTCTTCGAATTCTTGTCCGGATCCGGATCACCGGCCTTTGTCGTGACATAGACCGCCGGCGCGGCCGTCGGGGCGCTGAAGGTCATCTGCTCGGCGATGTCGCCGTTGATCTTCAGGGCGAAGTTATCGCCGGTGGCCGGAAGGGTCACGGGCTTGCCGCCGACCTGGACCGTCTGCGCCTGGCCCGCCGTGCGCTGCACCGAGAAGCTGGTGTTCAGCCCGGCCGCCTTCATCTTGCCGTTCATGTAGCTGACGACATTGGACATGGTCCGGGGCGTTGAGCCCATCTCGGACAAGTCCATGGTGATGTTGGAGGTGACGCCGAAGCTCTTGACGGCGACGCCGAACGAGACGTCGCCCTTGAAGCGCGGCACCTCGTCGTCGGCTTGGCCGGTATAGAGCTTGTCGGTCGTGTACGTGGTGGTGTTCTTCGGAACGCCGACCGTGGCCTTGTCGCTGGTCATCACCGCGCCGGTGGTCAGGCGCATCTGATCCAGCGACAACCCTTGGACGTAGCCGGTGACCTCGCCCAGGCCGCGCGTCAGGGCGGTCTGCAAGCGCTTGATCTCGCCGTCGGTCTGCCCCTTCTGCCCGGCCTGGGTGATCAGGGCCGACATGGTGCTGAGCGCCTGGTACGAGGCGAACAGCTTCTTGTAGTCGGGGCTCACGCCCTTGAGGCTAGAGGCGCTGGCGCCCTCGTCCACGAACTTGCGGCCATTCAGGGCCGAGCGGACCTGTTCGCTGGCCACGGGCGCGTTGCCCAGCCAGGGCGCATTCGGCACGACGGCCTTCTTGCCGCCAGACGCCGTCGTGGTCGACGTTCCAGACGCAGTTGCTCCCGTCACGCCCGCGCGGGCCTGATAGTAGTTGAGCAGGAGGCTGGAATCGAAGCTGATCACGACCTGTTCCAATCAGGGCGCGAAGCACCCCTGAGTTACCCTTGCCAGACGTTCGCTGACGACTCCTTAACGATTAGCCTTAAGCGGCGATAAGGTTGGCGTCGGACAGCGCCCGGCGGGCGCCCTCGCGCAGCTCCGCCCACTCCGAGGCCAGGATGCCCAGCAGCACGACGTCGCGCGCCTCGCCGCCCTTCAGCACGTGACCGCGCAGATAGCCCTCGCGGCGGAAACCGGCGGCGGACTGGGCCTTCAGGGCCGCGTCGTTATCGGCCATGACCTCGGCGAAAACCTTGTGCAGGCCCAGCTCGCCGAAGGCCCGGTCCAGGCCCAGCACCTGGGCGGCGCGGCCGACGCCCCTGCCCCGCGCCTCGGCCGAACCGAGGAACCAGTGCAGACTGGCGCGGCGGTGATGGCTGCTCAGACCCGACAGGGTGATCAGCCCCATGGGCGCGCCGGCCCGGGTGATCATCCAGCCGCGCAGATCGGGATCGGTTCGCAGCGCGTCGAACCACGCCGCGTGAGCCTCGCGGCTCGGCAGCTCGGCGTCGGACATCCAGCGGTCGACCTCCGGTTCGGAGCGCCACTGAAAGAGGATCGCCTCATCCTCGTCCCGTAAGTCGCGAAGTTCGATCATGCCCGCCGCCGAATCCCCGGTTCGCCTCGCGGAACCTTAGCTCGCCGATGCGACAGGACCTAGGAGCCTTTGAGACGTCGCCGCGCCTCGCAGGCTTACCCGCCCTTGAACAGCGACAGGATGATCTGCGGCGCGCTGTTGGCGATCGACAGCGCCTGGGCGCCCAGCTGCTGCTTGACCTGCAAGGCTTGCAAGCGGGCGCTTTCCTTGGCGAGGTCGGCGTCGACCAGATTGCCCACGCCCGTCTCCAGCACGTCGCTCAGCTTGCCCACGAAGCTGTTGTGGGCGTCGATCTGCTTGGCCTGCGTGCCGATGTTGCCGACCGCCTGATTGATCGCGGTCATCGACGCTTCCAGGCGCTGGAACACCGCGTCGGCGTTGGCCGGGGTCAGGATATCGTCGGTCGTCGTCAGGGTGTTGATCGTGCCGCCCAGCGACAGGTTCTGCAGCGACAGCGTGATGGCCTGAGCCGCGTCGGCGTCGGCCAAGAACTGCATGTCGGCGGCCTGGCTGCCGTCCAAGAGGTTGGCGCCGTCGAACACGGCGCTCTTGACGACCTGGTCCAGATTCTTGAGCAGCCCCTGGAAGTCGGCGTTCAGCGAGGTCCGCGAGGACGTGGTCAGCGAGGTGTCCTTGGCGGCCACCACCTTCTCGCGCAACAGCTTCAGCAGGTCCGAGATCGAATCGCCGGCGGCCAGGGCCACGTCGGCGATCGAGGTCGCGCGATCCAGGCTCATCTTGACGGCGCTGAGCGCGCTCATGTCGCCGCGCTGCTCCTGCGCGATCGACCAGACCGCCGCATTGTCCTTGGCGGTCGAGATGGCTTCACCCGTGTTGATGCGAGTCTGCACCGCCTGCATGTCGTCGTTAGTGCGGTTCAGGTTCTGCAGCGCGATCAGCGCGGGCTGGTTCGTGTTGACGCTCAACGTCATGCGCGGCCTCCGATCGGCTATTTTGCCGTTTGGTTGCGATCGCGCGCGATTCGGCGAGCGATCTGGTCGCCGCCGAACTTGGGGTCAGAAAGTAAGATTATGGTTAACGCTTATAAACCATGTCTGTTTACGCCCGCGGCCCACTGTCGCACCCGCCATGCGGTCGGGCGGTTCGCTCAGGCCTGGCCGTCGAAGACGTCGCCCGACGCGTAGGTGGTTTCCTCGCGCAGCTTCAGAATCTGCTCGCGCGGAAATTGCTGCAGCGTCTCGCCCGTCCGACGATCCACGGTCTTGTAGACATACTCACCGGAGTCGCCGTCCTGCTCGATCACCAGGCGCAGGTCGCCAGGCTGCGGGCCGGCCTCGACCGGCGGAGCCGGCTGGTGCTCGATCGGCTGGGCGGCCGGCGCCGAAACGACGTTCGCGCCCTCGGACAGGTCCGGGGCGTTCGTGGCGGGAGCGGTTGAGGCGACGAAGTCTCTGATCGCCGACAATGCGGCCTTGGGTTCCATTTCCTATTTACCGGCGCTTGCGGACCGGCCCTCCTCTCTTGCTTCTCTCCTTGCTCATCGATCCCCGAAAAGGCGGAGGCGGGCCAAGCGGGCCCGCCTCCGCTCCGCATTCCTTAACGGAACAGGCTCAGGATCGACGACGAGGACTGGTTGGCGATCGACAGCGCCTGCACACCCAGCTGTTGCTTGGTTTGCAGCGACTGCAGCTTGGCGCTTTCCTTGGCCAGGTCGGCGTCCACCAGGTTGCCGACGCCGGCGTCCAGGCTGTCTTGCAGC
Source organism: Caulobacter sp. GW822-FHT01G02 (assembly GCF_058802865.1). Classification (NCBI taxonomy): domain Bacteria; kingdom Pseudomonadati; phylum Pseudomonadota; class Alphaproteobacteria; order Caulobacterales; family Caulobacteraceae; genus Caulobacter; species Caulobacter sp. GW822-FHT01G02. The sequence goes on from NZ_JBXAON010000002.1 coordinate 671,177, forward strand.
TTGCCGATGAAGGTCAGGTGGGTGTCGAGGCCGACAGAGCTGGTGCCCAGCGAGGCCAGCTTGTTGGTGGCCGTGCCGATGGCCTTGTCGATGTCGCTGATCATCGACTTGGCGGACGAGGCCGAACTGAAGGCCGGGGTAGCGGTGGTCAGGCCGAGACCGGCCAGACCCAGGGTCTGGGCCTTCACGGTAAAGCCCGTGCCGTCCGAATTGGCCAGGAAGGTCATGTTCGTGACCTTGCCGTCGGCCAGGCTGGCGCCGTTGAACTTGGCGTTGTCGGCGGCCTTCTGGACCTGTTCGCGCAGCGAGGTGAAGTCCGACAACAGGGCATTGAACGAAGCGGTGTTCAGCGAGGTGTCGGAAGCGGCCAGGGCCTTTTCCTTCATCTTGCTGAGCAGGTCGGTGATGGTGTCGCCGGCCGCCAGGGCCACGTCGATCGTCGACTGGCCGCGCTGCAGCGAGTCCTTCACCGAGTTCAGGGACGACGAGGTCGCGTTCTGAATCTTGGACATGGCCCAGATGGCGCCGTTGTCCTTGGCGTTACCGACCTTTTTGCCGGTGTTGATGCGTTGCTGGACGACGCCCAGTTCGCTGTTGGTGGTGTTGAGGTTTTGCAGGGCGATCAGAGCGCCAGCGTTCGTATTGATGCTATTCAGCGGCATACGAGTAGGTTCCTTTTCAAGGTATCCGACGCCATTTTGGCTGCCGGGAGCGTTTTGCTCGAAAAGGTCTGTAGCAATTGCCGGGCCATTCTTGCCCAGCGGCAAGGCCCTTCTAAACCTCTGAAATCATTGCGTTATACATCCATTAACGACGAAGGCTCCCGGCAATTTCTGCCGGGAGCCTTTCGCCATGGGCAATTATTGCCGGGCACAATATGCGCACCCGGCGGAAAAGAGGCGCCGGACGGCTTTTGACGGCCGTCCGGCGTATCGGGCTCACCCCTTGAACAGCGACAGGATCGTCTGCGGGCTCTGATTGGCGATCGAGAGCGCTTGGACGCCCAGTTGCTGCTTGGTTTGCAGCGACTGCAGCTTGGCGCTTTCCTTCGCCAGGTCCGCGTCGACGAGGTTGCCCACGCCGGCGTCCAGGCTGTCCTGCAGCTTGCCCACGAAGGTCAGGTGAGTATCCAGACCGACCGAGGACGTGCCCAGGGAAGACAGTTTGTTCGTCGCCGTTTGCAACGCCTTCGACATGACATCGATCATCGACTTGGCCGTCGATGCCGAGGTGAAGGTGTCGCTACCGGCCACCAGACCAAGACCCACAAGACCCAGGTTTTGCGCCTGGACCGTGAAGTTGCCCCCGTCCGCGTTGGCCAGGAAGCTGATCTGGGCCGTCGTGCCGTCCGCCAGACTGACGCCATTGAACTTCGCGTTTGCCGCGGCCTTTTCGATTTGGCCACGGAGCGTCTCGAAGTCCGACTTCAGCGAGTTGAACGAGGCGGTGTTCAGCGAAGTGTCGGAAGCGGCCAGGGCCTTTTCCTTCATCTTCGTGAGCAGATCGGTGATGGTGTCGCCTGCCGCGAGAGCAACATCGATCGTCGACTGACCGCGCTGGAGCGAATCCTTCACGGCGTTCAACGAACTCGAGCTCGCGCTTTGCATCTTGGCCATCGACCAGATCGCGCCATTGTCCTTGGCGGTTCCAACCTTCTTGCCGGTGTTGATACGGCTCTGGGTAGTGGCGAGCTCCGTGTTGGTTGCGTTCAGGTTTTGGAGCGCAAGAAGGGCGCTCGGGTTCGTGTTGATCGAGTTCAGCATTTGATACCTACCGTTTTGGTGGGATTTGCCCGGCGTATTGCCGGTCGGGCGTTTTGCCCCGCGCGAACCATCGCAAGCGGCGGGCCAACCGAACCGAGGTCGGGGCCAATCCGTAAACTATTGATTTTGATGAAGTAATTTTGACTTCAAGGCAAAAACGAAACCGCCCGGCGAATGCAGGATTCGCCGGGCGGCAGGTTTTTCCGAAGCAGGTAGGCAAGACGTTCAGTCTTGCGAAAACCGAAGAATCAGGCAGCGTCGGCCCGGGCGGACAGCCCCTGCATCATCATGCGGTTGATCTCGATCAGGGGTTCGAAGTCCTCCTCCTTGCGCATCACGGCGCTGGAGTGACGACCGACCCAGAGGCTCAGCGAAATGATGCTGGCCCGAAGCTCTTTGGGCAGTTGGTTTTCAGGCAAGGAACAGTCGGTCGCCAAGGCCGACCAGACCTTGCGATTCCAGTCCAATGCGTCGATCCGCGTGGCAATGTCGTCCGCCGGGGCCCGCGACGCGTCCATGAGGGCGCGCGTCACCTGACCGAACAGGCGGTACTCCATTTCACGGGGATTCTCAGCCCGCGTCGCCGCCTGCTGATAGGCCCGAAGAGACATGCCCCAACCTCTCGTCTTCGTATTCAATCAACTTACGGCTCAACATCAGAGCCTTGTAGTACTCGCGCGCCATAACGTGCTTCGAAATGGCGATGCAGTCCTGCAGAACCACAGGATTGCGTACAACTCCCATGAATTCGTTAAGGCGGCCCGCGAAGTCCTCGAAGAACTTCTCGGCTGCGGCCTCGTCAAGGTACATCATCATCACCGGAAAATAGATCCGACGCGCGGGCGTCGTGACCTGTTCCGGCTGCATGATGTCCTTCTCGCGGAGGACGGAGGCCTTGTTCTGGAGCACCAGAACTCCGCGCCGATCCCCATTCTGGACCACGGCGCCGTTGAGAACGAATTTTTCGCCGGGCTTCAGCGACAGCTTCAAAGGCACTAAGGCCGCTCCTTCGTTGACGCCACTTCGCCCGGTTCCGTCATGACGACGGGTTGGACGCGAAGCTAGGCGAACATCTGTTAACGCCGTCTTGCCGCAATTCAGGCCGCCTTGCGACCGTAAGACGCGGCTTAGGACTCAATTAAGCATAGCCCCCCAAAACATGGTTAATAACAAAGTCCCCAGATCGGTCCGCCATGTCCAACAAAAGCGTCCTCGAAGCGTCCGATAGCGCCGCCAGCCAGGCCGATATCGGCGCCCTTCCCTTCCAGCCCGGCCAGATCGTGAAGGCCATGGGCGATTCGGCCTCGGCCGACTCCCTGGAACGGCTGAAGCAGGCGGCGCAGGACCTCAAGAGCACCGAGAACGCCAAGGCCGTTAGGACGGCGATCCTGGCGGTGCACGCGCAGGACTACGCCAAGGCCGAGAAGATCGCCCTGAAGCTGCTCAAGAAAGACGATCAGTTCGGCCTGGCGTGGCACATCCTGGCCATCTCGCGCGAGAAGCAAGGCGACTTCGCCTCTTCACTCAAGTGCTACGAGGCCGCGCTCGCCCTGCTGACCGACCACAGCGCGGTCGCCGGCGACCTCGGACGCCTGGCGTTCCGCCTGAACATGGTCGACTTCGCGGCCAAGTTCTTCGCGCACTACCGCCTGGCCCGGCCCAATGACATCGAAGCCGCCAACAACCTGGCCTGCGCCCTGCGCGAAATGAACCGCGAAACCGAAGCGATCGATGTGCTGAAGGTCGCTCTGGCCATCCACCCCCAGGCCGCCGGCCTCTGGAACACCCTGGGCACGGTGCTCTGCAACATGGGCGACCCTGGCGGCTCGATCGTCTTCTTCGACGAGGCCCTGCGCCTGGCCCCCACACACAGCAAGGCGCTCCACAACCGCGCCTACGCCAAGGCCGATCTCGGCGACATCGAAGGCGCCCTGATCGACAGCGAGGCCGGGATGCGGGAAACTCAGGACCCCGCCGATGCGACGGTCATGCAATTCGCCCGCGCCACGCTCCTGCTGGCCCTGGGGCGGGTCGCCGAGGGCTGGGAAGCGTACGAGACCCGCTTCTCGCCGGAAATCTCCGAGGCCCCGCTGTTCCACATCCCCGCTACCCGCTGGGCGGGCGAGGACCTCAAGGGCAAGACCTTGATGGTCGTCGCCGAGCAGGGCCTGGGCGACGAGGTCATGCTCTCCAACATGCTGCCGGACATCCTCGATATGCTGGGGCCGGACGGCAAGATGACCCTGGTGGTCGAGCGCCGCCTGAAGCCGCTGTTCGAGCGCACCTATCCGGGCATCGAGGTCAGCGCCCACCGGACCATGAAGTACGAGGGCCGTGTCTATCGCACCGCGCCGGACATCGAGCATTGGGAGCGCTTCGACTGCTGGGCGGCGCTGGGCGATTTCCTGCGCACCCAGCGCAACTCGGTCGAGGCCTTCCCGAACCGCAAATCGTTCCTGACGCCCGATCCGGAGCGGGTCGCCTACTGGAAGGCCGAGCTCGACAAGCTGGGTCCTGAACCCAAGGTCGGCCTGCTATGGAAGAGCCTGAGCCTGAAAGGCGACCGGGCCCGGCAATTCTCGCCGTTCCAACTGTGGGAGCCGGTGCTCAAGACGCCGGGCGTCACGTTCATCAACCTGCAGTACGGCGACTGCGAGGAGGAGATCGCCCTGGCCAAGGACCAGTTCGGCGTCGAGATCTGGCGGCCGCCGGGCCTGGACCTGAAGATGGACCTGGACGACCTGACCGCCCTGTGCGCCGCGGTCGACCTGATCATCGGTTTCTCCAACGCCACCACCAACCTGGCGGGCGCGGCGGGCGCGCCGATCTGGATGCTGACCGCGCCTTCGGTGTGGACCAAGCTCGGGACCGACGCCTATCCCTGGTATCCTCAGGCGCGCGTCTTTTCGCCGCCCGAGCTCGGCCAATGGGCTCCCGTGATGGCCGAGGTCGCCCAGGCCCTGCGCGACAAGGTCGCCGGCTAGGCCATGGTGCTCGCCATCCTGCAAGCGCGCATGTCCTCGACACGCCTGCCCGGCAAGGTGCTGGCGCCGGTGGCCGGGGCGCCGATGATCCTGCGCCAGATCGAGCGCCTGCGCCGCGCCCGCGAGCTGCAGCGCATCGTGGTGGCGACCTCGATCCGGGCTGACGACGATCCCCTCGTCGAGGTTCTGGCGGCGGCTGGCGTTCCCGTCCATCGCGGCGACCTGGACGACGTGCTGGGCCGCTTCGTCGGCGCCCTGGACGCCTTTGGCCCGGCGCGAACCGTGGTCCGCCTGACCGCCGACTGCCCGTTGGCCGATCCCGGGGTGATCGACGCCACCATCGCGCGGTTCGAGGACAGCGGCGCGGACTACGCCTCCAATGTCGCCGAGCCACGCACGTTCCCGAAGGGGCTGGATGTCGAGGTGATGACGGCCGCCGCCCTGCGCCGCGCCGCCGCCGAGACCAGCGATCCCCACGATCGCGAGCATGTGACCCCCTATCTCTATCGCAACCCCGACCACTTCCGTCTGGCCAGCTATGCCCAGGCGGCCGACGAGGGCGCGGTGCGCTGGACCGTCGATCGGCCCGACGACCTGGAATTCGTCCGCGCGGTCTATGACGCCCTCTATGCCGACGATCCGGACTTCACCTCCGACGCCGTCCGCGCCCTGGTCCGCGGCCGTCCGGATCTGGCCATGCTGGGAGGCGACCGTCGTGCCTGACGTCGTTCTGCGGCGGGTCGAAGAAGGCGATCGCGACCGATTGTTGGCCTGGCGAAACAGCCCGCAGGTCGCGGCCTTCATGTATTCCGACCATCTGATCGCGCGCGAGGAGCATGATCGCTGGTTCGACACCCTGGTCGGCCATCCGCGCCGACGCGACTGGGTCGTCCTGCTGGAGGGCGCTCCCGTGGGCCTGACCAGCCTGGTCGATATCGATTCGGGCCAGGGCCGCGGCGCCATAGCCCGATACCTGGCCGAGGAGCGCGCGCGGGGCCTGGGCGTCGGCGGTTTCACCGAGTTCAAGGTCGCAGACCACGCCTTCCAGGTCCTGGGCCTGCGCAAGCTGTGGTCCGAAGTGCTGGCCACCAACGAGGCCGCCCTCGCCTCCCACCTCTCGAGCGGCTTCCAGCGCGAGGCCTTGTTCCGCGCCCATGTCGTCAAGCAGGGCCGACCGACCGACGTCGTCGGCCTGGGCCTTCTGGCCGAGGACTGGCGCGATCATCGGCCGCGCCTTCGCGCCCGGCTGGTCGCCAAGGGCTTCGCCGAAGCCGCGCTCGACGCGCCGCTCTGACCGGCTTCCCGCCACGGGCACTTGCCAAGCGCGTAAGCGCCGGTAGTTTGATCAGTTCGTTTTGAACAACTGTTCGAACCGGCTGGCGGAGATGGGCATGAGCGAGCGTTTCGAGGGTACTTCCGACTACGTGGCGACCGACGACCTGAAGGTCGCGGTGAACGCCTCGGTCGCTCTGGAGCGCCCCCTTCTGATCAAGGGCGAGCCCGGCACGGGCAAGACGGTGCTGGCCTACGAGGTCGCCAAGGCCCTCAACGCCCCGCTGATCACCTGGCACATCAAGTCGACGACCAAGGCCCAGCAAGGCCTCTACGAGTACGACGCCGTCACCCGTCTGCGCGACAGCCAACTGGGCGACGAGCGCGTCAAGGACGTCAAGAACTACATCAAGAGGGGCAAACTCTGGGAGGCGTTCGAGAGCGAGCAGCGCCCGGTGCTGCTGATCGACGAGATCGACAAGGCCGACATCGAGTTCCCCAACGACCTCCTGCAGGAACTCGATCGCAACGAATTCTACGTCTACGAGACCAACGAGACGATCAAGGCCAAGGTCCGGCCGATCATCATCATCACCTCCAACAATGAGAAGGAGCTGCCGGACGCGTTCCTGCGCCGCTGCTTCTTCCACTACATCCGCTTTCCCGAGGAAGCGACGATGCAGGCCATCGTCGACGTCCACTTCCCGGGCATCAAGCAGAAGCTCGTGTCCGAGGCGCTGCGCATCTTCTACGACATGCGCAAGGTGCCGGGCCTGAAGAAGAAGCCGTCGACCTCGGAGCTGCTGGACTGGCTGAAGCTGCTGCTGGTCGAGGACATCGATGATCAGGTCCTGCGCGAGAAGGACCCGACCAAGCTGATCCCGCCCCTGCACGGCGCCCTGCTCAAGAACGAACAGGACGTGCACCTGTTCGAACGCCTGGCCTTCCTGGCCCGCCGCGAGGGTTCTGGGGCTCGTCCGGGCCAATAGGTCTGCGACCAATTGGTCGTTACTTGGATTTCACTGGACGCGCGCCCGGCGCGCGCCCAACTTCCCGCCAAATCAGGGAAGATCGACAATCCATGCGCTATTCCAAATCGCGGGCGAAATGGCTGGCCACGGCGCTGATGATCGGCGTCGGCGCGACTGCCCTCACCGCCTGCCAGCGCGCCGAGACCAGCAAGACCGAGCACGCCGAGCGCAAGCTGGGCCGACGCGAGCCGATCCGGCTCATCGACCGCCTCGACTGCCCCGACAAGCAAGGTGAATTGAAACTGGTCTCCAAGGCCGACGACGGCCAGTCCTGCGCCTATGTCTCGGACAGGGCCACTGTCGACCTGCGCCTAGTCAAGCTGAACGGCGGAGACGCGGAGGCCGCCCTTGCGCCGATCGAGACCGAACTGAAGGGGATCATGCCCCTGCCCCCAGCCCCGCCCAAGCCGCCAGAACACAAGGGCATGGGAAAGAACCACACCAGCATCAACTTGCCAGGCGTGAAGATCGACGCCAGCGACAGCGGCGCCGATATCCGCATCGGCCACCTGACCATCAACAGCGACGGCGGCGCCGCCGAGGTGAAGGTCAACAAGAACGTCAATTTCAGGGGCGACGACGGCAACGGCTCGGTCAACGTCCAGGCCGAGGACGAGCACGAGGGCGACGTCACCATCAAGGCCAATGACCACGGGGCGGAAATCCGCGCCAAGAAGGGCGGCAACGACTCCGTGCGCTCGACCCTGATCCTGGCCAACGACAAGGCGCCCAAGGGCTATCGCCTGGCCGGCTACGAGGCGCGCGGCCCCAAGGGCGGCCCGCTGGCCGTCGCCGTCGTCAAGGCCAAGACCCGCGACACCGACGACCACGACCTGTTCAAGGACATGAAGGCCCTGGTCCGCCACAATGTAGGGGGCTGAGGCCTCCTACTGCGCTACGGGCGCGACCTCCATCACCTTGTAGGTCAGCGGACGACCGTCCTCGTCGGTGACTGTGACGTACTCGCCCAGGGCGAAGCGGTGTTCGCCCAAGCGGTGCAGCGGCTCGTCGTCGGAGCTCTCCTGGTCGTCATAGTCGAAGAACCAGCGGGCCCCGCGCCTATTCAGGCGGCCGTCCACCGCGTCCTCGTCAGGTGCGAAGCGGCGCACGCTGCAGGACCCCTTGACCTTGGCGTAGGCCCCTTCGTCGATGTGACCATCCTCGGTCAGCGGCGCGGTCAGGGCGTAGCCGCGATGGTCGTCGCCACCGGCGAATTCCGTGCCCGGATTGCGGGCAAGGCGCAGTACGATGCGGGATAGAGACATTCGAGGTCTCCCTTCTTTTTGAGTTTCAGTTGTTTAGTGAGACAGAAACAAGGACGGCCCGTCGCTGTTGAGCAGCGTACGGGTGGTGCCCCCGAATATGAACTCCTGCAGCCTGGGATGTCCGAACGCGCCGGCGACCAGGAGGTTCGCTCCAACGTCCTTGGCCGCGCCCAGCAGCAGGCCGGCCGCGTCGTTGGCGCCCTCCAGGATCTTGACGGTCGCCTTGACGCCGCGGGCGCCCAGGAACTCGACCAGACGGTCCAGTTCGAAGGCCCGCGACGAGGCGTTCGGCGCGCCGGCGACGATCACCGAACCAGCCTTCTGCAACAGCGGCAGGGCCGTGCGCACGGCGCGGCTGGCCTCCTTGCCGCCGTCCCAGGCGACCAGCGCCACGCCGTCGACCTTGAAGCCCGGACGGGCGACCAGGGTCGGGCGCTGCTCGTCGGCGACCAGTTGCTGGAACGCTTCCGCCAGCGGGCCCTTGCCGCGCGCCGAGGCGTCATCGAACACGATGACATCCGACAGGCGGCCTTCCATGGCTAGGCCGGCCCAGACCGGAGACTCCAGGCTGATCACCCGCGTGCGCGGATAGCCGGTCTCGGCCGCCAGCTTGCCACAGGCGCGCGCGCCTTCCTGGGCGGCTTCCTTCAGGCTCTCGAGAGCCGTGACCTGCACCCCGCCCATGAACCCCTCGCCCATCCAGGGCATCAGGTCGGCCATGTCGGCCGGGGCGTGGACGCAGGCCAGTTCGGCCTGGAACGCGCCCGCCAGGGCCGCGGCGGAGGTCAATACGCCCTTGTCGTTCGGGGTCCCGGCCAGCGGGACCATGATTCTCGCCCAACTCATGATCGAACTCCCTTCAAGGGCATTTCCACAGATGACGACGACGGCCACATTGATCTTTCGCAACCGATGGGTCAGTCAACCACCTTCACCGTGAGGAACGATCTCGTGGCCAAAGGGCTGCATAGGGGCGGACCGCCCCGTGCCTGGCAAAGAATGCTTTCCGGACGTCGGCTCGACCTGCTCGATCCGTCGCCGATGGACATCGAGATCGAGGACATCGCCCACGGCCTTGCCCGCGTCGCCCGATGGAACGGCCAGACGGTCGGCGACCACGGCTTCTCGGTGGCCCAGCACAGCCTGGTGGTCGAGGAAATCGCCGCGCACATCAAGCCTGACCTGGAGCCGCGCTGGCGCCTGGCCGCCCTGCTGCACGACGCCAGCGAATATGTGATCGGCGATATGATCAGTCCGTTCAAGGCGGCGCTGGGCGTCAGCTACAAGGATTTCGAGGCCCGATTGGAGGACGCGATCCACATCCGCTTCGGCTTGCCGGTGAAGACCCCCGCCCCGATCAAGAAACTGATCAAGCAGGCCGACCGAGCCTGCGCCTTCTTCGAGGCCACCCAGTTGGCGGGCTTCGAGCATGCGGAGTCCATGGCGATCTTCGGCGCGCCGCCGGCCGGCTATGATCTGAAGATCACGCCGCAACCGCCGTTCGAGGCCCAGGCCCGCTACGTTCAGCGCTTTCACGTGCTGTCGCGGGCGGCGGGCTTCGAGAGCGCCCCAGGCGCGGCGTTCGAAACGGAATGAGCACCTCGGTCGTCATCGGCCTTTCGGCGGTGGTCGTCGCGATCCGCGACGGCGAGGCCGTGGTCCTGACCGTGCGACCGCACGATGCGATCACCGATATCGCTTCGCCGCTCGCGGGCCTGCCGTTCGGCCCGTTCGATCCCGAGGCGCACCGCACCTTCGAGTTGGGCCTGCGGGCCTTCGTGACCGCCCAGACCCGGTTCCAGCTGGGCTATGTCGAGCAACTTTACACCTTCGGCGACAAGGGCCGCGACGCCCCGCGCGCCGAGGTCGGGGCCGGCGCGGCGCGCGTGGTCTCGGTCGGTTATCTGGGCCTGACGCCCAAGGCCGTCGACACCGACGCCCCCGACACCGCCTGGGCCCCCTGGACGCGCTTCTTCCCCTGGGAAGACTGGCGCAACGGCCGTCCCGCCCTGCTTGACGAGGCCATCGCCCCAGCCCTTAGACGCTGGGCCGCGGATGACGCCGGACGGTGGTCCCGCGCTCGCCTGGCCTTCGCCCTGGACGGCGCGCCGTGGAACGAGGAACGGGTGCTGGAGCGCTACGAGCTGCTCTACGAAGCCGGTCTGGCGCCGGAAGCCGCCCGCGACGTCGCCCGCGCCGACGGCCACGACCCGGCCGAGCCCCAAGCTCTGTCAGCGGCCCTGGGCGAGCCGATGATCTCGGATCACCGGCGGATCCTGGCCACCGGCCTCTCGCGCCTGCGCGGCAAGATCAAGTATCGCCCGGTGGTGTTCGAACTGACGCCCGAGGAGTTCACCCTCTCGACTCTGCAGCGCACGGTCGAGGCCATCGCCGGCGTGCCGCTGCACAAGCAGAACTTCCGCCGGGTGGTCGAGCGCGAGGAGTTGGTCGAGGGCCTGGGCCGCCTGGACGCCGAGACCGGCGGTCGCCCGGCCGAGCTGTTCCGCTTCCGCCGCGAGATGCTGGCCACCCGCCAGGCGACGGGCCTGTCGCTGCCGCTGTTGCGGGACTGAAGACCGCTTCGAGAAGCAGGACAAGGTCGACGGCCAGGAACGCGCATGCGCCTGCAGCCCACTCAGGGCTGCAATCTTGCTGTAATAAGCCGGGTTCAGCGTCGGTCCGACTTCATTATCGCGGGATGAGCGACATGCGGTTTGGACTATTGATGCTGACCTGCGCCGGCGTCGCGATCGCGACCAGCGCCCTCGCCCAGACCCGGCGTTTCGAGGTGACCGTGGCGCCCGCTCACAAGACGTCAGGCTATGAGAAACTGCGCGTCGAGAAGGCGACCGTCGGCAGCACGCCGATCCGGGTGTGGGCCAACACCGCCATCGATCCGGACTGCTCGGCCCACCAGCCCGGCGCGACCCTGACCGTCCTGCAACCGCCGGAGCACGGCGCGGCCGTGGTCAAGGAAGAGCCCTACTTCGCCGCCTTCCCCCCGGCCAATCCACGCTCGGCCTGCAACAACCGCAAGGTTCCCGGCAATCAGGCCTTCTACACCGCCGCCGCAGGATATACCGGCCACGACAGGATGGTGTTGCAAGGATCCTCGCCGGACGGCGCGGTGCGTCAGATCGCGGTCGACATCACCGTCCGCTAGACTCGTCCCCAGCCTCAACTCGCGCCCGCCACTTGGCCTTCAGCGTGTGGGAGGTGTCGCGCGAACCGTCGGGGCTCCAGCCGGGCGGGCCGAACACATAACCGAGCGCCTCGCGTGGCGATTTCGAACCCGCCACGTCCTTGCCGATGCCGATCCACTCGTGGAAGACGTTGTGCAACAGGTTGAAGTTGCCGAGGTTTTTCACCGTGCCATAACGGCAGGGCTCCTCGTCGATCTCGGGGACGAAGGTGCCGAACAGGCGGTCCCAGATGATCAGGATGCCGGCGTAGTTGGCGTCCAGGTAGCGGGCGTTGCGGGCGTGGTGCACGCGGTGGTGCGAGGGCGTGTTGAACACCGCCTCAAACCAACGCGGCATGCGCTTGATCGCCTCGGTGTGGATCCAGAACTGGTAGACGAGGCTGACGCCCTTCTGGATGGCCACCATGGCCGGAGGAAAGCCCAGGAACGACAGCGGCAGCCACAGCAGCCAGGTGCCGGCGACGCCGCCGGTCCAGGTCTGCCGCAGAGCGGTCGACAAGTTGTAGTGCGTCGAGGTGTGGTGGTTGACGTGGCTGGCCCACCAGACGCGCCGCTCATGCGACAGGCGGTGGAACCAGTAGTAGGTCAGGTCCTCGAGCAGGAAGACAGCGACCCAGGCCCAGACGGCGGTCATCGGGATCGTGAAGATCCGGTGATGCCAGACCCAGACCGTCGTGGCGAACACCACCCCGCCGAACAGCAGGCCGGCCACGGTGCTGCCCAAGCCCATGGTCAGCGACACGGCCGTGTCACGCGTCTCGTAGTTGGCTTTCGCCTTGCCGAGGCGGCCGACCAGGATCTCCAGGATGATGGCCAGCACGAAGAACGGGATGGCCAACTGGACGGGATCGAAAGGGGCTTTCAGCATCAGGCGAGCTCCTTCGGCGGCCAGGCGTCGTCATTGACGGCGAACACGGGATGGGCGTCGCCCAGGCGCAGGGCCAGGCGACCGTTCGTCGGCTTCAGGCCGGCGATCGCGCGCCACGGCAGGTCGCGCGCGACATAGCTGTCGCCTCGCCGGTAGAGCACCAGCGCCAGATCGCCCTCGCGCGCAATGATCCCCGCGCCGTCGGCGGCGATCCAGACAGCGTCTGGCTTGTGATCGGGAAATTCGAGCGCCACCAAGGCGCGGGCGGCCTCGGCATCAAGCGGCGGGGTCGCTCTCGCCACCCCCATCCATGCCGCGAACGCCACAAGCAGAGCCACGGCGGCTATCGAGCCGCCCAGCTGAATCAACAGCGCCTTGTCCAAGACCGACGCATCCCCCCGTAACTTATTACCGTTCAGATTGCCGAGCGAGGCCCGTCCGTCAAGTCGTCACGGGGTCGCGGAAACGCGAACGGCGCGCCCCGCGAGAGGCGCGCCGTCCTTAAAGTCACGAGGGCAGCTCGGTCTTAGAAGCGGCGGACGTAGCCCACCGACATCGTGTTCGAGCTCAGATCGCTCTTGGTATATTCAGACTTGGTCCAGTCGGCGCGTAGACCGTTCTTGTCGTCGAACTTGTATTCGGCGCCGACGCCATAGTTCCAGCTGTCGTGGCTGCCGTCGAAGTTCGCGGCGGCCGGATTGTTGGTCTTGAACTTGGTCGTACCGTAGCCGGCGCGGGCCAGCAGATCGAGGTTCGGGGTCACCGGCAGGTAACCGACGGCGTAGCCCGCGACCTGGTGCTCCATCTTCACGCTGGCCGGACCGCCCGGCGTATAGACCGTATCGCCGTCGACGCCGCCGGCCGCCTCGGCCTCGACACCGAAATTGGGCGTAAGCTTGGCGCCCACACGCCCTTGAATAGCGCCGGTGTCAGCGCCGCGCGTCCGAGTTTGGCCATAGTTCAACGAACCATAGACCTCGGTCGAATTCTGAGCTTGGGCAAACATCGGGATCGCTAGAACCGAACCGGCGATCAGGGTGGCGGTGATGAGAGTCTTCATTCTTGTACTCCAATTCTACTCGTAGTCTTCAGCACCCTCAGCCAGCTCTTGCTAATCGGATAACGCGGCGGGCATGCGGCGGTTCACGGTCGCGTTCGAGGCCATTCCGTGTCGTGACCTAAAAGCCGCAGTTGATGACGCCCGCGCCATCCGTGCTATCTACGAGTCAAACAAGCGTCAGAACGCGGACCCGCCCCACCAAGGACGAGGTCCGCGCATCATCGGGACCGTCGTCTTGCCGCAAGCCGTCATCGCCGCCACGGGGCTGTACACCCCGCCCTTTTCCATTTCGAACGCCGAGCTGGTCGAGGCCTTCAACACCTTCGTCGAGCGCTTCAACGCCGCCAACGCCGAGGCCATCGCGGCCGGCGAGGTGGTCGCCCTGGCCCCGTCCTCGCCCGAATTCATCGAGAAGGCCTCGGGCATCAAGTCGCGCTTCGTGATGAACAAGTCGGGCATCGTCGATCCCGAGATCATGCGCCCGGTCATTCCCGAGCGTCCGAATGAGGCGCTGTCGATCCTGGCCGAGATGGCGGTCGAGGCGGCCAAGCAGGCGATCGAGCGCTGGGGCAAGCCGGTCAGCGAGATCGGCGCGGTGATCTGCGCCGCCTCGAACATGCAGCGCCCCTACCCGGCCATGGCCATCGAGATCCAGCAGGCGCTGGGCATCGAGGGCTTCGCCTTTGACATGAACGTGGCGTGCTCGTCGGCCACCTTCGGCATCAAGACCGCCGCCGACTTCGTCACGACCGGCAGCGCGAAGGCCGTGCTGATGGTCAATCCGGAGATCTGCTCGGGCCACCTGAACTTCAAGGACCGCGACAGCCACTTCATCTTCGGCGACGTGGCCACGGCCGTGATCATCGAGGACGCCGGCCTGGCCAGCGACGGCTGGGATATCCTGGGCGCGCGGCTGAAGACCCAATTCTCCAACAACATCCGCAACAACTTCGGCTTCCTCAACCGCGCCGCCCCTGAAGGCGAAGGCGCGCGCGACAAGCTGTTCGTGCAGGAAGGCCGCAAGGTGTTCCGCGAGGTGGTGCCGATGGTCAGCCAGATGATTCTCGAGCACGCGACCGACCTCGGCATCGACCCCGCGGGGCTAAAGCGCCTCTGGCTCCATCAAGCCAATATCAACATGAACGAGATGATCGGTCGAAAAGTGCTGGGCCGCGATCCGGCCCCGGGCGAGAACGTCATCATCCTGGACGAATATGCCAACACCAGCTCGGCCGGTTCGATCATCGCCTTCCACCAGGCCAATGACGACTTCGCGGCGGGCGAGACGGGCCTGATCTGCAGCTTCGGCGCCGGCTATTCGGCCGGCACGGTGTTCGTGCGCAAGCGCTGAGCCCACACAGCCCGAACGGAATGGAGCCCCGCGCCCGGTGGCGCGGGGCTTTTTCATGCCTCAGGGCTTCGGATGCGTCGCCTTCCAGTCCATGGCGCGGCGGACGCGGACGCTGACCGCCGGGTGGTCGTAGAACAGCACCTCTTCCAGCTTGGATGGCGTGGCGGCGCGGTATTCGATGGTCTTGACCAGGGCCTTGGCCAGGCCGTCAGGCTCGTTGAAGTTCACCAGGCTGTAGCGGTCGGCGTCGCTCTCGACCTCGCGCACCAGGGTGTTGGTGATCGGGCCGCCGATCAGGCCCAGCACGGCCATGATCACCGCCAGCACCGGCAGGCCGGCCGGATCGGCGACGCCCGTCACGCCCTTGGCGTTCAGCGCTTGCGCGAACCACGGGAACGTCCGGTCGACGATGAAGAAAGCGATGACCGCCAGCACGGCGAAAATGCCGGTGATCCACAGGCTGTGCTGGTGGGCGTAGTGGCCCATCTCGTGGCCGACGACGCCGCGCACCTCGGCGATGTCCGCGCCCTTCTTGAACATCACGTCGCTCATCGCCACCCGGGCCGAGCCGCCGAGGCCCGAGACGTTGGCGGTATAGGCGTTGGACTGCTTGGAGCCGTTGTACACGAAGATCTTGTCGCTCGGGATGCCGACCGACTTGGCCATGGCCACGACCTCGTCACGCACGGGACCGGCTGGCGCGGGACTATATTTGTTGAACAGCGGCTCGATATAGATCGGGGCCAACAGCATGCCGAAGACGATGAACCCCGCAGTCAGGCCCCCGGCCCACAGCCACCACAGACGGCGCGCGCGGCGAATCAACACGTAGAGCAGCGCCAGGAAGATCGCGGTGAACACGATCGAGATCGCCGTGCCCATCAGGTTCTCGGTCAGCCAGCCGCCGAAGGCCTGGCTGGTCAGGCCGTACTGCTTCTGCCGCCACCAGTTCGAATAGACCGACCAGGGCAGCTCCAGCAGCCAGCTGAAAGCGACGAAGACGGCGGCGACCACGAAGCTGGCCAGGAGCGGCCGTCCCTTCTTGCGCTCGACGCCCTGCTCAACCTTGGTCAGCACGCCGGTGCGGATAATGATCCAGGCCGCCAGGACCGAGACGACGAAGCCCCACAACACTAGCCAGTGACCGCCCTGGGTATAGTGCTGCGCCTTTTCGTGCGCTTCCGGCGGCAACTGCGCCAGATAGGCGGCCGTGGCGACCGCCGGGTCAAATTGAGCCATGATCTCCCCTCCCCGGGATGAACTAAAGCAGCAAGCCCCGAGTCCGCGTAGGCGTCAGCTTAATTCGCGGTCAGGTGGAAAGAGCTTCGCCATGTTCGGGCTGGCGAAGCGCGCTCGCCCGTATAGAACTGCGACGGATTGTTTCGCCCAAAGGTTCGTCCGATGCGATTCCCTGCCCGCCGCGCCGTCCTCTCCGGTCTCGGCCTCGCTCTGCTCGCCGCCTGTGGCAAAAAGCCGGACGCTGGTGCCAGCGCCTGGGACAGGATCAAGGCCTCGGGGACCCTGCGCATCGGCCTGGAAGGCACCTATCCGCCGTTCAACTTCCAGGACAAGAGCGGCCAGCTGGCTGGCTTCGAGGTCGACTTCGCCAAGGCCCTGGCCACGCAGATGGGCCTGAAGCCCGACTTCCGGCCCGCCCCGTTCGCGGGCCTCTTGGGCGCGCTCGAATCGGGCCGCGTCGACGTGGTGATCAACCAGATCACCATCACGCCCGAGCGCCAGGCCAAGTACGATTTCTCCGAACCCTACACCGTCTCGGGCATCCAGATCATCAAGCTCAGAGACAAGCCGGGCCTGGACAAGCCCGAGGACCTGGCCGGCAAGAAGGTCGGCGTCGGCCTTGGAACCAACTACGAGCAGTGGGCGCGGACCAACGTGCCCAAGGCCGACATCCGCACCTATGACGACGATCCCACCAAGTACCAGGATCTGCGCGCCGGCCGTATCGACGCGGTGTTGAACGACCGCCTGGTCGCCGCCGACTTCGTCAAGAGCTCACCGGAATTCGTCGCCTCGGGCCCGCCGTTCGCGGCCCAGGGCTCGGGCGTGGCGATGAAGAAGGATCCGGCTCTGAAGGTTATTGTCGACCAGGCCATCGAGGCGCTGCGCGCCAGCGGCAAGCTGACGGCGATCTCGCAGCGGTGGTTCGGCATGGACGTGACGCACTAGGGCCATGGACACAGCTCTGGATCTGCTGCGCCAGTCCGCGCCCCTGCTGCTGAAGGGCGCCGGCTACACCGTCCTGCTCAGCGTCATCGGCATGGGGATCGGGGTCGTGCTGGGCTTTGGCCTGGCCCTGATGCGCCTGTCGCGCTCGCCGCTGCTGCGCTGGCCGGCGGCGGTGTATGTCTCGGCCTTCCGGGGCACGCCGCTGCTGGTGCAGCTGTTTCTGATCTACTACGGCCTGCCGCAGTTCGGGATCGAGATGCCCGCCCTGGCGGCCGCCGGAATCGGCTTCTCGCTGAACGTCGCGGCCTATTCCTGCGAGATCCTGCGCAGCGCTATCGACGCCGTCGACAAGGGTCAGTGGGAAGCCGCCGGCGTGCTGGGCATGAGCCGCGGTCAGACCCTGCGCCGGGTGATACTGCCCCAGGCCGCCCGCACCGCCGTCGCCCCGCTGTCGAACAGTTTCATCGGCCTGGTCAAGGACACCTCCCTGGCCGCCACCATCCAGGTGCCGGAGCTGTTCCGCCAGGCTCAGCTGATCACGGCCCGGACCTACGAGATCTTCACCATGTACCTGGCCGCGGCGGCCATCTACTGGATCCTCTCCACCGTGCTCGCGGCCGTGCAGGGCCAGTTGGAACGCCGCGCCGCGGAGGGCCGCCGATGAGCGCGATCGACGCCAAGGGCCTGAAGAAGAGCTTCGGCGACACCCCCGTCCTGGCGGGCGTAGACCTGACCGTGGTCCCCGGCGAGATCGTCGCCATCATCGGTCCCAGCGGCTCGGGCAAGAGCACGCTGCTGCGCTGCCTCGCGGGTCTGGAACTCCTGAACGGAGGCGATCTGACCATCGCGGGCGTCACGGCCGGCGGCAAGGTTCCCCTGGCCAAGGCCCTGAACGGCCGGGTCGGCTTCGTCTTCCAGAGCTTCAATCTGTTTCCGCACAAGACGGCGCTTGAAAACGTCATCGAGGGACCGGTGGTCGTCCGCAAGGAAGATCCAACCAAGGCCCGCGCGCGCGGTCTGGCCCTGCTGGAGAAGGTCGGCCTGGGCGGTCGCGCCGACGCCTATCCCGCCGCCCTGTCCGGCGGCCAGCAGCAGCGCTGCGCCATCGCCCGCGCTCTGGCCATGGATCCCGAGGTCATCCTGTTCGACGAGCCGACCTCGGCCCTCGACCCCGAACTGGTCGGCGAGGTGCTGACCGTGATCCGCGATCTGGCCGTCGAAAAACGGACCATGGTCATCGTCACCCACCAGATGGACTTCGCCCGAGATGTCGCTGATCGGACGATTTTCATGGACGGCGGCGTCATCGTGGAGCAAGGACCCTCCCGTCAGTTGCTTTCCTCCCCGCGTGAAGAGCGGACCCGCAAGTTCCTGGCCAGGTCGGGTGTCCTCCAGCCATAATTTGGCCCACGGGACGCTTCACGTCCTGCTAGCGCGTCAGGCGAATGCGTAGGCGGCCTCGCTGCTCAGGCGCGCGATTAACGATCAAAACCAAAGCCCTACGCCGGGTGGCTTTTATGGCGAGGACAGCGTGAAGCCTTATATCGAACTCAAGGGCGCCTCGGGCGCCGTCTATCGCTACAAGCTGGCCGAGAACGGCGAGCCTGCGACCACGATCGCCGGTAACTACGTCTATGTCGACGCCAAGGGCGCTGTGGTTTTCGCCGGTGAGGCCAATAACCTGATCGACGCCAAGGCCCGCTGGTCGGAAGCCTATGCCCGCCATGGCGCAACTTGGCTCTACACGCGCCTGAACGTCTCGGGCGCCTCGCGGGCGGATGAATATTCCGATCTCGTGATCGCGCTTCAGCCCGTGATGAATCAGGCCGACTAGGGTCTGCCTCCGGGCGCGGGACCGGCTATGGTTCAGCCAAATGCGCCCGGAGATTCTCTTTCCCCTGTTCAGCTCGGTGTCCACGCTCAAGGGCGTGGGCCCGCGCGTCGCGCCGCTGGTCGAGAAGCTGGCCGGCCCGATCGTGCGCGACGTGCTGTTCACCGCGCCGACGGGTCTGATCCGCCGCTCGGTGACCAAGGTCGACCAGGCCGTCGACGGCCTGGTCCAGACCTTCATCGTCACCATCGATCAGCATCAGCCGCCAGGCCGCCTGGGCCAGCCCTGGAAGATTCGCGCCTGGGACGGCACGGGCTTCCTGACCCTGATCTGGTTCAAGGGTCACGGCCCACACCTGGAGCGCCAGCACCCCAAGGGCGCGCACCGCGCTGTCAGCGGCAAGGTCGAACGACCGGACGGCTATGCCTCCGAACTGCAGATCGCCCACCCGGACTACATCGTCGACGCCGAGCGCGCCGGCGACATTCCCGAAATCGAGACCGTCTATCCGGCGACCCACGGCCTGCCCTCGCGCACCTTCCGCAAGTTCGCCCTGGAAGCCTTGAGTCGCGCGCCAGACCTCCCCGAATGGCAGGACGCGGCCTGGCGCGAGCGCGAAAAGCTGCCCGGCTGGCGAGAGGCCCTGGCCGCCATGCACGCGCCCGCCAGCGAGGCGGACCTGTCGCCGCTGGCGAGGCCCCGCCGGCGCCTGGCCTATGACGAACTGCTGGCGCACCAGTTGGCTCTGGCCCAGCGCAAGGCCTCGCGCCGCGCGAGCCCCGGTCCGCGCATCCCGTCCGGCTCGCTGTCGGAAGCGGCCGAGAAGGCCCTGCCCTTCAAGCTGACCGGCGCCCAGATACGATCTCTTTCGGAAATTCGCGGCGACCTCGCTTCCGGCGAGCGCATGAGCCGTCTGCTGCAGGGCGACGTCGGCTCGGGCAAGACCGTGGTGGCGATGCTGGCCATGGCCGACGCGGCCGGCGCCGGCTTCCAGTCGGCCCTGATGGCTCCGACCGAGATCCTGGCCCGCCAGCACTTCGAGACCATCGCCGCGCCGCTGCGGGCGCTTGGGCTGTCGGTGATCCTGCTGACCGGCCGCGACAAGGGCGCGAGCCGTTCGGCCAAGCTTCTGGGCCTGGGGGACGGAACCCACCACGTCGCCGTCGGCACCCACGCCCTGTTCCAGGACGACGTCGTCTTCGACCGCCTGGCCCTGACGATCATCGACGAGCAGCATCGCTTCGGCGTCAACGAGCGCCGTCGCCTGCAGGACAAGGGCCCCTCCAATGAAGATTGGGGCGTCCATCTGCTGGCCATGTCGGCCACGCCAATCCCGCGCACGCTGGAGCTCACGGTGTTCGGCGACCTCGACGTCTCGCGCATCGACGAGAAGCCACCGGGCCGCACGCCCGTCGCCACCCGCGCCGCGCCGACCCCGCGCGTGCCCGAGATCGTTGAGCGCCTGCGCGGCGCCATCGCCGGCGGCGCCCAGGCGTTCTGGATCTGCCCGCTGGTGTCGGAGTCGGACAAGATCGAGCTGCGCGCCGCCGAGGACCGCGCCGCCGACCTCGCCCGCCACCTGCCTGGCGTGGGCCTCGTCCACGGCCAGATGCCGGCCGCCGAGAAGGACGCGGTCATGCAGCGCTTCGTCGACGGCGAGGTCAGCGTGCTGGTGGCCACCACGGTGGTCGAGGTCGGGGTCAACGTCCCCAACGCCAGCATCATGGTCATTGAGCACGCCGACCGCTTCGGTCTGGCCCAATTGCACCAGCTGCGCGGCCGCGTCGGGCGGGGCACGCGCGAGAGTTCGTGCGTGCTGCTCTACGACCCGCCGTTGTCGGAAGTGGCCCAGCAACGCCTCGACATCCTGCGCCGCAGCGACGACGGTTTCGAGATCGCCGAGAAGGATCTGGAACTGCGCGGCGGCGGCGACCCGCTGGGGCTCAAGCAGAGCGGCTTCCCGGCCTATCGCCTGGCCGACCCCGTCGCGCATCGCGATCTGATCGCCGTCGCCGCCGACGACGCCCGGCTGATCCTGGCCCGCGACCCGGACCTTGCCTCGCCGCGCGGCCAGGCCCTGCGGACGATGCAGGAACTGTTCGACTGGAAGCCGGCCTCGCCGCTGAACGAGGCGGGCTAGGCGGCTAGTGCGCCGCCGCGCCCTTGCGGTGATGCCAGAGGTGCATGACACCAGCCAGGACGCTGCCGATCGCCAGACCCACCACGGCCGAGCCCAACGCGAAGGCCAGCCAGCCCGTCACCGCGCCGATGCCCGGGACACCGTGCGCCCAATGCGAGAAGCCCTCGACCCAGTGCGGGATCGGGGTCAGGTGGAACTTCTCGAGGCCGTGGACGATGATGCCGCCGCCGACCCACAGCATGGCCGCGGTGCCGATCACCGTCAGCGCCTCCATGGTCACCGGCATGGCCTTGACCAGGCCACGGCCAAAGCTCCGCACGCCCTTGGTCTCGCGGCGCGACAGGTGCAGGCCCATGTCGTCCATCTTCACGATCAGCGCCACCGCGCCATACACGACGACCGTCAGCAGCACGCCGACGATGGCCAGCGCCGCCGCCTGCATCGCCAGCCCCAGATGCGCGACCTCGGCCAGGGCGATGGCCATGATCTCGCCGGACAGGATCAGGTCGGTGCGGATCGCGCCGTCGACCTTCTGTTTCTCCAGTTCGGGGGCGCTGAGCGCCAGGTCCTCGATCGCCTCGCCCTCGGCTTCGGGCGTGAACGCCTCCAGGATCTTCTCGGTGGCCTCGAAGGCCAGATAGGATCCGCCGACCATCAGGATCGGCGTCACCGCCCAGGGCGCGAAGGCCGATAGCAAAAGGGCGCCCGGCAGCAGGAAGATCAGCTTGTTGCGTAAAGAGCCGACGGCGATCTTCCAGACGATCGGCAGCTCGCGGTCGGGCGTGAAGCCCATGGCGTAGCCCGGCGTCACCGCCGCGTCGTCGACCACCACGCCCACGGCCTTGGTCCCCGCCTTCCCGGCGGCCGTCCCGACATCGTCCAGCGAGGCGGCGGCGAGCTTGGTGATGGCCGCGACGTCATCGAGCAGCGCGGCGAGACCGGAGGGCATGGAAGATCCTGAGCAGAGGGTTGAGCCTCGTTGCCTAAGGCGCGCCGGGCTCGCCGTAAAGTCGCGAGGCTCTTGCCTGACGTAAGGTGAAACCTGGAAGCTCGTTCCATGGACGTCGCCGCCGCTCTCGATCGCCTCGCCCCGCGTCTGTCGCCGACCGCGACCGGAGCCGTGAACGCCCGTCGCCTGTCGGGCGGGGCCAGCCTGGAAACCTGGGCCTTCGATCTCGACGATGGGACACCGTTGATCCTGCGCAGGCGGCCGGACGGCGCGGCGATGCGCGAGACCGCCCTGTCCCTGGCCTCCGAGGCCGCCCTGATCCGCGCGGCCGAACAGGCCGGGGCGCCGACGCCCCGCGTGGTCCGGGTCTGCGCGCCCAGCGACGGCCTTGGCGAGGCCTATGTCATGCGCCGGCTGGAGGGCGAGACCTTGGGACGGCGGATCGTCCGCGACGAGGCCTTCGCCGGGGTTCGGCCCGGCTTGGCTCGCCGCTGCGGCGAGGTGCTGGCGAGGATCCACGCCGTGCCGACCGAGGGCCTGCCAGACCTGGCCACCTCCGACGCACGAGGCGAACTCGCGCGCTACGAGGAGATTTACCGCCAACTGGGCGCCCGGCGGCCGATCCTGGAGGCGGCGTTCCGCTGGCTTGAGTCCATCGCCCCGCCGCCGCCCGAACGGCCGGTCCTGGTCCACGGCGACTTTCGCAACGGCAATCTGATGATCCACCCAACAGGCGGCCTGGTCGGGGTGCTCGACTGGGAGCTGGCCCATCTGGGCGACCCGGCCGAGGACCTCGGCTGGATCTGCGTCAATTCCTGGCGCTTCGGAGAATGGCGAAAGCCCGTCGGCGGCTTCGGCGACTATGCCGACCTGCTGGCTGGCTATGGCGGCGGAATCTCGCTCGATCGGGTGCGGTTCTGGCAAGCCCTGGGCTCGCTGAAATGGGGCGTCATGTGCCTGATGATGTATTCCAGCTTCGCCAGCGGCCAGGATCGTTCGATCGAGCGCGCCATGATCGGCCGGCGCACCAGCGAGACCGAGATCGACCTCGTCGCCCTGATGGAGGCCACATGATCAGCCATCCCACCGCCGCCGAGCTGTCCGAAGCCATCGCCGCCTTCGAGGCCGAGCCCGCCGTTCCCCGCGACGCCCGTCACGCCTTCCTGGCCCGCGTCGCCGACAACGCCCGCGCCACCCTGGCTCGCGAATCCGAACAGGGCGCAAGACTCGAGGCCGAGGCCGTCCACCGGCTTAGCGCCCTTCTGGGTGAGGCCGGCGACTTCGCCACGCTCAATGCCAGACTCTGTGAAGCCCTGCGCGAGGGCGCGCTCAATCCGCTCGATCCAGTCCTGCTCGCGCATCTGCGCGCCACGGCGATCGGCCAGATCGCCATCGACCAGCCGAGCTACGGCGGCCTAGCGGCCCTGCGGGACCGCAGGAACGGCGGCTAGCGGGCGGCCGACCATGGTCGCCGACCGCGCCAGGGCGTCGGCCTCAAGGTCGGCGTAGAACAGATTGAACGCGTCGACCTTGCGCCGGTCGGCCCACGAACCACTGTCGCGCAGCGCGCCGGACTTGGGCTTGCTGGTCCGCAGCAGGCCGTTCTCGCAGCGCGCCGAGACCTGTCGTTGCAGGAAGGGCGGCCGAGCGCCCCAGTCCAGGCCGGTGGCGTTGGCCGCGCCGAGGTTCAGCTTGGCCGGGGCGCGCTCCAGGCCGGTCCCGCCCAGCAGCGGGTTGAAGCACAACGGCGTGCGGTGCTCGAGATTGACCAGCTGATCGGTCCCGTCCCAGACCAGCGAGCGGCCGGTCAGTTCCTGGACAGCGCGGAAGTCCCCCTCCTGAGCCGAGGCCCAGGCCGCGACGCAGCCGGTCTCGCCCTTGTGTTCGCAGGCGGGGATCGGCGCCCTTGGCCCGTATTCGTCGGCGGGGGCAACCGTCTGGATCAGATAGGCGGCGACCAGGCGGCGCTTGAGGTCAGGGTCGGCGGCGACTTCCTCGCGCAACAGCCGCGCGGCCAGAGAGCCGCCCTGCTCCACCCCGACGATGATGAACGGCCGCGCCTCGCCATAGCGCGACAGATAGGTCTTGAACGCCTGTCTGACGTCGCCATAGGCGAAGCGTCGCGCGTCGCGGGCGTCGTCGCGCAGGGTCAGATAGGTGTAGAGGCTGGCTTGGCGGTAGCGCGGCGCGAACACCCGGCCCACGCGGTCGAACGGTCCGGCATAGTTCGGGATCACCACCCGCGACAGAAACCGTTGCGCCTTGGGCTGGTCGATGCCGCCGTTCCAGTCGCGGCCGCCGTCGAAGGTGGTCGGATGGAGGAAGAATATGTCGACCGGCCGGTTGGCCTGGGCCGCGCCCGGCAGCAGCGCCCAGGAAGAGGACTTGCCGTAGTCCGGGGCCGGCGGCGGACGGTAGGTCAGGAACGGCACCTTGGGGTCCAGGGCGTTACTGAGAATGTCGTAGCGAAACACGAAGGCGGCCGTCAGGAACAGCGCCAGGAACAGCGCCAGCCCCGCGAAGATCCAGCGTTTGAAGCCTTTGAACGGACCGCCCATGGCTCTGGGTTACACCAAGGCCAAGGCGGCTTTAAGCCCCTTTTCCTTACGCGCCTTCCTGACCGATGATCGCCACGGAGCAGACGTTGCTGGCCGGCGCGCCGCCCAGGTTGTGGGTCATGCCGAAGACCGGATTGGCCAGTTGCCGCTCACCTGCCCGGCCCTGCAATTGCAGATACATCTCGTAGAGCATCCGCAGGCCCGAGGCGCCGATCGGATGGCCGAAGCACTTGAGGCCGCCATCGATCTGGCAGGGTATGCCGCCGTCGGCGTCGTAGAAGCCGTCCAGCACGTCGCGCCAGCCTTGGCCTTCGGGCGAGATGAACAGGTCCTCCATCGTCACCAGTTCGGTGATCGAGAAGCAGTCGTGCACCTCCATCATCGAGATCTGGTCGCGCGGCCGCTCGATGCCGGCCTCCTTATACGCCTTGCGCGCGGCGATGCGGGCGGTGTGGAAGTGGCTGCCATCCCAGCCGTTGTACTGGCTCTCGTAGCCGTTCGAGACCGACAGCTGCAGAGCCTTCACGGTGACGAGATCGCGCTTGCCGAGCGCCCGCGCGATCTCGGGCGTGGTGACGATCGCCGCCGCCGCGCCGTCCGAGACGCCGCAGCAGTCGAACAGACCCAGAGGCTCGGCGATCATCGGTGCGTTCAAAGCCTGCTCGGCGGTGATCGGCTTGCGCAGGTGCGCCTTGGGGTTCTTGGCGCCGTTGGCGTGGCTCTTGACCGAGACGTGGGCGATGGCGCGCTTGAGGTCGTCCTTGGAGACCCCGTGCTTGGCGCGATAGGCGCTGGCCAGCTGGGCGAAGTTGCCGGGGGCGGAACCGTTCGGCATCACCTGCGGACTGAGCGTGCCGGGATTGGCGACCGGCAGGCCGCCATAGCCGGTGTCCTTCAGCTTCTCGACGCCGACCGCCAGGGCGATGTCAGCCGCCCCCGCCGCCACGGCGTAGACCGCGCCGCGGAAGGCTTCCGAGCCCGAGGCGCAGAAGTTCTCGACCCGGGTCACGGCGATGTTGGGCAGGCGCAGGGCGATCGACAGCGGCGTGCCGCCCTTGCCCGAGCCGATCTCGTCGATGTGCGTCGAGAACCACGCCGCGTCCAGTTGGGTCTGATCGACGCCCGCGTCCCGCATGGCCTCCAGATAGGCCTCGACCATCAGGTCATCGGGCCCGGCGTCCCAGCGCTCGCCGAACTTGCTGCAGCCCATCCCGAGGATGGCGACCTTGTCGCGGATACCCTGTGGCATGTCTGACTCCTATTCGGCGGCTTGAGCGGTCCGGCCGGCCAGCGCGGCGCGATCCGGCGTGGCCTTCCAGAAGTAGCGGACGAAGCCGCGCTTCTCGTCGACCTCCTTGATGCGGAACACCATCCGCACCGGCAGGCCGGTCTCGACATCTCCAGGCGCGACATCGGTGATGTCCATCATGATCCGCCCGCCGCCCTCGAAGACGATCATGCCGTAGTGGTTCGGCGGAGCCATGGAAAAGGTAAGGTAATCAGCCGAATAGCTGAGAACACTCGCGCGGCGTTCGGCGAAGCGATACGGCTCCTGGGTGTCGACGGCGGGGTTGTTCGGCGCGACCGAGATACGCGTGCGCGGGAATTGCACGACGCCGGTCTCGCGACAGCGGCCGCCGACCAGGCCAAGGATCATGTCCTCGTTGCGGTAGAGGGTGGTCAGGGCCGTCTTGTTGTCCTTCTCGGCCCGCATGCCCTTTTCCCATTCAATGAGTCCATTGAAGGTCAGGAATTTCAGGTAGTTGGTCTCGACTTCTCGATCGGCCAGCGCGCCGGTCACGCCCCGCGCCGGGCGCTGGCCCTGGCCGGTAGCGCGGAACACCAGCGCCTCGGCGCCTTGGCCGAACTGGGCGACAAGGATGACCTCGCCCGCCTTGGCGTCCTCCAGCGCGTGGGCCAGCATGATCGGCCCGTGCGCGCAGCCGGCTTCCCCCATCACGGCGGCGAGGTTGTCGCGGACGGCCTCGGGCCTGATTCCGACGGCCTTGGCCACGGTCGCGGCCATGCCGGAAAAGGTCGACGGGAAGCAGAAATGATCGACTTCAGAAGCGCTTATCCCAGCGACCTCAAGCGCCGTTCGAACAGCCGGCGGGACCAGCTTGACGATACCCTCGTCTCGGATCCAACGCTCTTCCCAGTAATAGTCGAATCCGCCGTCGTCGCCGCGGAAGTGGTCGACGAAGTCGTCGGTGACCGAACCCCGTCCCAGCAGCTCGGCGGCGCCGGGGCCGTCGGTGACCACGAAGGCCGCCGCGCCGTCGCCGAAGTCCAGTTCCTGGGCCGAGACGGCGCGGGTCTTGCGGTGTTCACCGACGGTGACCAGAGAGGTTCCACCGCTCGCCAGCGCCTGGCCCAGCGCCGTCAGGCCGCAGCGCTGCGAACCAGTCACGTCGCTGGCGGTGATCGACTTCTCAAGGGTCAGGGCCGCCGAGACGATCCCCGCGTTCAGCCGGTCGGCGAACGGCGCGGTCGTCGAGGCGAAGTAGAGACTGTCGATGTGGGAACGGTCGTCGCTTGACCCCAGGGCGTCGCGGGCCGCCTCGACCGCCATGGTCAGGGCGTCCTCGTCCCAGTTGGCCATCGAGCGTTCGCCCTTGCCCTTGGCTTTCAGGTTCGGGGCGACCCAGGCATTGGCCTCGGTCACCGCCTTGCGGCTCAGACGCAGACGCGGCGCATAGGCGCCCCAGGCGGCGATGCCAGCCATGACGAACTCCCTGATGTCGAGGTTCGCGCCTCGATCTCGGGACTCAGCCTACGCTCGTCGCCACGGCCAGCAACCGTGCCCTGACGTCAGCGATACGGGTCGTCGGTATTCAGGTAGCCCGCCACATAGTCGGCGACGCCGTCCTCCAACGGAGTCATCGGCGCGTCGTAGCCCGCCGCCCGCAGGCGGCTCATGTCGGCCTGGGTGTAGTACTGGTACTTGCCGCGCAGCACCTCGGGCATGTCGATATAGGTGATGTCCGGCGCGCGGTTCACCGCCTCGAAGGTGGCCACGGCGAGATCCCGGAACGAGCGCGCGTGGCCCGAACCCAGGTTGAAGACGCCGTTGACGGCCGGGTTCCTGGACAACCAGGCGATCACGTCGACGGCGTCCCGGACATAGACGAAATCGCGCAGCTGGCCGCCGTCTTCGTAGTCCGGGTGGTGCGACTTGAAGAGCTTGACCCCTTCGCCCGCGGCGACGCGCGGCCAGATCTGGGCCACGACCGACTTCATGCCGTCCTTGTGGTCCTCGTTGGGGCCATAGACGTTGAAGAACTTCAGGCCCGCCCATTGGGTCGGAGCATGACCGCGATGGGCCTCGCGCACGGCGTAGATATCGAACAGGGCCTTGGACCAGCCATAGGCGTTCAACGGTCGCAGGGCCTGCAGCGAGGCCAGATCGTCCTTGCCCTCGAAGCCCAGCGAGCCATCCCCATAGGTCGCCGCCGACGAGGCGTAGATCAGGCGCTTGCCGTGTTGCGCGCACCAGTCCCACAGGTCGCGCGACAGCACGAAGTTGGACTGCACGATCTTGTCGGCGTCGGCCTCCGTCGTCGACGACACCGCGCCCATGTGGATGATCAGTTCGACCTCGGCGCCGCGCCTGGCCAGCCAGTCGAACAGTTGCTCGGGCGCGACGAAGTCGGCGATCGGGTGCTTGGCGATGTTGCGCCACTTGCCGCTGGCCGCGTCGCGCAGGCGATCGCAGACCACCACGTCCAGGGCAGGATCCTCGCACAGACGCGCGACGATGTTGGAGCCGATGAAGCCGGCGCCGCCGGTCACCAGAACGATACGGCGGCTCATCGGGCTGATTTCTGGGCTACGGCTTTCGGCTGACTCAAGGCAACTCTTCCAGCGGACAGGGATTTCAGGCGCCCAAGAGGTGACCTTTCGGGCGGGGTGAGGCAAGTGCGGAAAGACACGGATCAGGACCCCGTCATCGTCTGGTTCCGCAACGACCTGCGATTAACCGACAATCCGGCCCTGCGCCATGCCGCGGACAGCGGCCGGCCGGTGATCCCGCTCTACATTCTCGACGAGACGCCAGGTCTCCGCCCCCGGGGCGCGGCCTCCCTGTGGTGGCTCGACAAGTCTCTGAGGATCCTGGCCGAAAGCCTTGATAAGCTTGGCAATAGGCTGGTGCTTCGCAAGGGCGCGGCGGCCGAGGTGCTGGACGACATGCTCGCCCGTACCGGCGCGACCTGCGTGCTGTGGAACCGTCTCTACGACCAGGCCAGCATCGATCGCGACACCGCGATCAAAGCCCGCCTGAAGGACGCCGGCGCCGATGGCCAGAGCTTCAACGCCGGCCTTTTGAACGAGCCCTGGACAGTGCGGAACGGCGCCAAGCAGCCCTACAAGGTCTTCACGCCCTATTGGCGGGCGGCGCGCGAGCACCTTGGCCACGTCACCGTAGAACCCGCGCCCAAACACCTGAAATCACCCGAACATTTCCCGTGCAGCGAAAGTCTCTCTGACTGGAGCCTGCATCCGACCAAGCCCGACTGGTCGAAGGGCTTCGATCTCTGGACCCCTGGCGAGGCCGGCGCGCTGGAGCGACTCAACGCGTTCCTTTCCGGTCCGATCGATAGCTACGGCAAGCAGCGCGACCTGCCGGGCGTCGAGGCGACCTCCCGCCTGTCGCCTCACCTGCACTTCGGCGAGATCGGCCCGCGCCAGATCTGGCTGGCCGCCCGCAAAGCCGCCGAGCATAGCGACGCCCCCGACGGCGAGATCGAGAAGTTCCTCTCCGAAGTCGGTTGGCGCGAGTTCAACCATTCGATCCTGTTCCATTGGCCAGGGCTGCCGACCCGGAGCTTCCGGCCCGAATTCGAAGCCTTCCCGTGGCAATCAAACCCGGCCTTCTTCGAGGCCTGGACCAAGGGCGAAACCGGCTATCCGATCGTCGACGCCGGCATGCGCGAGTTGTGGGTCACCGGCTTCATGCACAACCGCGTCCGCATGATCGTCGCCTCGTTCCTGATCAAGCATCTGCTGATCGACTGGCGCGAGGGCGAGGCTTGGTTCTGGGACACCCTGGTGGACGCCGACCTGGCCAACAATGTCGGCAACTGGCAGTGGGTGGCTGGCAGCGGCGCGGACGCCTCGCCCTACTTCCGGATCTTCAATCCCATCGCCCAAGGCGAGAAGTTCGATCCGCGCGGGGTCTATGTCCGGCGCTGGGTTCCCGAACTGAAAGGCGTTCCCGACGAGGTTATCCACAAGCCATGGGAGCGGGCCCTGCATCTGCCGGCGGACGCAAAACGTCTCTATTCTAGACCAATCGTCGACCACGCCCAGGCGCGCGAGAAAGCCATGGAGGCCTATCGCGGACTGTAACGGGTTTACGAGCCGGTCGTTAACGGCGTTAATGAACGCGCAACCGGATGCGAGGCCCCGCCTTGGATACGACGCTCTGGAATCACCCCGACCTGAAGGCCGCCCCGGCCGCCTTTCGCGCCGCCCTGCGGGTGGCGGCGACGAACTGGGAAACCGGTTCGGTCACCTTCATCCTGCCCACCGGCGCGCCGTTGACCGTCCGAGGCCGCCTGCCGGGTCCGGACGCCACGATCCGGATCCACGACTACAACTTCATCCGCCGCGCCTTCTCGTCCGGCGATATCGGCTTCGCCGAAGGCTTCATGGCGGGCGAATGGGAAACACCCGACCTGTCGACGGTGCTGGAGGCGTTCTCGCTGAACTTCGACAGGCTGTCGGCGCTGGTCAAGGGCAACCCGGTGATGCGGATGGTCAACGCCCTCTATCACCTGTTTCACCGCAACAGCCGCGACGGCTCGAGACGGAACATCCACGCCCACTACGACCTGGGCAACGCGTTCTATTCGCGCTGGCTGGACCCCAGCATGACCTATTCCTCGGCCCTCTATGAGCGCCCGAACCAGTCCCTGCCCGAGGCCCAGACCGCCAAGTACGCGGCCCTCGCCCGGACCATCGACCTCTCGCCCGGCAAGCACGTGCTGGAGATCGGCTGCGGCTGGGGCGGCTTCGCCGAGTTCGCCGCCAAGGAGGTGGGCGCCAAGGTCACCGGCATCACCATCTCCCAGGCCCAATACGACTTCGCCCGCAAGCGCCTGTTCGACCAGGGGCTGTCCGAGAAGGCCGACATCCAGCTGATCGACTACCGAGATGTCCAGGGTCGGTTCGACGCCGTGGCCTCGATCGAGATGTTCGAGGCGGTCGGCGAGGAATACTGGCCGTCGTATTTCGGCAAGATCCGCGAGGTGCTGATACCGGGAGGCCGCGCAGGCCTACAGATCATCACCATCCGCGACGAGCTGTTCGCCAGCTATCGCGGACGCACCGACTTCATCCAGCGCTACATCTTCCCGGGCGGCATGCTGCCCAGCGAGGCGCGCCTTAAGGAAGAGACCGAGCGCGCGGGCCTGGAATGGAGCGATCTCAAGCGCTTCGGCCAGAACTATGCCGACACCCTGGCCGAATGGGCGCGGCAGTTCGAAGGCGCCTGGAGCGACATCCGCAAGGACGGTTTCGACGAACGGTTCCGGCGCCTGTGGCGGTTCTATCTCAGCTACTGCGAGGCCGGCTTTCGGACCGAACGAACCAATGTCATTCAGTTGGGCCTGAGCCGCAGCTGATATCCACAGCTTGTGGATATCAGGTCAAACCATGGTCAAGCTTAAGGTTTGTCGGTCGGCGCTGAGGCGCTTTCAGGAAAACTAGGGTTGCGCAGGCTTTTCGCGGCACGATCTACCAGCCAACCGAAAGATCCTCCCAAGGCCCCGCATGACCGTCCTGCCCAGCGTTCTAGACGCGATCGGAAACACCCCGCTGATCCGCTTGCGCCACGCCAGCGAGGCCACCGGCTGCGAGATTCTGGGCAAAGCCGAGTTCATGAACCCCGGCCAGTCGGTCAAGGACCGCGCGGCCTTGGGCATCATTCGTGACGCGGAGGCCAAGGGCCTGCTGAAACCCGGCGGCCGCATCGTGGAGGGCACCGCCGGCAACACCGGCATTGGCCTGGCCATGGTCGCCTCGGCGCTGGGCTACAAGACCACGATCGTCATCCCGCGCACCCAGAGCCAGGAGAAGAAGGACGCCATCCGCCTGTTGGGCGCGGAACTGGTCGAGGTCGACGCCGTCCCGTACTCCAACCCCGACAACTATGTCCGCTATTCCGGGCGGTTGGCCGAGGAACTCGCCAAAACCGAAGGGAATGGAGTTGTTTGGGCCAACCAGTTCGACAATGTCGCCAACCGCGAAGCCCACTACCGGACGACCGGCCCGGAAATCTTCGAGCAGACGGGCGGTGAGGTCGACGGCTTCATCTGCGCGGTCGGCTCGGGCGGCACCCTGGCCGGCGTCGCTCAGGCCCTGCGCGAGCGCAAGCCCGGCGTGAAGATCGGCCTGGCCGACCCCTACGGCGCGGCGCTGTACGCCTGGTACAAGGACGGCGAGCTGAAATCGGAGGGAACCTCGATCAGCGAGGGCATCGGCCAAGGTCGCATCACCGCCAACCTGAAGGATCTGGTCATCGACCACCCCTACCGCGTCACCGACGCGGAGATGCTGGAGGTGCTGTACGATCTCGTCCAGCACGAGGGTCTGTGCCTGGGCGGCTCGTCGGGCGTCAACATCGCCGGCGCGATCAAGCTGGCGCGCGAACTGGGTCCTGGCCACACCATCGTGACCATCCTGTGCGACCACGGCTCGCGCTACCAGTCCAAGCTGTTCAATCCCGAATTCCTGAAGGAAAAGGGCTTGCCGACGCCGCCTTGGATGTAAACTCGTCGCCGAGTCTGATCCTAAGAGGCGTCCCATGGCCATCCCGTCCGATCCGCTGGTCTCCACCGCCTGGCTGGCCGAGCATCTCGACGCGCCGGACGTGCGCGTGGTCGACGCCTCGTGGCACATGCCCGCCGCCCAGCGCGATCCGGCCCAGGAGTTCCTGGCCGCTCACATCCCCGGCGCGGTTTTCTTCGACATCGACGGCATCTCGGACGAGACCTCCGACTTGCCGCACATGATCCCGACGGCGGTGAAGTTCGCCTCGCGGGTCAGGAAGCTGGGCCTGGGCGACGGTTCGCGGATCGTCGTCTACGACAGCAGCGGCATCCTGCCGGCCGCCCGCGCCTGGTGGCACTTCCGCGCCATGGGTCACGAGGATGTCGTGGTGCTGGACGGCGGCCTGCCCAAGTGGATCGCCGAGGGCCACCCGGTCGAGGACGGTCCGGCAATGCCGCAGGAACGGCACTTCACCCCGCGCTACCAGGCCGACATCTACCGCTCGCTGGAGCAGATGCGCGAGATCGTCGCGACCGGCCGCGAGCAGATCATCGACGCCCGCGCCGCCGGCCGCTTCGAGGGCAAGGACCCCGAGCCCCGCGCCGGCTTGCGCGGCGGCCACATGCCCGGGGCCCGCAACATCCCGCTCTCGGCCCTGCTGGCCGCCGACGGGACCATGCTGCCGGCCGAGAAATTGAAGACGGTGTTCGAGTCCGCGGGAGTCGACATCAACAAGCCGATCACCTCGACCTGCGGCTCGGGCATCACCGCCTCGGTCGTGGCCCTGGCCCTGGCGCGTTTGGGCAAGCCGCGTTCGGCGGTCTATGACGGCTCATGGACGGAATGGGGCGGCCTGGCGGACACGCCGGTGGTCACCGGCCCCGCGGCTTAGCGCATCGGCGGGGCGTACAGCAGGCCGGGCTTGGGCGCGTTCCACAGCGCGTTGAGGCCTCGGTCCAGCTTCAGGGCCGAACCGCCGCCGATGTCGCGGTCGAAGATCTCGCCGTAACTTCCCCCCGTGATAATCGCGCGGTAGGCCCAGTCGGCGTCCAGGCCCAGCATGGCGCCGAACCCGCCCTCGCCCAGCAGCCGCCGCGCCTCGGGATCTGCGCCGGCCTTCATGTCCTTGGCGTTGGCCTTGGTCACCCCGTGCTCCTCGGCCAGAACCAGGGCGTAGAGGGTCCAGCGGACGATGTCGGTCCAGGCCGGATCGTCCTGGCGCACCAGCGGTCCCAGCGGTTCCTTGGAGATCGCGTCGGGCAGGATCACGTGGGCGCCTGGATCGTCCAGCACCGACCGCGCCGCCGCCAGCGCCGAGATGTCGGAGGTGAAGGCGTCGCACTTGTCGGCCTGGTAGGCGGCGCGGGCCTGTTCCTCGCTGTCGAACACCATGGCCGTGTAGGCGATGCCGCGCGCTCTGAAGAAGTCCTCCAGGTTCTGGGCCGAGGTGGCGCCGGTCTGGACGCAGATCTTGGCCGTGTTCAGCTCGACGGCGCTGGTCAGGTTCAGATTGCGGCGGACCATAAAGCCCTGGCCGTCGAAATAGGAGATCGCCGCCATGTCCAGCTGGTCGCCGGCGTCGCGCGAGAAGGTCCAGGACGTGTTGCGCCACAGGACATCGACCTTGCCGGTGCGCAGAGCGGTGATCCGCTCCTCGTTGCCCAGCGGCACGAAGGTGACCTTGTCGGGCTTGCCGAGCACGGCGGCGGCCAGGGCGCGGCAGAAATCGACGTTGAAGCCGCGCCAGTGTCCGCCATTGTCCCGGAAGGCGAAGCCCGGCAACTCGGGATTTACCCCGCAACGCAACTCGCCGCGCGCCTTGATGGCCTTCAGGGTCTTGCTGGGCGCGGCGGGTTTGATGGCCAGCGGCGGCGCCTGTTCGGCGGGACGCGGCTCGGGCGTGGGTTTGCGCTGGCCGCACCCCGCGAGCGCGAGCGCGAGCATCGATAAGACCACTACGCCAAAACGCACCGACACCCGATCACTCCTTGAACCGTGCGCGCGCGGCGCTAGAGCCTGCCTGAGCAGGCTCTATCTCTTACGCTTAGAGCGTGGCAGACGCCAAAACCGCTCACACTTTTGGCTGCCACGCTCTAAACCACAACCGTACCGCCGCGTCGCCGAGAGTCCCCGCCATGGATGAAGAAACCCGCCTGATCCGCAAGGGCTCCGAGCCGACCGCCCTGGCGCGCACGGTCAATCCGCCGATCCAGCGCGCCTCGACGGTGCTGCTGCCCAACGCCGCGTCACTGTACGACGACGACCAGATCACCTACGGCATCACGGGCCTGTCCTCGCCCGCCGCCCTGCAGAAGGCCCTGGCCGAGCTGGAGGGCTCGCCGGACGTCACCCTCTATCCCTCGGGTCTGGCGGCGATCACCGGCGCCATGCTGGCGGTGCTGAAGACGGGTGACGAGATCCTGGTGGTCGACAGCGCCTACAAGCCCACGCGCCGCTTCTGCGACCGGGTTCTGACCCGTTTCGGCGTCGCCACCACCTACTACGACCCGGCGCTGGACGCCGATGGTCTGATGGCGCTGGTGACGCCCAAGACCCGGATGATCCTGCTGGAAGCCCCGGGCTCCCTGACCTTCGAGATGCAGGACGTGCCGGCCATCGCCAAGGCCGCCAACGACCGAGGCATCATCACCCTGATCGACAACACCTGGGCGGCCGGCCTCTATTTCAAGCCGCTGGCGCACGGCGTGACGATCAGCGTCCAGGCCCTGACCAAATATGTCGGCGGCCACTCGGACTGCTTCATGGGCTCGGCCACGACCATGGATGCCGACATCGGCAACGCGCTGGGCGACGCCATGTGGGACATCGGCTGGTCGGTTTCGCCGGACGACGCCTACACCATGCTCCGAGGCCTGCGGACCCTGACCACGCGCCTGCCCCGCCATCACGAGAACGGTCTTGTCATAGCCCGCTGGCTGCAGGACCGTCCCGAGGTGGCGCGCGTGCTGCATCCCGCCCTGCCCGGCGATCCGGGCCACGCGCTCTGGAAGCGCGACTTCACGGGTGCCTGCGGCCTGTTCGGCGTGGTGCTGAAGCCGTGCAGCCAGCGCGCCGTCCACGCCTTCCTCGACGCGCTGAAGCTGTTCGGCCTGGGCTTCTCGTGGGGCGGCTACGAGAGCCTGGCCATTCACTGCGATCCGCAGCTTAAGAACCGCTCGGTCCCGGTCAGCCTGGAAGGCCCGCTGTTGCGTTTCCACATCGGCCTCGAAGCGATCGAGGATCTGAAGATCGACCTCGACCGCGGGTTCGAGGCGCTCCGCTCGGTCTAGAGGTAGCGCATCTCGGCTTCGCTAGGCTGCTCCCACCAGAGATTGTCGCGGCCGTTGGCATAGCTGATCGGCGCGGCGGCGAGCTCCTCCGGCGTGGTGTCGTCCAGCGTCGCCACTTGGATCGTGACGAAATCACCGCCCAGTTCGGCGACATGGCCGTGGCCGAACACCCGAACACCGCACGTCGCGCAGAACCGATGATGGCAGCTCATCGAGCCGAACAGGTAGTCGCCCAAGCGATCCTCGCCTGCCAGTAGTCGGAAAGCGTCTGGCTTCATCAAGGCGCCCCAGCTGCGGGTCTTGGCGCAGATCGAGCAATTGCAACGGCCGGTTCCCGCCTGCAGGTCAATCTCGGCTTCGTAGCGGACGGCGCCGCAGTGGCAGCTGCCGGTATGGGTCTTGAGCATCGGATGTCCCTCTCGGTGTTTCGTTGCACACCGTTCTAGGAACATGCTGCTGACAGCCTGCTGTCAGTATCGACGTCGCGATCACGCCAAAAGCGATTGGAACATGCAATCGCCG
Source organism: Caulobacter sp. GW822-FHT01G02 (assembly GCF_058802865.1). Lineage (NCBI taxonomy): Bacteria > Pseudomonadati > Pseudomonadota > Alphaproteobacteria > Caulobacterales > Caulobacteraceae > Caulobacter > Caulobacter sp. GW822-FHT01G02. The sequence continues at coordinate 707,223 of NZ_JBXAON010000002.1, forward strand.
CGTAGGCTCTTGCGGTCAGGTTGCAAGGCAAGCCAGTCTCGGCGTCTCGTTGTGAGGGGGAGTCTTTTCATGTTGCTGTACGTGTTCGCGTTGCTGATCGGCATGATCGCCGGTCTGCGCGCCATGACCGCGCCCGCCGCCGCCGCCTGGGCCGCCCGCTTGGGCTGGCTGCCGCTGGCCGGCTATCCGCTTGCCTGGCTGGGCGGGCTGATTCCGGTCCTGGTCCTCAGCGCCCTGGCCGCGCTGGAACTGATCGCCGACCAGCATCCCAAGACGCCGAGCCGCAAGGTTCCGCACCAGTTCATCGCCCGCGTGCTCACCGGCGCCTTCGCCGGCGCGGCCCTGATGATGCCCGGCACCCACTGGCTGCGCGGCATGGTCATCGGCGCGGTCGGCGCGGTGATCGGCACGTTCGTCGGCGCCGAGTTCCGGGGTCGCCTGGCGGCCAGGTTCGGCAAGGACAAGCCGGCCGCCATCATCGAGGACGTCGTCGCCGTCGTCGGCGCCTTCGCGATCTTCTTCCTGGCCAAGGTCGCGATCTGACCATGGCCGCCGCCGAAGCCTTCGACGCCATCATCATCGGGGCCGGTCAGGCCGGGCCCTCCCTGGCCGGTCGCCTCAGCGCCGCCGGCTGGACCGTGGCGATGGTCGAGCGCAAGGACTTCGGCGGCACCTGCGTCAACACCGGCTGCATGCCGACCAAGACCCTGGTCGCCAGCGCCTACGCCGCGCATCTTGCTCGCCGCGCGGCGGACTACGGCGTCGTCCTCCAGGGTAACGTCGGCGTCGACATGAAGCGGGTCAAGGATCGCCAGCAGACGGTGGTCCGCGACGCCCGCGGCAATGTCGAAAAATGGCTGCGCGGCATGAAGGGCGTCACGGTCCTCCAGGGCCATGCCCGCTTCGAGAGCGCCGACACGGTCCGCGTGGGCGAGCGTCTGCTGACCGCGCCCAAGATCTTCCTGAACGTCGGCGGCCGGGCCAACGCGCCGGACATGCCGGGGATCGGTGACATCGACTACCTGACCAATGTCGGGATGATGCAGCTGGACACCCTGCCCGAGCACCTGGTCATCGTCGGCGGCAGCTATATCGGGCTGGAATTCGCCCAGATGTTCCGCCGCTTCGGCAGCCAGGTGACCGTCGTCGAGATGGGCCCGCGCCTGATCGGCCGCGAGGACCCGGAGATCTCCGACACGGTCCGCGAGATCCTGGAAGCCGAGGGCGTCACCGTCCGTCTCAACGCCGAGTGCATCAGCTTCAGCACTTGCCCGGAAGGCTACTGCGTCCATGTCACTTGCGAGGCCGGCGCGCCGCAGGTGATCGGTTCGCACGTGCTGCTGGCCGTGGGCCGCAAGCCCAACACCGACGACCTGGGGCTCGACAAGGCCGGGATCGAGATCGACAAGCGCGGCTATGTCGTGGTCGACGACCATCTTAGGACCAATGTTCCCGGGATCTGGGCGATGGGCGACTGCAACGGCAAGGGCGCCTTCACCCACACCGCCTACAACGACTTCGAGATCATCGCCGCCAATCTGCTGGATGAAGATCCGCGCAAGGTCAGCGACCGCATCACCTGCTACGGCCTGTTCATCGACCCGCCACTGGGCCGCGTGGGCATGACCGAGGCGGAGGCCAAGGCCAGCGGCCGCCCGTTGCTGGTCGGCCAGCGCCCGATGACCCGCGTCGGCCGCGCGGTCGAAAAGGGCGAGACGCAGGGCTTCATGAAAGTGGTGGTCGACGCCGAGACCAAAGAGATCCTCGGCGCGGCGATCCTGGGCCTGAACGGCGACGAGGTCGTCCACGGCATGCTGGACCTCATGTACGCCAAGGCGCCCTACACGGTCATCTCGCGGGCGGTGCACATCCACCCCACGGTATCGGAGCTGGTCCCGACCATGCTCCAGGAACTGAAGCCGCTTTAGATTTTAACCGCGTCGCCTTCAGACGAAATCGCGACTGTTGCGGTTGCGATAGAAAGCCCAGTCCCCACCTAGCTTCGCAGACGCCGACGGAGGGTCGGCGCCCCGTTCGAGGGACAAGTCTCCTATGCCTACCCTGTTCGACCCGCTGCGCGTCGGCGCGCTTGAATTGCCCAACCGCGTGGTCATGGCGCCGCTGACCCGCCTGCGCGCTGGTCCGACCAACATCCCCAACGCCCTGATGGCCGAGTACTACGCGCAGCGCGCCTCGGCCGGCCTGTTGATCACCGAGGGCGTGCCCGTGAGCCCGCAAGGCGTCGGTTATGCCGGCGTGCCGGGCATCTGGTCGAAGGAACAGACCGAAGCCTGGAAGCAGGTGACCAAGGCCGTGCACGACAAGGGTGGCCGCATCTTCATGCAGATCTGGCACGTCGGCCGGATCTCCGATCCGGAACATCTGAACGGCGAATTGCCGGTCGGCCCAAGCGCCATCGCCGCCAAGGGCCATGTCAGCCTGCTGCGCCCCGAGCGCCCCTACCCCACGCCTCGCGCCCTGACGACCGAGGAAGTCGGCGGTGTCGTCGAAGCCTTCCGCCAGGCCGCCCAGAACGCCAAGGACGCCGGCTTCGACGGTGTGCAACTGCATGGCGCCAATGGCTATCTGCTCGACCAGTTCCTGCAGGACGGCTCGAACCAGCGCACCGACCAGTATGGCGGCTCGATCGAGAACCGCGCCCGCCTGCTGCTGGAAGCCACCGACGCGGCGATCTCCGTGTTCGGCGCCGACCGCGTCGGCGTCCACTTGGCCCCGCGCGCCGACAGCCATTCGATGGGCGACAGCAACCTGCCAGCCACTTTCGGCTATGTCGCCAAGGCCTTGGGCGAGCGCAAGATCGCCTTCATCTCGGCCCGCGAGTACGAGGCGGCCGACAGCCTGGGTCCGGCGCTGAAGGCGGCGTTCGGCGGCGTCTACATCGCCAATGAGAAGTTCGATCTGGCCAGCGCCAACGCCGCCATCGCGGCGGGCAAGGCCGACGCCATCGCCTTCGGCAAGGCCTATATCGCCAATCCGGACCTGGTGGAGCGCCTCAAGAAGGGCGCGCCGCTCAATGCGCCCGATCCCACCACCTTCTACGGCTTCGACAACGGCGCCCGGGGTTACACCGACTATCCGACCCTGGCCCAGGTCAGCGAACCGGCCGAGTGATCGATGCGATCCTCGCGATGGCTTCAGGTCGTCGCGGGGATCAGCCCCTCGGCCAGGTAAGCCTGCGCCACGGCCTCGGCGACCTTGATGCCATCCACCGCCGCCGAGAGGATGCCGCCGGCATAGCCCGCGCCTTCGCCGGCCGGGAACAGGCCGGCGGTGTTTAGGCTCTGGAAGTCCTTGCCCCGGGTGATCCGGATCGGCGAGGACGTCCGGGTCTCTACGCCCGTCAGGAGCACGTCGGGGTGGTCGTAACCGGCGATCTGGCGACCGAAGACCGGCAGCGCCTCGCGCATGGCTTCGATCACGAAATCCGGCAGGCAGGCCGACAGATCCGTCAGCGTCACGCCGGGCTTGTACGACGGCGCGACCTCGCCCAGATCCGTCGAGGCTCGACCAGCCATGAAATCACCGACCTTCTGGGCCGGGGCGGCATAGCTGGAACCGCCCGCCACATAGGCCAGGCTCTCCCACTTGCGCTGGAACTCGATCCCGGCCAGCGGATGGCCCGGATAGTCGCGTTCGGGGTCGATGCCGACCACGAAGCCGGAATTGGCGTTCCGCTCGTTGCGCGAATACTGGCTCATGCCGTTGGTGACGACACGGCCGGGCTCCGACGTCGCCGCCACCACCGTGCCGCCCGGGCACATGCAGAAGCTGTAGACGGTGCGGCCGTTCTTGCAGTGGTGGGAGAGGCTGTAGTCGGCCGCGCCCAGGTCGGGGTGGCCCGCGCAGGCGCCGAAGCGCGCCTTGTCCATCCACGACTGCGGATGCTCGATGCGCACGCCGATCGAGAACGGCTTGGCCTCGATATGGACGCCACGATCGTACAGGACTTCGAAGGTGTCACGCGCGCTGTGGCCCAGGGCCATGACCACGTGGCTGGCCTGAAGGTATTCCCCCCCGGCGATATGCAGCCCCTTCAGCCGGCGCGCGCCGTCGGCGCCGACCGCGATGTCGAAGTCCTCGACCTTGTGCTGCCAGCGATACTCACCGCCCAGGCTCTCGATCAGCGCGCGCATCTGCTCGACCATGTGCACCAGGCGGAAAGTACCGATGTGCGGATGGGCCTCGGTCAGGATCTCTTCCGGCGCGCCCGCCTTGACGAATTCCTCCAGCACCTTGCGGCCCAGGAAGCGCGGGTCCTTGATCTGGCTGTAGAGCTTGCCATCCGAGAAGGTCCCCGCCCCGCCCTCGCCGAACTGGACGTTGGACTCCGGGTTCAGCTCGCCGCGCCGCCACAGGCCCCAGGTGTCCTTGGTCCGCTCGCGCACCACCTTGCCGCGATCGACGATGATGGGTTTGAAGCCCATCTGGGCCAGGATCAGGCCGGCGAACAGGCCGCAGGGGCCGGCGCCGATCACCACCGGGCGCGGACCGTCGAAGCCCTCCGGCGCCTTGGCCACGAAGCGGTATTCGGTGTCGGGCGTGATGCGGACGTGGTGGTCGCCCGCAAAGCGCGCCAGCACGGCGGCCTCGTCGCGCAGCGCCACGTCGACCGAATAGACCATCAGGATCGCCGACTTGCGGCGCGCGTCGTGAGCGCGGCGGGCGACTTCGAAGCTCACCAGGTCGTCGGCCTCAATCCCCAGCCGTTCGACGATGGCGGGCTTCATCGCCTCCGGTGGATGGCCGAGCGGCAGCTTCAGTTCCGAAATACGCAGCATGGCGGGCGTCTTAGCCAAAAGCGCGCTCGCGCGCCATCGCGATACGCATCCTCGGCGCGCCGTCCAAAGCCATCCGCACAAGGATAAATCACGATAACCGTCGCAAACACTTCATAAAATTCCAGCGCCGAAAGCTGTCCCCGCCAAGGCCTCTGCCGCCTCTCCCCGCCTGACGACCGGCGGGGAAGCCTCCCCGTCCCGTCATCGCTCAAGCGGAAACCGCAAGGGATCGGGGCCATGCTCAAAGTCACCAAGTTCAACCTTCTGACCACGACGGCGCTGACCGTCGCCGTGCTGGGCGTCGCCGCCCAGGCGCACGCCGCCGAGACGCCGGCCCCAACCGCCGCGTCTGGCGACGTCTCGGAAGTCGACGCCATCGTCGTCACCGGCTTTCGCGACAGCCTGCTGCACGCCCGCGACCTCAAGCGTAAGGCCGTCGGCGCCGTCGACGTGATCGTTTCCGAGGACATCGCCGCCTTCCCCGACCTGAACCTGGCGGAATCGCTGCAGCGCGTCCCCGGCGTGACGATCTCGCGCGACAGCGGCGAAGGCCGTCAGATCACCTTGCGAGGCCTGGGGCCAGACTTCACGCGTACCCAGCTGAACGGCATGGAAGTGCTGGGCAACACCGCCTCGGGCATGGACAACCGCGGCGGCGTCAGCCGCTCGCGAGCTTTCGATTTCAGCCTGTTCGCCTCGGAACTGTTCAACCGCGTAACGGTGCAGAAATCCTACGCCTCAGAGCAGGACGAAGGCGGCATCGGCGGCACCGTGCAACTGGCGACCGCCAAGCCGTTCGACTATCCGGGCTTCAAGGCCGTGCTGTCGGCCAAGGGCCAGCGCAACAGCAACGCCGACGACAAGATCACGCCGCGCGTGGTCGGGCTGATCTCGAACCGCTGGGGCGACTTCGGCGCCCTGGCCTCGATCGCCTATGGCGAAACGGACTCCAACGAGTTCGGCTATCGCAGCTATAATTGGGGTCGGATCCGCGCCAATCCGGGCAATATCGGCTCGGGGGTCAGCGCCGCCGACGCCGCGCGCCTGACGGCCGCCACCGCGACCGTCTTCGCCCCGCAGGCCAACACCTATTCGACCTGGTTCGACCACCGCAAGCGCCTGGGCGCGACGGTGGCCCTACAGTACGAGCCGGGCGACAAGCTGAAGCTGGCCTTCGACGGCCTGTACAGCCAGCTGGAAAACAGCCGCCAGAACTTCTCGCTGGCCACTTCGGGCGTCAACAGCCTGACCGGCAACATCACCGGCACGCAGGTGATGCAGACGGCGGTGATCCAGGGCGACACCCTGATCGCCTCCAGCTACACCGGCGTCGACATCCGCAGCGAATTCAACCGCGAGGAAGACAAGACCAAGTTCTATCAGCTGGGTCTGAGCGGCTCGTACCAGGCCACCGACAAGCTGCTGCTGTCGGGCCTGATCGGCTACTCGAAGTCGGACTACGCCCTGCCGGTCTTCGACAAGGTGTTCCTGGAATCCAAGAACTACGCCTTCAGCTTCGACGACCGTCCGAGCATGCCGATCAACACCTACGGCGCCGGCCTGACCGACCCGGCCAAGTGGGACCTGATGCGCATGGACACCCAGGAGAACAAGATCTCCTCGGAATACACTAATGCCAAGTTCGACGTGGCCTTCGCCGCCAACGAGATCTCCACCCTGAAGGGCGGCGTCTCGTACAAGAAGTTCCAGAACTATGGCGCTCAGTGGGGCGACAAGCAGTTCAGGAACGTCCCGGCCAACACCATCATCCCCAACAATCTGAAGATGGTCGTGCCCTTCAAGTCGCTCAGCGCCTACATCGTCGGCGATGTCGATCCGGTCTACGCCCAGATCGGCCAGACGCGGAACCTGGAAGCCCAGGGCGCGAAGTACGCCACCCCGGGCACGGCCTTCACGGTGACCGAGGAGACCAAGGCGGCCTATCTGCAGTACGACCTGAACACCGAGATCCTGGGCAAGGGCGTTCGGGCCAACGCCGGCGTGCGCTACTATTCGACCGACCTGAGCTCGGACGGCACCCTGAACACCGGGACCAGCCTCCAGCCGGTGTCGATCAAGCACAAGTATAACGGCTGGCTGCCGGCTCTGAACGTGGCCGTCGATGTCAACGAAGGCATGGTCGCCCGCTTCAGCGCCAACCGCGACATCAGCCGCCCGGCCCTGGGCGACCTGGCCGCCGCCGGTTCGCTGACCACCGCCCCGTTCGGCGGCACGATCAGCACCGGCAATCCGAACCTGACGCCGTTCACCTCGGACTCGATCGAAGGCTCGCTGGAGTTCTACGACGGCAAGGTCGGGTCTTTCACGATCGGCGTCTTCTACAAGAAGCTGAAGTCGTTCATCACGTCGCAGACCAGCATCATGCCCTATTCGCAAACGGGCTTCCCGCTGTCGTTCCTGCTGCCGGGCCAGGATGGCTCGATCCTGTACAATGTCAGCCGCCCGGTGAACGGCCCCGGCGCCGACATCCAGGGCCTGGAAGCCTCGTTCCAGCGTGACTTCGACTTCCTGCCCGCCCCGTTCAACCACCTGGGCGTCGTGGCCAACGGCACCTATGCCGACGGCTCCTCGCCGGTGATCATCAGCGGCCAGTCGGTGACCCTGCCGCTGTTCCAGCTGTCGAAGTACTCGGCCAACGCCACGATCTACTACGAGACCGACACCTGGGGGATGCGCCTGTCGACCGCCTATCGGGACAAGTACCTGACCGGCGCCGGCGGCAACGGCAACATCGGCGACGGCTACAAGGCGACCAACAACATCGACTTCGCCGCCCACTACAACGTGCTGCCGAAGCTGAAGCTGACGCTGGAAGGCATCAACCTCTCCAACGAGCACAGCATCCAGTTCACCGACATCGCCGCCAAGCGGACGACGGTGAACGTCAGCAGCGGTCGCACCATCCTGATCGGCGCGACCTACGAGTTCTAAGCCCCTTCCAAGAGACCCCTTGAACTGGGCCGCCGTCCTCTTCCGGATGGCGGCCCTCTTTTTCGCATAGCCGGCCAGACGTTGCCGTTGGGCCACGCCGGGGCGCTCGGACAGATCCGTCCACAGAACCTTCAAATTAGTGACATGCGTCCTTTGTAGGGGTTCGCGCGGGCGCCTGAAGCTTTGCCGGCCGCCGTTGTGAGGACGCTTATGGCGGGACGGCGCGCCTGGCTGTCACGATCAGGTCCAGTCATGGCCGGCTCGGTACTGGCCCTGGTCGCCGTGGCGCCTGTGTGGGCCGAAGCGCCGAAGCGCTTCGAGATCCGAGGCGGCGATCTCTCTCAAGCCCTCAACGCCTTTTCTCATCAGGCCGACGTGCCGGTCATGACCCTGGCCGACATCCGCCGCCGCACCAGCCGGGGCGTGCGCGGCCTGCTGACGCCAGAGCAGGCGTTGAACCGTCTGATCGACGGCCAGAACCTGCGCGCCGTGGCGGCCGGGGGCGGCTATGTCCTGCGCGAAGCGACCGCCCCCCTTTCACCGCCTCCTCCCGTCGCGCCGCGCTACCTGCCCTCGCCCGAGGCGCCGACGCAGGTCGACCAAGTCGTCGTCACCGGCTTTCGCGAGACCCTGCTGCACGCCCGCGACTTGAAGCGGCGCGTGGCCGGCGCCCAGGAGGTGATCCTGGCCGAGGACATCGCCGCTTTCCCCGACCTCAATCTCGCTGAGTCCCTGCAGCGCGTGCCCGGCATGACCATCTCGCGCGACACCGGCGAAGGCCGGCAGATCGCGCTACGGGGCCTAGGCCCCGACTTCACCCGCGCCCAACTGAACGGCATGGAGGTCTCGGCCTCGACGGCCTCGGGCATGGACAATCGCGGCTCGGTCAGCCGCACCCGGGCCTTCGACTATTCGATCTTCGCCAGCGAGCTTTTCAACAAGGTCACGGTCTGGAAGTCCTACGCCGTCGACCAGGATGAAGGCGGCATCGGCGGCACGGTCGAGCTGCGCACGGCCAAGCCCTTCGACTATCCGGACGACAAGCTGGCCTTCTCGGCCAAGGCCCTGAACAACAGCGCCACCGGCGTGGTCAGCCCGCGCATCGCGGCCCTGGCCTCGCGGCGCTGGGGCGACGTCGGCGCGCTGGTCTCCGTGGCCTATAGCGAAAATGACGCCAACGAGTACGGCTATCGCAACTGGGGCTGGTCGCCGGTGACCTTCGGCGCGGCCAATATCGGGCCGGACGTAGCGCGCGACGTCGCCGACCGCCTGCTGGCCACCGGCCCCGACCGCGTCGTCGCGCCCATGGCCGAGAGCTATTCGACCTGGTTCGACCACCGCAAGCGGCTGGGGGTCACCCTCTCCCTGCAATATGAGCCCGGCGACCGCGTGAAGCTGGGCGCGGACCTTCTCTACGGACGCCTTTCCAACGATCGCGACGAGTTCTCCCTGGCGGCGGCCGGCGACAATCCGCTGACCGGCGACGTCAAGGGAACCCAGCGCCTGCGCGCCGCCGAGATCCGGGGCGACAGCCTCGTCTATGCCGACTATTCCAGCGGCGTCGATCTGCGCAGCGAGCATAAGCGCTCGGAGGACACGACCGTCTTCCTGCAGGGCGCCATCAATGGCGAGATCCAGGCCGGCGACCGTCTGCGCCTGCGCGGCGCGGTCGGCTATTCGAAGTCGGATTTCGAAGGACCGGTCTTCGACAAGATCTTCCTGCAGGCCAGCGACAAGGCCTTCACCTATGACCTGCGCGGCGGCGATGCGGCGGCGAACAGCACCTACGGCTTCGACCCGGCCGATCCCACCCAGTGGAGCTTGATGCGGGCCGACACCCGCGAGGATCAGGTCGTCAACCAGTTCACCACCGGACGCCTCGACTTCGACTACCAAGCCGCGCCGGTCCTGACGATCGAGGGCGGCGCCCAGTACAAGGCGTTCCGCAACGACGGCTACACCCGTCGCGGCCGCGCGGACTATCCGACCGGCGGTTCCGCGCCCCAGGCGGTCAAGGAACTGGTCTTCGAGAAATCGCTGCGGCCCTACATCGTCGGCGACATCGACGCGACCTTCGCGCGCCTGGGCCTGAACCGCGACCTGACCGAAGCCGACGACATGCCCGGCTCGCACTATTCGCTCAGCGAGAAGACCTTCGCCGCCTATCTGCTAGCGCGGACCACCGGCCTGGTGGGCGACAGGACCTGGCGCGGCGATTTCGGCTTCCGCTACTACGCCACGGACCTGACCTCGGCCGGCATGGTCAATACCGGGACCAAGCTGGAGCCGGCCTCGATCCACGGCCAGTACGACGGCGTGCTGCCGGCCCTGAACCTGGCGGTCGACCTGTCGCCGCGCGTCGTCGCCCGCGTCTCGGCCAACCGCAACATCAGCCGGCCCAGCCTTTCAGACCTGCGGGCGGCCGGCAATGTCAACTCGGCCCCGTTCGGCGGGACCATCGCGGCCGGCAATCCAAACCTGCGCCCGTTCCTGGCCGACGCGGTCGAGGGCGCACTGGAGGTCTACCAAGGTCGCGGAGGCTATTTCGCCGTCAGCCTGTTCTACAAGCGGATGGACTCGTTCATCACCACGGCGACCAGCGCGGTGCGCTATGGCTCGACCGGCTATCCGCTGACGTTCCTGTCGCCCGGCAACGGCCCCGACACGGTCTACACCTTCGTGCGGCCGGTGAACGGCGACGGCGCTTCGATCAAGGGGATCGAGCTGGCCTGGCAGCGCGACTTCACCTTCCTGCCCGCCCCATTCGACAAGCTGGGCTTCGTCGGCAACGTCACCCGCGCCGCCGGCCGCTCGAACGTGCTGATCGAGGACCGCTCGATAGCCCTGAACCTCTTCCAGCTGTCGGAATGGACCTCGAACGCGACGCTCTACTACGAGACGGCGCGCTGGGGCGCGCGGGTCTCCTCGGCCTACCGTTCGGGCTATCTGGACGGCGCGGGCAGCCCAGGCTCGATCGGCTCGGGCTACAAGGCGTCGAACAACGTCGACTTCGCCGCCCACTACAACACAGCCGGCGGACTGCGGATCGTGCTGGAAGGCGTCAACCTGACCGACGAACCGATCACCCAGTACAGTGATATCACCGAGAAGCGCCTGACGGCCCGCACGGTCAGCGGCCGCACCTTCACGCTGGGTGTGACCTATGAATTTTGAAGGGCCAACTCCGAGGCCCAAACATTTTCTGTCCCCGTTCGCGCGGCTCGCGCCTCTCCCCTCCATGGACGCGTGCACGACCATGCCGACTGGAAGCGCCATGAAGGACGTCCTCGCGGAGTTGCGACCCCACGAGCGCAAGCTGGCGGCCTATATCGTGCGGCGATCGAAGGATCCCACGCGCGCCGAGGACATCCTGCAGGAGACCCTCCTGACCGTGATGCGCCAGGCGCGGAAGCAGGAGATCACCCAACCGCTGGCCTATGCCTACCGGGTGGCGGACTCGCTGATCTACGCCCAGGCCCGCCGCGACCGGCGCGAGGAGCCGATCGGCGACGAGGACTTCGGCTGCGACCTGCCGCTGCCCGACGCGGTGCTGGAGCACAAGCAACGCGCTGCGGTGTTCGAGAAGGCGCTGAAGCGTCTCTCGCCGCTGCGCCGCGACATCTTCATCCGCCGTCACATCGACGGCCAGTCCAGACAAGCCATCGCCGACGATCTTCGGATCAATGTGGAGGCCGTCAAGAAACACCTCGTGCGGGCCATGACCGAACTGGCCGGCGCGATGCAGGACGCGGCGGTCAACGCCGCGCGAGAAGGGAGCCGCCAGGATGCGCGCTAACGACAACTGGCGCCCGCCATCCGACGAGGACTTGGAGATCGCGGCCGACTGGGCCGATCGCCTGCCAGACCTCACGCAAGCCGAACGCGACGAACTGGAAGCCTGGCTGGCCAGCGCGCCCAGCCGCGCGGCCGCCTTCGCCCTGATGCGTGACACCCAGCGCGACACCGCCCTGCTGGACGCCGTCGAGCGCGTCCGCGTCGCGCCCGCCAAGAGGCGACAACTGCGCATGGGTCTGATCGCCGCCGGCGTCGCCATGGTCGCGGGGCTGTCGGTCATGGTGCTGATGCGTCCGTATCTGAGCGAAAGGCCGATCGACCTGGCCACCCCGGTGGGCGCGCGCGCCGAGCATCGGATGAGCGACAAGTCCGTGATCAGCCTGGCCGCCGACACCGGCGTCTCGGTGCGCTACAGCCGCGCCGCCCGCGACGTGGCGCTGAACAAGGGCGACGCGGTGTTCAACGTCGCCAAGGACGCCAAGCGACCCTTCCGGGTCCATGCCGGCGACACCCAGGTGACCGCCGTCGGCACCACCTTCGAGGTCGAACTGGTCAGCGACGCCGTCCAGGTGCGCGTGTTCGACGGCGTGGTGCGGGTCAATCGCGATGGCGCCGAACGCCGCGTTGGCAAGGGCGAGTGGTTGATGCTGGTCGCCGACCGCGCGCCGGTCCAGGGTCGTCTGGGCGCCGACAGCTACCAGGCCTGGCGTTCGGACTGGCTGGACGCCGACGCCCTGCCGCTGAAGTATGTGATCGCCCGCCTCAACCGCTACACCGCCCAGAGCGTGGCCCTGCATGACGCGGCCCTGGGCGAGCTGAAGGTCAGCGGCCGGTTCAAGCTGGACCGCCCCGCCGAGTCCCTGGCGATGATCGCCGCCCTGCTGGACATGCGGACCGACCCGGACGGCCGCAAGATCTATCTCTCGCCGCGCCAGACCCCGTCGCAGGCGGCGCGGGAACCGACGACCTAGCCCCGCGCGGCGGAAGGGCTATGGTTCCCGAGGTCGTTCTCCGCATGGAAGGTTCATGGACAGCATAGACGCCATGAAGGTGTTCGTGACGGCGCTGGACGAGGGCAGCCTCGTCGGCGCGGCCCGCAAGCTCGGCCGCTCGCCGGCCGCGGTCAGCCGCGCCATCGTCTTGCTGGAGAACCACGTCGGCGCGCCGCTGCTGCACCGCACGACCCGGGTCATCAGGCTGTCCGAGGCCGGCGAGCGCTACGCCGCCGCCTGCCGTCGGGCCCTGGTCGACCTGGAGGAAGCCGACATGCTCGTCGCCGACGAAAAGTCCGCCCCGCGCGGCGTGCTGTCGGTCACCGCGCCGGTGTTCGGCGGCGAGGTGATCTTGCGGCCAATCATCGAGGCCTTCATGGACGCCTATCCCGAGATCGGCGTTCGCCTCAACCTGTTCGACCGCCCGGTGAACCTGATCGAGGAAGGCCACGACGTCGCCCTGCGCTTCGCGGCGGTGCAGGACTCGACGCTGACGGCGGAAAAGGTCGGCGAAATCAGCCGCGTGGTGGTCGCCGCGCCCGCCTATCTGGACAGCGGCCCGCCCATCATCGAGCCGGCGGATCTGGCCGACCACTGGATCATCGCCATGGCTCGCTTCGGCGTCGACTCCTGGAGCTTTCCGGGCGCGCCCCTGCCGCGCACGGTCGCGATCCAGCCGCGTCTGGTGGTCAACAGCGCCCGGGCCGCCATAGCCTCGGCCGTCGAGGGACGCGGCGTCACGCGGCTCTCCTCGCACCATGTCGCGGCCGAATTGAAGGCGGGAGCCTTGCGGCGGGTGCTGGAGAAGGACGAGCCGCCGCCCCTGCCCGTCAACCTGGTCACGCCGCACGGCCGCCAGGCGATCCCCAAGGTTCGCGCCTTCGCCGACTTCGTCGTCCCGCGCCTGCGCGCGGCTTTCGAAGGCCTGGCCGACTAACGGCCCAACAGCACGGTCGCCAGGGCGGCGATCCGCCAGCGAATGGACGGGGCGACTATTGCGCCTGACGCAAGCGGGTCTTCCGATGGGCGGGCGTTCGGTCGGGACGCGATCAGCGCTATGACTGCCGTGCTCAGCTAACAGGACAATACCCATGACTAGCATCCTGCGGCGGATCGGCATGCGACTTCCGATCGTCCAGGCGCCCATGGCGGGCACATCCACTCCCGCCCTGGCCGCGGCGGTGACAAACGCGGGCGCATTGGGATCGATCAGCGTCGGCGCGGTCGACGCCCCCAAAGCCGGCGAAATGATCGCCGCGCTGAAGGCGCTGACCGACGGCCCGTTCAACGTCAACGTCTTCACCCACCAGCCGGCCAAGGCCGATCCGGTCCGCGAGCGCGGCTGGACAGAGGCCCTGCGCCCGGTGTTCGCGGCCTATGACGCCGAGCCGCCGGCGATGCTGAGCGAGATCTACACCAGCTTCAATGTCGACGACGCGATGCTGGAGACGCTTCTGGCGGCGCGTCCTGTCGTGGTCAGCTTCCACTTCGGCCTGCCGCCCGAGCCCGTCATCCAGCGGCTGAAGGCCGAGGGGATCATACTGCTGGCCTCGGCCACCAATCCCGACGAAGGCCGCGCCGTCGAGCGCGCCGGCGTCGACGCGGTCGTCGCCCAGGGCTGGGAGGCCGGCGGCCATCGCGGCGTGTTCGATCCGACCGCGCCCGACCCACGGCTCGGCGCGATGGCCCTGACGCGTCTGCTGGTCCGCGAGCTCTCGATCCCGGTGATCGCGGCTGGCGGCGTCATGGATGGGGCCAGCATAGCCGCCGCGCTCGACCTCGGGGCCGTGGCCGCCCAGATGGGCACGGCCTTCATCGCCTCGCCGGAGTCGAGCGCCGACGCCGATCATCGCGCGGCCCTGCTGGGCCCCGGCGCGGCGGCGACCGAAATGACCCCGCTCATCTCCGGCCGGCTGGCGCGCTCGCTGCCCAACCGCTTCACGGCCCTGAAGGACTCGTTGGGCGGCGTCGCACCGCCCGACTATCCGATCGCCTACGACGCCGGAAAAGCCCTGGCGGCGGCGGCCCGGGCCAAGGGCGAAGGGGGCTTCGGCGCCCAGTGGGCCGGCCAAGGCGCCCCGCTGGCCCGCGCCCTGCCCGCCGCCGAACTGGTCGCCACCTTGGCGGCCGAGCTCGAAGCGGCGCATAGAGGACACTGATACTTCGCCAGGGGACGCGCGTGGATCGCCTCGACGCCATGAAGGTCTTCGTGGTCGCGCTGGACGAGGGCAGCCTCGCCGGCGCCAGCCGCGTCCTGGGTCGTTCTCCCGCCGCCGTCAGTCGCGCGATCGCATTCCTGGAACAGCATGTCGGCGGCCAACTGCTCTATCGCACCACGCGCGGCATGAGGCTCAGCCCAGCGGGCGAGCGCTACGCCGCCGCCTGCCGTCGCATCCTGTCAGACCTGGAGGAAGCCCAGTTGCACGCCGCCGGCGAGCGGGCGACGCCGCGCGGCGTCCTGACCCTCTCCGGACCGCCGATCGCCGGCGAGGACGTGCTGCGCCCGATCGTCGACGCCTTCCTGAAGGCCCACCCGATGGTGTCCGTGCGGCTGCAGCTGGTCGATCGCCATGTCAACCTGATCGACGAGGGTGTCGACATCGCCCTGCGCGTGGCCGACCTGCCGGACTCCTCGCTGATCGCCGTGAAGGTCGGGGCCGACGTGCGGCGCATCGTCGTCGCCTCGCCGCGATACCTGGCCGAGAACCCGGCGATCCGAGAGCCTGGCGACCTGGCCAGGCACCAGATCGTGGCCATGGGCAATTTCGGGCTCGACAGCTGGACCTTCCCGCCAGCGCGCGTCGTCGGCTTCACGCCGAGGGTCGTCGTCAACACCGTCCGCGCGGCGGCCGCCTCGGCGATCGAGGGCCTGGGCGTCACGCGGCTCTATTCCTACCACGTGGCCGATGAGGTTCGGGACGGCCGACTGAAGGTGGTGCTGGCCGACCACGAGCCGCGCCCGCAGCCCGTGCATATGGTCGTGCAGCCGTTCCGGATCACCGTGCCGAAGGTCCGCGCCTTTCTCGACTTCGCCACGCCGCGCTTGAAGGCCGCCTTCGCCCAGATGGCCGGCGAGGCGCGAAACATGGCGAAGGGCGAGCCGTCGACCGGCTCACCCCCGCAAGATCAGAATTCCATGACAAGAGACTGATTAACCGGACTTTTTGTCCGCCAACGTCCTGCGATACTCCAGCACCGGCAGGCCGCCCCAACCCCAGTTGTCGAGCTCAACCTCGTGAATGGTGACGAAGGTCGAGTCCTTGGGCTTGCGCAGCACCTCCAGCAGTCGCTGACGCCGGCGATCAGCCGGGCCTTCTCGTCGGCGGTGGGAGCCTCGCGGCCTTCACCGGTCCCTTCGCGGGTGACGTAGATGTTGACGATCGGCATGGCTGACCCCCTACCAGTGACCAGCGGCCTGACCGCCGTCGACATAGAGGGTCGAGCCAGTCACGAACGGGGCCTTTTCGAGGTAGAGGATGGCGTCGACGACGTCCTGGATCTCGCCCATCCGGCCGACCGGATGCAGGGCAGCCAGGAAGTCATGGGTCTCGGGGCCATGCATCGGCGTCTTGATCACGCCCGGCGCCACGGCGTTCACGCGGATCCCGCGACCGGCATACTCGATCGCCAGACCCTTGGTCGCCGCCTTCAGCCCGCCCTTGGTGATCGAGGCCAGCACGGCGGGCACGCCGTTGATCGGCTGATCAACCAGGCTGGTGGTGATCTGCACCACGTGGCCAGAGCCCTGCGCCTCCATATGCCGGATAGCCTGCTGGGTGACGAAGAAGAAGCCGGCCAGGTTGGTGTTGATGTTGGCCGTCCAGTCCTCGACCGAGAACGCGGTGAAGGGCTTGGCGGTGAAGACGCCCGCGTTGTTGATCAGGGTGTCGACGCGGCCGAATGCCCGGATCGTTTCGGCCACGATCCGCTCGGCCGCGGCCGGGTCGGAAACGTCGCCAGCGATGTTCAGGATGTCCGGATCGGCGCTCGGCCTGATCGAGCGCGAATTGGCGACGACGCGGTAGTCGGCGTCGCGATAGGCCTTGACCAGGGCGGCGCCGATGCCTTGCGAGGCGCCGGTGATGATGACGACTTTCTTGTGCGTGTTCATGGGACCTTCTCCAGGTGGCGGCGACCTCGCCGTCGATGGAGAGAAGGTGGTCTACGTCGCCAGATGATCGAATACCCGCCACACGATGGGCAGCCTTGCGTACGCCGGTACAATCCGACGCCACAGCTCCGGGACATCTGTCGCTGTTGGCGGCCTTCTCCTGGCTGAAGGCGACAGCCGCCGAGCATGGCTGGCGCACGGCCATCGACGCTGTCCGCGCCTCGACCCAGCCCCTATGGCGCAGCTGGTCTGCCGAGCAGAAGCAAGCCTTCCTGCGCTACGCCCGCCCCTTCTGGGAAATCCATCGCCACCGCCTGGCCCCGCAGGTCGGCCGATTCCGAAGTTCGTCGGAGCTTGCCACAAGCACTTGCGAACTTCGGAATCGGGACACTAGCCTTCGACCGGCTCACCGATCGCGATGAAGCCGTGGGCCTGGCTTCGTGTCGCTTCGCCGGTGGTGATGCGCATCAGGGGGTTGGGCCGCGGCTCGGCGACCTTGGTCAGGGCGTTGCGGTCGACATGGCGGAACGGCGCCGTACGGCCGCGGACCTGCAGCATGGTGGTGGAGGTGTAGGACCACCCGCCATCGGCGTCGAAGCGGATGTCCAGCTCGTAGGAGTCCGTCCGGAACGCCCACTCCAGGAAGTCGGTCGAACAGATGCCGTAGCCGGGGCCGCCCCGCTCGGCGCGGACCACCAGGCCAGAACCATCCTCGGCCGCACGCCCGGCGGCCAGGGCCACCTGGCCGCGCGGAATGGCCAGGGTCTGCAGGATCAGGCCCGTCGCCGGCTCGTACAGCCAGTAGCCGACCTGGTCGTGGAAGGTGGCCTCCTCGTCCGAGGCGACGATGTGGACATGGTAGCGCAGGCCATAGAACAGCTGCGGGCCGTTGGCCTGAGGGTCTATGGGCTGCATTTCGATGCGCTCGAGGAAGTCGCGCCGTTCGGGGCCATCGGCCTTCGGGTTCAGATCGACGCCCTTCAGCCCCTCCCACACGCCGGCCAGCCGACGCAGCGGACCCAGATTGGCCAGCGCATCCGGATCCACGTCCGAAGGCTCGGTGAAGATGTCGTCGGGAAAATTGATCATGCCGGCCTCCGGTGACGCTTGACCCCGGCTCTAGCGGCCCAGGCGCGCGGGTCAAGTCGAAGAACCTCTACTTAGGCGTTCGCCCGGGTGTAAGCGCGGCCTTCGATGCGGTCTTGATGATCGATGCGCCCGAAGGCGAGCATGCGCCGGCCATGGTTTCCTTCCTTGCGCTCCCGCGCCGTGGACCTGAACACGGGCGCGGAATGTCGCGCTCAGAAGGTGGCGTCGATCGCGTTCGGAAGACTGTGGCGACCGGCTTGGTCGCCGACGGTATGATAGTAGCGGTGGCGACCATAGAGTCCGATGGCCGAGGCGTGGCGGCCTCGATCCCATTGCGACAAGGGCTGATAAATTTAAGGGAGCCGGCTCATGCCGTTCGCGATTTCACGCCGGACCATTCTGGCTAGCGTCGGGCTCATCGCGGCCTCGCCCGCCCTTGGCGCCGCGACATCCAGGGCCCTGCAGCCGGTGCTCGACTATGTCAGCGGCCAGAACACCACCGGCTTCCTAGTGGTCCAGGACGGCAAGACCCTGGTCGAAAGGAACTGGCCTCTGCCGGCCGATGCAGGCCAGTTCCAGGCCAGCTTCACCTACGGAAAGACCATGGACGGCGCCCTGCTGGAGGATGTCGCCTCGCAACAGAAGAGCTTCGTCTCGATGCTGGTCGCCATCGCCATCGACAAGGGCCTGATCGATGTCGACAAGCCGGTCGATCACTATATCGGCGCGGGCTGGTCCAAGGCTTCGCCTGAGCAGGAAGCCGCGATCCGCGTGATCCACCTGCTGACCATGGCCTCGGGCCTGGACGAGAAGCTCGCCTTCGTCGCCCCGGCGGGAACGCAATTTTTCTACAATACCCCGGTCTATGCGGTGACCAAACGCGTCGTGACCGCCGCCGCCAAGCTGCCGCTGGAGACTCTCACCCACGACTGGCTGACCGCGCCGGCCGGCATGAGCCACACCGCCTGGCGCCAGCGCCCGGCCGCCTTCGCCAGCGTCGGCAACGCCACGGGCCTGGTCACCTGCCCACGCGACGTCGCCCGGTTCGGCCAGATCGTGCTGGACGGCGGCAAGGCGGCCGACGGCAAGCGGATCGTCTCCGAAGCGAGCCTCAAGGCCATGTTCGTCCGCTCGGCGACCAACCCCGCCTATGGCCGGCTATGGTGGCTGAACGGCGGCTCGGAAACCATCCGCGCGACCGGCCGCGCCACGCCCGGTCCGCTCATTCCCGCCGCTCCCGCCGACACGATCGCCGCCCTCGGAGCGCTGGACCGCCGTCTGTACGTCGCGCCCAGCCGCAAGCTGGTCGTTGTCCGCCTGGGCCAGGCCGTGGCCGACAAGGACTTCGACCAGCAGTTGTGGCTGCGCCTGTCGAAGGCGCTGGGCTGACGCCTCACGCCGCCTTGGCGTCCTGCGCCGCCTTGGCGGCCAGAAACGCCGGCCGCGCGGAGAGTCGCTCCCAATAGGCCGCGACTTCCGGGCTGAACTTGTGATCCAGCCCCAGGGTGCGGGCCAGCAGCAGGGCGTAGCCGACGCAGAGATCGGCCGTCGTGAACCGTCCGGCGCACAGCCATTCGCGGTCGGCCAGGGCGCGGGTCAGATGGCGCAGGCGCGACAGGAACCACTGGGCGTAGTCGTCGGCGGCCTGCTTCACCCGACGCTCCTCGGGCTCCAGCCGCGTGTAGCGCAGCACGATCGTCTGCGGGAACGTCAGCGTCGCCTCGCTGCGATGCATCCAGTCCAGCCACAGGCCGTAGTCGGGCTCATCGACCGCGACCGCCAGCGGCGTAGGACCATGGCGCGTGGCCAGGTACTGCGGAATCGCGGCCGACTCGGTCATCCGCGTCTCACCGTCGACCAGCAGCGGAATGGTGCCCAGCGGGTTCTGCGCCAGATACTCAGGCGCCAGGAAGCGCGGCGGGAACGGCAACAGGTGCAGGCGATAGGCCAGCCCCATCTCCTCCAGCGTCCAAAGGGCTCGGAACGATCGCGCGTCGTGGCAGTGATAGAGTTCGATCACCCGGGTCCCCTCGCCTAGACCCACGCCGCCGTCCGAAGGCGGTGTGGGCAATCTGATTGCGGCGATCCTACAACAAGAATTGCGATTGAACGCCTACCCACGACTTCACGGCAAGGCTGCCGGCGGCCGTGCGCCTACTTCAGGCCCGGCTTGGCGCGCGGATAACTGCGGGTCGACAGCGCCGGAACCTTGTAGTCGACCTGGAAGTGGCAGGCCTCGCCATAGGTCTTCACGGCCTCGGCGCACCCGGCGGCCAGGGTCGCGGGGGTGGGCTTGGTCCCCTGCTCGATCCAGGCGGTCATGGCGCGCAGCAGGGCGGCGTATTCGGGCGTGGCGAGCTTGGAGTGCTCGTGTTCGTCGGTGAACGATTGGACCAGCAGGTCGCTCTTGCCAGCCTTGGCGACGGCGTCATGGAACACCTGTTCCAGTTCGACGAAAGCGGTCGGATCGTCGATGGCGTGCATCGTCAGGGTCGGAACCAGTAGCTTGCCGGTCAGGTCGCTGTCGTCGGCCAGCTTGCGCACGCCCTCGGGATCGGCCTTGAAGCGGATCACACCTTTGTTCAGCGCCGTGTCGTCGTCCGAGCCCTTGTAGGTCACGCCGATATTGGTGAAGGGGTTCTTGCCGTCCAGCCGCTTGTTGACCATGTCGGCGAAGGTGAAGGTCGCCCAGCCCAGGTGACTGCCCAGGGTGCGCTCGGGGATCTTCGTGACGGCCAGGATGTTGGTCAGGTTGCGCTGCTGCCGGGCGGTGCGCTGGCCGACCGGCAGGTCGACGCCGGTGCACGCGTTGACGCGCTCGTCCAGCGCCTTGTTGGTCAGCTTCGACCCAACTGGCTGACCCTGCCACAGCGGATACTGGGTCTCGCCCTTCTCCGGGTGGTTGCCGCAATAGTACTGGTAGACGGCCCGCAGGTCGGCGCGGAAGTCGTAGGCGCGCGTGCCGCCCGAGACCACGCCGCTGGTGAGGATGACGCCGTCATAGATCAGCTTGCCGTCGGCGTCCTTGCCGTAGAGCTCGGCGGTCTTGGCCGCGACATTGCCGCCCCAGGACTGGCCGTGCAGCACCGTGCGCTTGGGCCGGCCATAAGTCTCCCAGAACAGCTTGCGCAGGTTGTCGCTGTCCTCGGCGGCCGAGCGGACGCCGTAGCCTTCACGGCGATAGTTGGAGCCGGCCCAGGCGTAGCCCTCGGCGACGGTGACGGCGAAGCGCTGCAGATCCTCGATCGCGTCGTCGGGCTTGGGCTTCTTCAGGCGCGGCCCGCCATGGGCATGCAGGACGAGCGTTCCGTTCCAAGCCTTTGGAATAGCGATCCAATAGTAGGCGCCATTGATGTCCTGGCCAGCCATACATTTGGTCTCGGCCGGCAGACCATCGGGACAGGTCTTTGCGGCGGGCGCTTCGGCATGAGCGGCCGAGGCGGACATCGCCAGGCCGAAAGCCAGAGCGGCGCCCGAGAGCTTGGGGGACAGCTTCATCACCGGCGAAAACCTCGTCACGCAAATACGAAGGGAAGCCGGCCGCTCCATGGGAGGATGTTGGAGCGGCCGGGGGGCTCAGCCTCAGAACGACTTGCTGACGCTCATGTACCAGTAGCGGGCATAGGGATTGTAGAGCGAGCCGATGAAGCCCGACGACGACAGCGGCGGATCCTTGTCGAACAGGTTGCGCGCGCCGACCCGGATGCGGGTGTCGTTGGCCCAGCCCTTCCGCGCGAAGCGATACTGGGCATAGAGGTTGACCGTGGTCAGCGGCTCCACGCGCCAGGGCTCGCCCTTGGTCGACAGCAGGTCGGTGTCCAGCACCGCGCCGGTGTAGATCACCGAGGCGCCGATCTGAACCGGGCCGCCGCGCCAGGTGCCCGTGCCGCTCCACTTCCACTTCGGCTTGCCGTTGCGCTTCAGCAGGTCGCCCGGATCGGTCAGCGGCGTGGCCGGGTTGATCGTGCCGGCGGCGCGGGCGGCGAACAGGTCGGCGATCGGCGGGGCCAGTTCCTGCGAGAACTTGTCCATGTACGTGCCGTCGACATTGGCGCTGAAGCGACCCAGCTTGTCGGTGCGCAGCGTCCAGTTCAGGCCGAAGTCGATGCCGCTGACGGTCTGGGGCTGCAGGTTCTTGAACTGGTCGCGGATCTCAAGGATCTGGCCGACCGGGGTCAGGCCCGTGCCGTTGAAAAAGGCGATGTCGTCCACCGTCGGGGCGGCGCGGATGACGCTGGCGTTGGTCGTGCCCGTCAGGCGGAACAGATAGTCCTGCACGGCGGCGTTGGTCGAGCCCAGCGTGCCGACGATGCCCTGCTGCTTGATCTGCCAGCGATCGACAGTGACCGTGAAGCGGCCGAACCGCTCCGGAATGAAGGTCGGCTGCAGCACGACGCCCACCGAATAGCTCTCGCTCTCCTCGGCCTTCAGGTTCGGGTTGCCGGCCGTGGTGAAGCGGATGCCTACTCCGCGCGTGCAGGCGCTGAAGGTCGAGATGCGGCCGGCGCGCAGGTCGGCCTCGCAGCGGTAATAGTCGGTGACGGTGTTGGTCCGCGAATAGGCGAACGGATTGGTCGTCTCCAGGTTCGGGGCGCGGAAGCCCTTCTGCCAGGAGCCGCGGAAGCGGACGCCGTCGACCACGTCCCAGGCGAAGGCCACCTTCGGCTTCGCGACCGACCCGAAGTCGCTGTAGTTCTCGTAGCGGCCGGCCACCTGGAGATCGATGCGGCGGACCAGCGGGATATTCATCTCCGGCGAGACCAGCGGCAGGGCGAACTCGACGAAGGCCGAGCCGACATCGCGCGAGCCCTTGGTGCTGGGCGTATCATTGACGCCGGTGACGTTGCTGTTGCTGGTCGCGCCGGTGACCGGGTCGGTGAAGGGCGTACGGCCGTCCAGCTGTGGATCGCGGCGATCCCGCTGGGTCTCGTGACGGAACTCGACGCCGGCGGCGACGCCGACATCGCCCGACCAGATGGTCAGCAGGTCCGGCTTGGAGACCTTGAAGTCGGCCAGGGTCAGGGTGGTGGTCGAGTGGCGCTTCAGGCGGAAACGGATGGCGTCCAGCGCGGCCTTGGAGCTGGGCGTGCAGTCACGACCGCCCGTGCCGTCCAGGCAGCCGCCGTTGAACGGGTTGTAGGCGTCGGGGGTCGACAGGGTCAGCGAGGCGGCCAGCTTCTTGCTGTCGATGCCGTCGCTCTCGTCCTTGGCGTCGGCCTTCGAATAGAGCAGCGCCGAGTCCCAGGACCAGCCCCACCGCTCGCCCTTCAGCCCGCCCAGGAAGCGGGTCTGGTAGTTCTCGACCTCGACCTTGCTCGGGCCCAGGTCGTTGAAACGGTAGTTGGTGAAGGTCACCGGCAGGCCGGTGACCGGCACGTTGGTCAGGCCCGGCAAGCGGTTAGGATTGACCGTACCGTTGGCGAAGGTCACCGGGCCGAAGGGGTTCCAGTAGTTGCTGGCCGGCACGCCGATGGTCACCAGGCTGGTGCCCTGGGTCGTCAGGCCCTCGGACGTGGCGTGGTAGAAGCCGAGCTCGCCATAGGCCGTCAGGGTGTCGCTGATGTCGTAGTGGCCGTTCAAGAAGAGGTTCTGGCGCTCAATCTCCGGCTGGACCGTCGTCGCGTCGTTCTGCACCGCGTTGTAGCGATAGGCGTTTGCGGTGCTTCCGGTCGCCA
This sequence comes from Caulobacter sp. GW822-FHT01G02, assembly GCF_058802865.1. Lineage (NCBI taxonomy): Bacteria > Pseudomonadati > Pseudomonadota > Alphaproteobacteria > Caulobacterales > Caulobacteraceae > Caulobacter > Caulobacter sp. GW822-FHT01G02. Next base: position 730,636 of record NZ_JBXAON010000002.1, read on the forward strand.
GGTTGCCCGTGCCTAGGCACAGGCCGTTGCCGAGCTGGGTGGCGCAGCCGGCGATGGTGTTGGGCTGGACGTGGGTCGCGCCGGCGGCGGTGGTCAGGGCCGTCGTCCCTTGGCGGATGACGCCGGGGCCGCCGAACACCGTGAAGTTGGCGAACGAGTTCTGGTTGCCGCGATTGTCCGGCGCGGCGCTGGCGGCATAGTCCGGATAGCCGGCGAACAACGAGCGCAGGTCCTGGGTCGCGGTGTAGGGCCGGTCGCTGGGACGCTGGGCCGTGCGCCAGGTGAAGTTGCCGTTCAGCGAGATGTTGCCCCGGCCTTCGGCGAAGTTGCGGCCGGCGAAGATGTTGCTGGTGTATTCCTTGCGGTGCGTGCCCTCGGCCCAGCCGTACTGGGCGTCGACGGTCAGGCCGTCGAAGTCGCTTTGCAGCACCGTGTTGACCACCCCAGCCACGGCGTCAGCGCCGTAGATGGCGGCGGCGCCGTCGCGCAGCACCTCCAGGCGCTCGAGGTTCGAGGTCGGGATGGCGTTGGCGTTGTAGCCCAGCAACGGCACGGTGCCCGACGACTGGCTGGTCGGGTGCGAGACCAGACGGCGGCCGTTCAGCAGCACCAGGGTGTTGCCGACGCCCAGGCTGCGCAGGTTGATCGAATTGACGTCGCCGCGCGTCGAGTTGCTGGTCTGGGCCGCGTTGCTCGGATTGATGAAGACGTCGCCCATCGCCGGGATCGAGCGGAACAGGTCGTCGCCCGAGACCGCGCCGGTGGCGGCGATCTGATTGTTGTCCAGCACGGTCACCGGCAGGGCGGCCGTGGTCTTGGCGCCCTTGATCTGGCTGCCGACCACGACGATTTCTTCGACCTTGGTGTCGGCGGTTTCCTGGGCGGCGGCGGCGGTGGCGATCAGCAGGCTGGCCAGGGCCGCGCCTTGGACGAGGCGGCGGCGATAGCCGCGGAGGGTTTGGTGCGTCACGTTTAGCTCCCCAATTTTCTTGTTCTGACTAGGCTCTGGAATTCGATACGGCGCCTTAAGGACGCACGGGGTCCGGGATGGGACCGCCGGCGGCCGGCGGGTGTTTCTTCGGGTTCAGGGCCGACTTGAAGGCCGCGACGTCCAGGCCGCGCTCCCAGCGCGAGACGACGATCGCCGCCACCGCGTTGCCGGTGAAATTGGTCAGCGCTCGGCACTCGGACATGAAGCGGTCAACGCCCAGGATCAGGGCCATGCCGGCCACCGGAACGGAGGGGACCACCGACAGGGTCGCGGCCAGGGTGATGAAGCCCGCGCCGGTCACGCCCGCCGCGCCCTTCGAGCTCAGCATGGCCACACCCAGCAGCAGCGCCTGCTGCTCCCACGACAAATGAACGCCGGTGGCCTGGGCGATAAACAGCGCCGCCAGGGTCATGTAGATGTTGGTGCCGTCCAGATTGAACGAATAGCCCAGCGGGACGACGAGACCGACGACCGACTTCGGGCAACCGGCCTTTTCCAGCTTCTCGATCAGGCTGGGCAGCGCGGCTTCCGACGAACTGGTTCCCAGCACCAGCAGCAGTTCGGCCTTCAGATAGCGGATCAGGCTGAAGATCGAGAAGCCGTTGGCGATGCCCACCGCGCCCAGCACCACGATCACGAACAGCGCCGAGGTCAGGTAGAAGGTGCCAACCAGCATGGCCAGGTTCGCCACCGAGGCGATGCCGTACTTGCCGATCGTGAAGGCGAAGGCCCCGAAGGCGCCGATCGGGGCGGCCTTCATCACGATGTGCACGAACTTGAAGAAGGCCTGGGCGACCAGTTCCAGGAAGTCGACCACGGGCCGGGCCGGCTCGCCGACCAGGGTCAGCGACAGGCCGAACAGGATCGAGATCAGCAGCACCTGCAGGATCTCGCCCTCGGCGAAGGCGCCGACCACGGTGTCCGGGATGATGTGCATCAGGAAGCCGACAACGGTCTGGTCATGCGCCTTGGCGGCGTATTCGGCGACCTTGTCGGTCTTCAGGGTGGCCGGATCGATGTTCATGCCCGCGCCCGGCTGGACGACATTGGCGACGATCAGGCCGACGATCAGGGCCAGGGTCGAGAAGACCAGGAAATAGACCAACGCCTTGACGGCCACGCGGCCGACCTTCTCCAGGTCGCGCATGCCGGCGATGCCGGTCACGACAGTCAGGAAGATCACCGGGGCGATGACCATCTTCACCAGCTTGATGAAGGCGTCGCCCAGCGGCTTCAGCGATTGGCCCATCTCCGGATAGTAGTGGCCGATGGCGCCGCCCAGGACGATGGCGAGCAGCACCTGGAAATAGAGGTGCTGGAAGAACGGCTTGGATCGCTCGGGAGTTCGCGCGGGCGCGGCCGGTTGGATCGTCTTCACTGTCGCCTCTCGGACCGGCCTGTTGGCCGCGTTTCCACCCCGCGCCCCTTTGCCAGGACGCCTGGATAGACGATCCTTTCAGGCGGAAGTCCGCGCAAGCGGCATGAAGAAAAGCCACAAGACATTGTTTTTATTTGATATTTTACCTTCGAAGGCGAGACGGCCCGCTTCGCTGACTGCGAAAATCCTCACACCAAATCCGGCATTTGTGCGAGAATCCACACAAACCCTGGAAGCCCGTCGATGACGACCTTGCGGTCGCCGAATCTCGCCGACCCGATCGCCCTTCGCTGGGCGGCCTATTTCGCGGTGAGCGTGATCATCCTGGCGGCCGTCGTCGGCTTCGCGGGCGCGGTCGCCGAACGGCGCACCGAGGCCGACCTGGCGCGTCAGGCCCAGACCTCCGCCACCCTGCACGCGGCCGTGCTGCGCAGTGAACTGGCCAAGCACCGCTCGCTGCCCTTCGTGCTGGCCCAGGACCCGGATGTCGCCGAGACCCTGCGCTCGGCGGAGCCGCGCGGCATCGACGCCCTGAACCGCAAGCTGGAAACCCTGAGCGGCGGCACGCGCGCGGCGGTGATCTATGTGCTGAACGCCAAGGGCATGACCATCGCCGCCAGCAACTGGCGTGAACCGACCAGCTTCGTCGGCTCCGACTACAGCTTCCGCCCCTATTTCAAGGAAGCCAGCGCCAACGGCGTCGCCGAACTGTTTGCGCTGGGCACGGTCAGCCGCAGGCCAGGCCTGTTCATGTCCCGCCGCGTCGAAGGGCGCGAGGGCATGCTGGGCGTCGTGGTCGTGAAGGTGGAATTCGAGGCGCTGGAGGCCGAGTGGTCGTCCGCCGAACCCGCTTTCGTCGCCGACCCGCGCGGCGTGATCCTGGTGACCTCCATCCCGGCCTGGCGGTTCTCGACCCTCACGCGCCTGCCCCGCGCCGAGCAGGAACAACTGCGCACCGAGCACCGCTTCGGAGACGCCCCGTTCTCGGTGCTGAAGGCCACGCCCGCGCCCGTGGCCGGCCGGCCGCCGGTCCTGACCACGGCGGCGGCGGACGATGATACGCGCTTCATGGCCGCCAGCGCCGACCTGGGGGCCGCCGGCTGGACGGTCTTCACGTTCACGCCGGTGGGCGAAACCTTGCGGACCGCCGTCGCCGGAGCGCGAGCCATCGCCCTGCTGGTCGGTCTGGTCGTTTGCGGCGCCGCCTTCGCCATCCTGCGCTGGCGGGGTCAGGCCAGCCTCCGCTCCGCCCGCCAGGAGGCAGCCCGGTTGAAGCTGGAGGCTCGCGTCGCCGAGCGTACCGCGGAGCTTAGAGAGACCAACCAGCGCCTGATCGTCGAGATCGAGGAACGCCGCCGCGCCGAGGCCCACGCCCACCGGATGCAGGATGAGCTGGTCCAGTCGAACAAGCTGGCCACCCTGGGCCAGATCGCCGCCGGCGTGGCGCACGAAATCAACCAGCCGGTCGCCGCCATTCGCGCCTATGCGGACAACGCCGCCGCCTTCCTGGATCGCGCCGACGACAAGACCGCCAGGGCCAATCTCGGCCTGATCGCCGGCCTGACCGAGCGTATCGGCCTGATCACCGACGAACTGCGCGCCTTCGCCCGCAAGTCCAGCGCGCCCGCCGCGCCGGTGACCGTGCGCGACGCCATCGATGGCGCCCTGCTGCTGGTCGGCCCACGCGTGCGTCAGCAGAACGTCCGGGTGATCCGCGACGAGGCCGACGAGGCCGCCCGCGTGATGGCTGAGCGCTTCCGGCTGGAGCAGGTGCTGGTCAATCTGCTGCAGAACGCCCTGGAAGCGCTGGAGGACACGCCCGATCCGGAGATCCGCGTCGAGGTCGTGGTCAAGCGCGCGCAGGTGCGGATCAGGGTCGCCGACAACGGTCCCGGTGTCGCCCCCGAGGCGGCCAAGAGCCTGTTCACGCCCTTCGCGACCACCAAGCCGCGCGGGCTCGGCCTCGGCCTGGTGATCAGCCGCGACATCGTCGCCGAGTTCGGCGGTGAGCTTTCCCTGGAGCCCGCTCCTGGCGGCGCCCGCTTCGTCATGTCCCTCCCCAAGGCGCGTATCTGATGTTTGCTCCCGTCAACCAAGTGGCCTTCATCGACGATGACGACGTGCTGCGCGACGCCAATGTCCAGACCCTGCATTTGGCCGGGTTCGAGGTCTTGGCCTTCGCCGCGGCCGAGGCTGCGTTGGCCGCCCTGCCCGCCGGATTCCCAGGCGTGGTGGTCAGCGACATCCGCATGCCGGGTCTGGACGGCCGCCAATTGTTTCGTCGCCTCAAGGCCCAGGACGAGGATCTGCCGGTCATCCTGATCACCGGTCATGCCGACGTCTCCGAGGCGGTCGAGGCCATGCACGACGGCGTCTACGACTTCGTGGCCAAGCCCTACGCCCCGGACCGCCTGGTCAGCAGCGTCCGGCGGGCGATGGAGAAGCGTCGGCTGGTGCTGGAGAACCGCACCCTGCGCACCCTGGCCGTCGAGGCCCAGAGCGACTGGCCGCTGATCGGCCAGACGGCGGTCATGGAGCGATTGCGCGCCACGCTAAGACAGCTGGCGAACGCCGATGTCGACGTACTGCTGGAGGGCGAGACCGGAGTCGGCAAGGAGCTGGCCGCCCGCGCCCTGCACGCCTGGGGCCGCCGCCGCGATCGAGAGTTCGTGGCCGTCGACTGCGCCGCCCTGCCCGCCGTCGCCTTGGACAGCGAGCTGTTCGGCCACGAGCTGGGCGCGTTCAGCGGCGCGGTGCGCCAGCGGGCCGGCCGCATCCAGCAAGCCGATCGCGGCACCCTGTTCCTCGACGAGATCGAGACCCTGGCCCCCGAGGCGCAGGGCAAGTTCCTGCGGGTGCTGGAAGAGCGCGAGATCACGCCGATGGGCTCGAACCGCGCCCAGACCCTGGACCTGCGCATCGTCGCGGCCGCCAAGTCGGACCTGTCGGACGCCGTCGCCGCCGGAGCCTTCCGCGAGGACCTGTTTCACCGCCTGGACGTCGTGCGCATCCGCATCCCGCCGCTGCGCGAGCGCCGCGAAGACGTGCCGTTGCTGTTCGCCCACTTCCTGGCCCGAGCCCGCGAACGGCTGGAGGGCGAGCCGCCCAAGATCGACGACAAGATCCGCTGGCGTCTCTACAACCACGACTGGCCCGGCAATGTCCGCGAACTCAGCCACTACGCCCAGCGGGTGGCGTTAGGCCTGGCGGACCAGGGCGGCGATCCGCAGGCGGATCCGCCGCCGCCCCTGCCGGCGCGCGTCGCCACCTACGAGGCGCACCTGATCGAGGAAGCCCTTACGGCCGGCGAAGGCGACGTCCGCAAGGCGCTGGAGGTCCTGCGCATTCCGCGCAAGACCTTCTACGACAAGATCGAGCGCCACGGCATCGATCTGGCCCGGCACCGCAAGCGATCGCGCTAGCCGTCCCTATCGGCAGGGTTGGCCGTAGACCAGCGGCCGGCAGACGCCATCGATATCGGCCGGCGGCTTGATCCCCGTGGCGGCGGCGAGGGTTGGGGCGATGTCGACCGTGTCCAGCGGCAGCACCCGCTCGTGCGGCGTCGCGCCCTTCCACCAGAACAGGATCGGCACGCGCCGGTCGTAGTCCCAGGGGCTGCCGTGGGTCGAGACATAGGTCGCGCCCGCCGTGGCCGGCACGCGGTTGGGCTTGAAGGCGATCAGTATATCCCCGACCCGGCCCGGATAGACGCTGCGACGCACGCGCTCGGCCACCGACAGTTCCTCGATCGCGGCGTCGGCCGGCGCCGGCGCCAGGGTCAGAATGGCGTTGGAGTCGAAGGCCTCGGCCACGGCCGGATCCCGCTGGATCAAGGCCAGGGCCGCGGCCGTGATGCGAGCGCGGTCGGTGATCGAGGGCGCCTTGCGATCCGGTCCGACGACGTAGATCTGGTCTATGCCGCCGTCGGCGATCAGCGGATCCCACGACAGGTCGAGATCCTTGCGCAGTTGGGCGTTCAGCCCGGCGACCCACGGCTTGCCGATCACGCGCTCGCTGTCATAGCCCTCGTCATGCAGGCGCTCGGCGAAGTCGGCTCCGCCGTGGTCGGCGGCCAGCACGACCAGGACCCCGCCCTTGACCTTGTCCAGGCTCTTGAGGAACGCGCCCAGGCGGTCGTCGAGACGGGCGATCTGATCGCACATCTCCGGACCGCGCGTGCCAAAGCGGTGGCCGATGAAGTCGGTGGCCGACAGGCTGACGGTCAGCACGTCGACCTGCGGGCCGTCACCCAAGCCATACGTCTCGCGCAGGGTCTGGGCCAGTTCCAGGGTCACCTGGTCCGTATAGGGGCTGGCGTAGAGATCGCGCTGCTGGCCGGCCTCGTCGGGCGCGACCGGAATCGGCAGGGCCGCGCGCCACTTGCGACCGCCGGTCTCGTAGTCAGCCTCCAGCGCCTGGCAGCGCTTGGCCGAGCCGCCGATCAGCTTCTTGTCGTAGTCCCAGACGTAAGGATGCTTCTTCAGGTCCGCCGCCAGCCTGGCGTTGAAGGCGGCGACGGGCTTCAAGCGTTCTTCCGCCGTCTGGCCCTGGGCGACCCAGGTCGTGAAGCCGAAACCCGGCTGGTACCAGAACTGGCCGTCGGCCTGGTGGCCCGACATGGTGATCGCCCCGCGATCCTTGCCCGACACGCCAAACACCCGGCTCTTCGGCGACACGGCCTTCAGCCAATCGCCATAGGTGGTGGCGACCAGATTGGCCGGCGACACCGCCCGCCCCTTCGGATCGTCGGCCGGCGTCGCGCTGGGATCGGCCAGGCAGTAGACCGTCTTGCCGGTGGCGAGGTCGTACCAGTCATTGGCGCTGATGCCGGTCTTGTTCGGATGCTTGCCCGTCAGCAGGGTCGAGTGGCCCGGGCAGGTCTCGGTGAAGGCGTGCGACTGGTAGCCGTTCGGATAGACGACGCCGCCGCTCAGCGTCTTCAGCCCACCGGTGAACTCCGGCCGGTGCTGGGCGTAGAGGTTGGCGCTGAACTGGTCGATCGAGATGACCACGACCAGCTTCGGATCCGGCTTGGCCGAGATCGTGGACGCGTGGGCGGTCAAGCCGGTCGACATGGCGGCGGCGAACAGGCCGCAGGTAAGCATCTTGTTCATTCGAAGCGATTTCGCCCGAACCGCCCATCCGCGCAAGGATTGAAACGATCCGGGCGACTCTCATCTCATCCTTGCGTGAGATCCGGGCGTGAGCCCCGACGCTCCGCCAGCCAAACATAGAAGCTCGGCAGCACCAGCAGGGTCAGCACGGTCGAGGTCAGCAGGCCGCCAACCACCACGGTGGCGAGGGGCTTCTGGACCTCTGCCCCGGGGCCGATGGCCAGGGCCATCGGAATGAACCCCAGAATGGCCACCAGCGCCGTGGTCAACACCGCCCGCAGGCGTCCGACCGTCCCGTCTATCACGGCGGCGGCGATGTCGGTCGCGCCCACCATCCGCTGCTTGATGCTCTGCATCAGCACGAGTCCGTTCAGCGTCGCCACGCCCGAGACGGCGATGAAGCCGACCGCCGCCGAGATCGAGAACGGCATCCCCCGCAGCAACAGCGCCAGCGCGCCGCCGACCAGGGCCAGGGGCACGCAGCCGAAGACCAGCGCCGCCTCCGTCGCCGAGCCAAGGGCGAAGAACAGCAGCACGGCGATGACCAGGAACACGGCCGGCACGATGATCGCCAGTCGCGCGCTGGCCCGCTCCAGGTTCTGGAACTGACCGCCCCATTCGAGCCAGGAGCCGGGTGTTGGCCTGACCTCACGCGCCACGGCGACCTGGGCGTCGGCGACGAAGCCGCCCAGGTCGCGGCCCCGGACATTGGCCTGGACCACGATCCGCCGCTTGCCGTTCTCGCGACTGACCTGATTGGGGCCCTCGGCGGTGTCGAAGCGGGCGATGCTGGACAGCGGGATGGCCGTCGCGCCTTCTCCGCTCTCCGATACGACCGGCAACTGGCCCATCACGGCCGGATCGGCGCGCGAGGCGTCGTCCAGGCGCACGACCACGTCGAAGCGGCGGTCGCCCTCCAGGATATGGCCGGCCTCGCGACCGCCGAGGCCGATCTCGAGAGCGTCGGCCGCGTCGCTGGCGTGGACGCCCAAGGCGGCGGCGGCCGTACGGTCGACACTGGCGGTGATGGTCGGTTGGCCGGAGATCTGCTCGACCTTCACATCCGCAGCGCCGGGGACCTTGCGCAGCGTCGCCGCGATCTGGTCGGCGGTCCGGCTCATGGCGGCGAAGTCGTCGCCATAGACCTTCACCGCCACGTCCGATCGCACGCCGGCGATCAGCTCGTTGAAGCGCATCTGGATCGGTTGAGTGAACTCGTAGGCATTGCCGATCAGCTTGCTAAGGTCGCCCTCCATCCGCTCGACCAGCTTGGCCTTGGACAGGCCGGGATCCGGCCAGTCCTTGCGCGGCTTCAGGATCACGAAGGTGTCCGAGGCGCTGGGCGGCATCGGGTCGGAGGCGATCTCGGCGGTGCCGGTGCGGGTGAAGACCAGGGCGACCTCGGGCTGGGCCGAGAGCACCTTCTCGACCTCGAACTGCATGGCCTGGCTCTCCTCAAGCGAGATCGAGGGGACGCGACTGGCCTGGACCAGCAGATCGCCTTCATCGAGCGTCGGGGCGAACTCCCGACCAAGGGCGAAGAAGGCGATGACACCGAGCGCCAGCGCCAAGACCGCGCCGCCGGCCACCGCCTTCGGACGCGCCACGGCCGCGCGCAGCACCGGCTCGAAGCGCGTGCGGATGGCGGCCATGGCCTTGGTCTCGCCGTGACCTTTCGGTTCGCGCACCGCCAGGGCGGTCAGGGCCGGGACCAGGGTCAGGGACAGCACGAAGGCGCCAGCCAGCGCGAACATCACCGTGGCGGCCATCGGCGTGAACATCTTGCCCTCGACGCCCTCGAAGGTCAGCAGCGGAGCGTAGACCAGCAGGATGATCGCCTGACCGAAGGCGGCGGGCCGCGCCATCTCCTTGGCCGCGTCGATGGCGATCGACAGGCGCTCGGCGGCGGTCAGAGCGCGCCCCTCGACGTCCCGGCGTTGCGCCAGCCGTCCCAGCGTGTTCTCGATCACCACCACGGCGCCGTCGACGATCAGGCCGAAGTCCAGCGCCCCAAGGCTCATCAGATTGCCGCTGATCCCGAACCGCCGCATGGCGATGGCGGCGATCAGGAACGAAAGCGGGATGACCAGCGCCGTGATCAAGGCGGCGCGGAAGTTGCCCAGGGCCAGGAACAGCACCGCGATGACCAGCAGGGCCCCGACCGTCAGGTTGTGCTCGACCGTGCGGATCGTGGCGTCGACCAGCCGGGTGCGGTCCAGCACGGGCTTGATGATCACTTCTGGCGGCAGGCTGGGCGCTATGGCCTTCAAACGCTCGTCGACGCGGGCGGCGACGGTGCGGCTGTTCTCGCCGACCAGCATCAGGGCCGTGCCGATCACCACCTCACGGCCGTTCTCGCTGGCCGAGCCCAGGCGCGGGGCATGACCGATGGCGACCGTGGCGACGTCCGAGACCTTGACGACCGCGCCGCCGCGACGGCCGATCGGGGTGTCGGCCAGTTCGGCCAGGCTCTTCACCCGCGCATCGGTGCGGACGATATAGGCCTCGCCGCCGCGCTGGACGTAGCCAGCCCCGGCGATGCGGTTGGCGTGCTCCAGAGCCTCGACCAGTTGTGGCAGACTGATCCCGCGCGCGGCCAGCTTGGCCGGATCGGGATGGACCGCGTACTCCTTGACGTAACCACCCAGCACGTCGACGCCCGCGACGCCGTTCAGGGTCTTCAACTGCGGCGCGACGATCCAGTCCTGGACAGTGCGCAGATAGGTGGCCTTCTCGACGTCGGTCCGCAGGGTCTCGCCCTCGGGCGTGACATAGGAGACCCCGGATCGCGCCGGCGCGCCCTTGAATTCGACGGTCCAGATATAGACCTCGCCCAGACCGGTGACGGGCGGTCCCATGCTGGGCTCCAGACCGTCAGGCAGGTTGGCGCGGGCGGCCTGCAGGCGCTCGTTGATCAGGGTGCGGGCGAAATAGAGGTCGGTGCTGTCGGTGAACACGGCGGTGATCTGCGAGAAACCGTGCCGCGACAGCGAGCGGGTCTCGACCAGGCCCGGCGTTCCGGCCAAGGCCGTCTCGAGAGGGAAGGTCACCTGCCGCTCGACCTCCTCGGGGCCGAGGGCCGGCGCGATGGTGTTGATCTGCACTTGGCGGTTGGTGATGTCGGGCACGGCGTCGATCGGCAGGCGCGACAGCTGCTGCAGGCCGAACGCGAACAGCGCCACGGCCAGCAGAACGACGATCCAGCGGAAGCGGACCGAAAGGTCGATGAGGCGGTTCAGCATGATCAGTCCTCGTGCCCCGCTTCACCCTTGCCCAGTTCGGCCTTCAGGCGGAAAGCGCCCTTGCCGGCAAGGGTCTCGCCACCGGTGAGGCCTTTCAGGATCTCGACCGAACCGGCGGCGGTCCGGCCGGTCACGACCGGCGTGGCGCGGAAGCCCTTGGGCTCGGCGACGAACACCACGGCGCGTCCCTCCAGGGTCTGGACCGCCTCGGCCGGGACCGTCAGGCCGCCCTGCCCCTTGGCGAGGATCACCCGGGCCGAGACGATCGCGCCGATCTGCGGCGCGGGCGTGGTCGGCTTAGCCCGCACGACCGCCGCGCCAGCGCCGAGCGCGCTGGGGGCGACGGCGACGATGCGCGCGCTGGCTTCCCCGCCTTCCGGCCGCTGGACCAGGATCGCATCGCCGACATGGATGGCGCCGGCCGAGGCCGGCGGCGCGTCGAAGACGTACTCGACCTGCCCCTGGTCGGCGATCTCGGCGACGAGGCCGCCTTGGGTCAGAAAGCCGCCGACGCGCGCGTCGACCCGGGTGACTATCCCGGCGATCGGGGCGCGCAGGGTCGCGAGGCCGCCGGCGCGGGGCGCGCCCTGGGCGGCGACCTGGGCGCGGGCGGCGCGCAGTTCGGCCTGGGCCTTGTCTGCGGCGGCCTGACTGACTTCCCAGTCCTGCCGGGCGACGACCCCGGCCTCCAGCAGGCGAAGGTCACGAGCCGCGGCGGCCTGGGCGGCGCGCGCCCCGGCGTCGGCGGCGTCAACGCTGGCCCGCGCGCCGGCTCCCTCCGCGCTGCGTAGGGTGGCGACCGCCGCGCCGGCGGCCACGCGATCACCGGCGGCGACGTGGACGCGCTCGACCGTCCCCGACACCGGAGCGCCGAGGGCGGCCGAGGCGTTGACGGCCAGGGCGACCCGACCGGGCAGAACCAGCTCGGAGCCGCCGCCGCGTCCGACCGTGGTGGTCAGCACACCGGCCTTGAAGGCGTCGGCGGCGGACAGCGCCACGAAGTCTTCCTCGTGCGGCGCTTCCCCCTTCTCTTCGTGAACCGGAGGTCGCGCCGGCGCCGGGTCGGTCAGGCGACCAAGGCCAAAGCCCAGGCCGGCGGTGGTCACCAGCGCGGCAGCCGCGCCGGCCAGGATCCATTTGCGGTCGTTCATTGGATGTCCCCGAAAGCGATCTGTCCGTTGGCCTGGGCGAGGTCCGCCATAGCCTTGGCGCGCGTCAGCCGCGCCTCGACGTTGCGTTGGCGCGCGGCGACGAGGTCGCGACGCGCGGAAAGGAGTTCGAGCAGCGGCAGCTTGCCGGCCTCGTAGCCCAGGCGAGCCAGACGATAGGCCTCGCGGGCGGCGGCCTCGCCTTCACGGGCGGCGGCGGCGGAGCGTTCGGCCGCCGCCGCCTCGCCCTCGGCGCCGCGGCGGTCGGCGATCGCCTCGGCCTGGGCCATGAGCAGTCTGGCACGCGCCGCGTCGGCCTCGGCCCGCGCCGCGTTCACCGCGCCTCGGTTGCGGTCGAACAGCGGCAAGGGCAGCGAGAAGCCGGCGACGGCGGCCGTGAAGTCCTCGCCGGCCAGGCGTCGAACGCCGAAATTGACGGTGACGTCGGGCGTGGCGCGGCGGTGTTCCAGGTCGAGCTTTCGCGTCGCGACCCGCTGTTCGGCCTCGGCGACGGCGACCGTCGGCGCTTGAGCCGCGACGGCGGAGGCGCGCCAGGCATGGTCCAACGCGCCGGGCGTCACGGCGGTGAAGGTCCGCTCGCCGCCGGTCAAGGCCGCCAGCCGGGCCAGCGCTCCACCCGATTCCGCCTCGGCCCGCGAGACCTCGGCCTGCGCGACCGAGACCGCCGCGCGCGCCTGCAAGGCGCGTAGTTCGGCTTCCTTGCCGTTGTCGACCAACAACCGCGCCGCCCGGGCGTCGGCCTCGGCCAGCTCATGGCTCTCCCTGGCGACGACCAGCCGTTCGCTCGCGGCCTCCGCGGTCGCATAGGCCACGACCAGGTCGCGGGCGTAGGCGACACGGCCTAGGACAGCGCGCGATCGTGCTGTGTCGAGCTCGGCCTTGGCCGTGGCCACCCGCGCGCCGCGCTTGCCGCCCAGCTCCAGGGTCTGGCCGATCGACAAGGTCGTCTCGGCGCTCTGGAAGTCGCGGTAAGATCCGTCGCCTCCAACGTTTTCGACCTGCAGGTCCAGCGTCGGATTGGGCCGGGCGTAGGCCTGTTGGGCGCGCCCCTCGGCGGCGCGCGTTTCGGCCTCACCGACAATCAGATAGGGCGCGGCGGCCTCGCGCAGCAGGGTTTCCAGGGGCGGCGCGGTCTGGGCCGCCGCCACGCTATGGAACACGCCGCAAGCGGCGAACGCCAAGGCCGCGCGCAGCGGCCATCGGTTCGATGACATGAAGATTCCTCGCGATGACATGACGACGGCGCGCTAAAGCGCGCGGGCCGTCAGCCGCGAGGTGGGCGATCGAGAGCGGAGACCGTCAGCGACGGCAAGGCGTGGACCGGCATGATGGCGTGACGGGCGCCCGTGAGGGCCGGCGCGGCGACGCTCGAAACGGGCGCGTCGAGCGCGGGACCGGCGTGATGGCAGTGCCCTCCCAGGCAACAGGCCGCCTTGCACGGCGCGCTGTCCTGTCCGTGGTCGGCCTGGATCGCTTGGCCGGCGGTCATCGCGGCCCCGTCCGCCGCGCAGAGGCAAGCCGCGGCGCTGGTCATCGGCGCTGCCACGAGCAGTGACAGGACACAGGCGGCCAGAAGGCCTCCCAGGTTCCGCCACCATGTCGCCTTGCGCCGCATGACCGCTCTCATAGCGTCGAGGCGCGACTTTGAGAACGCGTTACATAATCACAGTTCAGACCGCCTTGGCGTGACGGTCGGCCGCCTTGGGTAGGCGCGCGTCGAAGGCGGCGGCGACCACGCGCATCAGGCGTCGCGCCGTCTCCGGAATCGAGATCACCGCGCCGTCACGGCGGCAAAGTCCGGCCAAGGCCAGGGCGTCGACGGCGTCGAGACTCTCGGCCAGCAGATCGCTGGACATCTCCTGATCCCGGCAGATCGCCTCGACGTCGACGGAGAGGTCGCACATCAGCCGTTCGATCACGAGCGCGCGCAGGCGATCCTCGTCGCCCACGGCCAAGGCGCGGTTCAGCGGCAGCTCGCCCTGGGCGATCCGGGCCGCCCATTGGTCGCTCGGCACGTGGTTCTGGACGAAGCCCTCGCGGAACTGACCGATCGACGACGGCCCAATGGGAATGAGCACCGCCGCCGCGTCGTCGGTGTAGCCCTGGAAGTTGCGCCGCATCCGTCCCTCCGCCGCCGCGTGGCTAAGCGCGTCGTCAGGCAAGGCGTAGTGGTCGAGGCCGATCCGCACGTAGCCGGCCTCGACCAGGGCCGCGTCGGCCGCCTCGGCCTGCAGCCAGCGTCCATCGAGATCGGCGAGGTCGGCCTCGCGGATCATCGTCTGGTGCTTCTTCATCCACGGCACATGGGCATAGCCGAACACGGCGATCCGGTCGGGCCGCAGGGCGACCGCCTCTCGGGCGGAGGCGTGGACATTGTCGGGCGTCTGGCCGGGCAGACCGTACATCAGGTCGAAGTTCACGCCGCCGACACCCGCGCCGCGCAACCCCTCGACCGCCCGTGCGACTTGCTCATAGGGCTGGACACGGTTGACCAAGGTCTGGACATTCGGATCGAAGGTCTGGACGCCCAGGCTGACGCGGGTCACGCCAGCCTCGCCGACCGCCGCGATGAAGTCTTGCGACAACATGCCAGGATCGAGCTCCGCGGCGATCTCGGCGCCGGGCCGCAGGCGGAAGGCGCGCGCCAGTCGGGCCGTCACGTCGACGAAATCGGCCGGTCGCAGCGCGTTGGGGCTGCCGCCGCCGAAGTGCAGGTGCGCCAGGCCGTCGTGCTCGCCCAGTCGACCGGCGACCAGATCGATCTCGCGCCGGAGTACGTCGAGATAGGTTCCCACACGATCGTAGGTCGGAGCGATCGAGGTGTGGCAGCCGCAGTACCAGCACAGGCGGCGGCAGAACGGCACGTGGACATAGACCGACAGCCGGTCATCCGGCCGTGTCGCCCCATACCAGCCCTCGGCCTCGCTCGCATGGGCGCTGTCGAAGGCCAGGGCCGTCGGATAGCTGGTGTAGCGCGGCAGGTTGCGCTCGGCGTGCGGGCGTTGGGCGGCGGGCAGGATCGTGGCGGTCATGGGCGGGCGTCCTCGGGGACCGGAAAATCAATGGCTTTGAAGCGGCGACGCTCGCGCTCCGCCTGGCCCGGGTGGGCGGCGTCGAAGGGGGCGTGATTGTCGATCGAGTTGTCGGCGGCCGCTAGCAAGGCAAGGTCGCCGGGCCGCCGCAGGGTGACGATGGGACCGTCGACCTCGACACCCAGCGGCGCCAGGCTGGCGAAGCCGCGCGACAGGTTCTCGGGCGTCATGCCCAGCAGCGAGGCCAGCACCCGCTTGCGGCTAGGCAAAGTCAGTCGGGTCGCGCCGTCCTGGCGCCTGTGCTGGGTCAGCAGATAGTTGGCCAGGCGCTCCCGCGTACCGCGCAGCCGCTGGTTCTTCAGGGCGCGAACGACGCCGCTGTAGCAACCGGAAAGCTCCTCGGAGACCGCGAAGGCCAGGGCGGGATCGGTTCGGGCGGCCAGGCGCAGCGCCGCGCCGGGGATCAGCAACACCTCGCTGCGCGGGGCGGCCCAGGCCGTCACCAAGGCCGGCACGTCCAGCACCACCGAGGCCAACATCACGGTGGACAACGGTTCCAGCAGGGCCAGGGTCGCGCCCTGCCCTTCCCGTCCGCTCTCCAGAGCGACCGAGCCCTCCATAAGGATCGGAAGCCAGGGGCTGACCTCGCCCTCGAGCGTCAAGGCGGTGCGGCGCGAAACGCTTCGCAGCACGGCGTCGTGTGTCAGCTGGGCGAAGCTGTCGGCGGAGGCGGCGTCCAACAAGGGCAGCTTGCGGACACGAAGCAGGTCGGCGGTGTCGAGGGACATGCGGGCCCTTCCACAATGAAGTGAACCCGTCTTGCCGCGTTCGACGACCGCGAACCTTGATCGGCGTCAATCCTCCGCCGGCGGCTTGTCGTCGAGATGGTCGTAGAGGATGCGGGCGGCGTCGCCCTTGGGGTCGTCGTACTGGCCCGAGCGCATGGTCCAGAAGAAGGCCAGCAGGCCGATGGCGCCGAGCCCGATCGACGCGGGGGCCAGGAACAGGATGATGTTCATCGGCGGGGCCATCTCAAACGAGGCCTGGCGGCGTTCAGCAACACCACGATCGACGAGCCCGACATGGCCAGGGCCGCGATGAACGGATTGACCAGGCCCGCCATCGCGGCGGGCATGGCCACGACATTATAGATGGCCGAGAAGCCGAAATTCTGCAGCGCCCGACGGCGGGCCGACCGGGCGGTGTCGATCGCCTCGGGCACCGCGCCGAGGGCCTCGCCGGTGAAGACCAGGTCCGCCGCGTTCTGGGCGGCGTCTACCGCCGCGCCGGGGGCCATCGAAGCGTGCGCCCGAGCCAGGGCGGCGGCGTCGTTGAGGCCGTCGCCGACCATCAGCACCTTGCGGCCCTGCGCCTTGAGACCGTCCACGATCGCGGCCTTGTCGAAAGGCGTCAGGCCCGCGCGCCAGTCCGCGACGCCGACAGCGTGAGCGATCTCGCGCACCGGGCCCGCGAGATCGCCCGACAGAACCTCGACCGACAAGCCCATTCGGCGAAGTCGCGCGATGGCCTCGGACGCGTCGGCGCGCGGCTGGTCCTCGAACACGAAACGGATCTTCAGGTCGCCTTCGAATCCGAACCACAGCTCGGTCTCGCGCGCGTCGCCGTCCTTGACGCCAACGAAAGCCGCGCGACCCAGGCGCGCACGGCGGCCGTCGATCAAACCCTCGACGCCCTGCCCGGCCGTCTCGACGCAATCGGCGGCGACAGGGCCGGCGCCGGCTTGCGCGGCCAAGGCCTTGGCCAGGGGGTGGCGCGAGGCGCGGGCCAGGGGCGCGGCCAGGGCGACCAGATGGGCCGGCGCGTCGACAAGACGGGGGCAGCCTTCGGTCAGCACACCGGTCTTGTCGAAGATGACGTGATCGACCTCGGCCAGGCGCTCCAGGGCCGCGCCGGACTTGACCAGCACGCCCCTGCGGAAGAGGCGGCTGCTGGCGGCGATCTGCACCGCCGGGGCGGCCAATCCCAGGGCGCAGGGGCAGGTGACGATCAGCACCGCCGCCGCCCGCAGCAGCGCCTCGCGCGGACCCAGGCCCAGAGCCCAGCCGCCGACGAAGGTCGCGGCCGCGACGGTGTGGACGACCGGCACGTACAGCGCGGCGGCCTTGTCGGCCAGGCGGACATAGGCCGAGCGGGTCTGGGCGCCGGCCTCCATCAGCCGGGCGATGGCGGCCAGGGTGGAGTCCTCGCTGCGCGCCGTGGCGGTCATGACCAGGCGGCCGGAGAGATTCAGCGCGCCGGCGTGCAGTCGCGCCCCGACCGTGACGGGCGCCAGGGCCGTCTCGCCGGTGATCAGGGCGTTGTCGATCTCCGAGCGGCCGGCCTCGACCAGGCCGTCGACGGGCACGCGATCACCAGGGGCCACGACCAGCCGGTCCCCGACGACGATCTCGGCGACGGGCACGCCGTGCTCGGCCTCGCCCGACAGGCGCACAGCCACCGGGGCTTGCAGGGCCAAAAGGTCGCGCGCCGCCGAGCGGGCGTTGGCGCGCAGGCGGTGATCCAGGTAGCGCCCGATCAGCAGCAGGAACAGCAGGGTGACGGCGGCGTCGAAATAGGCGTGCTGGCCGTGCAGCATGGTCTCGGAGAAGCTGACGATCAGGGTCAGGATCACGCCGATCGAGATCGGCACGTCCATGTTCGCCTTGCCGCGCTTCAACGACGCCCAGGCCGAGCGGAAGAACGGCCGTCCCGCGAACAGGGCGCAGGGCGTGGCGACGATCGCGGCCATCCAGTACATCAGGGTCAGAGTCGCCGGCGTCAGCTCCTGGCCGAACAGGCCCGCCCAGGCCGGGACCGTGAACATCATCACATTGCCAGCCCCGAAGCCGGCGACGCCCAGCGCGACGGCCAGTTCGCGGCCCTCGCGATCGATCGCGGCGACAGCCTCGGCCGGATCGAACAGGCAGGCGCGGTAGCCCAGGCCCTCGACCGTCTCGACGACGCGCTCCGGATGCGCCTCGCGCCCGGTGAGTTCGACGGCCAGCTTGCCCGTCGTCAGGTTCAGGCGGACGCCGGCGACGCCCGGCAGGCCGGCGACAGCGGTCTCGATCTTGCGGATGCAGGCGGCGCAGCGAGCGCCGCTGACCAGCAGTTCAAGCCGCCCTCGCCCCGCCTCGTCGCGGCGAACGAAGGCTTCCAGATCGCGATCCACGGTCAGGCTGGCGTTCATTTGACGGGCTCCAGCAGACGCGTTTCCAGCTCGAAGACGTCGCGGCTGTTGCGCGCCGTGGCCCGCAGGTCCCAGGCGCCGTCGAGCCGCGCGCGGGTCTGATAGCGGCCGTCGCCCAGCGGCTTGAAGTCCAGGGTCTGGCGCCCGACCTCGGTGGCGGGACGCTCTAGGACGCCGGTCATGGAAAGGCGGTCCAGCGGCGCGCCGGTCTTGTCGACGAGACGCACCACGACCGTGCCGCCGTCGGCCTTCTCGACCGAGGCGGTCCAACCCAAAGCCGCCTCGCGCTGGCGCTGGGCCAGCGTCTTGTTGAAGGCCAGGCCCGCCTCGTAGGGGTTGGAGGCGACCTCGCCCGAGAAGGTGCCGTAGGCCTTGATCATGAACAGCGTGTCGACGCCGATCACTACGGCGAAGAACGCCACGACGGCGATCAGGACATGCCAGCCGGTGATGGGCTTGGCGGTCTTGGACTGGACGATCTCGGGGGACGAGGCGGCGGTCATTGCGGGTTCGCGGCTCCGGAGAGGAAGACGGTCTTGGCGTCGGCCTGGACGTCGCCGGCGCGGGCGATGAAGCGGACCGGCGTGCTGGCCGCGAGCTCGGCTTCGGGCGGCGCGGTGACGAAGACCCGCACCGAAGCGACTTGGTCCGCCGGCACGGTGACGCTGACGGCGCCCGGGGCGCCCGGCTGGTTGAGGCGCGCGCCGGTCACGCCGTCGAACGCGATCTCGAACCGGCGGTCGAAGAAGGTCCGGTTGGTGATCTTCAGCGTATAGCCGTCCCGCACCGCGCCGTCATGCATACGCACGAAGATCGGGTTGCGGTCGCGGATGACGTGGAGGTCGGCCTTGGGCCGGCCGATCAACGCGCCCAGCGTCAGGCCGCCGACCACGGTCAGGGCCAGGGCGTAGTAGATGGTCCGCGAACGCACGGGCTTGTAGGTCGACTTGCGCCCGCAGGCGCGGGCGGCGACGGCCGCGTCGGTGTCATAGGCGATGAGACCCGTGGGCCGGGCCAGCTTGGTCATGACCTCGTCGCACGCGTCGACGCAAAGGCCGCAGTTGATGCACTCCAACTGGCTGCCGTCGCGGATGTCGATGCCCATCGGGCAGACCACGACGCACTGGTGACAGTCGATGCAGTCGCCGCGCCCCGCCCAGTCCTGGCCCTTCTTGTGCGCGCCGCGCGGCTCGCCGCGATCACGCAGATAGGTCACCTGCAGCGAGTGCTGGTCCAGCATGGCGCCCTGGATGCGCGGCCACGGGCACATATAGGTGCAGACCTGCTCGCGCATCCAGCCGGCGAAGACATAGGTGGTCACCGTCAGCAAGGCGCAGGAGACATAGGCCGTGGCCGGGGCCTGGCCGATCCAGAAGGTGCGGATCAGGGTCGGAGCGTCATGGAAATAGAAGATCCACGCCCCACCGGTGCCGAAGGCGATGCCAAGCCAGGTCAGGTGCTTGCCCGCCTTGCGCCAGAGCTTGTCGAAGGACATCGGCGCGGCGTCCAGGCGCATGCGGGCGTTGCGGTCGCCCTCGAACAGGCGCTCGACGACGATGAAGAGGTCGGTCCAGACGGTCTGGGGGCAAGTATAGCCGCACCACAGTCGGCCAAACAGCGCGGTGACCAGGAACAGGGCCAGGGCGCCGGCGACCATCAGCCCCGTGATGATATGGACGTCCTGCGGCCACAGCTGGATGTCGAAGAAGTAGAAGCGGCCGCCCGTGAAGTCGACCAGCGCGGCCTGCTGCGGGAAGCCTTCGGGTCGACGCCAGCGGATCCATGGGGTGACGTAGTAGATCGACAGGGTGGCGATGAGCAGCGCCCACTTCACCCTGCGCCACGTCCCGTGGACCAGCTTGGGATAGATCGGCTCGCGCGGCTTGTAGAGGCCGCTGCCCTTGGGCGCGCCCTTGTCCTTGGCCCGTGCGGCGGCTGAGACCGCCGTCCGGTTTTCGGTTTTGGGTTTGGTGTTGTCGATGAGGGTTGGCATGGCCGGTTATTGTCCGGCGGCGTTGGCGTGGACGTAGACGGCGATGGCCTTGATGGTCTCGGGGCTGAGACGTCCGGCCCAGGTGGGCATGACGCCGCCGTTGCCGGCGAAGATCTGGCCGCGGATGGCGGCGCGGTCGGCGCCGTAGAGCCATTCGCTGTCGGTCAGGTTGGGGGCGCCGAGGGTCTGGTCGCCCTTGCCTTCCAGGCCGTGACAGGCCACGCACTGGGTGTCGAAGACCGGCTTGGCGCGGGCGATGGCCCCGGCGTCGGCCGGACGGTTCGACAGGTG